>JBBIUE010000022.1:0-19367 GCA_037440405.1 Pirellula sp. | reverse complement strand
AATAGGTGTCCAGGCTGACAGTTTCGGCGACTCGAACGGTATCCTTAAGATCAGCTGATCCAATTCGCCGGGCCGCCATGAACATCGGTTCGATGAACGATCGCTCATTGCATTGGGAGACTTTGCTCTTCGATTTGCAAACTGCGTGGATGACTTTTGTTGCGATCGTCCATCGAGCGTAGGACAGGTACCGGTTATGAAATTTGCGACGTATTTGCAATTCTGCTGAGCATCCGCAGAATAGCGATGCAAGTTAGCGAGGCAGCATCAGGACGAAGTGGATAATTCTTGCTTTGGCGTGATCGGCTGGCCTCGCGAACGGTCCTGACCAATTCAAGGCGATAACCAGTGTGGGAACAAAATATTCAAATGGACGCGATTCCCGAAGCAACGAAACCTACGGCTTGAAGGGGACCATTTCGCCGCCTCGCGAGAGATAGAGGCGATAGATTTGGTAAATGTGAAAACCAAACGCAAGTGTCAGCAACGACAGAGCAAAGAGATATCCAATACAAAAAACAAGCAAACCGCCAATCGCAAGAAACGGCGAGAGTATCACGATAAATAGCAGCCCCAAGACCAGCTCCATCCAAGTTCTTCGTACAAAATCTTTCACGAAACTCAGATGGAACGCGCTCCCGAAGTCTTGCGCCAAGCCCGCACGAAGCTGAAAGGGTATCACCAGGAGATTCATTGCAATGCTGACAACCAACATCACCAAATACAGCAGGAACGTTGAAACAATGAGTATCCCATCGTTGCCTTGTTGCCCCAGAATCGATATCAGCACAGTCTGAAGTAGCAGCAATCCAAAGATCACCGGCATGGCGCACAATCCGACCACAAAACTAACCAAGAAGGGCCAAAGGCCTCGCCCCAAATAACTCCCGAATTTTCCGAAATCGAAATCGGGATAGCGTCCCGATCGGTGATAAATGAGTGCTCCAATGATCTCGTACTGGTAACCGATGAGGATGATGGGCCACAATATGGGAATGAGAAGGACTAAAGTGACAGACGCCCAGTTCATCAGCCAATTGGGACTGGTAAATAGGAACTTAAAGTTGTGCATGTAGTTGTACTGAAAAGCATCCTGATGTGCTGCCAATTCGGCTTCAACAACATTGGGCGGAGAGAACGGGTTGCCAGAGCTCATATAGTTTTCCAATCAAAAACGATCTTGCAAGGAGAGGGGAGTCGACCTCAGTTTCAACCCAAGGAGATCTTTAGCTGGATTCCTGAGTCAGTTGACCGCAGTGCAAAATAACTCATTTCGATTGAGAATACAACGATCGTCGAGTCAAAAATCGGAGCTCTCTAAAACGGCCCGATTTGAATCGGAGGTGGCTATATTTACTTTCGGAGTCGTGTTGGGAAGTATCTCCATTTTCGGTGAAAGCTCCCGGAGCCGTGCTTCTCTTAATTTGCCAAGCCGCCGATGATCAAGGATGGCTTTCGACGAATGAATCTGATGAAAGCACCGACAATACTCAGACAACTGACGTTTGCCATCGATTCTTCGCGAGCTGCTTGAATTGGACTTCGATCGCGCTTTTTGTCGATTCCAAGACCGTCTCGTCGGAATGGTTGCAGTGCACGGAGGCGCGGTATTGGAACGAACGGCTATTGCTCCTCCGGTAGGTAAAGTCGATGCTGATGAATGTACGCTTCAACGGCCGGCGGGACGCGATAGCGAATAGACCTGGAAATGGATACGCGATGCCGGATGTCGCGACTGCTGATGTCGATCAAGGGCATCTCAATTGAGGAGTTCATCACTGCCTGCAGCCGTTTCGGATCGAGATAGGGGCGAAGAACGTCCCAAGGGATCATCGCATTTCCAGGTCGATGGACGATGGCGGGCGAGGCGAGTTCGCAGATCGTTTCAGGAGCTTTCCATCGCCCGAAATCAACCAAAGAATCGGCACCCATCAATAAAAACAACTCGCAATCGCTTTGTTCTTGCTTGATGTTGGTAAGCGTATCCACGGTATAGCTAATTCCACCACGTTTCAATTCTCGATCATCGACTGAGAAAAACGGGTTGCCGCTCGTCGCAAGTTCCAACATTTCCAATCGGTGCTTGCTCGACGACGGCCGCTGCTCCGTCTTGAACGGAGAGACCTCGGCAGGGATCAAGAGAACGGTGTCCAACTTGAGCGACTCCCGACAAGATTCCGCAAGAATGAGATGTCCGATATGAACAGGGTCGAACGATCCTCCAAAAATGCCGATCCGTTTCATGCGATGTCTCCCCTACTTTCCGCGCAATGCATCGAGCAAGGGTAGTCGAATGGCTCGCCTCGCCGCTAAGACTCCGGCGAGAAGGCCAATCACCAGTACGAACACTACCATCAGCAGCGGTCCCTGGAAATCAGCAAGAGGTTGACCTTGCCAGGCGCTCGGCAAGATCGACAGGGAAGCGCACAGCACTCCCGCAATCGCGCCTCCGATCAATAATAAGGCGTTCTCCAGTAAAAGGATCGCTCCGAGGCGCCCATTCGAAAAGCCAAGTGCCTTAAGAAGAGCGAGTTCAGAACGCCTCTCAACAACTGTTCGAATTTGAATCACCGCCAAACCGATCGTTCCGATCAGTAGACCCAAAGCCCCTAAGGCTTGGAAAGCGCTGAGATACGTGTTTTGGACACCTAGCAGTGTCTTCAGAATCTCTTCGGATCGGACGACATCCAGCCCAAGGTCATTCCAGCCGTCTTCAAGTACCGAAGATACGTCTTGTAAATTCTCGCTCGGAGCGTTGATGAGAAAGAACTGATACCCCACTACGCTCGGAAAGGCTCTTTCAAGATTCTCTCGGCCGATCAGCAGTGCCCCTTGAAGAACAGAATTCCGTAACAGCCCCACCGTGCGAAAGTGAAGGACTCGGTCATCGTATTCATAGGAGAAAACTTCGCCAATCGAACCGCTGCGGTGCAAAGACCAAAGAGCCGTGTTCTGGTCGATGACGACGGGAATGGGTTGATCCTTGGAGCCCGAAGCAGGTTCCTCGAGAAGACTCCACGCAGCAGCGTTGGGCAATTCAGCGGAATCCCAGGGAAACTGGTCGACGAGTTGCCTTTGGGCTTGCTGCTGTTCAAGCTCGGGTGGGACTCCCAAAATCCGTGGTTGTGACGATTGAAATAGATTGCTGCAACTGGCATTATCTCCAATCTTGAGACGCATTGGAATGATCTCGATGTCGCGAAGCTTTTCAGCTTTGTCCCCCAGAATCACTCGCCGATACGAAGGATCGTTTAAGTCTTTCACGATTGGCTGCGAGCTTTCGCCGACGAGGGTAAATCCGCCAGCGGAACGCATGTCGGGCTTGGCTTGGAAGATGCTCAATGCCGTGATGAGAAAAGTTGCAACCGAGATCATTCCGACGGAAAGAGTGCTGCGCAAAGGATTGGCGTGAATGCTGAATCGCGCCAGTCGGAGCATCGGGAACCCCAGAGGCTTCCCTAGCTCCGCGGGATATCGTTGGCTGAGTCGATGATAAGCATACAACGTCGTTGATGTCAGCAGTAACATACCGGCCGTGAAAAACGACAACACTCTTGCTTGACTGGACTGGAACAATCCTAACATACCGGCGAACACCGCAAGCACGAAAAGAAGAGCACCGATCCATCGCAACAGCGTTCTCCTCGATCGCCTTGCTCTCGAATCTGGGCTCACACGGCCTCGAAGCAATTGAAGGGGTGCCAATTTGATCAGCCTAAAGACAGAAAACGTCGTCGTTAGCCACGTGATCGCGGCACCTGAGATATATCCGATCAAGAGGCTGGTCCAACGTGCCTGAAATTCCAGAAACGGTGTGGCAATGGCTCCGACCCAAAACGTCTTGAGACCAGCGATCATGGCATTGGCGTAGAGCCACCCCAGAACGACTCCCAAAAGCCCACCGAGGGTACTTAATAAGAGTGCTTCCCAGGCGAGGAAACTCAGGATACGACTTGTGGTCCAGCCGCAGGATGCGAGTAGTCCGAGCTGGTCGGCACGCTGCTCGATGCCAAGCCGAAATAGGAGCCATGCGAGAATTAGCCCAGAAACGATAACGAAGAAACTCAACGCCAAAAACAAGCTATCAAAAGGAGTGGTACCGGAAGCCGCTGTCAACAATCGATGGCGAATCGGAATCATTTGAAAACCAAGCTCCGTGGCTCTCGACGCGAGCGAGTCGGCGAGTTCTCGGCTGAGTTCCTCGTAAGACACCTCGTCGGGTTGGACTCGAAAGGAACTGAATCTACCGAACCGCGAACCAAACCGCTCCTGGGCCTCAGCGAGGGACAGATACAGCTTTGGCGTCAACCGATGATCCTTCCAATAGTTGTCATCCTCGATTGAGACTTTGCGTTGCAACGGAAAGGGAGTGTCCCAATCATAGATCGAGTTTTGGTCTGTAATGCCTGGAACTTCCGGCGTTAAGTCGGGATCATTGAATGGCGTGGGAGGTCGATCAAAGCGTGCTAGTCGTCGGCGATCGTAGCCGCGCATCGGCTGTGTCAGGGGCACGATTCCGGTGACCTCAAGGTCAAAGTGCTCCTCCACTTCATTTCCGTAGGAAGTCTCCGGCAGATAGTAGAAGACGCGAATGCGATCGCCGACGGATAGCTCCATCCGATTCGCCAACCATTCGTTGATCACGGTTTCTCCAGGCCGAGGTGGTCGAAAACCGAAAGAATCGGCCTGAGGAAAGGTTCCGTTCCATTCGATTCCAGTGATCGTGGAATAAGTCACTTCAATGGCAGGAGTCGCTCCTTCTTGCTGCGGCAGTTTCTGGATGGCATTAGCCAAGTAGGTTAAGACTCGGTTGCTCCCTTCTGACGGGATAACCTTGGAAATCGCCTCTTCAACTTCTGGTGAAAACAGGAGCTGTCGACTCGAGATTTGGAAATAATCCAAGATTGTCTGTGGAGGATCATCACTCGTTTCTTGCCGTGCCGCATCGGGATAGACTCGCTGAATGCGTTCAAGAGCAATACCAAAATCTTCCAAACTCCACGCGAAGCTCGTCCAAAACGACCGGTCCATCTCGCCCTTGTTGATCAAAGCACCTTGAGAGGTCTCTTTCGTAGAACTCCCGAAGAAAAGTGCATTGACTTGGCCTTCGCGACGCAAAGCGGACTGCAATCCTGAAAGTGATAAAAATGCGTTCTTTGTTCCCGATTGATTTCCAAGCAGCGAGAATCCAGCGATCGATTCGTCGGGGAAAATCGCTGCCAGTGTCAGCCTTGGAATCGAAATTGTCTGGTCTTCGCGTCGTCCGAGAGGGCTGTCGGCGGGCACGGCTTGGCTTGCCGGAATGCGAAGAGTGATCAAATCGCCAACTTTGACTCCCAACTCTCGCGCAAGACTCTCGTTAACGGCTATGCTGCGGTCTTCGATGATCGGACTTGGCAGGTGGGTATCGAAGTTCCAAAACTCTTTCGGTACGGCTAATGTCTGAACGGAACTTGCGCGATGCCGTTCGTTTCCAATGCTTACTTCTACGGTCGTTGAAGGGTAGAGAATGACCGGGACAGGACGAGCCAATCCGAATCTCAGCCATTCCGAGGGATCAATCGACTCTGCCAGACGCGCCTGTACGTAATTGGGAGCGACCATGACCCAGTCGATCTTTCCCAATCGATTCAATACCAGCCGCTGCATCGATCCTCGGACGCTGTCTCCGACCAGAAGTGCCCCGCAAATGACTGCAACGGAAACCGACAATCCCAACATTACCAGAAACGACTGCTTCAGATTGAAGACGATGGACCGAAATGCTAGGTGCCGAAGTGAACTCAAGTTGTCTCCTCCACTAAGCGCCCATTTCGCAAGTAGAAACGTCGCTGCATTCGGCTCGCCAAATCTTGGCTGTGCGTAACAACAATCAAAATCGTTGGTTCGTCGCGCTGTAGTTCAAGGAGCATATCGGCTACTTTGTTCGCATTGCTTTGGTCCAGGTTCCCTGTAGGTTCGTCGGCAAGAAGTAAAGTCGGCTTCATCATGAGTGCTCGAACGACAGCCGTCCGTTCACGCTCACCTCCACTCAATTCGCTTGGTAGATGGTTTCGTCGGTCTTGGAGTCCGATTCGCTCAAGCAAATCATGGGCTCGCTGAACATGAGCTTTAAGAATCCGTCCGGATGCCATCGCAGGAAGCAAAAGGTTATCGATCAAGGAGAGCTGCGGGAGCAAATGATGATCCTGAAAGATGAAGCCGACTTTTGTCTGACGAAACTGGGCGAGTTCCTTTGCTTTGAGCCGAAATGGGTCAATGCCGTCAACGATGATGGAGCCCCCCGAGGGCGTTTCCAAAGTGCCCAAGATGTGAAGGAGCGTCGATTTTCCGGAGCCGCTGGGCCCCATGACGGCAATGTTGTCTCCTAGCTGAAGATGAAGACTTAAGCCATCGAGAACGACGAGTCTTTCCGCGCCGCTCGTGTATGCCTTGCTAAGATGACGAACGTCGAGCGTCCCCATACTATCCCCAGGTTGAATCGGTTCCTTGACCATGATCAGGGGAGCGAACTCGATCCCGCGATTACGTTAACCACCGCTGCGAACGATACCACTCGATCGTTTGGCGAACGCGTTCGGACAAGTCTGCGCCGGGCTTCCACTTCAATTCGGTGATCGCAGCGTTGACATCGCATTCCCATCCTTCACTCGCAGCTTCTCGAATTTTATCGACGTTAAAGGTTTCTGTGACCCCCAACCATCGCGATGCATGCTCGTTCAGCCAAGCTAGGCTGCCGATCATCCAAATCGGCAGGAACATATCGAAATGCCAGTGCTCGCCCAACCCCTGAGCAATCCACTCACCGAATTGAGAAAACGTACAAGAATCGGGATCGGCAACAAAGTAGATGCCACGTCCTGGGTTCTCCAGTGGCGAATCTGGAAGAGTTGCCCCCATCTCCGTCGCTCGGATGATCGCCGAATTCAGATCATCGACGTGAACGAAAGAGAACTTTGGAAGATGGAATCCTGCGATTGGATTGGCGCGCAGCCGATAAATACTTTGGACAAGTGTAAGGATCGCCCGATCCACAGGACCGAAAACAATGCCTGGTCGAATGATTGTGATCGGAAGGTCTTTGGCGAATCGCATCGCGATTTTCTCAGAGGCCAGTTTACTTCGCCCGTACTTGGAGACTGGTTTGGGTACCTGAGATTCCTCCAGCGGCTTCGCCCGAGTGCTGGGGCCAGCCGCTGCGAGTGAGCTGACCAAAACGACCCGTGGATGGGATTGAACACTTCGAGCAGCGGTCAACAGGTTCCTCGTCCCGTTTCGATTAACTTCGAGAAAATCTCGATAGGACCGCGCCGAAGTTCTGCCCGCAAGATGAATCACTGCATCGACACCGTCCATGGCGCGCGCAAGTTGAGGCACAGAGTCAAGGCCGATGTCGTGGTACGTAATGTTGGGAGCATCCATGGAAGTCGGAAAATGTGGGCGACGACTCTCGCGTACAATCGCTTGAACTTCAACCCCCATTTTCGAAAACGTCGTGAGTAAGTTCGAGCCGATGAAGCCATTCGCCCCAGTGACGGCGACGCGCGACACTTTCTTTACGCAAACTCCCTCCAATGTTTCCGAGGCAATATCGTTCGGATTGGCGTGGAAAGGTTGGATTGAAATAATGGACGATGATTTCATCTCATTTTGTGTGGGGAATTTGCTATGCGGTGGGAATCGTCTCGAATCCGTTGCTTCGTCCAACGCGCGATCGGAATCGAGTATAGTATAAGTCCTTCGTTCTGTTCAGACAAAAGGAACGGTTCCAATTTATAAGGACAATTCCTTCTGCCATCGGACGGACACATTGTCCCGCCAGTCGTGCTCATTTCTATCCCCACTGTTTCACGATGCATCTCTCATTAAATGCCATGTTATCCGCCAGATCTCTAAGTAGGGTCCCAGCCTCGCTCCGCACGCTCATGCGTAAGTTTCCTCGCCCGTCGGTCAGTGTCCAGCGTTGTTCGCTGTTCGTAGGCTTGCTTATCCTACTCCTTTCTTTCGGAGCTGTTGTTTCTGGCGATGTGACCGGAGACGATTCTCCAGTATTGATGGATCATCGGCTTCTGCCTCTGAAAGATCTGGACGGATACTTTCCTATGGAGGTTCCCGCAAGTTTGGATGCCTGGGAACAGCGACGACAAGATGTGAAGCAGCAGACTCAAGTTGCGCTCGGATTGTATCCGTGGCCAAGCAAATCCCGCTTAAACGCTGTCATCCACGGAGCGAGCGATCGAGGTGACTACACGATCGAGAAAGTCTACTTTGAAGCGATGCCAAACTTCTATGTTACCGGGAATCTCTACCGCCCGAAAGGATTTGGAGGACCGCGACCCGGAATTCTTTGCCCCCACGGCCATTGGTCGAACGGGCGGTTCTATGATGCCGGAGAAGAGGCAACCAAAAGGGAGATCGACACTGGTGCCGAGTTGTTTCCTGACAGTGGCCGAAGTCCTTTGCAGGCACGCTGCGTTCACTTGGCTCGGATGGGTTGTGTCGTCTTTCATTACGACATGATCGGCTATGCTGACAGCCAACAGATAACTTCGGCCATCGCCCATGGATTCGCAAAGCAGCGGACGGAAATGAATACTGCAGAGCGATGGGGATTGTTCAGCCCGCGAGCGGAAAGTCATTTGCAGTCCGTTATGGGATTGCAGACTTGGTCTTCTATTCGCGCTGTCGATTTTCTCTTGTCATTGCCAGACGTCGATGCTATGCGGATCGGTGTAACAGGTGCCAGTGGCGGAGGAACGCAATCGATGATCTTAGCAGCTCTCGATGATCGCATTGCTGTTTCGTTCCCAGCGGTCATGGTGTCGACATCGATGCAGGGCGGATGTACTTGCGAAAACGCGTGCCTGCTTCGAGTAGGCACGGGCAATGTCGAGTTCTCCGCTCTCTTTGCACCCAAACCCCAAGGGATGACCGCGGCTAATGATTGGACCAAGGAAATGGCGACGAAAGGCTTTCCGGAAATCAAGGCCGTGTACGAGCTCTATGGGAAAGGTGATGCCGTCATGCTCAGCGACCATACGGAATTCGGCCACAACTACAACGCAGTTTCCAGAAAAGCGATGTACGAGGTCGTGAACAACGCCTTCAATTTGAATGCCGATCTCCATGAACGCGACTTTCAGCGATCGGCCATTGAGGAGATGTCGGTTTGGGATGAGGATCATTCGAAGCCAGACTCAGGACCAGACTTTGAGCGTACATTGCTCGCTTGGTGGCATCAAGACTCCCAAAATCAGTTAAAGGAATTGGCCCCAAGTGACTCGGAGTCCTTAACGAAATATCGATCGGTGCTTCGCGGCGCGATGTATCATTTGGTGGGCGCGATCCACTCTGTAAATCGCAGCACCGAGAACGATTTGCAGTTCGAACAAAGTTCGATTCATGATTTAGCAGACTGCGAACGGCAGGTTGGCTACATCATGAAACGATCACGAAATGAAGCGGTGCCCGTCGTCATCTATGTGCCTAAGCAGAGTTCGAACCAGGTAGTGATTTGGACTTCGGCGACCGGAAAGTCAGCGATCGGTGGCGACGAACCGATCAGCGAAGTCGCCGACCTATTGAAAAAGGGATTTGCCGTCATTTCGCCTGATCTTTTTTGGCAAGGGGAATTCCTCGACGGTCGAGAAGTCGAACCCCTCACCAGAAAAGTTCGCGAGAACCGTGAGTCGGCCTCTTATACGTTTGGCTACAACCGAAGCGTTTTTGCTGAGCGAGCCCGCGATCTGATTAGCGTAATCGCCTTCGCTTCTCAACAACAATTCGGGTCCAATGGTGTTCATTTGATCGCTGTAGACTCGACCGGACCGATCGCCGCCGTCGCTCGTTCGTTGTCGTCTGAGCATTGCAAGAGTGCCGTCATTCGCACCAACGGATTTCGGTTCATTAACGTCGACAGCTACCGCAGTTTCGACTTCCTGCCTGGCGGAGCTAAGTACGTTGACCTAGACGGTTTCCTTGCAGTTGCCGCTCCGAGTAAGCTTTTGATCATAGGAGATCGGTCCGACAACTTGTCGTTAACCGACCAAGCCTACTCAGCCGCCATGGAGAAGGATTCCTTGGCGATCGAAGACGAAATTGCCTGGAACGACATTTTGCGTTGGCTCAGAAACCTTGGTGCTTTAGATCGCGGAATTGGAACAGCGATCGAACCACAGTGAAGCGAGCTGTGGGTGAGCGGCAAGTTGTGGGTGAGCGGCAAGCTGTGGGTGTATCCATGCCAGCCCCAAAACGAAAGTGTGGGCCAATCAGAGAATTGGGAGTGGCGAGCGGCAAGTTGACATTCACCAGCTCAAAACGTCAGTTCGGAACAAGTCGCTTCCCACTCGCTGAAGTAGCGGAGCGGCATGAGTAGTTCTCAGTCTTCCGCTCGCCGCTTTAACGGATTCAGCCGATGCTCATCATTCCATGATCACCGTGCAGCGAGTTAACGTGGAGCGCCCCCAGCAGTCCTTTGGCGATTGAATTGCTCCGGATCAAAAGGATCATTTTCCGTGGAACCTTTTGCTTCCAATAGTTCGAGACGAGCAATTTCGGCCTCGAGCTGCTCGATCTCAGAACGGGATATCGTTGCGTCGGAGAGATGATCGAGATTTGAATTGAGTTGCGACTCGCTTTGAGCTGCGGCAAATTGAGCGAATTCTGATTGAAGTCGCATACGTTCCTGTAATTCACCGACCCGCCCCACCGTCCCAGTGGTTGAGGTGGTTGTCTCGAGTCGACGGAAGTCTTGATTCGTCCCGACCATACCAATCCAAGTCTGCAGTCGCTCGAGGAACTGCCGATCCTGTTGGTTCGTGGGATCAAACCCTCGCTTTGCTTGAAGCCCGTGCGGTGTAATGGCCATCTCGATCAGCTTACTTCGGGTTGGCGCTTCTGGACGCAGGTAGGCCATTACGGACTCGATGGACCTTTCCGTAGCTGACGAAGATCGTCGATTCAGCGAATACAATTGCAGCGGAGTTTTCGAATACTCACCGTGGCACGCAGGCTGTCCGCATCGCGACTCCAGCATCGGTAGAAGACGAGTCCTAAATTCAGAAAGGGACGCTGGGGAAAGGTTCATCGTGTCGAGAGGATTCCGCGCCGTTCGAACCGTTGCGGATGCTTGAACGACCTCGGAGTTCGATTCGCTCGGCTTAACCGATTCAAGTCCTGCAGCGCTTCGGACATCACTGTTCTCAAGGAGCGCCTGCCGATAGTATTGTTCAAGTTGTCTAAATTCTGGCTTACTTCCGATTTCTCGTTTCAGATATTGATAGTGCTGCTCAGCTTCTAAAAGGAGTCCATTGCGAATGCACCAATTCGCGAAATGCAAATGCTCTCCGGTTCCCCAGCGAAGATTCTGAGCGTACTGGTAGTCGTATAACTCGCGAAGCTGGAACCCAATGTAAACAACCTCTTCCTTGCGAATTTGGAGGCTTGAACCCTCGTCCAAGCGAACTGAGATGCGATCCCGCACCATGTCCAACTTGCCGCGAAGTACATTGCTGTTCTTCAACAAAACATATCGGACACCATCGTCTCCTTCCGGTGGCAATTGAGCGCAACACATGAACGTGGAACCAGTAACGCTCAACATGACCAGGATTCCAATGGTGAGCGGCAATCCACGTTTCGACGTTCGACGGCTCAAGTACCTCGCGCTAACCGCTTTCTCTCGAACTCTTTTGACATCCATGTCTGGCCGGCTCCGATTGAAAGTTCACACGTTCAGTCCTCGACCGTAGCAACTAGGTCGAATCTCGGTCAAGACCATTTATTCGAGTGACGACCCATGTTCCATGAGTTCCATCATATTGATAACTTCCATCGACCTTCTTGTCTTTCAAAATGGGAGACGCGGAGAGAATGGCAAATCTACAGCCTTGCGTAACTTTGCGATCAATTTCGTAACCGACTACTCGGTGTGTGCCACCCACTTACGCATCCACTTTCGCATCGGTGTGTGCCACCCACTCACCGAGCTTCCCCCAATTAGCATATGCGACATAAGAGAGCAGCTAGACAACGAGGGCCAACAACACGAACCACTGCTAGAACGTCCCCTGCCTGCTTGCTTGGCAGGAGCGAAGTTTGAGCAGCTGAAGCAGTGTCATCGGTGTATGCCACCTATCGGTGTATGCCACCCACTTTGAGAGCATCCCCCCTTCAAAGAAGTTACCAAAGTAACCCGAAGCGGTAAGCAAGGGACGCTTTCAGGCCTTTACTCGTCCACTGAAGGGCAACTGCGAGCATTTACCAACGGCAAATTGACTTTTGTCGCTCGTGTCGCTGCGGGTTACTTTTGTCGCTCGTTTCCGGCCAGGGATCATGCTCCGCTCGCTTCCAACGAGATGAACGATGCGAATTCAAGTTTTGGTTGAAAATACAGGCAGAAGACCATGATGCGAGAAATTTTTCGGAATTTTTGTCGTCTTTTCTTTGCGGCTCTCGATTTGCTGAATAGGCGAGGGACGGTTGCATTGCCTGTACATCCGATAACTCGAACTGATTTTTCAACCTGCCATAGCGAGGTGCAACGTGTTTACGTCAATTTCCAAACGATTCCTTCATGCGACTCGGTCAGTTCGCCAATCTATTGTCTCCTCAACGCGGTCAACTCATCAACAGGACACGCGGAATGAGAGAACTCGATTCCGACGTCAACTTCGATGCGAAACGCTAGAGACTCGAACGCTGCTTGCTGCTGGGGTTCTGGACACCTCCCTCAACGAGACGGGCTGGGTATTAAACAGTCAGATTACGACTGCGTATGACCAAAGCTTTGCTGTCGCATCGGTGACGGGAAACAAAACCATCGTGGCAGGCCGAAGTTGGGATACGACTCAAACTGGCCAACCGCGACATGCGGCTTTGGCGAAATACAACGAAGATGGCAGTTTTGATACCGAGTTTGGAATTGCGGGAAAAGTTACGTACTCCTTTGGAAGCGTTTTGGAAAGCAACAACTTGTTTGTTCCAATCAATACGATTTGGGACGTTGCCGTCGATTCCAGTCAAAGGCTGGTCGTTGTTGGCGAGTCGGCATTTAATACGGTCGACGGTAACGGGTCACTCATCAACGGCATGCGCGGATTTGTTGCGCGTCTGAATGCGAATGGAACGCTCGATACGACGTTTGGAAGCGGCGGAGTCCACTTTCTCAACAATTTCTATGGAACAACGATCGGACGCAATGGTGCAGCACTAGGTGTTGCGATCGATTCGCTAAATAGAATCAACCTCATCAGTCGTGACGCCAATGGTGGTTTTTTTGCGTCGGTGACCCAGTTGTCTTCTTCAGGAAATCTGAACTGGTCCCAGACCATTACTTCCCAACTCTATTATCCCGACGCCCTGAGTATTGCAGTGGCGGCAAACAACAAGATCGTTGTGGCAGCTCATGTTAGTTTTCCAAACAGAGTTGATCCAATCATTGCACGCTACAACCCCAATGGTACCTTAGATCCCACCTTTGGTGGAAGCGGCGTGATTTTCGGCGATTCAGGAGAGATCTATCGAGCGATCGCCGTTGACTCGTCTGGCCGAGTTGTTGTGACGGGCGATCATCCTATACCGAACAGTTCGAGCAAGAATGTGCGAATCACGCGATTCAATTCGATTGGGTCCATCGATCCAAGTTTCAATGGTTCTGGCAGTGTGTCCATGAAGTTTGGAACCCACGATCGGAATTCAGGCCGCTCCATCCATATTGGAGGTGACAACAAGATCACGGTTGGTGGAATCGCAGGAGAAAGTCATTCCGGAATGCTTCGTGTTCACCAAAACGGATCACCCGATCTGTCCTTCGGAAAGCAAGGCTCCATTGCTTATCACCCCAATCCACTACATCAAGGACTTGATATGTCGATCGATAGTTCCGGACGCATCGTTCTTTCAGGACGCGGATCTGGCGATGGTTTTGCGTTTTCACGCTACACACCGACCAACATCGCACCGACGTTGAACCAGATACCAACAGCGGGCGCCTACGTCGAAAATGCTGTACCAACGTTCCTCGCTCCATCTGGCGCTGCATCCGATCCCGATAATACGAACTACGACAATGGTAAGTTGACGGTGCGCATCGTGAGCGGGGGGACGGTTGGTGACCGCTTGCAGGTTCGCCATGATGCTGCTGATTGGGGAAAGATCTCAGTAAGTGGCAATGAAATTCGTTACGATTTCAACCTCATCGGTACTCGTTCAGGAGGCGTAGGAACCGCTCCCATGGTCGTGTCCTTGAACGAGTACGCTACCCCCGCAGCCGTTCAAGCGCTCATTCGCCGACTTAGTTTCAATGTTGTTGGCGATGACCCAGTCGGAGGCAATCGCGTTCTCGGAATCACACTTTCGGATGGTAATCTCGGTACAAGCGAAGAGGCATTCATGACGATGACCGTCACGCCCGTGAACGATAAGCCGGTCGTTGGTTCGTTCGGCGATGCCTTCACCTATACCGAAAACGATAATCCGAAGTTGATTACGACCACTGCCACAATGAATGACGTCGACTCTCATGATCTGGACGGCGGCACCTTGACGGTCAAGCTAAGTGCTGGCGGTCGCCCAGAAGATCGACTCGATGTCTTGAATCTCGGGCCGATTTCGAAGTCGGGCAATGACATTTTTCATGCAGCTACCTTGATCGGCACGAAGTCAGGCGGGGAAGGGACAACGCCCCTCGTCGTTCTGTTGAATGCAAATGCTACTCCCTCTCGAATCCAGGATCTTGTTCGTTCGGTTGCTTACTCGAATGTGTCCGAAAAGCCCTTCGTCCATCCACGGACTGTTTGGGTGCAAGTCAATGATGGAGACGGCGGTTTGAGCGTTCCTGTCACGAAGACGATTTCGATTGTCTCGGTGAACGATGCACCTGAATTGACCGGCATCAGCGGCAGCATGACCTACAAGCAAAATGCGAACAGTGTGTTCGTCGCAGCTTCGGCCAACTTGTCCGATGTTGACAATGCCCACTTCGGAAATGGGAAATTGACGGTTGAAGTTACTTCTGGCGTTGATGCCAGCAATCGGCTGGAAATCGGAGGAACGGTGTTCAGCATCAACGGAAGCAATCAAATCATCCGCGAGGGACTGGTCATTGGTACGATCACTTCCAACGGCATCGGGACGAACAAACTCGAAGTCACCTTCAACAGCAACGCGAAGGTGGGCATTGTGCAGCAGTTGATACGGGCAATTAAGTTCCGCACCGTCTCAGGAACCAACCAGGCTACCAGGTCCATCGCCTTCTCCGTCTCCGACGGTCTTGGCGGGACCAGCCAGACCCTGACCAAGGATATCGTTATCACTTGATTTCGAATCGGATTCCGTTCCAGGGACCGAAGTATGTTCAAATAGCTTTTGTCCCTGATCCGCCGCAGGTGACTTGTCGGAGCGTTGTTCAATCCAATTCTCGAGTGAATTGAGGAGCATGGTCTTTTGCCAGATTCGTCCGCAGCGACTGGTCGTCAGCATTTGGACTTCGTTGACGGCTTCTAATGCAACTTCATCATCGAATCGGACGGCAGTACATCGACAACTTGAAAACCTATTCCGATTCGATGGTTGCCGAATTTTCCATGGGGGGAGGAGGGGGCTGCCAGGCTTGTCGATACCAAGTAGGTAAGCGAAAAGAGAATGTCGTTCGATCGCGCTGGTCCATTGGATCTTCGGGATTTAGTTCTGCGACTTGAAGACGAAGAGGACCATAGCAATTGTTGAAGGCTTCAATAAAGGCGTCACTCTCTTCTTCGGGAATGGCAACGGAACCAACCACTTTTGAATCTTGCATGATGATGCCGCAGAGAGGATCACGTACGCTGCCCGATGACATGGTTCAGTTCCTTTATTCGTTGGGCGAGCACATATTGTTCGTGTGTTCCGCGTTTCGGACGGACACGACGTTTCTTTTGATGAGAGCCAACAAAGACGAAATGCGATCTCGGCACAGCTCATTCCATCGTTGGCCCGCATGACAAGCTGCACCTCGAACCGCGATCACATCAGGCCCAATCTCTGCGATCCGAGGCAAGTCTTGCAGACGAAGGGAGCCCGCCAACGAAATTCGCATACCAACGGCATGGACTCGTTCGACTATCTTTGCAAGTTGTTCCAAAGAATACCAGTCCAACAGCTTGCCTGAACGTTTTGAATACGTATCGATGAGCAGATACCGACACTTTAAGCCAATCGCACACTCCAGGATTGGGTCGAATTCAGGACTGTTGGCAAGGTGATGATCCGCATAATGAGCCAGAATCAATCTGCTCGGAGTGTCAAGTCCCTGGATAGCTGCGGTGGCAAGGCGTGCGATCTCATCGTCCCTGATGCCGGACGTCCCGACTTTAAGGAAGTCGAACGGTTGAATCATCGGCCGATACTCGTGAATTGCAAGTTCTCTCAGTTCTCCCAGTGCTAGGCTGAGAGAAGCGGGCCTCAGGCCGAGCGTGATGGAATCCTGCAAAACCTCGGCAATGCATGCTGGGTCAGGGCATCCCAGCGATCCGGCATTGGGGTCCTTCAGATCGATCCAACGGACTCCCAAATCATGGCACATCCGAAGCTCTGCAAAGTTCTGGACGCTGATCAAAAGCATTGGAGTCATGCAAGAATTCCGGGGAATTCACGAAAAATCAGACTATCCGATACTCGGACAAAGGCAATCGGAAGCGAACTTTTTCGGAGCCCGCCTGACGAATAGTCATCGGATCGCCTAAACTTTGAATTCCTCTATATTAGCGGATAAATGCAAGAGAATGGGGCGCGCCGCGCGCGGCAGCGAGTTTCGTGAGGAAAATCCGGCGGACATGTTTGTTGAGACGGCTCAAGGACTGAAGGCACTATGCGGCAAGCTCAGTTCGAAAATTTTGATCGGCTTTGACACAGAGTTTGTTTCCGAGGATTCGTATCGCCCAGAGCTGTGTCTCGTTCAAGTTGCGGCTGAGGGCATCGCCGCTGTTATTGACCCGCTCAGTTGCGGACCGCTCGACGCATTCTGGGAGGTCTTACTTGATCCTTCGAAGACAGTCGTCGTTCATTCCGGTCGGGAAGAGATTCTCTTTTGCATTCGCGCAACTGGACGTATCTTTCCTAAATTGTTTGACATCCAAATTGCTGCAGCACTTTTGGGTAGTGAGTTCCCCGCTTCATTCGCCAACTTGGTCCAGAAGTTCACCGGTAAGGTACTGGATAAGGAGGAAACGAGAAGTGACTGGCGACAGCGACCGCTAACTCAACGGCAATTGCAGTATGCACTTCAGGACGTTGTCGACCTTCCGGTGATTTACGCGAAGCTGCAGCGTGAACTGGAGGACAAGGGACGACTGACTTGGCTTGCGGAGGAGGTGGATCGCAAACAGAAGGATCTCCTCGACGCGGAAGGACGAGAACAGTGGCATCGTGTTGGAGGGGTAACAGCTCTTTCTGGACGATCCCAGGCTGTCGCCCGACGGCTTTGGCTATGGCGTGAGTCAGAGGCTAAACGTCGCTCGGTACCGCCTCGGCGAGTACTGAGAGACGACCTATTGTTGGAATTAGCGAGAAGGGCCTCGTCGGACATCCGTCGAATGGCAACCCTGCGAGGCATGAACCATCGCCACGTGAGAGACTTGCTGCCCCAAATCGCAGTCTGCATTGAACAAGGGCTGAAAGACGATGCTCCTGCTCAACCGATGTCGATCAAGCAATCGAAGACGCCGCTATCGGGAACCTTGGTTCAGTTTCTTATGGCGGGGCTGGCGGTACTGTGTCGAGAAAGACGAGTCGCCCCTTCGATTGTCGCGACAACAGAGGACCTCCGCGAATTGGTAGCCTACCGGCTCGGGCACGCAGCCAAAGGGAGAATGCCCAAATTGCTTCAGGGTTGGCGAGGCCAAGTAGTTGGTGATCAACTGGACGGGCTGATGACCGGCAAGCAATGTTTGCTAGTGAATCAGACAGAATCGGACCGACCCCTGGAAATTCGCCCCTACCATCCTGTCGAGAATGATGATGCCACCAAATAGATGCGACAAAGTTGCGGCGTGGTCCGTGACCCATGATGCGAAGACCGTTGCACCATCAAGTGCGTAAAGGGATCGATCAGCGACCTCAGGGGACCACTCAACTTGCCATTTTTCCGATGTTCGATAAGCTTATGAGGTTGGTTTTCTGCTAGCCCGTTGAATACAATCAGGCGTCGGAGTCGCAAGGTCGAGCGGAAGACAAGTAGCGACCAGTTAGAAGCCGCTACGCGAGCGAGAAAGCAAAGTCCTTTCCCTCACGAATGTTTGTTTCGAGCCGGTCATTGTTCACCTGCCGCGAGCTGTGAGGCTGGCTGCCGCGAGCTGTGATGCTTGCCCAGAAGCACGACAGGCCGCGAGACTTCACGAACTTCCTGAAATCGCCCCATGATTGCCTTGGATTCCTCTCATAGATTGCCTGATGATCAGCGAGTTGTGATCACTGGAATCGGTCTGACCGCTCCGAACGGAGACGATTTGCTTTCGTATCGCAAGAACTTGCTGGAAGGGGTCAGCGGCGTACAGCGATATGAGATACGCTATGTCGGCGAAACGTTAGCGGGGATTTGTCACTTTGAACCGACCCGCTATCAATCCAAAAAGGATTTGCGTCGAGGAACGAGAGCGGGCAGTGTGGGCATTTGGGCAACGAATGAAGCGATCCGAACAAGCGGTCTTGATTGGCAGAACGTTGATAAGTCCCAAGTCGGAATTTACATCGGCGTGACGGAGCATGGGAACGTCGAGACCGAAAACGAAATCTACTCGATTAAGTCTTTTGATTACGACACTCGCTTTTGGTCGCATCACCATAATCCGAGAACCGTTGCGAATAATCCTGCAGGTGAAGTTGCGTTGAACTTGGGAATCACCGGACCGCATTACACGATTGGCGCGGCATGTGCTGCTGGCAATGCTGGCATCATTCAGGGCGTTCAGATGCTGCGGCTTCGAGAATGCGACTTGGCGTTGGCAGGAGGGGTGTCCGAGAGCATCCATACGTTCGGAATCTTCGCAAGCTTCAAATCGCAAGGAGCCCTTGCCGAACATGTTGACCCGACCAAAGCATCGCGCCCGTTCGACAAGGGTCGGAACGGGATTGTCGTCTCCGAGGGGGCGTGCATGTACGTCTTGGAACGACTTTCCGATGCCAAGCGTCGCGGGGCCGAGATCATTGCCGAGATTGTTTCGTATGCAATCAATACCGATGCAACCGACTTCGTTCTCCCCAATCCGGAGCGGCAAGCGGAATGTGTCTCGTTGGCGTTAAAACGTGGTGGATTGTCACCCCATCAGATCGATATTGTCAGCACGCACGCAACTGGCACAACCAGCGGTGACTCCCAAGAATGTATGGCTCTG
>JBBIUE010000021.1:61113-62453 GCA_037440405.1 Pirellula sp. | reverse complement strand
GATAGGGAGCTGCAAAGGCGACGACTTCGCGACCACTCGAGCGGATGTTCGTATACGTTGTAATGAACATGGACTCACCGGTAATCGCTCTCTTGCCAGCATGAACCACTCTGTCCCAAAAGCCAGAGGTCCCACGTTTGGACGGATCGCCGAACATGGTCTGCATTTCGATTCCGTCGGTCATGAACATCATCGACCCAGCTTCCGCGATGGCCATCTCGCCCGGGTCCAGCGTTACCTCGACATACTGCATATCGTCGCCGTGGATATGGTAGTCGATTTCATCCGAAACGCGGTGCGGATTGGAGGCGTGCCCAGCAGCATGGGTCGGAGCATAATAATGGGTTGGAGCATCTCGCGAAACGGAAGAGGCGATCGTCCGTCCGATCGTTGGAGGTTGGATGGAAGAAAACGGAATCGCTGAAAAGACAACTCCGCATTCCGTGCAACGCACTTGCTTGCCGTGGTGCTCGGCTGCGATTCGAAAGGCCTTGCCACAGCCATCACAACGAATATCGATCATCAGCTTCAAAGCTCCATTTCAATGACGCGCTTCGATTTCCAACGTCCTTGAAGATACCGTGCCGCAAAGACAATCGCCATTCCCAATACCCAAACCGTGATCACGCCCCACCACCAAAAGAGAGCTTTCGCCCGCGTTTCATCCGAAAGGCTTTCGCCGACTTCTCTCAGGTTAGGAAACCAATAGATCGAGCCGAGGTAGCCGAGAAACACAACGACAGCTCCCACGAAAACACTTCCTAAAAAAACAAAATGGGTGTCACCAGCACCTTTTAAGGCTCCAACGAACACGATCTGCAATGAGTCAAAAACGCAGTAGACCGCAATGAAGGCCAACAGAGGTTTGAGTAGCGGTACCATCTCGCGAAACCGATCGGGTTCCGTGCCAACCGAATAAAGATGAATCACGTAATCCGGAAGGAACCCATAGAGAAGAACGAAGCCGGAAGTGTAGGCAATTGCGATTTCCCAACCCGATCGGACGGCGCGTTGAGCAAGTTTAGGTTCGCCTGCCGTTAGTTTTTGGCCGACCAAGACACCCACCGCCATTCCCAAACCGGTCATTGGGATGAATGCAATGAGATTCACTCCAAGCGCCAATGTTGTCGCTGCCATGGCTCGTTCGCCAAGATTCGCCACAAGCAACAGGATAATCGTGAAGCTGACTGATTCTGCTAACAACTGAATTCCGGCTGGCCATCCGAAGGACATGAGCCTCAGTGCCAAGGGGCGATCGAAGACAAGCTTTACGTAGCGAGTCACAGGTTTGCCGGACTGAACAAACCTGTCTTCGGATTGTCCATGTCGACGCCAAAATC
>JBBIUE010000021.1:0-61103 GCA_037440405.1 Pirellula sp. | reverse complement strand
ATGGAAGCTCCCACCACGCCCAATTCAGGGAATCCCAAATGACCGAAGATCAACAAAATGTCAAACACAATGTTGACGATCGTGGCAATCAAGTCACAAAACAGAATCACTCGCGTCTTGCCCATACCGGAAAACAACCCCGACAAGGCGGCACCGATCACCATTGCCCAAGCACCCGGCATCAGGTATCGAAAGTACGTTGTCTCAATGGCAATGAGCTCTGGAGTGTGTCCAGCGATTCGAAAGACGACAGGAATAGACCAAGCTGCGAGAGCGAAAATCGGCATCAATCCAACAGCGAGCAAGAACCCTTGGTAAACAACGGCGATGCCCCGGTCGATTCTCTTGGCACCAAAGTACTGCGCGACGAACGTGCTGGTGTATCCGAACATGCCCGCAGGCAAACAGATAATTGCCCAGAACAATGATCCCGCAGACATGGCCGCCGATGTGGCTGCGTCGGAGTACCAATACAACAACATGCGATCCACGAACAACGTGATCGAAAACAAACCAGTCGAGAGCATGAGCGGCCACGCCAAGGCGAGGACCTGTCGAGGTCCCGCCTGCTGACGCCAATACGCTTGAAACAAAGCCGGTGGCCTCCTGCTATGGTAATAGCATTCCTTGGATCACGTCGTTCAAGTGAGCGAACGCTTTACACGATCCAATTGCATGAAGATGAAGAGAACGACCGGATAGATCAAGCTGCCACAGCCGGACAGCAACGTTACCGCAATCATCAGTGCATGAAAGGATTCAGAATCGATTTGGGCATTCACAGGTGGATTCTGATTCTGAGCGATGTAGAAGTTTAGGCCCATGGAGCCGATTGTGGACAACACCGCCAACGCGCTGTAAACGATGGATAACGTTCGACCCCAATGTCGATATCGCCAAAGTCCAACTCCAGCCGCCACCAAGACCAAGGTCAATACACCTCCGACACCGACGCCTGCCATTTGGATGTACCTCAGGGGCCCCTCAGCCTGGATTGCTTGAAACGGCATGTCTTCACTTTGCTGGTTCAATTCGGGAACCAGCATGACGACGCCGAATCCGATCAGTCCACAGATTCCGAAAGCACCAAATAGGATGTTGAGAATGCCAAAAACCATGGGAATCGGCGTTCGAGTAGGAGTCGAGCTAAATTCGTTCGATTCCGTTGGGGCCGAATACGGATTGTTCGATTCATATTGGCTCATGAGAACGGGGCTCCGATTTGCCAGGTTACAAGCGCACTTGGATGGAAATCGATGATCATCTATGCATTTGACGTCAAATCATCGACGCTTCGTATTCTAGTGTGCAACGACTCTGATGGTAATGCCACGTAACCGTTCATATCTCACGCGCGGGCCGCCGCACATTTGGCGAATAGCGTGGTCGGTTCGCTTCCAAGGCTTCCTCGCCAAATCGGCTCTGGCGCAGCGGTTAGACGAAGATTCTGACTCCCTTCGTGAACGCTTACAATGCCGCAAAACGACAACTGGCCGAACCATCATCGGCATGATTCCAAAGAATGCGCAATGTCAACGTCTCGAATTGAATGGTTTGGCATGTCAGTGAAGAATTTTTTTGGAGCTTCCTTTTCCTTCTCATCGATTGAGGGCGCATCGAGCCGACGACCAAGGACCTACATGAAGTAACAAGGACAAGCGAACGGAATCCACCTACTAGACTCGAATTCACCCAAAAGGTTCATGTGCATCACCGATTCTCGAAACCCAACGATGATGCAGGCGCCGCGTAATTTCGTTAGACTCTTATGGTCACAGTGGAGCTTTCTGGTTCTTGTATCTGTAGGATGACCCCATGACACTCGAACACAACATTGCGCAAATGATGCTAAGGCAATGCCGGATTCGCGGAAATCGCATGAAGATTGCTGATTCCCTCGGAAGCGAATTGACTGGGTATGAGCTGCTTATGCGGATGATCGTATTGCAGCGATTGCTCGGCCCCAACGTGCTTGGCACACAAGGCCGAAATGTCGGTGTCTTGCTGCCTCCCTGCGCTCCTGCGGTAGTCACCAATTTTGCAGTAGCTCTGTCTGGCTGCGTGGCTGTCCATCTCAACTACACTGCGACCTCCGCTATTTTGAATCAATGCATCGAATTGGCAGAGATTCGTCATGTCATCACCAGTCGCAAAGCGATGGAACGTTTCAACCTTCAGCTGGACGCGGAGCTGATCTATCTCGATGATCTCAAGGATCGAGTAACGCTGATGGACAAACTTGCCGGACTGTTCTGGGGTAAATTAGCACCGATCTCATGGCTGGAGGCAAAGCTCGGCATTAGAAAAATTAAGCCTGACGATACGCTCACCATCATTTTCACATCTGGGTCAACCGGCGTTCCCAAGGGTGTGGTCCTAAGTTACAGAAACATTGCTTCGAACGTGAAAGCGATCGAGACAGCCATTCGATTGACCGAGAAGGACGTCATCCTCGGAGTGCTTCCGTTCTTCCATTCGTTCGGCTACACGGTGACGCTATGGACACCGATGAGCTTGGCCCCGGCAGCCGTGTATCATTCCAACCCGCTTGAGCCCCGCCAGATCGGTAAGTTGGCCGAGCAATACCGTGCTACGGTTCTGCTTGGAACGCCGACCTTTTTGAGAACCTATCTTCGACGTGTCGAGAAGCACCAATTTGCCAACCTCGACGTCGTGGTCGCGGGGGCAGAGAAGCTCCCGATGTCCTTGAGCGACGCTTTCGAAAAACAGTTTGGCGTCCGACCAGTCGAAGGTTATGGAACGACCGAACTTAGTCCTCTGGTATCGGTCAATCTTCCTCCTAGCCGCGTTCCCGTCGATCCGAAGAACCCAGGAATCCGCGAAGGATCTGTGGGGCGGCCGGTCAAAGACGTTCAAGCACGGATCGTTTCGCTCGACGATGGAACGCCTTTGCCCGTGGGACAAACGGGGATGCTTCAAATCTGCGGACCAAACGTCATGCAGGGCTATCTCAAGCGACCGGACTTGACCAGCAAAGTGATTCGCGACGGTTGGTACGAAACGGGCGATGTGGCTTACCTTGATGAGGACGGATTCATTTTCATCACTGGTAGGCAGAGCCGATTTTCGAAGATTGGAGGTGAAATGGTTCCTCACATCCAGATCGAAGAGACGATTGCTCGAGTCCTGAACAATGAAGATGAAGATATATTGCGAGCCGTGGTAACCGCAGTCCCCGACGAGAAAAAAGGAGAGCGGTTGATTGTACTTCACACGGAATTACCTTTGGCGCCATCGGAAATCACGAAACGGCTCGCTGCGGAGGGCCTACCAAACCTCTACATCCCATCCGAAGATAGTTTCCTCCAAGTGCCTGAAATCCCCGTCCTCGGATCTGGCAAACTCGACCTCAAAGCTATGCAACAACTCGCAGCAGAACATTTCTGCTGAGCGATCGCAAGCCATCGATGCCTGCGTTCTTGCTGTCTCGTCGTTGGACGGTCGATCGGCCCGCGTCATTGAAATGGCGATGTGATGGCTCAAAGCGCGGCGAGCATCGTGTCCATGCTCTGTCGCATGATCGCTTCGGGCCCCGGCGAATAATCGAAGACTTCGACGGATATCCAGCCTTCATAACCAATCTCTTGAAGTGCGGAAAAGATCGGTTGGAAGTCAACGTCGCCCATGCCAGGCCCCAGACGGTTCGGGTCGTTGGCGTGAAAATGGACCAATAAGTCTTGATGTTCCCGAATGATTGCATCGATGGGATCAGGCTCGCTACTCATGGCCTTCACATCTAAATGGAGACGAATCCACGGCGATCGAAATCGTTCGATCAGCGGCCGCGCCTGCGATGCTCGATTCAGGAAATTCCCCTCCTGAGGACCTAACGGCTCGACCGCTATGCAAACCTGGCATTGCTCCAACGTCGGAAGGCACTGCTCCAAGACGCTGGCGGCATTTTCAACCGCTTGATCATGCGTCATTTCTGGACTGAAGTTGCGCTGGAGAGGCGATCCGAGCACCATGAGATTTCCACCGAGATCACGGCACAATCGAGCCAATTCACAAAGATACTTCGCCGTTTCGCACCGGATGCTGGCGTCCATCGTCGTCAGATGATAACCGTCCGTTTTTGCAAGCAACCAATGCAATCCGATGACCTCCAAGCCAAAGGACTGAGCCGTCTTCCGATAGAGATTGCGGGTCGACTCCGAGATGGACCTTGCGTCAGGACCGAGCGTAAACGGAGCAACTTCAAGACCGGTGAACCCGACGCTGGCGGCGAGCTCCATCCCCCGCTCCCAGGACCAATCCCCAAAGAGTTCATTACAAATTGCGAATCGCTTCGACGAAATCATTTATGTTCCGGTTTGCTCCGCCACAAGCTTTTCGATCGCCGTCCGAATCTGCAGTACCGTTTGAGCACCTCCGCCGACGAATACATGACGGACATTACCTTCGCGGTCAACGATCACCGTTTGGGGAATCGCATTGGCCTCATAGCGTTGTCCAGCAACACCGTCGATATCGAGTACGACTCGCGTATTTAATTTGAGGCGGTTCATGGCGGCGGTGGCGCGATCCGACGACTCTTCCAAATTCACTGCAAACAACTCGACATCCGGATTACCGATTTCCTCAATGGCGGCGTCGAGGAGAGGCATGTATTGCATGCATGGTCCACACCAACTGGCCCAAAAGTCAAGCACGACGATCTTACCTTTGTGTTCTGCGAGAACGAATTTTGAACCATCGAGCATCTCGCCTTCGAGTTTGGGTGCAGGCTTGCCGACCAGTTTCGAGTCTTCGCCGAGCGGGCCATCAGCCCCTTCGGAGTTTCGATCAGCATCCTCAAATACCTTGGGTATCTTTGCTAGAGAGAGCGTCCAGGGGTTCTCGATCAGCTGATTAGCGCGAGACTCAATATTCCCACCAAACAGAATCAACTCAACACCTTTCAAATCGACTGCGTACTCGCCTAGAATCTCGCTGCGGCCTACCAATATCCCTCCAGCGATTCGGAGAGGTTCCAAGTTCATCGACCACCCAGCCTTTTCGGAAACGTGGATTCGCGAGAGGTGAAAGGTTTGAGCGTCCAGTGCTTGATCGGTGCCTTCGGGTTCGTCACGATCCTTCTCGGATGCTTCTCGGTTTTCGGTTGCATCTTGGTTCCCCTCACCGGAAGCTCTATCCGATTCGATTTGGGTTGTTGCGGTCGGGGGAGGCGAAACGCTCCATTTTCGATCGTGGAGCCAGACGACCTGTGCAATGGAAGCGGTTGGAACTCGAACTTCGGACAGGTTGATTTCGATGACGGTTTCGTCGGCAGTCAGTTGAATGAGACGTCCTCGCAAGTAATCCCCTTCGAGCGAGATCAAGACGTGCGTTGGCGGATCGTCTCGGCGCATTCGAGGAATAGTCAGGAACCTTTCAAGCTTCGTAGGATCCAGGGGCTTTTCTCGCCGCATACTTCTAAGTTCCACAGCGTGAATCAATTCGTTTCGGACAAATCCCTTCGCGGTCGAGGGACTGTGGAAGAAAACGCCACGATCGTCGATTTGATCCACTTCTGCCATAAAGCGTTCGCCCGTCCGCAGTCGTACATTCGGCATCGAAACTCGGCGAGGAGAAGCTCTTTCAGTGATCGCCGGTTGTCGTGCGCCTGGGTTGGGCCCGGCCATTGCTGGGGCGGATGCCACCGGTAGCGAAGCGGCTCCCTGCATCCGCCGAAAATCGAATCGCCCTTCGACACCAGGAACAAGCTGAGCCGGTGCATCCAGAAATGGCGATGACCAACGAAACAATCCGCTCGAAGAACCAGCTTCGGAATCGAGCAGATTGCCACGAAGTTGGACTGTTTCGCTATACATCGCTCCTTCGGATGATGTTGAGTTCTGTTGCCCTCCGCGATGGGCGGCTCGAAAGGAAACGATCTCTTTGAGCGGTATCTGCACCGAATCGACAGCCGAGTTTGGGAGAAACTGTAGCATTCCATCGCGCACATGCATCCAGGTTCCCAAAAGCCGAGTTTGATTCCTCAACAGGACGTTGCCGACCGACTCACCGATCGCCATCGGCTCGCGGATGGCAAGGTTGACCGCGCCCGTCACCAAATCATTTGAGCTGTTCGACGACTTCGGATTCAATTTCGCAAGTTCATTCTCCTTCCCTTCCATGGTCTTCATCGAGGTAACCACATAACGAATATCCTCGACCTCAGCTTGAATCTCTTCTCCGTCGTTCGTTCGAATGGTCCAACCGCGGTCGCTGGAAAAGGCAATGATCTTCCCCTCAATAACCCGTCCATCGACCAGCTCGATTCGATTGTTATTGAGATTGCGTTCGGCAGGAATGTCACCGTTCCATGTCAGTACGCGAACTTGATCTAACCGAAACTCTCGACAGAAATTCTCGATGCTGAGGAAGGAATGTGAATCTGACGTGTCACTGGTCAGTGTGATATCCGCCAACATTTTCCCTTCGTTCGAAAAGACGATGGCACGTCCTGTGATCTGGTCGAGGTAGATGGTCAGCTCGATGGAAGTTGTCTTGTTATCGAGCGATTGCAGGAAAGCAGCTTCCGCTTTCATGGGTAGCTCTCGCAACAAAGCCAATTTGTCGTCCCAGACTTCGATCGAAAAGGCTCTCCCCGAATTCATGGAATCTTCTGGAACACCCAAAGCAATCACAAAATTCGGCTTGCCGATCCAACTGAATCCCAATTGGATTTGGCATTTCTCGGCCAATTGAGCCGCACCAATGATTTTGCCGCCAAGCTTACGACAGATCAAGGAACCTGATTCGACCGACCAAGAGTTGCTCTCCGCCGATTTCCATTTGGCAAGCTGGAAAGGCTCTTGATAAAGGATCTTCTCTGCGGAGGACGGCTTGGCTGCATAGCGAATCGATTCCGACTTCAAGCGAATCAAACCAATATTCGGAGTGAGAATCTCGACCATCTCCTCATCCCAGGCCGTGGGCGAGCCCCACAGCACATCCCCCGCGTGAGTTCGAAAGGTCATACCTGTACTGAATGCGACATCCACTTCGACGTTCTGCTGATCGATGGACACGAGAGAACTGGGCTGGATTTCCAGGATATTGGCGAAGGCTGGACACTTCCAACCGATGACTTTGTCCTTAGGAGAATCGACCCATTCCCCCCAAAGAAAATCGCCGTTGTTAAACTTCACTACCGATGAAGAGTTGGCTGGCCGTCCCGATGTCGCGAGGGTTCCTGAAGGCTGCTCAGGCTCCACGTTTGTCGAACGAGTCGCAGGTTGCAGTCGCGCCGCCGGAAGACCATTCAATTGAATGATGACATCCGCATTTCCTTCTTGAAATGCGAAAGTTTCTACTGATAGGAACAGAAGTGGCAGTAGACTAGTAGCGATGCATCGATGGAAGTTCATCATTCGAATCAACGTTCGTAAATGGGTAGAAATCGATAGTTCAATGCGAGTGCAAGCAAGTTCATCGATGTCGAGACGGTTGGGCCTAGCGTACCTGTGAATGATCCATCGGCATTCTGCATCGGACGCAATCGTCGGATGAGCGCGTTGTTCCACTTTTTCCATGCTTCGACATCGCCCTGGAATAACGCCTGAGCTTGGTAATAGCGACCGTATTCTGCCCAGGACGCATCCGTCCCTTCCAACTGTGAGGCGATGTAGCCGAGTGCTGATTTGTACTGCTTGAGATCCTTCCGTTTTGCAATGGCAAAGACCAGCGTGGCGATGGAGGAACGTGCCAGCGATTCTCCGAATCCACCCACGCCTCCTGAATAACCGACCGAGCCACCCGATGAGGTCATGGAAGCGAAATAAGCAACCGCCTTATCGATCACAGCATCGGGGACTTCGATACCGGCGTTGCGGGCCGCCAATAACCCTACCATAACGGCTCCACTAACCGAAGTGTCCGCATCCCGAGCATCCGGAGAATACCGCCATCCGCCATACGGATTCTTCTTCTGCGAGGTAATTGCACATCGAACCGCGAGTTCTAAGGCCTGTCCGATCGATCGCCGTGATTTCGCGTCCGACGATTTATCCCACAGGTCGCGATCGTCCACCGTTCCATAGGCCTCAGCCAGAGCGAGCATGGCAAAACCGTGCTCGTACATGCTGTTTGGTATGTAGCCCGTCTCCGCATTTTGTTGACTGATGATGAATCGAAGAGCTTTCCGAACCACTGCCGAATACTGTCCAAAATTCGGATCATCGCCCGAAGATAGAAAAGCCATCAGTGCAAGTCCAGTGCCTCCCGGACCTCCATAATTGTCCGACCAGCCACCGTTTTCCTTTTGCGTCTTCGCCAAGTACTCCAGTCCGCGATCGTACATCTCTCGGACATCTCTCGGGACCGATTCGCCAAGCACCGGTTCTGGTAACTGTCCTCGTCCAACCCCAACAATCACGATCAACGCAAGACACCACGTTAGCAAAAACGGTACCCAGCCACGAAGGAACTCGCCAGCGAAGAGGGGTAGATGAACTGGTGATCTCATGCTCTCACTCCTCTAAGGATGAATTGATCTTCGTCGCATCACGGAGAATCCGTTCCGCTTGTTCGCGGTCAATATTCCACGCCGTCACTACTTTCACCTGTTCGTCGTCGAGAAAAGCACGAAGCTCCTCTTCCGGACTGGTCACAAGCACGCAGGTCATCAAGTAGCTCGGCATTGTGGCATTTTTGGAAATGCTCTTGGTTTTCTCGACCAAAAATTCGACCAACTGCGTTCTTTGCTTCTCAGTTAACGGTATGCGGAACTCCAACTTACTTACGAACAACCGCGCTAACACCAATCGCTCGGCTTGTCGTGCTTTAGCCTCTGCTGAGCGAAGCTTATCGAGCATTTCTGGATTCAAAACCGCCTGCAACTGGCGGTGGAAGAGTGATTTTGGGCCAAACAGCCCAGATCGAACTTTTTGTTGCACGGGTGCCACAGATTTGGAAATCTCTTGCCAATTATCTTGATCTTGCCGCATTCCCCTCCATTGGACTCGGGCCAATTCGACCTCGCGAAAAATTCGGGTCAGCTCTGCTCGGACTGCTAGCCGCAACTTTTCCTCATGCTCCTCGGTTAATTCGACAATCGTTCGGATTCGTTCAATCTCCAGTTCCGCTTCGGCAATCTGGGAGTTGCGAAAGGATGCGGCGTCACCATTCATAAAAATCCAAGAATCGATCCAGTCGTTTTGAGCTACAAGTTGAGCTTGAAGCACCGAACCCATGATTACGCACAAAGCAACCAAAGATAACGTGATCCACCATCGCGGCTTTTGGAGAGGCCAGCCGCGAGACACTTCCTCGGGAGTGTCCCATTCGCGAACGCTAGGAGTCAAGTTGCTAACGCTCTCCATCACTTCCTCACAATCGGTAGCCTATCTTCTTCAGTATTACCAAAGTTCACCTTAGGAAGACTCTGATAGACCTTTGCTTGTTTCGGGTTCAGAATCTTCGTGATGGTTGCGTCCTGGAGCTGAGGCAAGTACTGGGGATTATTCAAAAAGTCCTCAACATTATCGACCGTCAAGGAACGACTAATGGCGGTGCGAAGTTGTTCCATCTGCGATTCGGTTAATCGCAGATGACGATTCAAGAGGAGAACAATAACACCTGTGCGAGACTCGACTTCGAACGCCTTTCGCATATTCTGCTCTCGTTCGTATTGCTCCCATTGATCCGGTGTGAGAATTTCCTTCAGCGGTTTTGAGATCGCTCGCACCATGCGATCGCGATTGGCTCTTGACGTCGCCTGTGGATCGCCCCCCCCGATGCCAACGCCGTTTACGATTCGAAATCCTAGTTTGTTTTTGGAGAGCCAGTTCTTATCGAACTGTTGCGCGATTGCTTTCTCTTGCTCCTCCGACAACTGGCACACGCGACGGACGAATGCCAATTCAACCAATAGCGTGCGTTGCTCTCGCGATTCAACGAACTGCATCCCGTCCTCGTGCTCGTGGACTTCATCTTGTTCGGGTTCATTCTTGCTCTGAGCATCCTCAGTGACTTCGCCACCCGTGGCATCCTGTCGGGCTGTCGCTACAGCTCCAACTTCCGCCACTTTCTTGTCGGAAGCTGCCTCCGCCCGTTGCTCTTTCGATTTTTCTTCCTGTTCATTCTTTGCCTTGACAGGCGACGCACCGAACAAGTTGCCTGCTCGTTCAATTTCGTCTTTTTTCTCTGGTGTTTGGGCTGACGCCAAGTTCCCAACGAAAAAGACTGCCGCTCCGATCAGAAGCAAGTTCGATGTCCATCGACAAAAGTGAACCGCTCGCGAAACATCATAAGATAAGCTTGGTGATCGTGGGTGCATCGGGAAGATCTCGCCGCTACAAATCGTGAATACCGCAGAATCTACTACCGAATGGTATTGTCTCACGTTTCAATGATCCTAAAGTAGATTTGGAAGGGGGTCGCGGAACCTTGAAGGTCGAACACACTCCTCGGTTCTAAAACATCACTCTTAGCTGGAAAGTTGCGCTTCACGCTGGATAGCAAGGCCATGGTAAACCGTTTGATGGTCACGGGACCACTTATGCTCCAGCTTTCCCCGCGGGCACATTCGGTAACTTGATTAGCGCAACTTCAAAAGTTTTGGTATGCGATCGGTCATGGTCTGGCACCAGATATTCGATCATTTAGTTTCGGAATCCAAGCGATTGAAATACTCATCCAATCCGCTTCGAAATTCTTCAGGCAAGCGATTCCCGGATTCTCCCGTCGCTTGATGAGGAGCCCGGTGTTCGCGATGTTCCTGTTCGTTGACCCCTTTACCTACCAACGCTAGCGCCGAATCGGTCGTCGTTCCCTTCTTCATGCCTCCTCCTGGAGAACTGCCACCGCCACCTCCGCCGTTCGGATTGATTCGCTTCGATTGCAGAAGTAGTTCAATGGCTTCTGTTTCCGCCGCGATGGCAGCCGGTCCTGTGTCAGGCGAAGCCAAAATAGCGACCGCCTCTCCCATGACCGAGTCGACCGCTTCCAAAATTTGTATTTCTTGGGTGAAATGAACTTCAAATTCGGGAAGTTCACGAATCCGACCAAGGACTTTTTGAATGCGAACTTGGAGTTGTTCTTGCTTCTCAGCAAGCTTATCCGCATCCTTCGCATACTCATCGTCGGATTGCGCGGATTTGGCCTGTTCAACGACTCGTGTCTCTTCTCTCAGATTCACTTCGGCTTCGAGAATTTGCAACAACTCCAAGATGATGCTGGGAGGCAAGCTGTCTCGAGACTTACCACCCGTACAACTTCCCTTGCAAGCTGGATCAACCAAATCATCTGCCCAGCGATCCAAGGTATCCGACCAAAATTCGCATTGAGCGATCGACATGCCTTGTTCCTTCGGAATATCATCGCTGATTGCTCGAATTCCGGCCAAAACATCGAATTCCTTCATTTCATCCAGGACAAGTTTGAATTTGTTTGCCCGACGCCGCGCGAAGTAGGCGCTAAGGTCATCCATAATGTGCGAGATGGTCTGAACGCTCTTGGTCTCTGATTTCGCAAGCTCGGAGAGTGTCTCTCTGACTTTCGGATCGACCTTGATGGATTTTCCAAAGGTTGCATCGATCTGATCGCTCAATTTACTTGCCACCAGACTTTGCTCACGCGAAGCTGCTTTCAGACGCTTGACAAGCGTGCTGCCTTCCAGATTCGCCAGCACTTGATTCAATTCATCCACAATCTTTTCGAACTCCGCCAAAAGATCCGCTTGCTCTCGAATGGCGTCATCGATCGGCGCTTGATCTTCGTCTTCATCCTGCTTCTGAGGAGCTTTTTGTGGAGGTCCGGCCAGCGTCGTCGTGGGCAACGTTAATCGCCCATGCTTACTCTTACTAGCCTTGGGATCGGTTTCGCCGTTTGCGTCTAAAGGTTGTTGCGAGGATTCGCGATCAACAATGCTCGGTATTGGAGGTTTGGGCTGATCCGTGGGCTTGGATGAACCTCCATTGTTGTTGGATGCGAGATCGCGAATCTTTCCTGCGGCTGGTCCGGTTTGCGACTTCGATTGGTTCTCTCCCGACTTCGCCGTCACGGCTGCCTTCTTCAGCAAATCCTCGACGCTCGGCATGCGATTGCCGGAAATATCCTTGAGAATCTGAAGCATGTCCGCCCACTTATCCAAATGAGCCACTCCGATTTCCGGATTGCGCGCAGCTTGACGCACCAATTCTTCGCCAGCGCGCGTCAACTGTGTGAGTCGCCGACCATTCGCACCCTCAGCTGCCGCCTGTTCTTCCAGACGCTTCTGCATTTCGGAACCACTCAGGGCATCTTCGAGAAGATCGCGCAACTGCTTATTGGCCTCGTGAAGTTGCATCTCGCGATCGCGAACATCCAACGACTGTCGATGCCATTTGCTTAACTGCTCCGTAATCCAGATGGCGTGCTGATCCGGCGACAGGACGTACATGATATAGGAAGCTGAGTATTGACGTTCGCGATCTGGGTAATAGTCTTCGACCCAGGCTCGCACTTCAATCGGTTGCGGCTCGACGCCAACGTCCGCTGCAACAAATGCCGCCTGTACCTGCATCGCAGCTTGCTCTGGTCCCCCAGCTGCAAGTACCTTTTCTCCGTTGGCTAACTGTAGCACCAAGCGATCGTCCAAGCCCTTCCAGGAAATACCGACACGCTTGATGCCAAAATCGTCACCGGCAAATATCGAGAAATTGAGTTGTTCCGAGTTCAACACAACCGCTTGACGGGCCAATCCTTCTACGGACACGGAAGGGGCATCATCGGACCGCGAACGAACCTGCAAAAGGAATGCTTCGCTACCTTGTAGACCGTGAAGGTCGGTCCACTCCAATGGTACCTGAATATCGGAATCTTCCACGGCTATCGCAGGCGAGACGAATCGAGCCGCATCCACCTCGACGTCCGACCCAGAAACCATTGCGGATTGAAGTGTTCGTGAAGCGTTGGCGGTGATTTCGACCGTGGATCCGGCGACGACGGTGATCGAACCGCTTCTCGCGTCACGTTCCTGCAACGCATCGATTTCCAAGTAACTTGGAAGGCGAATACTCGCGTTAACCGTCATCAGCTCAGGTCGAGGAAGAGGTTCGATGCGAACTTTCTTGCGAACATCGCCGACGCGGAGGTCAAGCGTCTGCGAATAGGTCATCGCTGGCAGCGCCAAGACATAGCTTCCTTCCGGAGTCAACTTGGCGTTCGATGGGGACTGGATTTCAAAATAAACATTCGCTTCATCAGGCCGCCATCGAGAGTCGGCGGCCAACTGAAGTTTCCAGGCATACGGTTCACCGTGAGGAACGATGAGTTGGTCAGGCAGATTACTTAGCGATGCAAACGTGAAGCGAGGAACCTCGCGCCATGGTGTCAAGAATCGTCCCCAGGTATTGATCGCAGCACTGGGAACGACTGCCAATGCGATCAAGGATAACGTGCAAGTTAGGACTGCGAAGCTCGCGAATCCGCGATGCTTCGTCGGTGGAGATGAAGCAAGCAGATTCTTCTTCGAAGCAGCCTCGGCTACTTGTTGCATGGCCGCAGCGCAAAGCGTCCGCGATCGAGCTTGTTCACTGCAATTTTCAGCAAGTTCGATGACCCCAAGAAGCTGATCACCGATTACCGGATCACGTCTGCGAAGAAGCTTGGCTAGTTGCTCGAGCCGACGGTGGCACCAAACCCAGCGATGAAATGCGACAGGAATCAAAGCGAAAATGCTGAGCGTCGCTCCCAGCGCGAACCAGCGAACAGAGACATCGGTATCTACGAAGCGATCGAGGACAAAAAGAATCAGGAACGTTGCAAAGAGAGCCGCAACTGCAAGAGAAACGACCTCAAGCATCTTGGTCGTCCAAACTCGCCGCTTGAACTGCTCGAGTGAACTCTGCAGCGATTGAGGTACCGTCAACTGATCGTTTCTTGCGACCGTGCTCATGGTTCTATCTCCGTGACCATGTTCGAATTCAGTCTCGAACTATTTCGACTTCACTACACCAAACCGACCCATTTTCGTCCGATCCAAAAGAGGCCCAGCAAACCTATTAAAATACCAACAATCATCGGATGGCTCCACAATTGCAGGCGTCGCACACTGATCGGAGGGTCTGGAATCCGCAGCAGGAGTTCAAATCCTTGAGAAATTTTATCAAGAGAAAGCACTTCCCCGTGCGAAATTCTGGAAAGTTCCTGTAAAACCTCCGGTCGAGCGGGTTTGCCGACCTTCTCAATCGCTCCACCTTGAACAAACAGCGTTGCCTCCAATTCCGATTGAACCTCGTCGCATTGCAATGTAGCTCGATGGGTCCCAGGTTCCTTGGTTAGCCATGTGCCCTGAAACGCTCCCCACTCCCCCTTCTCACTCGATAGCCGTACTGTCTCCGCTTTGCCAGAAGGTGCCACAATGCGAACCACAGGTTTCGCGTCCGACAGAGGCTCCCCAGAGGACGACATGATGTTGGCGTTCAGCGTAACCGTTTGTCGTACCTGTGGCTGTTCAGGAGTATAAAACAATCGCATCGAGCTACCCTTGGCCATGTTTCTTTGATAGGCCATCCAGCGTACGACTTGGCCCCAGAAGCGGTAGTGATACAAATCTTCAACGCCACGTCGCCATCTCCAGGCACCGTCGGTTCCCATGAATAACACTTTACCGGTGCCAAAAGTCCGCGTCACAAGCAGAGGAATTCTGCCATAGGCGTTCGAAGCGTCGCGATGGACCGCTAGAACTTCCGCTCCCGGTTTGGCACGCAGGACGGGCGCGTACCATTGGAACCCAGGAAGCGATCCCCAAACCTGCATATTATCGTCGGAGGTATCGGCCAGTTTCGTCAACAGACTGCGCCGTCCGGATTCAGTCAGCTCGAATTGGCTTGGTGTTCGAGAACCCCAGCCCGTTGCTTGCCCATCTTCAAGCAAGACCGGAAACAGATCCGCTAATTCGGTATCGAAGAGCGAATTTTGCTTGCCCTGCCAGCCTGGCAGGAACACCAGTCCACTCGCCTGCTGCTCCACCAATCCTTTCAGCAATCGACATTGTTCCCGAGTCAAATGTCCACCATCGACTCCGACGTCGCCCAGGAAGACAACATCGTATTGCGCCAACTGATCCAAGCCATCTGGGAAAGCTGAGATGTAATCCTTGTTTCCGCTTCCTGGCTTGCTCAAACCCTCATGGAAAAGAAGACAATGCACGTCGACCCCTGGATCGCGCGATAAGGCATTGCGCAGATACCGATATTCCCACCGCGGAATCGACTCGATCACCAAGACCTTTAACTTCTCTTCGCGTATAGCAATCGGAGCCGAAAGAGCGTTGTTGTCTTCGATCGTTTCATCCGATTGCAGGGGAACTTCCAATTTGACCGTGAAATCGCCGATGGAATTCGGATTCCAAATCAGTGCTTCGCTGGTACGAGACATCGCTGCAATCCGCAAGTCCTGACGTACCTCCGTCCCATCGGACGCCGAAAGGACCACAGTCGCAGAGACATCGCGCGGCAACGAACTTTCCAGCGTAATCGGTATGCGAATTGGCTTACCAACCACCCCGAACGTCGGCAGGTCGAAATTGACGATCTCGATGTCCGGAAGCCGCGTCGAACTTCCGACAGCTAATCCATAGATGGGAACCCCATCCATCCTGAATTGCGTTGCCGCTTGCACCGGCGATTGGCCGACATTCCAATCGCCGTCGGCCATGAGCACGACACCTCGAAGTTGCGGAAAGTTCTTTCGAACCGTCAGGAGAGCGGTTGCTAAGTCGGTCCCGCCTTCATCGGAATCGACGATATCCTGGATGGCCACTTCAAAACGGTCGCTGACAGCATCCCATGCCGCTACGTTTGCCCAGGGCTCGATGGCTTCACTGCGTTTCATCACGACGCGCCCAGACGACTGATCTTGAACGACGTCGCGGGTGGCCATGCTTCCGGTTCGATCCGCTAATACAACCAATTGCGGCTTCTTCGTGGTACGATGCTCCTCGATCCACTCTGGCTGATTGAGCATTATCATGGCGACAACGATAAGAAGCCATCGCACGCACTCCAAAGCGCAAAGCGATTTACGAAACCCGGACCGTCGTAACGAGGCGACACATAGAGCCGTCGCTGCAATGACCATCACGATACTGATGGCGATCAGCAATGGCGTTGTTTGAAAGATGAGCGTTCGCTGTTCGTTCATGCGACCGGACTCCTGGCAGTCATCTTCTTCGGAAAGCACATGAGAGCTTCCGCGAACAGCGCGCCAATCATCAGTGCTAAGAAGATTCTCCAAATCTCTCGCACGATTCCTGCGACGCGACCGGCACTGCTAGTCACGCGAGCATACGATATCCCAGAAAACAATTCTTCAAGCTGGGACGCGGTAATTTCTAAAGACTGATCCTCGATCTCACTGCGGTTGATGGCCAGCCATTTCTCGCTCGCAGAGAAAACACCTTGATGATGTGACCACTCAGTTGAAAGACTCTCTTTCGATCCGGCAACTCGGCTCCAGCTCGTTTCGTCGCCGTCGAGGAAGCTCGATCCGGCGGCGATCAAACGTGTGTTCCCCAAAGACTCCGCCCCTTCGCTGATGGCTCGCTGCAATGCGACGTATAAGACGATACCGTTGCTCGCCAAATTGGAATACGAACTGCCAGGAAGAGTTGAACAAAAATAAGCAAGGCCTTCGTTCGATTGCACCTTGGCAAACAACGGATCGTTCGTTGATAACGTCGCTAAACTTGTGACGTTTCCCTCGATCGTCGCGGCACGGAGCACCGTGATGTCGTTCAAGGGTAAGGCCATGCCTGAGCGAGTTGTTGCCAGCAAATCTTGATCGCCGCGCCAAGTGCTGATATACGCTTGATCGAATTCTCTCCATCCAGACCACTTGACGCCCATAAAATCCAACGTTGAGTTGCCAAGAGCTTCCGGTTCAGGAGGGAAAAAGAACGCGCGACCACCGCGCCTCAGAAAGTCCGTGATTTCCACGGAAGCGTTCTGGGACGGTAACGGACCTTGCCAAATCAACGTTCCAACGGAATCCAAATCGAGGCCTCGAAACTGCTCAAGCGTTCCGCGTTGAACTTCCGATTTCGCGGTGGAGTCAGGTGAAATGCTGGCGATAAGCGACAGTATGTTTCCAGCCGAATCGCTTTGAGCGAGAACTGCCGAGCTCCTCGGCACCGGCTCGTCAAATACAAAGTAAAATCGATTGTCCGAAAGATTCGAATCAGCCGGTATGGAGACGCTTCCCCACCCACGAGTCAGATTGCGATCGATCGCAACGCGATGGTCTTTTACCTCTAAGGAACTGGCCTTTAACTCGACCTCGATTTCCGAGCGGGAGCCCTGAACTTCAATTTGGATCGGAAAGGTTCTTGAATCACTGATTCCCTCCGGACGAGTCAGTAACATCGAGAGGACGAGTTCATCTTGCTGTTGGAGGCCAGATTCGCGCCGAACATCCGTGACACGAATGGCGATGTTATCCGTTCGAGTGTTCTCAAACGTCAGCAAATTGAAACGGATCGACTGTGGAAACTGCTTCACGGATTCTCGAAGCACGTTCCATTGAGCACTTCCGGAATTCCAATCCGCTTGCCTCAAATCGGACGCAAGCCAGATTTCCGTCGATCCAGGGCGATTCGCGCGGATGTATTCAACAGCTTCTAATAGGAGTTCCGGAACATTCGCCGTTGAGTCGGAGCCGGTCAGTTCAGGTGAATCGATCAAGGCATCGATCGAATGGAATTCTTTTGCTTTACGTTGCACACTGTCGATCAGTACCCATCGGTTGGATTTCCAAGATTGCAATGTTTGTTTCAACTGTATCTTGGCGGTTTCCAGCTTGGTCAGTCCACCAGCGTCGGGGCGTTCCTGCATGCTCGGAGACCGATCAAGTACAACAATCGTCGTATCGGGTGGACCTCCCGCTAATCCTAACCAGCCACTAGAAAGTGGTCGGCTCGCCGCCAACAATAGTCCAGCAATGGCGGCCATGCGCGCGAGCAAGATCAATAGTTGTCGGAGCTTGGCATAACCGCGAGCCATGCGATTCGCGGCCAACAAAAACATCATCGCGCCCCACTTCTTGGTTTGGTAGCGCCACTGATTGATCAAGTGAATAATGATCGGCAGTGCAAGAAGCGGCAGTCCCCAAAGCATCCACGGCTGAAGAAAACTCATCGGCGACGTTTCCCTCTCGCGCGATCGGTCAAGAACTGCATCAACACATCCTCATAGGGACGGTCAAGCATCACGCGATGATAGTCGACGCCGGTTTCTAAAACAATTCGTTTCAGCGATTCCAAGTACTGCGTGAGAGCTTGACGATAGCGATCCGCGATCTCGCTCGGTTCTGCAAAAATGGCAGGACCACCCTCCAAGTCGATGAACCGCGTGGGGCGGCGGAAGTCGAAGTCAATCTCTTCTCGATCCAACAAATGAAACGCAGCAACATCATGCTTCCGAAAGCGCAAATGCTCGAAACAACTTCGGAGCTCTTCAGGCTCTGCAAACAAGTCCGAAAGGATCACGATCAGTGCTCGCTGGCGTGTGGTCTCGGCGACTTCATGCAAAACCGAGACCAATTGCGTTTCCCCATGCGGTTTGGTTTGCTCCAACTGATCGAACAAGACGGAAAGATGAGCGGGGCTCCTCTTTGCCGGAAGGCTGGAAATGATCCCTTTGGCGATACAGGATAAACCAACCGCGTCCCCCTGCTGAACTGCAAGATACGCTAGTGCTGCTGACAATCGCTGAGCATATTCAAACTTGGTTAACCCGCTACCGCCGAATCCCATCGAACCGCTCGTATCGAACACCAAGCACAGCCGAAGATTGGTGTCGGCCTCGAATTCCTTGACGTAGAAGCGGTCGGATCGACCGTAAGCGCGCCAATCCAATCTCCGAAGATCGTCGCCAGGAACGTACTTGCGGTACTCGGCGAACTCGACGCTCGCTCCTCGATGGGGACTGGCATGCCGACCAGAAACTTGCCCGAGCATGGGACGTCGAGCCGCCATCGGCACGGCGCTTAACCTCGCTAAGATGTGCGGATCAAGAAAGGTCCGCGACTTGCTTTCGGCATTCATTCAGCCCCGACTCCCTGCTCTCCATTCCTCAAGAATTGCGATTCATGGATGTTGCGTTCATTCCCCTTCCGGAGACGTTTCCTGCAAGAGCCGTGCAACAATATCCTTGGCTCCCACCCGTTCCGCCTGCGCTGCGAAAGTGGTAATGACTCGGTGGGTCAAAACGGGAACCGCAACAGCCATGACATCTTCGATGCGTACCATGTAGCTTCCTTGCAAGGCCGCTCGCGCTTTAGCGCCGAGAATCAGATTCTGAACGGCACGGGGCCCTGCTCCCCAAGCGACAAGCGGCTTCAGCCATGCCGGTGCGGAGGAACCCGCCGGTCGCGTCTTGCGAACGAGTCTCGCCGCGTAGGTATAGATGTGATCCGGTACCGGTACTCGCCGAACCAAGTGCTGCAAAGCGATAATTTCGTCAGCATGCAACACATGCGTCAACTCCGGAAGCTCGTCCCCGGTGGTCGTGCGGGCAACCAAAATTTCCTCTTCTTCACTGGGATAATCAAGCTCGATCAACGACATGAATCGATCGAGCTGTGCTTCCGGCAATGGATATGTCCCTTCCTGCTCGACCGGATTCTGCGTCGCCAAGACCATGAAGGGAGGTGAAAGCGAAAAGGTCTTGCCAAGAACGGTAACCCGCTGCTCCTGCATCGCTTCCAACATCGCGGCCTGCGTCTTCGGCGGAGCACGATTGATCTCGTCAGCAAGTACGATATTTGCAAAAACGGGCCCAGCAACGAATTGAAACTCCCGGCGACCGCCCGCTGTTTCTTGCAAGATATCCGTTCCCGTAATATCCATGGGCATCAAATCCGGAGTGAACTGAATCCTCGAGAATTTAAGAGACAATGTTTCGGCAAGCTTGCTAACCAAGAGGGTTTTGGCCAAGCCCGGAACGCCCATGAGGAGTGCATGGCGACGTGCGAACAAACAGATCGCTAGTTGCTCAATCACTTTCTGTTGCCCGACAATGACCCTCGCCAACTCAGTCGTCAATCGCGTGTAATGCTCTCGAAGTCGATCGATGGCGACCACATCGTCTTCGTTCAATCGAACAACATCCTTCGAGCCAACGACAGTAGCCATCATCTTTCCTTTACTAATCTAAATGAGCCTCTCCGAAGTCTTCACCATCATAAACTGAATATCGATCCGATTCCAACATGCATGGAAACGAAAAGGTAATCGTTCAGGGTTGTAGTACGGGGCGGCCCCAAAGTTGGCGAATGGAATGGTCGCTTGTCTCTAAGCTGTCAGACGCCATGTTTGCTTCGGACCAGCGGTCCAATGAAGACAACGGCTCCGATCGTGCCCCGATACACGTTAAGAACACTCAATGGACGTGCAAGGATCGCAGCCGAGCCAAAGCTTCGAAGAGCGGTCGGGGATTCCCCTGTGCTTGCACAAGACCGGAATTCGGAAATGGATGCGGAACCTTCTCGCAAAGTTGATTCCAAACGATCCCGTGAATATTGGGTTTCGCCAACAAAACTTGAAACAAGTCGAGTCCATTCGGAGCCTGTCCCGTAGCCGAGCCCGTGGCTTCAAGCGGCTCAATGACGGGGGTTTTCCATTGAGACACCAAACCATACTTGGAGAAAGCCTGAGCATCCGATTGCGAATCATTGGGCGCAACGAGCATGGCCATCAAGGGCAATTCTAAGATCGACCACTGATCCACCAGATCAGAAATTTCAACCAAGTCTCGGGGAAAGCTCCCACCGGGCGAATAGCCAATGTTGATTTCAACGCCCAAACCAGAGAGTCCAAGGTCCGTACGAGTCAGCGCATCTGCAAAATGCAACGGGGAAATCGCATCCGATTTTTGCCCTAAATACTCTGCCCAAGGCAAATCGAGCGTCAAGATCACAGGCGTTCGCTCATCTAAACGTCGTATGGTCTGAATGACAGCGACTGCCAATCGCAGGACCTGGTCGTCACTTAAACCAAGATCGTTCGGTGTGTTCAGTCCCGTTGCAGCATTCCAGAGATTGATCTTTCCGCGATATCGTTCGACACACCGCTTCGTAAAGTCGCAAGCAGCGGCAATCATCTTGTCCGGATGATCAAGCAGATGAAGCCAGCTCGGCGCGGCGTGAGGTTGTAAACTGATCAGAGGCCCAGCGCAGACTCGTAGGCTGTTTTCACGTGCCCACTCGACCTGATCATCGATGGACTCGAAATTCGCCGCTCCAGGATCAGAAGTCAGTTTTCCCCAATCCAGCCCAAGTACCGCCATGTTCATGACTTCCAACAATTGCTTCTGATGCGGCCGCCACTCATCTCGCGAACCGATCCGAACACCCATCAGCGTGTTTAACTTGGGTTCCTGCTGATGCCTCGCTTGAAGTGACTGCGAGATGAACGCACGACAAAGGGGGCGGGTGCTGGCCAAGGCGAACTCAATGGCAGTCTGCGCTCGACGGCAACAGGCCACCCGATCCGATTGATCAATCGATGCCTGAATGAAATACTGCAGCGCTTTCTCCATGACAGGATGGAACGGCTCGGGAATCTTCAGGCCCAATTTCTGCCAATCCAATGCGCGGCTGCGAATGCGATGAAGCGTGCCTCGCGCCAGCTCCAACGGAAGTAGATACTCTGTATCGTCGCACCGCAAGCTGGCAGTCGTAAGCAATATCGGTCCAAACTCGCTAGTCGGCCACACGATCGAAAAACGTCCGGATTCCTCAATCGATCGAGTGATCGTCAGCCGGTCCTCTTGGACCGATGACCGACATGCCCACGGAATCCCCTCGATTCCAATTACATAAGAAGAACTGAAGAGCTGTGCGTCAAGCTGGGAAGCGTTGGGAACATGAAATCGAAGTTCGCCCATATCCAGCTTGTAACTTTTTAGATGAGACTTGACACTGCTATTCCGCTCCGCAGTTTAACTGTAAACGCAAAGTCTATCCTAGCCGGATATGAAATGCAATCGATCGAGGACTCCCAAAAAACAAAAACTCCGCAGCTCTCACCGAACTGCGGAGTCGCCATGATTGCCGTTCAATGCAACTAGTCGAGCCCGTTGGCACCACTAAAACGTCAGGAGCTCGCTGTCTTCCTTCGCAAAAATCCAATCGACATTCACCGCGTTATCGCGGACAGACTCCGCCTCAGCTACCCGCTTCTCAGTGTATCGTTGATTGAGCACGTTGATTCCCACGAGCGCATCCAACGGACTGACGATCCCGTCGTTGTTGACATCCAGATAATGACGTTGTGCTGCACTCTCACCTTGTCCACCGGTCATGCCAGACAGCGATAGGACGTTGGTTACTCCGTGCTGATTCAACCAGTTAATGACCAGCAGAACATCCAGCGGAGTGTGCTTCGTATCGCCATTCACGTCCGTCGGTAAACTAGCATTGAAGAAAACCATCTGAATGCTGCCTCCCACCTCATACGATGGATCATTCAGTCCATCGTTGTTATCGGACTTGCCATCGTCGCCGGTGGGACCAATGACCGAATCATCGTCACTGCCATTCCGAACAAGTTGTGAAATGCTCAGCGCGTATCCCGTGCTTCCCTCTACGCTGTAACTCAAAACGACATAGTAAGCACCAGTCTCAAGTTCAAGCGTAAGTTCTGTCCCCCCAGCGGACGTTCCTCCATTGGCATCCTCAGCGAACAGCTCGACTCCCGAACCATCGACGACCCGAACCAAGAATCCAGTGCCATCAATTAAGTATGGATAGCCGGAAATGTACCATGTCGACGTTTCAGCGACTTCAAATCGAAAGGCATCCACATCGCTGCTGTTCTCGATCGTGCCATCGATCCACGCAAACCCTTCACTGACGTCCAGCCACGTCGCCGAATCATCCAACTGATCCGAATCATCGTCGCGCGGCTCGACATCCGGGAATTCCGGATCGTATTTTTCGTAAACGGAAACATCCAACGAGTAATACACGCCTTCAGCAAAGTCGCCTGAAACCAGTAAGAAATAAGTCCCCGCCGCAATCTCTTCCAAGAGAATTCCGTTCGCATTCTCGTCCGTTGGCAGTTCGATTTCGGTGCCGTCGGAACGGAAGAGCCTCAACTCCATCGCTTCCCCATGAGAATTCCAAACTCCCGCGTAAAACGAGCCCGATTCAAGAACCGCAAAACGAAACGCATCCTTGTCGCCACTTCGATCGATCTCGCCAGTGATGTACGCATAGCCAGAAGACAGATCAAGTTCAGTCGCGTCATCACCAATTTCGTCGGCATCGTCGGGACGAGGTTGATAGCCGTCCAAGTTTCCGTCACCGTCTCCAGGGTACGAGCCTCCATTGTCATCACTGATCGTGATCAACGTTAGAACGCTAATCTGAAAACGAACCTCGACATCATTCGCGGATGAATTGGCGAATACAAACTGATAACAACCTTCCGATAGATCCTCAAACAAAATCGCACTACCGTCCTCGGTCTGATACGTCGGCTCCAACCCATCGTCGTTCATGCTGCGGAAGAGAAGCTGTAAAGCGGACTCTGAGAGTGGCGGATCGATCGCGATCTCGACACCAACCCCTGAAAGCAATTCGAACTTGTACGCTTGCTGGCCACCAGAGGGAACGACGGCTTCCGAAGCACCACTCCCATTTATCAATTCCACCAAACTCGCGCCATCACCAAAACAGTCACCCGCCAAAAGCGTTCGCGCCTCGAGACACTCCATTCGTAGGCGCTTCTTTTTCGGAGAACTGGGGGTATGCATTCGAGGCGATTTTTTCAGTACGTTCTGGTTCTTATGTCGCATGATCTTGTAAGCTTCGTCTGAGAGGGTGACATCACTGAAATTCGTTCACCGACGATTTTGCTCGTCAGTTTCCAAAGATGGCTTCTATGTTAGCAGAATTCTTGCAAAAGTGTCACGGGAAATTGCTTCCGTGACAAAAATTAACGTGGCGATTGCCTCTGCCTTCGACGCACCCGTTCACGAGGCGGGGGATGCGGAGAAACCAAGGAATTGATCGACGTCCATGCCAGTTCCTCCTGGAACTACGCAATTTCAGTTCCGCAATTTTGGTGTTTTTGCAGCCATCACGGTTTCCCTTAGCTATAGGGGCAGTTCCGCAAACTAATCCGTGCGGTAGTGAAAGGCGAACCCGAGCTCTTGCAACAAAGTGGTACTTCAAGCTCAAAAAAAATAGCTTGAATCGTCAGTCCAGCCGATCAGGAACTAAGCCGACAGAAGCGACAAAGGTATCAAGTAGCGTAAGCAATCGAAGATAATTCATTGCTCCTCCAATACATGACCACTCACAGCCCTTTGATGTCAACGGTCACATTCAATCGAAGTGTGCTCAGAGCAGCAGCACGAACGCAACAAGTCTTCTATGGAAGGACACCGCGAGCTTGCAAGAAGGCAATGACTTGCTCGGCAGATTCCAAAGGCGAGCGACTGGCAGTATCGAGGACAAGATCTGCGTTTTCCGGCGGTTCGTATGGATCGCTGATACCGGTGAAGTTGGCAATCTTTCCTTCGCGGGCTTGTTTGTATAAACCCTTGGGGTCGCGCTGCTCGCAAAGTTCGATCGGAGTATCGACAAAGACTTCGATGAAGTCGCCGGGGCGACCTTGAGATTCGATCCAGCTTCGAACGCGCAATCGATCGCGGCGATACGGGCTAACGAAAGCCGTCAAAACGATGAGTCCGGAAGCAACAAAGAGCTGGGCCACGCTACCAACTCGACGAATGTTTTCTTCTCGATCCTCGGCTCCGAATCCAAGCCCAAAACGTCTCGCGAACGACTCACCGTGAACGGCTTCTAGTTTCGCTGGACCCGCACACAGACCATGGCGCACATTGTCGCCATCCAGCAAGAAGGTGTGGACTGCGCGTTGATTTAGCAGGAAGTCAACCTGATTGGCAATTGTGCTCTTTCCGGAGCCACTGAGACCCGTGAACCAAAGAACGCATCCTTGATGGCCATTCACGCGTTCCCGATCCTCGCGGGAAACGGAATGTTCGTGCCAGACGACGAAAGGCTCTTGGGAAGTCATTCGGAAAGTGCCGCTTCGACTCGATCGATAATTCGACTCTCTCCGGCAGTGACCGCTCCCCAGCCGAGGATCCCTCCGGAAACGCGAGCGACGTCTTTGATCTGACTGAGCACTGCTTTCTTAAATGCCTCGCCTTCCGGCTTCTGCATCGACCGAAACAACTCTCGGGCGTAGGAGCACCAATCGTCGAGAATTTCGGAAGGAGGCTTCGAACGGAGCCAATGATCAAGCAGCTGCCCGGCAGCACTCCCAGGCTCGATCGAGCATTGTTCTGCAGCTCGAAGGACGAGGAGACGCTCGGATTCATCGACGCTTCCGTCCGCCCAGGCAACCATGATGATGGGGACGATCCTTAGAGCAGCGGCTTTCTCCGCAGTGACTCCCAAATCGATTAAGGATTTTAGAACGGCGTCGTCGGAGATGGGAAGGACTTCCTTGAGAGCAGCCATTTGTTCTTTGGCAGCATTTTCTTTACGAAGTTTTTCAATGAGCTGTTGATCGACCTTGGCAAAGAACTGGTTTTCCAGGGCTTGACCTTGTTTCTCAATCGGATCGGACATTTTTTGACACCATGGAATGCGAAACGAAATCGCTAAACTGAAAGCGAATGTCTGGAAAGCGATTGTAGTGATTTTTTGCAAACCGGAAAGCTTGCTTGAACCGACCTGGTCAGAGGGACGTATCTGCGATTTGTCGCAGATGTTTCTGGAGTACCTACCTTGGCGAGTTTCTGTCTCGACGCAAGAATACTACACAAAATTCCAATGGTTGCGCTGTACTCGACCAGAGATAACCGAGGCTTCCGAGCTTGCAATTGGGGCTTTTCGCCTTCAGAGAATCGCAGGATTGAAAGATGAGCAAAGATTCTGGACCTAAACCGATGATTGAAGCGGAGGGTCTTTCGAAGTTTTACGGTCCGTTCGCTGCGGCTCGCGACATTACCTTCACTGTTCGCGAGGGCGAACTCGTTGCTTTTCTCGGCCCCAATGGAGCCGGCAAGAGCACCACCATGAAAATGCTGACCGGTTACTTGGCACCCAGCGAAGGAGTGGCTCGAATTGCTGGGCATAACATGCATGTGGACCGCATCGAGGGATCAAAGCGTCTTGGTTATTTGCCAGAAAATGGTCCGCTCTATCCCGACATGACTCCCCATAGCTTGCTGTCGTTTTTTGCGGATGCGCGAGGCTTGAGCGAGACCCGCAAGCGAGAACGCATCGAAGCTGTTATCGAATTGTGCGACCTAAAAACGGTTGTTCACAAAGCGATCAGCAAGTTGTCCAAGGGATTTCGACAGCGAGTGGGTATGGCCCAGACTCTTCTGCACGAACCGGATGTCTTGATCCTGGATGAACCCACCGCCGGACTTGATCCAAATCAGATTCGTGAAGTGCGGGCCACGATGCGCAAGTTGGGAGAGACGAAGACCATCTTGCTATCGACTCATATTCTGCAGGAAGTCGAGGTGATGGCCAGCCGCGTCATACTGATTTCGGAAGGCAGGAAAGTTTTCGAAGGTCCCATTTCTGAGCTAAAGCAGGTCCATAAAGACATGGATACAGCCTTCAAACAACTGACCCGGGCCGCTGTTTAAGGAACAGCGATCGATGCCCGACGGTCGTCCGGTGGTTCTCGAATCACCCGGATGAAAGAGAATTTCGAAATAGATTTGAACTTCGATTTACCAAATACCGGGAACCAATAACGACTATGAGTCCCAATGCCATGGCCGTCCTTTCGGCAATCGCGAGATTGATTTTTCTGGACGTGATTTTCCTGCTCGCACTCGCCCTCATTGTCTCACTGATTCTGTTTTTCTCTAGGCAATGGCGATCAGCATTCGCCGTGCTGAAGCGAAACTTCTACGGATATTTCGCGAATCCCACTGGCTACGTGTTCCTTTGTTTATTCGTTGCCCTTACGTCGACCGCTGCGTTTTGGCCGCATCAATTTTTCACCAGTAACCTTGCCACGCTGAATCAGCTCAACACGTGGTTCCCGTACATCATGCTGTTCTTTATCCCCGCCATTACGATGAGTATTTGGGCCGACGAGCGGCGACAGGGGACGGATGAGTTGCTATTGACTCTCCCTGCTGATGATTTCGACATTGTCGCCGGAAAATTCCTCGCAGCGGGCGCGATCTACACAGCCTCTTTATTTTTCTCGCAAATCTCAACCTTCATTGTCCTCGTGTTTCTGACCCTCGGAAGTTTGGATACGGGATTGTTCTTCGCGAATTACGTGGGTTATTGGGCCATCGGCATGGCGATGATATCGATCGGGATGGTGGCTTCCTTCTTGACGAACAACTTGACGGTCGGGTTTATTTTGGGTGCGCTCTTCAACGCTCCTCTCGCGTTTGCCGGAATGTCGGATGTGATCGCTCCAAATCGCAGTTTGACACGCGCTGTGAAACAATTCAGCATCGCTGAAAAGTTCGACGACTTTGGGAGAGGCGTGTTGAGCCTGTCTTCGACTTTCTTCTTCATTCTTGTTGCAGTGCTGGGTTTCTATCTCTGCATGATTCTGATCGGACGCCGCCATTGGTCGGGTGGAAAAGACGGGAATCGAATGTTCTTTCACTATTTGATTCGAGTGGTGCTGATGGCCACGATTGTTATCGCTGCCTCCGTGTTCTTTCGAAACCGTGATGCTCGGCTCGATGCAACCGAAGGTCAAGTGAGTTCTTTGTCACCCACTACCCGAAAGATGATCGCTTCTCTATCTCCGGAAAAGCCGATCATGGTCGAGGCTTTCATCTCTGCCGAAGTTCCCGAGTTGTATGCCAAAACCAAATACAATTTGATCACCATGCTGAAGGAGTTCGAATCGACTGCCAAGCGAAACAACATTCCGATGGAGGTTCGAATCTTTGATAACTTGGAGACCTTCAGCGCGGAGGCCTCTCAGGCAGAGCAGCAATATGGTATCAAAGCAGAAAGAGTGCGGGCTCGAGAGCGAGGGGCCATGTCGGATCAAGAGCTTATTCTTGGGGTCGCCATCAAAAGCGGACTTGAGAAAGTCGTTGTTCCGTTTTTTGATGTTGGCACGCCAGTTGAATATGAGTTGGTTCGTTCGCTCAATACGGTTTCCAAACCCACTCGAAAGAAGTTGGGGATTCTGCGGACAGATGCTCAGTTGATGGGTGGCTTCTCTCGGACCACTTTCCAAGAAATTCCACGTCAAGTCATCGTTACTGAGCTCGCTAAACAATACGAGATTGTCGAAGTCAACGCGTCATCGGAAATTAATCCGGACAGCATGGACGCCTTGCTTGCGGTCCAGCCATCTTCGTTATCGCCAGAAGAGTTGGTCAATTTTGTCGAAGCCGTGAAGTCGGGTATCCCCACGGCTATTTTCGAAGATCCGATGCCACTTACCTTCAATTTCCCCGGTACGGGCGAACCAAAGCAATCGGGTGGCGGAATGTTTGGTGGTGGTGGAATGATGCCCAAAGGAGACATCGCGGCATTATGGAAAGTATTAGGCCTCGAGATTCCCGGTGCTCCGGCCATGATGGGTGGGGTTAATCCCGACATTTGCTGGCATGCCTACAATCCTTATCCGGTTTTGGCCGAGTTGAATCAGGCCACGGATTCGTGGATCTTCATTCGCGAGGAGGCTCCTGGGGCCGAGGACGCTTTAAGTGATTCCAGCGAAATCACCAAGGAATTACGAGAAGTTATGTTGCTCTATTCGGGCGTCATTCGGCGATCGCCGGACTCGAAAATGGACATGATTGATCTCTTATCCACCGGTGAAAAGGCGGGAACGATTTCGTTCGACCGGGTCAATTCTTGGGTTCAGCAGGGAGCAGGAAGTGCTAATGAATTGAGGGCTCTCCAAGGTATTCCGACAGGACGGAAAGTGGTGGCAGTTGAGATCAAAGGTCGGCCTGCCGAAACTTCTCCAAACGTCGCTGAGGATTCCGCCAAGACCGAGCCTAAGAAATCTGTTCGCCCCATCCACGCAGTGTACGTCGCCGACGCGGACTGCATGAACCAAGTGTTTATCGACATTCGCAATCGCCCCGAACAGTTTGAGGACATCAACTTTCGCTTGCAAAACGTCACCTTCTTCCTGAACATCATCGATGTTCTCGCCGGTGAAACAGACTATCCGACGATTCGACGCCATGAGCCTCAGCACAGCACGCTCCGAGTTGTCGAGAATTGGACGGACAAATATCGACAGGAAGAGCGAGAGAAACGAGATGACTTCCGCACGAAATTTGAGACACTCAAACAAGACGCAGAGGCCGAGAATGCAAAGAACCTCCAACAATTCGATGAGCGAGTTCGAAGCTTGCAGCGGGAGGGTGCCACCGATCCGAACAAGCAGAAGGAATTGATCGAAGCTTTGCAACAGTTGGAACTGAAGCGAAAGGAACTGCAAACTCGCTTGGTTGTGAAACTTCGACAGTTTGAGCGAGATCGCGACCGCAATATTGTTGTTGCCCAACGAGAAGCCGACTTGCAAATTCGTAAGACGCAAAATTTGTGCAAGATTCTGGCGGTATTCATCCCACCTATCCCGCCACTGCTGGTTGGCATCGCCGTTTTCGTAACTCGGCGACTGCGAGAACGGGAAGGGATCGCGAAAACTCGCCTTCGATAGCTCAATCGGATCAACCAACAAGCCTAGTCGACAGTGCTCAATGAACATCCCTGGAGTGAAAATTGTGAATGAGTCGCGGAAAACTGGAATCTTCGCAGCGGTCGCTGCTTTGATGGCTCTCGCTGCCTGGTGGACGTCTCCCCGAGTCAGTTTCAAGGAGAACTTCGCTGAAAGCGTCGTCAATAAAGAAATATTCGATAAGTACGATCCGTCAGCGGCCGCGTCTCTCAAAATCGTCAAATACGACGATGCTCTCGCTAAGTTCAAGACGTTCGAGGTGAGTCGCAGTCGTGATGGGGGAGCTTGGACGATTCCTTCTCACGATGGTTATCCGGCTGATGCATCGAAGCAGATGAGCGAAGCGGCTAATCTATTCCTCGGGATGATTGCCATCGGGCTGCAGTCGACGAATAGAGAAGATCAAAAGTTGTATGGCGTGGTCGAACCGGATCAAGAAAGAATCGAGATTGGAGCTGAAGGAGTAGGAACCCTGGTTCGACTGCAAGATGCCAGGGGAGACACGCTGGTGAATCTCGTGATCGGCAAGGAGGTGAAGGACGACCCGAAATTGCGCTTTGTTCGCAAGCCGAACGAAGATGCCATCTACGTCGCAGCAGTGGATACGTCTGTGCTTAGCACCGACTTCAAGCGTTGGATCGAAGACGACCTTCTGAAGTTGAGCAGCACGGATATCGATACCATCAATTTCCGCGACTACAGTGTCTTGCAGGGAGTGGAACAAGGAAGATTGACCGCAAGCTTGGCTTATTCATTCGACGCCGACGTTAAGTTTAATCTTTCGGACGGAAAGTGGTCTCTGCTCGATATGATCGTGTACCAGGATAATCAACCGAATGCGAGAACGCTGGGTGAGAATGAACAACTCAATGAAACAAAGCTGAATGAAGTAAAGAATACGCTCGACTCGCTTCGAATCAACAACGTCAAGCGAAAACCGGCTGGGCTGGCGGCCAACCTCAAGGCCGAGAAATCGTTGCTGGATGACAATCAATCGGTGATCTCGTTGTTCAATCGAGGCTTCGTTCCCCAAGTATCGGAAAAAGACGGATCGACGGAAATCTTTGCTTCGAGTGGCGAAATCACCGTTTCCTTGAAGGATGGTGTTCAGTATCTCTTGCGCTTTGGCAACAAAGATACGTCCGGTGGCTCGTCGGATTCGTCAGAGAGTGGCAAGGGGAATGAGATGGCACTTGACCGCTATCTTCTCGTGACTTGTAAACTTGACGAAAGTCGCTTTCCTCCACCGAATCTCAAAGCATTGCCCGAGACGATCGAAGATATGCTGCGAATGGAGGCCTTTGAACGGGCTGCCGCAACTCCGCCAACGACGTCCAGCGACGTCATAGAAATTGGTTCGGATAGCAATGATAACCAAGAGGATGATGGTAGCTCGAACGATGCTCCTGAGTCCGCTGCAGAAACAAACCTGGAAACCAGCGACTCTTCGCTTCCAACATTGGAGACTCCCGCTGATACTTCGGAGAAGGTCATTGAGGGTGGATCGGGTGACGGTGACGGCGGACGAGAACAGGCGAGAGTTTCCGGGCGCAGGACATACTTGGTAAGCACGCAACCGCCTGAGAGTGAATCATCAGAAGCCCCTTCAGAACAGCAGCCGGAAGCAGCTTCTGAGCAAAGCCAAGATCAACCTCCAGCGCAGGAATCGGAGGAGGAGCTTAAGGAGCGACTAGAGGCAACGCGCGAGAAGATCACGCGCGATAATCAGAGAGCGATCGATGATCGAAACGAAAAAATTTCCAGTGCCCGTCGAAAGGTGGATGAATTGAACGCTCGATTCGCGGAATGGTACTATTTGATCAGTGAATCCGAATACAAGAAGCTTCGCGTGACTTTGGACGATCTTATTCAGCCGAAAGGTGCGGCGTCCGCGAATAGCTCACGGCTGACACCTCCTGATGTTTCCTTTCCAGATCAGCCGTAGTTGAGAAAGCGGGTTAAGGACTTGGATTTGAGACAGATTGAAAGGACTCCCTTGCTGAAGAAGGAAGTCCGTTATTCGCTCGGAGCTTGCCGATTTTCAGCCACCCGAGGGAGCGGTTCATCCAAGTGGCAACGGACCAAGTAGGCTCGTTCCTTGTCACATCGAGACTCTCACCTCGAACGTATCGCAATGCTTTTGGTAGATCGAGTTCCGTCGTCGCATAAGGAAGGAATCGTTCGGGGGACAGGATCGCCAAAGCGTGCTCAGGAGTTGCGACTGATCCTTTGAAACGATAATAGGTTGGCCACTCAATTTTCGAGAGCCACTTCTCGATGTCCCATGCTTGAACCTTGCGTTCGCTCCGAATCCGCTCCCAAGGAAAGAGAGTTATTGCTGGGTCGCGAAGGGCTCCGAATTCAGCCACAATTTTGGGGTCGTTATGAACAGGGCTCTTCGAAAACGATGATTTGCTCTTATTTCTTGCGAATGCTGATGGGGCCTGAGCCCTTTCTGGTAGCTTGGAAATCAGTCGCAGTGCTCCTGCGAATGCACCATCTGTCGGATCGCGGTGCGGCCAAACGCGATAGCACCCGGCGGCAAGAGGACTGCGCCAAGGACGCAATTCGGGAGAATCGATTGGCTCGAAGCATCCAGGATATTGATCCTGGAGCCACGCGATCTGTTCCTCATTCTCCTCGATGGAAAACGTGCAGGTCGAGTAGACCAATCGCCCTCCGACGCGCAGCAAGCGGATGGCATTTTCCAAGATCCTTCGCTGTCTCGCAGCGCTATGCTGAATTTGATTTTGAGCAAAGGCATTATCGGACCGCTTATTTGAAATGACGAGGACCTGACCGGAACACGGGGCGTCGACCAGGACAGCGTCAAAGACTCCCTCAACAAGCGATCCTAGTTCAGCGGAATCCAGATTGGTAAGTGCATACCACGGTTGCCCAGTGCGTTCGAGATTCCATCGCAAGACATTCAACCTGGTTTTGATCGTTTCATTGGCAAGCAACCATCCAGTATGATCGAGTTGCTCAAGGATCGCCGACGCTTTTCCGCCGGGTGCTGCACAAACGTCGCAAATCCATTCGTGAGGTTCAGGACAGAGCAAGGCGACGGGCAATAAAGAACCGGCATCTTGAATATAGTAATCATTGGCCGCGAACTCCAAGAAATGGGATGGGCGAACATCGGGAGATGTAATCCACCAGCCACGTTGGAACCATGGGACACGTTCGGCCTGAAAGGGCAGGGACATCGCCGTTCGATCCGGCCGCAGTCGGATGCCACGGGGTGCGTAACGCGCAAGCGAGTCTCGAAAGCGTTGGAGTTCTTCCTGATCCCACCCCATCTGATGCGCGAGCAATCCAAGAGGGATTTGATGAAGCTCGCTCATCGCAATCCATCAATCCAACGCGAACCGGCCGAAGAGCTCTGCATCCGTTGCGATCGGATCCATGAGTTTTGAGAATCCAAAACTGTCATACAATCGTCGTGCTCTCGTATTGTCGATACGTACCTCGAGGGTCATCGCACCGCAGTCCTCGTTTTCCGCGAGAGCTTTCACAGCTTCGAGCATCTTTCTTCCAATGCCTTGCCCTTGAAACTCTGCATGAACGGCAAGATCGTGAATGTTCAACACTGGCTTTGCTCGAAACGTTGAAAATCCAAGAAAGCATACGGCAACCCCAACTGGACGATCGTGGTTCCAAGCGATGAGGACACGTGCATGCTGTTGTTTTGGAAGCTCTTGAAACAATCGGTATTTCACTTCCGGAGGAAGAGCCTCTCTGCGGCCAGTTGGTTGGCTCGCGTAATGATCGATCATGTCGATGACGGCAGCAAGCTGCTGCGGATCGCGCAAATCCGCCAACTCGAATCGAACTTCCATACAAGTATCTCAAGCAGGAGCGACAAAGGTCGACATGACTTTGACGACCGCCATATCGTCGGGGAAGGTATGGATCACTTGGACGGTGAGCTGCCGGGCGCGGGTTTCAAAATAGATATAGCTTAAGGCACCAGACATGCACCGCCCGCTGGAGTCGAAAGTTTGAATCAATGCCTCTTTCCGGTCTTTTTTCAGCAAAATGGACTGCACCATTTGGAACATTTCTGGACCGACATGCTCTCGCTCAAACTCGGTTCGATACTCTATGCCAAGGGGATGCGATGCGGATTCGACACACCGTTCGCTGATGCAATTCGCAATTAAACGACGGCGTTGGGGCACCATCTGGTTTGCCGAGGAAACTACTTCTGCGATTGTTCCGTTTTTGCTTTGAAACGTTACGATGTGGCCTTCTCTCGTGATTTGCAAGCTAGCTCGGAACAGCTTTCTCTCGACAACTTGCGTTCGGCAAATCTCAAACAGTTCTGGATGGAGTGGACGCGAGAATACCTGCAATGCCAAGCTCGCAATTTTTGGCCGACTGAGAAGCACGATGAATGTCCTCGAAACAATCTGTTACCCGTGTATATCAATGCGAAGCCGATGGTGATGTGACGTCGACTTCACTCAGCTTAGTATAGTTCAAAGCTGCATTCGAAACCAAGGTCAAAGTCGAAGCTGTCTGATTGTGAGTGAAAATTAAAGTGACTAAAATGCGGGCAAAAGGAGACGTCGAGTGGAAATCGTGATGATAACTAGCGAAGCTGTTCCGTTTGCCAAGACTGGCGGATTGGCAGATGTGTGCGGATCGTTACCTCGCAAGCTCGCACAACTAGGTCATCGCTGTTCGATCTTCATGCCCGGCTATGCGCAGATTCATCACAATGGCACAGACATCCAATCGACGCACGTTGGTTTTGCAGTACCGGTTGCTGGCAAGCAGATCGCGTGCCGAATTTTGAAAACACGGATCGCTGATGGGCCTGTCGACTGCTATTTCGTCGATCAACCACACTACTTTGATCGGAGTGGTCTCTATGGCGATGCGAACGGTGATTACCGCGACAATTGCGAGCGATTCTGTTTCTTCAATCGAGCGGCATTGATGGCAATTGAAAGCTTACATTTGCCGGTGCAGGTCATCCACTGCCATGATTGGCAAACCGGCCTTGTGCCCGCCATTGTCAAGACGAACTTGAATGAGAATCCCTGGTTCTCCCGAACTGTCAACGTGTTCACCATTCACAATATGGCTTATCAAGGTCGATTCTGGGCTTTCGACATGCCTCTCACTGGCATCGATTCACGCTATTTCAACTTCGAGCACATGGAGTACTACGGAGACATCAATTTGCTCAAGACAGGCATCGTTTTTGCCGATCGCATCACGACGGTAAGTCCGACCTATGCAGAGGAAATTCAGACACCGAAATTTGGCTGCGGACTGGAATCCGTACTCTCTCTGAGACGGGATCGGTTGGTTGGAATTGTGAATGGTGTGGATTATCAAGTTTGGGATCCGATCCGGGACGAAACGTTGCCGCAAACGTATTCGGTCGAGAATTGGAAGCAAGGCAAAGCCGCTGCGAAGCAAGCGGTGCAGCAAGAGTTTGGCCTCGACCAAAATCCATCCATTCCCATGATCGGACTGATTGGTCGATTAGCAGAGCAAAAAGGTTGGGACTTGGTCATCCCAGTCCTGAGAGCTTGGAGTCATCGCGAGGATTTGCAGTGGGCTATTCTCGGATCGGGTGAAGCTCGATTTGTTGAAGCACTGAATTCTCTTCGCGATTTGGCACCCAACCGAATTGGGTTCAAAGCAGAGTTCTCAGAACGTTTGGCGCATCGCATCGAGGCGGCCTCTGATATCTTTCTCATGCCTAGCCGCTATGAACCGTGTGGATTGAATCAATTGTATAGTTTGCGCTACGGGGCAGTGCCCGTCGTCAATGCGGTTGGCGGTTTGGCGGATACGGTAACTGACTGCAGCGACCATACACTGAGCAATGGAACGGCAACAGGTTTCGCAATGCGATCCTATGATGTCGAGTCGTTGGTTATGGCTCTTGAGCGAGCCTTGAATCTGTTCCAGCATTCGCCCGAGAGCTGGAAACAAATCGTTGAAACAGGCATGAGTCAGGATTGGTCGTGGGGGCGAAGCGCTCAGCAGTATGAGCGTTTGTACCAGGATGCCTTGCAGATTCGCGGCGGATAGAACAAGGATCGTTTGATGCAATGAGTGAGGCACGCTACGACTGGCTAACCGACCGTTGGATCATTCTAGCTCCGGACCGAGCCGGGCGACCCAATGATTTTGAAAACGGTGCCAGCGGCGAGTTGGATGCAAATCAAGACTGCCCGTTCTGTTACGGAAATGAATCGAGTACGCCCCCACCGATCCTGGAACTGAACGATCCAAATCTCGGAGAACATTCGTGGCTGGTTCGCGTTTTCGCAAATAAGTATCCCGCGATTCTTCCTTCCGACGCGCTGACGATGCTTCATGGCAGCGGGGGACAAAGCGAAGGAGAGGTTCATGCACTACCATTTTGGATGAAGGATGCTGAACGAGAACCGTACTTCGCTCGGAGGGAGTTATTCTTCGGCTCGCATGAGGTCATTGTCGAGTCTCCGACGCACCTAAGAAGTTTGAGCGGTTTGCACGCGACTCATATGACGCTGATTGGAAAAGCATATCAGGCACGACTGCTGAGTTTGCGGCGCGATCCGGATCTGAAATACGCAGTAATCTTCAAGAATACTGGGGCGGATGCTGGCGCCTCGTTGGCCCATACCCATAGTCAATTGATCGCGTGCAACATGATGCCGCCCTATCAAGAACGCATTTTGACGCGATTGGCCGATTACCATGCTCAGTTTGGTACCTGTTATCTCTGCGACATGGTTTCCGCAGAGCGTTCTGTCGGAGACCGACTGGTGGCCGAAACGCAACATTTTGTGGCATTCTGCCCCTACGCGAGCCGACTCCCGATGTCGGTGCTCATTGTGCCGAAACCTCACTGGTCTTCCTTTGAAGATGCTGAACGTCATCAACTCGAGGAGTTCTGTCATTTGCTCCAGGCAGTGACGAGTTGGATCGAGCGACTGCGTCCAGAATCATCCTACAACTACGTTCTTAATACCATGCCCTGGTGCTGCCGCCGACCAGCAACCTACCATTGGTACGCCGAAGTTGTTCCACGCTTATCGAAATTTGCCGGCTTCGAGTGGGCGTCCGACTGTTACATCAACACCGTCGCGCCCGAACATGCAGCGAATCTTTATCGGTCTCTCGCGACCTGCAATAAGTGACAACGCTTTGATGGGTGAATTTTGCAGCTTTCCAGAATCAGCATAATCAATACAGCCACAAACCAAACTCATCCGTGCTTTCGATTCGATATCATGGAGAGCCAGATTGGCCAGCCACTCAACTAGCTTCGCTCGATGGCGACTTGGTGTCGCGCATCTTCTGGCCTCATCGAACGTTTCTGTTGCATTGAGGTCGGTTGGTTGTCCCCAGAGGTTCGAATTGGAGCGAGGATCATTCCTTTCGTTGTCCCCTTGCAAATGATCTGAAATAACGATGTCACGAGTCTTTCGCGTAGTTGGAATCGGTGAAGTCTTATGGGATCAGTTTCCCGACATTCGGTGCTTCGGAGGTGCTCCGGCGAATTTCGCTTGCATGGCGAAGGAAATCGGAGGGGAACGTGTGGAAAGTTTTGTCGTCAGCGCGGTTGGCGATGATGCGCTTGGTGTTGATGCAAAGCTCGAGCTTGCGAAGCGAAACGTCGATACATCGTTTCTGCAGGTTCGTGGATTTCCAACGGGTAGAGTTGTCGTGAGTTTGAACGCAGCGGGAGTGCCGAGTTATCGCATCGAGGAAGACGCTGCCTGGGACCATCTGGATTGGAACCCGAAACTCGGAACGTTTGTCTCAACGGTCGACGCCGTTTGTTTTGGAACACTGGGCCAGCGACATCGTGAGGCGCGTGATGTGATTCAAACGTTCTTGCGATCGGTGCCGGCCTCCCTACGTCGATCCTGAAGTCCTGCTGACATCGATTGCTTCGGCAAACATCCTGAAGCTCAATGTCGACGAGATTGGCTATCTGAAGGACCTGCTTGACTTGGATGGGACAATCGAGCAACAGGTCCGCTCGTTGCTCCATCGATACGATCTGAAGCTGGTTATAGCAACCTTTGGCTCTGAAGGCTCGATGGTCGTACCTGCCACGGGTTCGGCTCATCAACTTCAGCCCGAGTCCATGAATATCGTGGATACTGTGGGAGCAGGGGATGCGTTCACGTCAGCTTTCTGTTTGAACTTGCTTGCGGGCAAGGATAGGGAAGCTGCGCACACACATGCAGTCCAAGTCGCTTCGTATGTCTGCACCCAACCAGGAGCAACTCCACGACTCCCTGAGACACTGCGGCTCCCCCTGTGAAAGCAAGCGCGAATGCTGTGGACCTCGCGAGGAATTGAAGATCACTTGGAAGGGGGAAATTCAACGCTGATTGAATAATGTCCGGAGTTGTCGTTCAGTTTTCCTGGATGCTCATTTACTTTGAAATAGAGAATGCTCTCGACAGGAGCTTCGAGCTGCGACAGCTTGCCGATTGGAATGGAACGCCATCGGAGGGTCTGGTCATTCAGATGCAAATGGATCGGGATCACTGCAGCCATAAGCGTGCCGATTTTGTGTCCGTCCTGATATTGCAGAGAAATTCCTTGCGGTTCGCTTTCCCATGGTTTCGATTCCGAATTCCTGGCAAGTGTGATTCGTCCATGCGCGCGGATCATGGCTCGCTCCCCTGCCATCATAAGAATGCCCGAACTCTGCCAACCGTGATTGGATTGCACGTGGAGGTCGGTTCGGCTTGCAGTTTTCTTTGCAGGAACCCAGGTTGGCAGGATGGTCTTTGGGTCAACACCATAATCTAAGTCAGAAACGAATCCAGACCATTGATGACAGTACTGCGGCCAATCTTCGTCGAGCTCAGCCAATAGTTGATGATTGATCCCCTCGGAATAATCCAAGCCAGGATGAAATGTTTGCTTGATCACTTCCGAGCTCTTCGGGTGGATTAAGAAAAACTGGGTGGCGGCCCAGCTCCAGGCGTACGGTTTGACGTTCCTGTGCTCGCGATCAAAAAACTCGAAAATCTTTCTCAATGAAGGAGCTCGGTCTCGCTCAAAGTCCTCGCGAAGCACAGACAATCGGCCCCAATAAGGCACCTGGTCTCGATGATCCGGAACTACTCCCAGAGTAAGACGCTGACCATCCCAGCGGTGTGTGGCCATGTACTCTGCCAGTCCTTCCATGTACCAACCAGCACCGGCACCACCCAATGCTCGATACATGTACCAATGCGTTCCTTCATGCAGCAGCAAGTGTCTTCGATAGTAGTCCGAGGGTTGCTCGCAAATGAACAATCGATCTCCAAACTGATAACCTTCCGCAAAGTTTGGTGTCTCCGGCGTCAGATAACCGAGATGCTGGAAACGAACTCGGTCACCCATCAGGAAAGCGACAGCCTTCAGTTCCTCCGAGTCGTCTTGACTGCCTCCGAAGAGGTTTTGCCACATCGGAAGAGCAGCATCGAATATTTCGGGTAGCTTTCGAATCTCGTCGGAAATCGGAAGATCCGTTATCAGTCGGAGGTGCTTGGATTCCAGTTGCGTGCAACCATCATCGAGCTGCCGGGACTGCACCTGCCCGAGACAGTACGGCCCGCTGAAGATCAGGAGACAGGCGAGCCGTACTAATGGAAAACGCATGTTCAATCAGTTCCTACCGTTGCTTGCCAGCCGAGTCAAAAGCAATTTCAGGAGTTCTTCGCCCAGATCATCTTGGCCAACGCTTCTATCATAGCTCGTCCGGAACGTCGGGTGAACACGTTGATTTCCGTTCGAGCTCGGACTTCGCGGATTCAAATCCGTACGCACCGGATAGCCATTGGAGAAACCGGAATTGGTTCGATAGGCATCCCATGCACGAGGATCGGGGCGTCCTCCATGAATCGTCGGTTGATCGAACCAATGGTTGCTTGGTTGATCAAAGTACGAGCTGCCACCCCTGGGAAAAGCGAATGGCACCTGCGAATTCCGTATGAGCACTCCCAAGGTCGTTTCGAATTCACAGAGGGCTTGATTAAAAATGACAAGTTCTGCTCCTACTCGTCGATCGCGACGCAGGTCGCAGGAGCGATCGATGACGGCACAGAGTCTTGAAAAATCCTGTTTGACCGCTCGATACCGACACAGGATGACATCCCAGTCACGATTGCACTTGATCGCGTCGCGCAGGTCGCACGTAGACCGTTCCAGCTGCCGAGACAACTGGCTGGCGACTCCAAATCGTTCAACGCATTCAATGCGGTTCCTCAAGGTCGATGCGGATCGAACCAAGCAATCGGCGGGATTTCGGACCAGCGTCCACCCATCGCAGGCAGTAAGCGCATTCCCGACCGCAACCCAAATGAACCCAATCACAACTGTGCCCCCGACTCGGTACCCGATATTCGAAAACAACATGGCCCCCACCGTCCTTCCCTTGATGCATTGACCCCGAGATCCCCATCGAACAAACCGATGCTCGATTTCGTACTCGGGAATGCAATGAGAACAACTATCGTGCCAATACCGGTTCTGACACGAATGAGGAAGCGCAACGTTCCTTTGAGGGCCGACTCCTTCGAAGCCTGGCAGGATCAAAAACCATGTTCGAAAGGAGGTTTTCCCAGGGAAAATTCAGCAGCAGCAAGTACGACGATCGGTTTCGATAGAGCAACTTTCGCTTTCGTCGGACCAGAATCTTTGACGACAGTTATGGCACTCGCAGGGGATGACCGAATCCAATTGGAGAATCAATTCGACGACAAGTCGTCAATACTTTGTTACATTCGATGGGTTCGCGAGACGACTCAGTAACGCATCGACGACCGCGATAGGTTGATACCCCTCGAGACGAGCCAGTATTTGTGCGCGGGCATCGACGACCATGATGGTTGGAAGCAGAATGCTCAGAAAACTGGAACGCTGCGCATTGCCAGAATCTTCCAGCAAATTAGGAAACTCCGTGGGATGTTTCTTCAAAAGCAATTTAAGAACGTTCGGGTTCGCCGTGTTCGCTGGTTCCGCAAGCACCCCTACCACGCGCACTCGCTTGAATTGCGAATCCTGAGCGATTTGATTGACGACGGGCAACATTTCTAACGAGGGTCGCGACCATGTTGCCCAACAATAAATCATGGTCCATTCTTGATCGCTCGACCCGAATTCGAAGCGATTGCCATCCAGGTTCAAAAGCTCTGTTGCGACATAGAGTGGCTGAGTCACGAGGGATTCACCGATGACTCGGTCGATTTGCTCTTCTAATGCATGTTCACATTTTCGAATGATGGGACTGAGGTCTTGGTGTTCTCGAAGTTCGGACAACCAACTTGAATTTCGAATACGATTCGAGTCGATCATGCCTCGGTCAATCGATCGGAGGAGAGCCTCGACTGCATCCTCGAAGTGACCTAAACTTGCGAACGCACAGGCTTGCTCCCAATAGATTTCGGAAATGATTTTTCGGTCCGTTTCGAATCGCGTCGTTCCGAACTCAGACTCCAAATCCCCGACGTGATAGCCTGTGTCGATGAGTAGTTGATTCAACCTCCGAGGGTCGGACACAGATAGAATGTCGAGCATGGCTTCCGAGTATCGCGAAGCACACTCATTCAACTGTCCGCTTTTCGGCTGAACGCTCCATCGAAAGCTGACGACGCTCAAAATTTCCGTTCCGCCTCCCGCCAGTCCGGTAGGTCGGGCCATATTGGAATCACCCATGCGTCTCATGCCTTTGGGTAACTCGACGGATCGCTGCGGTTCAATTTCACAACCCAAAAGTCCGAAGATAAACGTGATCCAAAGGACTCGATACTTACGCGCGAAAACCCAAAAACGGTTGCTCTGCAATTCGGCTGATCGCGGAGAATTAAAGTTTGTCATCGCGCACCGCTTTGATTTGTTTTAGAAAGGTCTCCATATCGGGGGTCCGCTGCGCCAGGTTGGCTTGCATGGCTTGCATAATGGCTCCGGCGAGGACCGGATGCAAGTCGGGGCGAAATTTCAGAATGTCGGTCGGTGGAGAGGTGTCGTGATGAAGTGCGGCTAATCCAGACGTTTCCGTGGTGGGCCAAGGAAGTTGGAAGGTGATCATCTGATAGCAAGTCACACCGAAAGAGAAAATATCCAATCGTTGGTCTGTCGCTCGGCGACGAACTACCTCCGGTGACATGTACAGAGGAGTTCCAGTTCGATTGCCTGGTGCCATGAACTCCTTGGTGGCAGGAACCGTCAATCCGAAATCAATCAACTTCACGAGCGTCAATTCTTTGTTGCACATGTAATTTCGGGGGCAGATATCGCGATGAATATAATTCATGCGATGCACATAAGCCAACGCCTCGGCCATTTGTCGGATGAGGGACAATCGCTTTCCATCCAATACGGTCGGATCACCGTTGTTGATAATCTGTTGTATTCCCGGGCCGTCAATAAACTCCATCACCAGATAGGGTTGGCCTTTCGTGGTGATTCCGTGTTCATAGGTCGTGACCACGTTGGGGTGCTTGAGGCTGACGGCGATCTCACCCTCCGATGGTTTGTTCAGTCCTTTGAACCGACTTTCGAAGAATTGAACCTTCTCAGTATCGCATAGCTTCACGCCGACGACTTGATTGTTTCTTTCCCGGTCCTTTGCCGCATAGAAATTGCTCATCGTGCCAAAGACAGAAGATCGCAGTCGTTCAAAACGCATTTCAATATCGGTGCGTTTGTCTTTGAACAGCTTATCGAAGAACCCCATCTATAGCTTTCCACAATAATCGATGGCTCGAGCGATCTCCGTTTTCAGTCGGTCGCGTTCAACGATGCGATCGATATAACCGTGGGCCAACAAGAATTCACTCGATTGGAAACCAGCGGGCAATTCCATTTTGATGGTGGCCTTGATGGTCCGGGGGCCAGCGAACCCAATGAGGGCCTTGGGTTCCGCAAAGATTAAGTCGCCAAGAGATGCGAAGCTCGCGGCGACGCCTCCCATGGTCGGATTCGTCAGCACACTGATGTACAAACCACCACTTTCATGATACCTCGAAAGCGCAGCGGAAATCTTGGCCATTTGCATGAGGGAAAGGATTCCTTCGTGCATCCTCGCTCCTCCTCCAGAGCCACTAACGATGATGAGAGGCAAGTTATTGACTGTTGCCGTCTCAACCAGTCGGGTTAGCCGCTCTCCGACGACTGAGCCCATGCTCCCCATAATAAAAGCAGAATCCGTTACCCCCAGCGCCACTCGCCGAGCACGTATCATCCCCGTTCCCGTGATGGCCGCATCCGTTAGTCCCGTTCGATTTTGCTCGACCACCAAACGTTCGGAATATCGTTTCTTGTCATTAAACTGCAAGGGATCGGTCGGAAGAACATCCTCATCCAGTGGTTCGAACGTTCCTTCATCCAGCAGTTGAACGATTCTCTCACGAGCAGATACATATAGGTGATATCCACATCGAGGGCAAATATTCAGTCGCTGCTCAGCTTCCTTACGATAGATGGTGCGCTGACAGCCTGGACATTTCATCCAAACGCCCTCGGGAACACCTCGTTTACCTTTCGCAGTTCTTGTTTCGACTGCCGTCGCTTTTGCCATCGTCAAGTCTCAGGGGCAATGATCGTTGAATCAAAGATACTCAATCTTAACATTCTGCGCTGAATTGTGCTTCAGGTCAAAACGACCGCATCGGGTTCGACTTCGATCATTTGCCAGGTTCCATCGTCGCTAAAAGACTCCCATAGGTCACCCAGCTCTGCGGAATCGAGCATATGTCGGATCAAACTCGCCAAGGGCTCGGAAACCACGACAACGATGAGCTCTGCATCGTGCTTTCGAAGACAACTGCGAAGCCATTTCTTCACTCTCTCTCTCGCTTCCGGTAGCGATTCCCCTCCCGGAGGCAGAACAGCCTCGGGAGACTCTTGATAACGGCGGTAGAGCTTCGGCTGGAGCGTTCGAATTTCTTCGATTCGCTTGCCCTGCCAAAGACCTTGATCGACGTTGCGTAGACCATCCACTGCCTTCCATCGGACTCCGCAGTGATCGGCAATCATTTCCGCACTCTGTCTCGCCGATTCACATGGCGAGGAGTAGACCATAGAAATATCAAATCGACGAAGTTCGCTGGCAAGATGGCGCACTTGTTTCTCGCCTCGCTCGCACAGCGGAACGTCCAAGCATCCCTTGATTCGACCATCTTCATCAAAATTGGTTGAACCAGGACGAACAATAGCAATTCGTAACATAACCTCTTAATCCAGGACCTTCGAAATGACTGGCCGGCACGCTGCCTCCAGTTTCTCAATCGCATGGCGATAATCTTTCTCGCCGAAAATGGCGGAGCCAACCACGAACAAATCCGCACCGGCAAGACAGCAGTCGCCGATCGTCGTATCGCGCAGGCCGCCATCGACCTCGATCAGCTTTTGGTGGGAGAAACGACGTCTGATTTCTCGAATGCGTTCGAGAGCGATTGGTTGGAACGCTTGACCTCCGAATCCTGCTTCCACACTCATCACGAGAAGCAGATCGGCCTCTTCGCTTGCTGCAAGAAACTTGTCGAACGGAGTGGAAGGATTGATGGCCAATCCTGCGACAACATCCATATCGCGAATGGCTGTCAGCACAGCCTGTGGATCGGGCACCGCTTCGAGATGAACAGTGAGACAGTCCGCTCCAGCGTCGACAAATGCTTTCAGAAAGCTTTCAGGCGTTTTCATCATGAGATGGACATCAATCGTAAGCTGGCTAACACGGCGCACTGCCTCGACGATCGTCATGCCGTATGTAAAATTCGGCACGAACAGTCCATCCATCACATCAAGGTGAAGTGCCTTTACCCCGACGTCCTCCAAACGACGAACCTCCAGTTCGAGATTCGCAAAATCACACATCAGGAGCGATGGCAGGATCGCTGGACTAGCGGCCTGCAATCGATGAAAGACCAACTCGCGTTTTGAACGGCGGATCATCGTTTATGCCAGATTTTGTTCCACCGAGAAGACGCTCTCGAACTCGAATCTTGACGAGGATGTCGATGAGCGGAGACTTTGAGAGTTCATAACAAATTATTGGGAGAGGATGCAACGGCGATTTACAGCGTCTTTCTGCCCATCAGAGGCCCTCGCACAAGAGTACCCCGCTTATGGCTGCTCCAATTAAGTCCTGACCAGGTTCGCGCTTCCCCCTTGCGAGAGCCCCTGACGGGCAGCAAATTCCGCCATTTCCGCCTTTAATCAGTGAGTGCCTCTCTCTTAACTTCTCCTTTAATTCTCGTTCATAATCGCGGTTCGAATTCGACCGTCAACCCCAAACGCAGGAATTGATGCCCTGGTCGATTTCACGATCGTCCAGATGGTGGGCGGCGTCGAGAATGGGTTTGGGATTTTTGATGATTCGCAATGTTCGCCTCGATCAGGGAACTCATCGCTTCTTCCCAAGTCGGCACTTTAACACGAATGGCTCGCTGAAGTCGATCATCGTCTCGCTTCTCGTCTTCAACAAATTCATCTGAATCATCTGAATCCGCTGGCTCTCTAGACGCAATCATTCCCTGATCCTCAGAATGTCGACGGGCTTCACCCCGCCTTCTTCTGCGTCGGCGTCTTGGAGCGTCATCACGATCTTCAGAACTAGATTTTCCAGGGACCTCAATTAAGTCCTGGTCAACACCGCCCATCAGTTCAGACGAACCAAACAAATCCGGTTCCAATGAAGCATCAGGGAAACTGCTACCAGAATCAGCCTCCTCGTCTCGCAGATGCATTCGTTGGCGCTCGCCGCCTCGTCGGGGTCTTCTGCGGGGCCCCGAACGTTCGGGAGCGTTGAGGGAATCTGGCTCGACTCCTTTGATTAGGTCGTCATGCAATGGTTCGGCGACACGTGGAGAACTTAACGAGTCGGCCTTCTCGATCGTTGGAACGGTTTCTGAGGGAACGTCTCCCCACATGCTGGGACGAGCTTTCTTCATCGACTTATCGCGGATCGCTTTGTGAGACGAAGACGCAGCTTCTGTCGTCTTTTGCGGAGTAGGAACAGTCGATGGTTCTGAAATAGCTTCAGCTTCCGGCGAGCTAGCCGACGAGGAACGATGACCGAGGCCGAAAAACTCGACCACGCTGTCCCAAGATGATTTCTTGATTGGCTTGGTGGACTTCGCAGGTTCCTCGGTAACAGCCGGATCCGTTCGGTCGTCACTTCGAGCAGACGGTTCATCCTTCATGGAGTGCGACGATGGCGACGCATCCTTATTAATAGAATCGACTGTCGTTGATTTCGCCCGAGGTTCAATCGACGGAGTCCCTAGCTGGTCAGCTAACTTGTTCCAATGGTCTGGCATGAAGGTTCCTGCACATTCACGAATCTTTAGTCCTGCCAAGATATTGTACCCTCTGGATTCAGAATCGATAGCCCAAAGGGAGCGTAAGGACCTTTCGAAATCGCTTGGCAATTGACGATTTTTTGTCGAATCCATAAACTCTTCCGAAAACGAAGAGTCCAAACATTTCTGAGGGAGTTCGAAACAAAGCATGGCCAGCAAGATCATTTTTTACTTCGGTCAATCCAAGACAGACGGTGCGGGAGACATGAAGGCGCTCCTCGGCGGCAAAGGGGCCAATCTTGCGGCGATGACCAAAATTGGTCTACCGGTGCCGTCGGGATTCACGATCACGACGGAAGTCTGCACGCATTACTATCAAAATGGAAAACGATTCCCAGAGAATCTGCCGAGCGACCTTGCAAAGGCGATTGCTTGGCTGGAGAAAGAGACTGGCAAGAAGTTTGGCGATCCGAAGAATCCCCTTCTGGTGTCCGTGCGCTCGGGTGCGCGCGATTCGATGCCCGGCATGATGGACACGATTCTCAATCTCGGTCTGAACGACGAGACGACCGAGGGGCTCAAGCGCGCGACGAACAATGGACGGTTTGCTTGGGACTCGTATCGTCGTTTCATTCAAATGTACGGTGACGTGGTCATGGGAGTCCAAAAGCGGCACGAAAACGAGCACGAGCCGTTCGATGATGTGATGTCGCAATTGAAGTCAGAAGTTGGCGTCAGCGATGATACGGAACTCACTGAAGAACATTTGCAAGAGCTGGTAAAACGATTCAAGAAACTGATCAAGGACCGAACTGGCAAGGCCTTTCCGAATGAGCCTATGAAGCAATTGGAAGGTGCAATTGGCGCAGTATTCAGCTCATGGATGAACGAGCGGGCCATTCTCTATCGCCAGAAGTACCGCATTCCCGACGAGTGGGGAACGGCTGTCAACGTACAGGCCATGGTATTCGGCAACATGGGAGACGACTGTGCGACGGGTGTTGCCTTTACGCGAGATCCTGCGAACGGTGAAAACGTCTTCTACGGTGAGTACTTGGTGAACGCTCAGGGCGAGGATGTGGTTGCAGGCGTTCGGACCCCTCTGAAGATCGGAGACATGGCCAAGGACAAAGAGTTGGCGCCTGCGTTCAAGGAGCTTTGCCAAGTCCGCAAGACGCTAGAAGCGAACTTCGGCGACGTTCAGGATTTCGAGTTCACCATCGAAAAGAAGAAGCTCTACATGCTTCAAACTCGAAACGGCAAGCGAACTGCCTTGGCCTACGTGAAGATCGCTCACGATATGGTCAAGGAAAAACTGATGACGGAGGAACATGCCATTCGGTCCGGCGATCCCGAGGCTCTCAATCAACTGTTGCAGCCGATTTTCGATACCAAAGCTTACGCAAAGGCGAAGAGCGATGGAAAATTATTGGCCGTTGGTCTTCCGGCTGGTCCAGGAGCCGCTGCTGGAAAAGTTGTTTTCTCGGCCGCGAAGGCTGAAGCACTCTCCAAGAAGGGTGAGCATGTGGTGCTGGCACGAATCGAAACCAGCCCCGAAGACCTCCGTGGCATGATTGCATCCGACGGCATCCTCACCTGCCGTGGAGGCGTGTCAAGCCATGCGGCTCTAGTTGCTCGACAGATGGGAAAGGTTTGCGTCGCCGGTGCTGGTGATATCGAAATCGACTACCACAAGGGTACGCTCAAATGCAAAGGAGTGACTCTGAAAGAAGGCGATTTCATCAGTATCAACGGAACCACCGGTGAAGTCTTTCAAGGCAAAATCGACACGGCGGATAGCGAGCTCAAGCAAGTCCTCGTAGCGAAAACAATGAAGCCAGGAGATAGCAAGGTCTTTCAATATTACAGCTTCATTATGAAGTTGGCCGACAAGTACCGGCGCATGGGAATTCGAACCAATGCCGACCAACCCGATCAAGTGGTAAACGCTATTGCGTTTGGAGCGGAAGGCATTGGGTTGTGTCGCACTGAGCACATGTTCTTTGAAGGAGATCGGATCATCGCGGTCCGGCAGATGATTTTGGCAGACAAGAAGGAAGATCGAGAAAAGGCATTGGCGACATTGTTGCCTTACCAGCAGAAGGACTTCGAAGGTATCTTTCGAGCCCTCGACGGACGACCTGCGTGCATTCGCCTCTTGGATCCGCCCCTACACGAGTTCTTGCCTCATGCGGACAACAAGAAGGGAGTCGCTGAAGTCGCGGAACAACTCCAAACCACGGCGGCTGAAATCACCAAGCGAGTTCACGAGCTTCACGAGTTCAACCCGATGCTCGGATTTCGCGGTTGCCGCTTAGGTATCGTCTATCCTGAAATCTCCGAGATGCAAGCCAGAGCCATTTTTCAGGCTGCCGCTGCCGTCCTGAAGGAAGGCATCAAGGTCAAGCCGGAAATCATGATTCCACTCGTAGGTTTCAAGAAGGAACTTGACCTGCAAGTCGAAATCGTCCATCGAGTTGCTGCTGAAGTGATGAAGGCCTCTGGAAAGAAGTTCAGCTATTCGGTCGGCACGATGATCGAAGTTCCTCGAGGGGCTCTCACCGCTGATGAAATCGCGAATACGGCTGAATTCTTCTCCTTCGGTACGAATGATTTGACGCAGACCTGCCTCGGAATGAGCCGGGACGACAGCAATTCGTTCTTGCCCTATTACCAAGAAGTGGAAATCATCAAGGCCAATCCGTTTGCCTCGATCGATACGACCGGTGTCGGTCAACTCATGAAGATCGGTGTGGACCGCGGGAGGGCGACTCGCGAAGATTTGAAGATTGGCATTTGCGGCGAACATGGTGGCGATCCAGCTTCCGTCGAATTTTGTCATAAGATCGGACTCAATTACGTCAGTTGCTCTCCGTTTCGTGTTCCCATTGCTCGGCTGGCCGCCGCTCAAGCTGCGCTAAAAGAAGCGAAGAGCCATGCGAAAGCTTCCGAGAAGCAGAAATCGGCGGACGGTAAAAAGAAACCGAAGCCCGTTCGAGTTTGATATCGGACAACGAAGTGAGACGAGGGGAGCTTCATCCAATGTCGGATATTGTGGCGCGGTACAATCAGGCAGAAAAGTTGAAGGATTCGGGAAAGCTTGAAGAGGCAGTCCCGATCCTGGTTGCCATCCTTGAGGATGACCCGACCCACGTCCTGTCCCATCTGACTTTGGCTCGCATCTATACGTTGATGGGGAAACATGACGAAGCCATCGAGCATGGTCGGCAGGCCTGCGAGCTGGAACCGACGGAGGCCTTTAACTTTACCGCGATGAGCGTCACCTATCAGCGAGCATTCGCTGGGACTGGGGATCATCGCTACATCCAGCTCGCGGAAGAGGCCATGGCCCGAGCCCATGCTCTTGGTTGATGGTTGCTCCGACGGGGAGCAACTTTGTTCCAAACCCATGGGCTGGCAGTGGACGGAATGCCTCTTCGTGCTGCAAAGGAATTTCGTGCCGCTTTTGTCGTTGGGATAGGACTCGCACTTCAAGAATATAAGAGATGAACCAGCTTCCCCTTCGCGACCACTATTGTGCGTCACCGCCAGCCATTTCCTTCGAGTTGTTTCCGCCGAAAAGTGAAGATCAGTTCGATTCGCTTTACGCAACGGTAAACGATCTGAACGCCTTTCATCCTGCCTACTTTACTTGTACCTACGGTGCGGGTGGCTCCACGCGCGATCGTACCCTTCAGGTTGCAAGCGGAGTCAAAAAGCGAATTGGAGTACCGGTCGCTTCCCATTTGACCTGTGTTGGATCAACAGTTGAGCAGCTACGAAATTATCTCGCCAACGCAAAGGAACAACAGATCGATTACATCGTTGCCCTTCGTGGCGATCCCCCCAAGGGACAAACGGAATTTCAAATGACGGAGGGCGGGTTCCGACATGCCAACCAACTTGTTCGCTTCATTCGAGACGAATTTCCGGAATTCGGAATCGCCGTCGCGGGCTACCCAGAGGTTCACCAAGAAGCACCCAACCTTCAAGTCGACATCGAAAATCTTAAACGCAAGGTCGATAGCGGCGCTGACATTGTGATCACGCAGTTGTTTTATAACAATGCTGACTTTTTCCGATTTCGCGATCTATGCGAACGAGCAGACATTCGGATACCGATCATTCCAGGAATTTTGCCGGTCACCAATCTCGCTCAAATTCAACGAATCACAAGCCTTTGCAAGGCCGTGCTTCCCGAATCATTCGTAGACCAGCTCGCGGAAAGCGATGATCCCCAATGGCAACTTGATGTCGGGGTCGCATTCGCCACTGAACAAGTTCGCGAGCTGATCGAACAGGACGCCCCAGGTGTTCATTTCTACGTGCTGAATCGGTCAACTGCGACCGTGCGCATTCTCTCGAATCTGAAATCGCTGCTCCAAACAGTGAGTTGAGTATCTTCACATCGATCGGTCAATGCCAAGATTCATCGAGTCCGATTGGGCAGTTTCTCGAAGTCAATTCGATGGATAGCGTCTGTTGTCTCGGCTCTGCCATTTGGAAAGTCGGACGTCAGGTGGCAACACAACCGCTCGATGCGTTCGTTTTGAAGTCGCGCTTTTCACGGAACCCACCGCTTTAGCAAGCGAATTTTGGTCGTAGACTTTCCCTTGCTCATCCTTTGGATTGCGATTTTTCAAGGGAAGTGACGAGAATCGCAACTTCAAAATGCGTGAATGAGGCACGAATCCAGGATCCATTGCTCGTGCAGCGGGCTGTAATTGGTAGATCTTCAATCACCATTCCGTCAACGCCCAGCCTCGTTTCGGCATGGGTTTAGGAATGTCCGTTGAGTTGCATTCCGAAGAGAGGTTCAACGGAGTCATCGCCATCGACGAATCCAGCATTCGTATCGCGGCCAAAGTCCGCATCCCGTGTGCCCTAGCTCTTGCTCAGCCCAGCGGAACGTCGCGGAAGGTCGAGAACCTCAAGTAGTTGTAATGGCGATAGAAATCGTTGGACGCCAGCAAATCAACATGCGTACCTTGAGCAATGACCTTGTGATCGTGCAGGACGACAACGAGGTCGGAAGCTCGAAGTGTTGCGGATCGTTGAGGCAACACCATGACCAACGCACCCTGGTTTGTTAGTTGTTTGAGCGAGTTGAGGGTCTCCAGCTCTTTGGAGGGGCTGACTCGAACCGATGGTTCGTCGGCAACCACTAGGGAAGGGCGACGCAGCAGGGCTCGAGCGACTCCCATCCGAAAGAGAAAATCCTGTGGGAAGCGACTATCGTGCGGAGTTACCAGCGTTGCAAGACCGTCGGGCAAATTTTGAATCGCATCGTAGATCCCCGCCTGACGGATGGCATCTGTAATGATCGCCATCGATGGAGTTCGACCGTTGAAGACCAAATTCTCCTCCAAACTTCCGGAAACCATCGGCCCATCCGTTCCAATCCAAACCACCGACTCCTGAAACGCATTCAGGTTGATATCGGAATGAAGAACTTGGTCGATCATCAGTCTTCCGCTGGACGGTTTTCCCATACCGAGCAAGAGCTCCGCGACGGCACGAGCCTGAAGTGGATCGCTAGAGACAATCGAGATCAATTGTCCCGGCCTCGCTTCCAGTGATACATCCTCAACCAATTTGTGGCCGCTGCTATCTCGCAGCGTCACATGATCCAAGCAAACGCGGTCACGAATGCCTTGGACGTCCGCTTTGTCGGTTCCAGCCTCGCGGTTCACAGGCAATTTCAAATAATGATCAAGTTCGCCGGCAGCTCGTCTGGCAATCGTGATGCTGCTCGATAGCTTTGCTAAACGCACTGCGTTGGCAGCTGCTGTTAGCAACGCTGAAGCCAGAACGAACGCTGAGGCGATCGAGAATGATCGTTCACCATCGATAACATGAATTGCGAGCAGAATCCCTAAGATGGAAAGCCCGACCGCCGAAGCAAGTGTTAGAAATGGCGTCTTCCAAAGTGCAAGCAATTGTCCGGTGACCGAACTATTTTGATACGTGCGGAGTAGGCTTCCCAAATTCTCCTGATAAACGGAGTCGGACTGGACCATCGACAGGAGCGGGCCGTCTTCACAAAGGTCCACGAGTCTCGACCGAGCGGAGTCGAATCGCTCCATTTCGATGGATGCGGACAGGTCGTTTCGAGCCTCGATCCAGGAATACAGACGGTAGAAAAGTACGAACAGAACAATACCTAAAAGTGCGATCCAAGGTTGGATCAGAATGGCAAGAATCGAACAGGCAATGATTTGAATCGCGTGTCTGGGCAGGCTCCGATAAACGCTGATCAGCGCCGATTCGATCAAAGGAAGTTTCTCAGTGAGAGCCGATCTCAAAGCAGATTTTTGACCGGACACACCTTGGACCGTGGCTAGCTCGTGACTCTTCGCGGACAGATCGCGAACGAGTTGCCCGATTTCTTGAGCGGCACTGGACACTGCAGAGCGATACAGCAACCAAAGCAACCCCGCTTGCAACGTTAGTAAACCGAGGATGATTGTGACAAGTACAACCGAGCCTCGAAGCGCGCTTTGATCAGCCCCAATCCACTCGCTGTTCAACCGTAACTGCTCACCCAGTTCCAAGAGTACCGGAACACCGATCGTATCCGCTTTCGTAAGTAGGTCGATGAACCAGCCAATGAAACACAATATCAGCGGCATGAGGATCGCGGCGAGCCCGCCGAACAGCCAGAAGCCAATAGACGCTCCACCCCGCAGAGTCGATTCGAGGCCACTTGACGAACGTTGTTCCACAAATCCCCTCCCACCGTCGCTCATTTTCTGACGAGTTAGCCGATTGTCACGATCCCCTCAACCCAAAGACGCCAGAACATCGAACGCATTCAGATGGGAAGGAAATCCATTATCAGTTTTATCTATCGCTGGTTGAATTTCCAGCATTTCGGAAAAATCGGCGCAGATTGTTGTGAACTTGCAAACTATGCCAGATCACGATCCTCGAACAAGAGCATTCCTAAGAAGACGAAGATCAGCGAAAATAAGCCACCGTAAATGACGGTCCCAGACAGATATGACATCGGAATGGGAAGTCCGGCATCGATGGCAGCCTGGGCCGAAAATATCTCGAAATTCGGGACGACGACCGCGATGAGCTGCCCAACGAATTGCGTGATGGCAAAACCGCCCTCCGATGAGGCGACGATCGACTCGGTCAAATGCCCGATCAGATAAATCGCGAAACAGATCGTGAAGTTCGCAATCTGGGGAACGCGAACCGCAATCGCGACGCTCAGCGAACAGAGTACGGCCGCTTGTGCCATTCCCATTGCCAATCCCGGAATCGTGCTCATCATTTCTGCGTGGCAGACTTGCCAAACCGGTTGCTCCTCCGAATTCTCGCGAGCTTCCATGAGTGGCTTGTAGGCAACGGCTACCAGCATGACCGCTCCAAGAATAATGAACATGAGCAGCACGATCCAATAGACGCCTACCATTTTTCCAAGAATGAACTCAACGCGACCAACTGGTTTGCTGAGCACGGTCAAGGCCGTCCGCCCCTCAATCTCCTCACTGACGCTGCTGCTAGCGGACCATATTCCTTGAACAAGGCTGAGAACCAAAATCGTCGTGATTCCGCAGTTCTTCATGAGCTTAATGTCTTCGCCGAACGTATTGAACGGCATGAAGACAAACAATCCAATCGCGAAAATCCCAATAAGAACGAGGATGACAAAGAGCGGTTGTGAAACTTCACTCTTGGAAGACGCCAAGGCGATTGCAGAGACCCGAGGCGAAATTCCTTCGGGAAGGAAAAAAACGACTCCCAGCAGAATCACTGCAGCGGCAATAAAAACGACGGAAAGAATCTGCGGGACTGTTGGCAGGGTCTTCCATGTGATGGTGACCGTCGCTGGATCGATTTCGAAGTTCTGAATGTACAGGCCAGCCCCTTCCAAAACAGGGATCGGCGGCGGTTTGGCTCCCGCTCTCCGCCACGAAACAGTGCTGTTCGCTTCCACGCGCGTTGGCTTCATCACAAATTCCGCCGCAGTTGGAGCGTCCGCAATGAGAATGTTTCGATCGCTCGTGATGTCCACCTCTGTCAAACGAGGAGAGTCGTAGTTGATGTCAACCTTCTGAAGTTCCGCTTCTTCTGTATCAAGGTTCACGCCGTCGATTTTGAACGTGCGGCTGTCTGTTCCCGTGGAAAACACTTGCTGGAGGCTAGCGAGAATCCGCAATGGCTGATTGACGACGACAACGCTCAGAAGCCCCGAAAGGGACACGATTACCAAAGTTACGAGGGTGTAGGCACCGACGCCCTCGCCGAACAGCGACCGCATTTCACCAAAAAAACGCTTTCGAGGGCAAAAAATAAGGGCCCAGCTGAATACGGCACAAAGAAGCCAGATGCCTCCACCGAGAATGGCACTTTCGGATCGAGCGATGGGACTCGTCCCAACATCAAAATACCGACTTGATAGAAGATGAACGACGAAAGCAATTGCGACGGAAAGACCAAACGCAACTCCATGCGCTACCAATCTGTTCTTTTGAAGTTGTTCAAGCAACCCTATTCGCGAAATCAAAAAGAACACACCTAGCAAAGCGCCCAGTCCAATGAAACCGAGGGCAATTCCCACCCCGACTAACCAAATCGGGGTCAGCCAAGAAGTCATCCAAAATTCGTTTGCTGCAATTAAAAGGAACGATGAATCTGCCATGTTTAGTTGAAAGTGCCCAAGAAATTGCCCCAGCTTGCTCAATCTCAAGGTCTACGAGGAGGCCTATCGACGGGTTCAGGGGAGATGTGTTGATGTGTCATTGAAACAAAAAAAGCCCAAATGATTCCTGAAGATGGGCTTCTTCGAAGTGTCTATTAGCTTATTCGGAATCGAGGAATTGCGGAAGTCTTGAAAAACACGGATCGGTCATTTGGAGGCGCGATCTGCGTTTTCCTGAAGTGCCCGGCGGAAGGCATCGAACTGCTCACGCAGAGATTCCGGTGGGAGAACGCGATTCCCTTCTTCTTGCATTCCACGCATCTGATCGTCTTGGCCCTTGTTTCGTTTGACGAATGTCTTGGGCACGAGGCCCAGACTCTTTAAGGACTCCTCGAATTCTTTTCGTTTGTTTGGGTCCAATTCTGCATCCTGCTTAGCTTTTCTCCATCGATCAACGAACGCTCGTAGATCTTCCGGCGTCCAGTTCAATCGCTCTAACAGTTTTGGGTCGGGTTGATCTCGCTGCCGATCCAAGTAATCCAGTACCAAATCGGTGGTCTTTCGAGCGTAATCTAGATTGGCAGGATCTGCTTGATCAGGACTCGAACCATCGGAAACCTGTGGCTCTTGTCGCGATTGTCCGTCGCTTGGTGCTTGTTTCGCACCGCCTGGATTCTGACCACGATTGTTCGATTGGCTTTGCTTGTTTCCGTTTCCTTTCTGGTCGCCAGCCCCCGACTGCTGTCCTGAAGATGGACCTGCTTGCTGCTGCCCATCACCAGAATCAGATGGTCGTTCGGAGCTTCCCGATACTTCAGGCTCTTGTTTGCTGTCGCCCGATTGATTTCCTTCTTTCCCTTTCTGCGATGCGCTTTCGCTTTCAGCAGATCCTGCATCACTATTGCCATTTTCCGAGTTTTGCTCCGAGCCCGACTTACGACTCGATGACTTATCATCGGCTTGCTTGCTACTGGATTGATTCTTACCGGCCCCAAACTCGGTTGAAGGATCGCTGGCCCCTTCGCCATTCTTCATTTGATCTGAATTGGCTTGGTCACCCGCTGGATCACGGTTGGATGGTTCTCCCTTGGATTGGTTCCTCTGCGTTTGAGTGTCGTCGGCTTGACCGCCTTTGGATTGTTCACCACTGGTTTGATCCCCCTTGGACCGTTCACGATCCTCTTGGTCTCCTTTTGGCGGGTCTCCTATGGATTGGTCGCCTTTTGTTGGTTGGCTTGTGGGTTGTTCTGTCGTGGTTGGGTCACCTTTCGCTTGGTCGCTGTTCGATTGATTCCCCTTGGATTGATCTCCGCTCGAATTTTCGCCTTTCGAATGGTCACCCTTCGATTGGTCGCCCTCTGCCTGATCCCTTTTGGATTGGTCCGACTTAGCCTGGTCGCTCTTCGATTGCCCCCCCTTGGCCTGGTCGCTCTTGGATTGATCACTCTCGTTTTGGTCGCCGTTGTTCAGTTCACCGTCGGAAGGTTCACCCTTGGATCGATCAGCCTTGGATGATTCAGTGGCGGAGTTTTCGCTACCGAACTTGCCTCCTTCGGGTTGATTGTTGGAAGGCTGTTGTTTCTGCGATTGCTCCGAATCCGACCGTTCCGATTGGGAGGATTGATCGTTGTTGGGTTCATTCCCTGATCGCTGTCCCTTCGCTGGTTCCTTGGCCGAGTTGCCTTGACGCTGAACTTGATTGGATTGATCCGATTTTGATTCTTCGTTTTTCGATTCTTCGGAAGCACTATTCGCGGAATTCTCTTCTTTCTGTTTGGCTGAGGATGTTTCGCTTTTTGAATCCGATTGCGTACCCTTCTGCTGTTCTTCCATGAATCGCTCAACTTCTTCAATCACATCGCCGTCGTGCTCTGGCTTCCTGCCAGTGGAATCCGTTCGTCGATCTCCATCTCGTCCAGCCTGAGTGGGACTCGAATTCGTCTGCGTTTCACCGGTTTGATTGGAACCGTTTTGGTTGTTATCGTTTTGGTTCGAACGGTTTTGGTTGGAGCTTTCTTGATTTGAGCTACTTTGATCTGCGCCAGAATGACCAGCATTCTTTTGATTTGAGTCACCCTGATTCGCGCTGTTTTTATCGCCGCTTTGCTTGGCGGAGTTTTTCGAAGATTGATTGCGATCATCAGACTTCGATGAAGCGTTTTGTCCGTCATTTTGGCCGCTTGAATTGGAAGAGTCTGATGGAGCCTTTGAGTCCGACTTTGCAGACGAATTGTCGGACTGATTACCGTTCTGATCTTTATCATTTTTCGCGTCAACATGCGACTCGCGTTTGTTGCTTCCGTTTCCTTTTTCTCCACTGGTAGCATCGTCTTGACTTCCCGACTCCGTATTCGATTCACCTTGTTCGTTTTTTTTGTCGACCTGTTTCTTTTCGTTTGTTGGTTCGCCTTTATCGTTCGGTGATTCACCCTTCTTGGAGTTGCTACCAGCGTCTTCCAGCTTGGAGGTCGGCGGTTCTATTTTAATCTGAAGCGTCGTGGAGACAGATCGATTGGGTTGGAGTTCGTTGGTTCCGGGCTGATGTCGATTGTCTTCAGCGATCGCGTGAATTTCGATCAAATCGCCTTCTTTCAACTGCCAATCGGCCGGTTGCAGAACGAAGTCTTTTGAGTTCTGACCCAATACGCCTTCATCATGAAAAGCAAGTTCCTGTGTGCCAAGTTCTCCATCTCCCTTCTTCAAGACCATTTCGAGTTTTCGGAGCCCAAAATCGGGATCGATGGCTCGCACCTGAAGAGATAGGGCTTCATTGATGGGTAGAGGAATGGGGCTTGCCAATGGTGAGATGATTTGCACTTCCGGGGGAATATCCGCAGTCACTTTCATCGGGTAAGCTATGGGTTGTTCATTCCAACTTCCCATCTCGTTGAGGGCGCGAACTCGATAAAGGTAGCGCGTTGGGTTCGATTTCTTTTCATCAAGTTCCAGCAGCCATTTTCCGGTGATGGTTCGATCATCGACATCGAATTCTCCGAGGCGTGTCGCCGTAAGAAATTGGCCGCCCTCGACGTTGCGCGTGATTTCCAATCGAGCCTGTTTCATGGTTTGATTCGCTGATGCGCGAATCGAGAGGACCGTTCCTTCGACGGCATCGATTCGACCATCTCCCGCGACAATGCGAGGCATTAACTTGGTATAAGGCGGGAAGTCGTAGCGGACTTCTTCAACCGCAACTAGCGGCACGGCTCGAACGGCGATCTGATAGGGTCCGGCCGACGCATCACCCGCTTCGACCCAGTATCGCATCGGTTGATGGATGCCGCCGAAGTTTGCACCAAAATCAATCTGGTAGCTTAGACGTTCGATCTCCATATCCATGCGAACGCGCTGGTCAACCAACTGCCCGTCACTCGTTTCGAACCGAATGGAAACGGCCTCGCCGACACGAATGCCTTGGACATCGGCATGGATGGGCAAGTTTTGTCCTTGAATGACCATCGTATCTCCCGGTTGAACATTGAGAATTTTCACCCGCGTCGGAGCAGCGATCTTTGCCCATGGGAACAGAATACGTCGCACGGAATCCAATCCGCTTTTCGGCGATACAGCCAAATACGTGCTGCCAACGAGCAACAAGCCAACGAGAATCGCTCCCATGCGTATGACCGTTGCCTGATCCACAAGGCTATTCACATCCTTGCCGACCAAGCTGCGTTGAGCATAGCGGCCCACGCTGGCGAGTATTCCCTTTGGAACGTAGTCGTTTTGCTGAGCTAGCTCGAGCCAACTGATCAAGCTATTCTTCATTTCGGGCATCGACTGCTCGATTTGGCGAGCAGCGTACGCAGGGTGAATGGACCGCATCGCCAATGGCAGAATGCGCCGAACGAAGACGTAAGCCCCCGTCACGACAAGCAACGCCCAAACCGCAAGCCGAAGCCATACTCCCAGAGGCATCACCCAGTGTTCAAAGAGGACCACTGAAAACACCGCAAAAAGGAATAGGATGCCCAGCCAAATCAACTGAGAGAGGAGCTCGACGGTCTTAATCGTTCGAGCCGTAATCAGGACCTTTGACCGCAGCTCATCACCCAACACTTGAGTCCGCGATGGGGCATTTTCGGTAGCTTGGGACATAGATTTGCAAAGTCCTCGGCAATATTCTGGATTCGAAACCTCATTTGCATCTATTTTAGCACTCGGGCATTCTCGGTGCTACTTTCGCAAAGCGAGTAAAAGTCAACCCCACTCGATAGCAGATCGAACTCGCGGTGGATTAGGAGATTTCTGCCGCCATTTACAGCTCGTAGGGCAGTTTCTAATCGCGCCGCGATAGGACACCCTAATTCATACGGCCCCGCGATAGGCCCCCCATTCCTTATCTCCCCGTGATAGGATACCCAAATCTGCTTGTCCATTTTCGACCGCCGCAGAAGCTACGGCTCAATCTCAGAATTCCTGGTAAACTTCTCCTCGGCGGCGTTCTTTTTTCTCACGGATCGCGTCAATGATGAAAGAGCAGTTCATAAACAGCGTTGATCTTGGTGTTCGGGGACAGCGGACTCTACCTGCTGCTGCATACTTGGATCGCCGTGTCTTTGAAGCAGAGCAGCGGCAGATATTTCAGAATCGCTGGATGTGCATCGGTCGAACGTCCGAGGTGCCAGTTCCTGGCAGTTTTCGAACAATGCAAATCGGAAATGAGTCGCTGATCGCGATGCGAGACACGACCGGCAAGCTTCGAGTGTACTTCAACCTCTGCCGTCATCGAGGAACACGTCTGCTGACGGAACCACGCGGCAACCGATCCAAGACCATTCAGTGTCCCTACCATGCCTGGACCTATGATCTTCAAGGGAACTTGATCGGAGTTCCTGACGAGAAGTCGATGTGCAACTTTGATCGTCGAGAATTTGGATTGCATCAAGTTGCTGTTGAGGAATGGGAAGGTTTTTTCTGGATAAATCTTTCCACCGATCCCAGCCCCTTCGAATTAACGTTCGAGCAAGTACTCACCAAGTTCACCCCTTGGAACTTGCCAAGCTTGGTGGAATTCGATCGACGGGAGTATCTGGTGCGAGCGAATTGGAAATTGATCGTACAAAACTACAGCGAGTGTTATCACTGCGCCCCCGTTCATCCCGCGTTGGTGAAGTGGTCATCGCCAACTTCGGGTGGCAATGATCTCACGGAAGGAGATTTTCTTGGCGGTTACATGGTAATCGATCGTCCGGGAGGATCACTCACGACGAGCGGACGGTCTTGTGGAGCGACCGTCGGAAATCTTTTGCCCGAAGATTTGCAGAGAGTGTACTACTACGTCCTATTTCCGAACATGTTCTTATCGCTACACCATGATTACGTCATGGTTCATCTGCTTTGGCCAATCGATGTGGATCAAACCAAAATCGAATGTTGCTGGCTGGTCCATCCCGACTCGCTGAACTCAAACGAATGGCATCCGTCGGAAGGGGTTGAGTTTTGGGATCAAACCAACCGCGAAGATTGGCAGGTATCCGAATTAACGCAATTGGGCGTCGCAAGTTCGCGATATATTCCAGGCCCCTACAGCGATCGCGAAGCCATGACGGCGGCTTTCGATCGGACTTACATTCGAGCAATGAAGCCGAGCGATTCTGACGATTTCCTTCGATCGACGACTGAGGCACAGAGAGGTAGCAGATGATTCAAACCACGCTCGGGAAGGAATTGAAGATTCGTTACGATGCCGTGATCGTTGGCAGCGGACACAACGGGCTCGTCGCTGCAGCTTATCTGAGCAGGGCCGGCTTGTCGGTGCTGGTTGTCGAGCGTCAGTCCACGTTAGGCGGCGCTACCGTATCAGCTCGAGTTTTTCCCGATTTCGATGCCAAATTGTCGAGGTACTCCTATCTCGTTTCGCTCCTGCCGCAACAAATCCTCGATGAGCTGGAAATTCCATTTACAACGCTGCGGCGTCGAGTTGCCTCCTTCACCCCCTACCGAAAGTCAGACGGATCACATGCTGGGCTGTTGCTGAGCAACGTGGATGAGTCCGTCTCGAAGCAATCGCTGCGCGAGTTGACGGGGTCCGATCAAGCTTGGCGTGATTATCAAATGTTCCTTGAGCTACAAGGAGCAATGGCGAACATCGTTTGGCCCACGTTGCTGGAGCCACTGAAATCAAAGGAATGGTTCCAGCGGCGACTTGCTACGACCCACGAGGTTGAAGCATGGAACGCATTCGTCGAACAACCGTTGGGACGAGTGCTGGAGAAGTTGATTGCTGATGACTTGTTTCGTGGCGTGTTGATGACCGACGGCAAGATCGGCGTTCTGACGCACCCGCACGACGAAACGCTGATCCAGAACCGCTGTTTTCTGTATCACGTCATCGGACAAGGAACTGGCGAATGGCGAGTCCCCAAAGGGGGAATGGGAGCTTTGGTCGAGGGTCTGGTTGATACTGCCTCACTTCATGGGACCGACTTTTGTGTGAATGTCTTGGTCGAGCACATCGAATGCGGATCGGATGACCACACATTAACGTTGAGAGATGCCGACG
>JBBIUE010000020.1:6799-64347 GCA_037440405.1 Pirellula sp. | reverse complement strand
CTGGCTGCGATCGTGATGCTGCTTTCGATGCTGCCGATGATCGGCATACCGATCGACCGATGGTTGGGACTGACCATCAACGGATTGCTTCAGGCGGGACTCACCGCCTGGATTCTCTTTGTTGTCGCTCGCCTATTTTGGTCCGCCGGTTGGCAGGGTATACGCACTGGTTCGCCGAATATGTTTAGCCTGATCGGTACTGGAACTTTTGCTGCATTCGGCCTGAGCCTCTGGGAGTGGGGGGCCGGTCTCTTGAGCACCTGGACGATGGCGAATCCTCACCATATTGAGCATGCTCAGCACCGATGGTATTTCGAATCGGCGGCTGGGATCGTTGCGTTGGTATTGGTGGGGCAGTACACCGAAGGCAAAGCCCGTCGGAGGACTGGAGACGCCATTCGCAAGCTCATGTCCCTTGCCCCAGCGATCGCCCATCGAGTGCATGGTGATCAATTTCAAGATGTCGCGACCGAGGAACTGATGATTGGTGATCGGATTCTCGTTCGCGAGGGAGAACGAGTACCGATCGATGGCACGATTCGGGATGGACAGGGCTGGCTTGACGCGTCTTCCGTCAGCGGCGAATCGCGGTCACAACCTGTCGAAAATGGCAGAGCTATCGTGGGGGGAGTACTCCTGACGGAAGGTCACGCGATCATCGAAGTTGCGACCAATCCCGGCCATGGCCTGTTGGATCATATTGTGCGACTTGTCGCTCATGCTCAGCGGAGTCGCGTTCCGATTCAAGACCGGGTCGATGCCATCGCGAAGTGGTTTACACCGGCTGTCGTGACGATTGCAATTGTTGCCGCCATACTTTGGATGTTCTTCGCCCCGCAACCCGCTTGGAAGCATGCGGTTCGAGCATTTGCATCGGTGCTGATTATTGCTTGCCCTTGCGCCTTGGGACTCGCTGTTCCAATGAGCTGCGTCATGGGCATTGGTCGAGCAGCACAATTAGGCATCCTGACCAAGGATGCAGCATCTCTCGAAAAGCTCCTTGCGATTACGGATTTAGTCTTTGACAAGACCGGAACGCTGACCGAAGGAAGCCCCCAGGTACTGGAAACGTGGATGGACGGGAGTGAAGACTCCCAAACAGTCTGGTCCGCGGTCGCTGCAATCGAACATCGAAGCCAGCATCCGCTGGCTCAGGCACTCAGAGAATTTGCTCAAAGCAGCACGTCGAAACCGTTACCTGAAGTCGTTACGTTTTCATCGGTACCGGGAAAGGGAGTCCAAGGTACGGTACGCTCGAGCGACGCTCAGACAGAATCAATGTATTGGATCGGACACGAAGCTTGGTTGCTGGAACTTGGAATCGATTTATCGTCTTTCGAGCGGTCGACGCAGAACGTAGTCCATCCCGGAAGTTGGATTCTCGTCGCCTGCAACGATCGAGCTGTTGCCGCACTCCGAGTTGGCGATCGTCTCAAACCAAATGCTCGCACGGCCGTCGAATATTGGCGGAATCTGGGGGTACATCTTCATATCGTGAGTGGCGATGACCTTCGAAACGTCGAGCAAATTGGCAACGAGCTGGGAATTTCTCAAGTTGCCGGACGTACCGACCCGAGCGGCAAATTTCGCTATGTTAGTGAGCTGCGTCAGCTGGGTCGCACGGTTGCTTTCGCGGGAGACGGAATCAATGACGCCGCTGCATTAGCCGCAGCCGATGTTGGAGTCGCGATGACCACTGGAGCGGACATTGCCATGGATGCCGCCGATATCGCATTACTCCACGGTGATCTCGAGGGATTGGCTCGGGCGCGATGGATTGCGGAACAGCTTCGCAAAAACATTCGCCAAAATCTCATACTGGCTTTCGTCTACAACAGCGCATGCATTCCAATCGCGGCAGGGGTGTTGTATCCTTGGCTCGGTATCTTATTGAGCCCGATGCTTGCTGCGGCAGCGATGGCCCTTAGCAGCTTGGCGGTAATCACGAATGCTTCTCGACTCCGCGCGATCCAGTTCAAGCCGCCATCGTCGAGCCTGCTGTTGGAGCAGTAAGGGATTGAGTCATCGCGTTGGGGAAGCAGCGCAAAATGCTCTCAGCGACGCGGCGACTTGCTCCCGGCTGGGCGTACTGTCCCGCTAATTCAAGCAACTGCTCTCGGTAGTACGCTCGATGCGTTTTCGACGTAATCAATTGCTGCATCGACTCCGTGACCTTCTGAATGGTCACTTCTGGATTGCCGACCGAAAGATACTCGGGCATGATCGTCCGGCCCGCTAACATGTTTGGCAACGTCATGCTGGAACAAGTCGCCAAGGTTCGAACGATCGCGTAGGAAATCGGACTGATACGATACAAGACAACCGCTGGCGTTCCTCTCGCCATCATCTCCAGGCTAACCGAACCGCTCTTCATCATCGCGCAGTCAGCGGCTTCGATCAGCTCGCTGGTTTTTCCAACGAAGAAGTCGATGGGAATCTTTCGGTCTTGATGCCCGAGTGCCTCTCGGCAACGAATCGCGTGCGAGCCCTTGTAGTTCGCGATCAAGAACTCGACCTTCGGATGCTGGCGATGAATCCGACGAATCACCTCCAGTTGCATCGGCCAAACCGTTTCGATTTCGCGGTCTCGAGACCCAGGCAAGACCACCACTTGGACGGTTTCATCTTTCCTGGTTCGTTCGATGAATCGCTCGTCAAGTTTCCGCGAAGCAATTTCATCGAAGAAGGGGTGGCCGACGTACTCGACCGAAACTCCATGCTGTTGATACCAATCTCGTTCGAATGGGAGAATACTGAAGACTTGATCGACGTACTTCTTCACCTTGCGCACGCGCCAACCTCCCCAGGCCCAAAGTTGCGGAGGGCAGTAATAGATGACTGGAATGTCGAAGCGTTTCGCGCGTTTGGCGATGTGCCAGTTGAAGCCTGGAAAATCAACGAGAACGACGGCGTCGACCAATCGAGAGCGAAAGATATCCGACGCTCGATCTGCAATTCGATAGAACTCGCGAATTTTCGGCAACACCTCACTGAATCCCACCACGGCCATGGTCGTTAGATCAAAATCGTTGTCAAAGCCAACTTCAACCATTTTGCTTCCGCCGAAACCGCGGCATTGCGTCGGCGGACAGAGCGATTGAATTTCTCGTATCAAATTGGCCGCATGAAGGTCCCCGCTGGGTTCACCGACTGAAAAGAATAACCGTGGAGCCATTTTGTACCTCATCGAGCATCGCGACGATCCGTATCGCCATTGAACAAGGTGATCTATAGAATACAGAGTCAAAGGGCGGCAAGACGAATCGGTGAGTTTTGCTGGCACTGGGCGTAACCAACCAACTTGACATTGGGCTTATGGTGATTTGAGGTTACAGTTTGATCATGCTTGATGAAGACTTCAGTAAACCAATCCGAAAAGTCACCGGAATCACCCCGGTTGACAGCTATCTTACGGGCAGTTGGGAGGCCCTAGGAAATGGAGCTCCCGTGCTGGTTGCGCTCGCCCAGATCGCTTCGCAGGCAATGATTTCTGGAGTTCCCAGCCCATTACCCGAACTCCTTGGGGAAGCGAAAGCGATTCTGCACGCGGCGAGAGGTCGTGGAGTGATCGAAATCAAGGGGAAGCACACTGGATTTGAAGCTCCATCTCGAATGCTTGCGGTCTACGTTGAAATCGATGACGAGCATACCATCGCCTTCCGAGATCCGCTGCAACCCGAGATCACGGTTCGATTTTTGGAGGGATTTCGCCAATTGTGCGAATGCGGTTTGGTCGTCCATCACCTCCATCGCGATTTCTCGCTGACATCTGCCGGATTTCATTTAGCTCGATCGATCACCTTTGAAGAGGTAGAGAAGTGGTTGAACCTCGGAACCGACATCAATATCCACGACTAGCTATCGTTGCTTCGCTTTGCTTGTTTGGATTAGCGGCCTTTTGGTTGTTGTTCTGGAAGGATCGACCTTCTGGACCAACCAAAGCGAGCGGTCTTGTGAGCTTGACATCTATTCAATCGGAACATGCGCCAAGCCTCTCGCCGCAACCAGAGGTGCAAACCGGTGAAAACGCTTCAGACGTACATCCCCAAGGGAAGACTTATCCCCTTGATCCAATCTTGAAGTTAGCCAGAGAGGCCAAGGATCGATTCGACCGCGAGGTAACCGATTACGCGGCAACGCTAATGAAACGCGAGCGAATTCGCGGAAAGTTGACCGACGAGGTGACGATTCAGTTAAAAGTTCGAAATCGCAAAGTGGAAGATGGCGAACGAATTCGCCCCATGGAAGTCTACCTCTATTTTGAAGCGCCCAAAAGCGTGGTTGGTCGTGAAGTGATTTGGTCCGAAGGTAGGAATCAAGGAAAGCTTGTTGCCCACGAAGGTGGATTGTTGAACGTCATGCGCGTCAGCCTTGAGCCAACGAGCAGTTTAGCCATGATGGGGAACAAATACCCTGTCACTCAAATCGGCATCGGAAACTTGCTCACCAAATTGATCGACAAGGGAGAACGCGACCGGCTCGTCGAAAACTGCCAAGTCGTCGTGCATGCAGGCCATCGAGTGGGAGATCGCTCCTGCCAATTGATTCAAGTCACGCATCCAGAACTTCGCGATGGTTTGGACTTCCATGTTGCTCAGATATTTATCGACGAAGAGCGACAGATACCGCTTCGCTATGCTTCCTATCTGTGGCCGAAAGGAAGCGAGGAACCTCCGCTCGAGGAAGAATATACCTACATCGACGTGACGTTGAATCCTGGCTTTTCGGACGAAGATTTCGATCCAAACAATCCTAAGTACGACTTTCCCGGAAAGTAGTCAACCAAGTTCGAAACGTATCCCACGGTGCCTCGTTGAGGACATGCCGCCGCTCCAGTCCAGCGCGGCGAGCTTGGAGAATTCCAAAGATCATCTGACCGAATCCGGCCGGATCGTGAGCATCCGTGTTGATCACGATAGGAACTCCAGCCGCTTTTGCCACTTGCAAAGCGACGTCGTTGAGATCAAGGCGGTGTGGATTTGCATTCAGTTCAAGGGCTTTGCCAAATTCCACTGCGGCTTGAATGACCGCTTCTAAATCCACTTCATAAGGTTTGCGACGACCGAGAAGCCGTCCAGTGGGATGAGCGATCGCATTCACAAAGGGATTGCGAATCGCGTTGAGGATTCGATCGGTGATTTGATCTCGGCTCTGATTCTGTCCGTAGTGAATACTGGCGAGGACCCAGTCGGCTTTGGAAAGAGTTGCATCATCGATATCCATCTCCCCGTTCTCCAAGATATCGCACTCGACGCCTTTCAAAATCGCGATCTTCCCCTCGTAATGCGTGCGTATTTCGTCGATCGCGTTCCATTGTGCTATCAGCCTCTCTGAGTCTAATCCGCGAGCCATGCTAACTCGCTTGGAGTGGTCGGTGACCGCGATGTATTCATAGCCCAGTTTGATCGCCGCGTCTGCCATGGCTTCCATCGTCGCCGTTCCGTCGGAGGCATTGGTATGCGAATGAAGGTCGCCGCGAATGTCGGTTGGTTCAATGAGTTGCGGTAGCGACTCTTGTTTGCAATGCTCCAGATCGAGATGGTTCTCGCGAAGTTCAGGCGGAATCCAAGGAAGTCCTACAGACGAATAAACACTTTCCTCGGTTTCTCCAGCTACCTGGATTTGATCATCATCGGATCGATAAACGCCGTATTCATTGATGCGCAGGCCGAGTCGCTTGGCGATGGAGCGAACCTTGACGTTGTGCTCTTTGCTCCCGGTAAAGTACTGCAGGGCTGCTCCCCAGGAGTTGGCTGGAATCACTCGCAGATCAACCTGTGTCGCGCCGTCCGTCCGAATGCTCATTTTTGCTTCCCCGCGTTGGATTGTTTCCGAACGTCCTGCAAAAGTTTCTAGCACATCCATGACGGTATTCGGTTCGGAACTGACAACCAAAATGTCGATGTCGCCGATCGTTTCTTTGCCGCGACGATAGCTTCCGGCAAATTCAAGCTGTTGTACCTTGGAGCAAGTCGCGAGATGGGACCTTAGTCGCTCCACTAAGTTGTAAGCCTCATCTAGAAGTAGCCGCTGCGCTCCTTGTTCCGCGATTTCTAGGCCTTCGAGAATTTTCGTTTGTGTTTTGACGCCGAATCCTTTCAGTTGCTCCACCTTCTTTGCTTCGCAAGCTTCTCGTAGCGTCTGAAGGTCCGTAACCCCCAGTTCTCGAAATAATGTGGCCGCCTTCTTGGCACCGAGACCTGGAACACGCATGACTTCTATCAACGTTCCCGGAATCTCCGATCTCAGCTTTTCCAACGCAGGCAACGAACCCGTCTCGACAAGGGTTCGCGTCTTCTCCGCAAGCGTTTCTCCGATGCCCTCCACGTCGGTCAATTTACGCTTCGGGTTTGATAGAATCGATGCGACGGATTCGCCAAGACCTCGAATCGCCTTTGCTCCTGAGTGATAAGCTCGCACGCGAAAAGGATTCTCGCCGGAAAGCTCGAGCAAGTCCGCCATTTCCTCGAATACATCGGCAATCTGATCGTTCGTCATCATGTGGCTGCTCGTAAATGGGAAGGGCACATACCCGACGCATTTGTACTGAAGTTTCGCGATTCTATCAGCCCGCCGCGTAAGAAAGGAAGCCTCGCAAGAATGGAACCTGTAGTTTTTACTTAGTAAGGACTGTCGCTGCGTGCTGCCAATTCTCAACGTGAATCAAAAAAACTCAACTACCCGAAAGGCTCGAGTAAGTCCTTCGAATCACGGTTAGTTAGAACCGCAGAAAGCCTTTCCCAAAGCCGTCATGCCTAAACCCAAAAGCGCAAGCGAGTTTCAGCTGAGGGGATAGGTTCTAAAACCACACGGGGCCGTTCGCATTCGATACAATCGAGAGAAGCACTTTGTGTCAAAGATAGGGAGAAGGCGTCGAATGGAAGTAGACGAAGGATTTGCGGTGAGAGCCGCTCTCAAAAGTGATGCCGCTAAGAATGGGCGAGCCCTCGCCCTGAAGAAGAGCTTTCTGGAATTGCATATTTCCGATGATGGGACCCTTTTATTTGGATTCTGTCAAGGAAGTGGCAAGACGCCATATTTGTGCTCGGCTGATTTCGCCACTCCCGAAAAGCCGGTGTATCGATGCAGTTGCCCAAGCAGGCAGTTTCCATGCAAACACACCGTCGGTCTTCTGTTTTGTAAAGCAATGGGCTATAGCTTCACAACTGCGGAAGTCCCCGAAGAACTAGCCCTAAAACGAGAAAAGGCAAAAGCGACCGAAGAGAAAAAGAAAGAGGCCAGCGATCAACCTAGAAAAGTCAACAAGAATGCCTTGGCAAAGAAGATCAAGGCACAGTTGAATGGCATCGATCTGCTGGAAAAATTGCTGAACGACGTTGTGCGTCTTGGTATTGGAAACATGAACGCCAAGACAGCCCGCGAGATCGAAGAGCAAGCCAAACAATTAGGTGATTTCTACTTGACGGGTGCGCAAGCGGCCTTGCGCAGTTACACGCGGCTGTTCAAGGACGGTCAAGGAGACGATCTGTCAGCGGCGAGCCGCGAGTCCATCTTTAGTGACGCGTTCGATCAACTCGGTCGTCTGTATTCGCTGGTGGGCAAAGGTCGAAGTTATCTGCAAGCTCGATTGCAGGATTCCGAGCTTGCACCGGATACGGAAACGGCAATCGCAGCATGGCTGGGACATGCGTGGCAGCTTAGAGAGTTAAAAGCTGCAGGACTGGTCGAATGCGACGTGGAACTTATTCAGCTCAGCTTTCATTCGCACGACGACGACGCCCGACAGGAAGTGGTGGAGACGGGTATCTGGATGAACCTGACCTCCGGTGCCATTCAACTGACTCAGAACTATCGTCCCTATCGCTCGTTGAAGCATGTCAAAACCGAGGATAGTTTTTTTGAGATTGCTCAGATCAAAGAACTGTACCGTTATCCAGGTGACTGGAATTCTCGGATTCGTTGGGACGGCATGACATCGCGTCCGATCGAAGCGGCGGATCTGAAAAAAGCGACTCGCTTTGCCAAACGCGACTACACTTCGTTGATTAAGGAAATTAAAGGACATATCAAGGTGCCCCTCGCAGACAAACATCCCATCTGTGCGTTGCATGTTGCTCGCGCCGGCAAAGTCGCAGAAGAACTCGTCTTCGAAGACGCATCCGGTAATCGTCTTGTGCTTTCGGACAAGGGAATGAGCGACGAGCCCCGAAGCTGTCACCTGCTGCAACTCCTACCGCCGCGATTGTTGCAAGACCAAATTTTTGTGGTTCGTTTCCGTCATGACCTCGATGCAAGAAGACTTCAAGTGAAGCCATTGGCCATCATCTCATCGAAGGAAGTCATCCGTCTGACGCTGTAGATTTTCCGAGGATCCGCGAATGGACCGCTGAAAGGATGAAATCGATGAGTATCGCGTTACTGAATCAAGTCTATGATGAGTCACGCCGTTTGGCGATTGCGGGGAGCTCCGTTGCCTCGGGTGATTTTCGCTTGAAAAAATTGATTCCAGCATTGGAGCAAGCGGGAGCAAAGTCAGCGGTCTTTGCCAAACTAGCACAAACGACCAAGGCGTTGGTAGAAAGCACCGAGTCAACGGCGTCGACGGCGCTGTTGGAGCTCGGGACGTTCATCAATTCGATTCTCTATACCCAAGGGGAAACGGGAATCGAAGGGGAATGGAAACCGATCGATTCAATCGATTTGGGACTTTCAAAAACGCAGACCTCTGCAAGGCTTCTCAAGCCTCTACTTGAAGCGTTGACCAACAAGGGCTCGGGACGATTCGAGATCATTCGCAGCGCGCACCAACAGGGTCTTTTTCAAGACTTGCGCTTGGTCCGACCTGCCTTACTGGCCTTGGATGATTCTTATTCGGAGATTGCTGACTTTGTAGCCGATGAAATTCTGCCGCTCTATGGCCCAGCCCTCGTGCCGGAATTGGAAGCTCAATTCAATCCTAATGGTGGCCGTGGACACGCGCGCCGCCTGCTGTTGATGCACAAATTAGCTCCAGAGCTCAGCAGGGTGCATGTCCGTGTAGCGCTTGACCAAGGCGACGCAGAAATGCGGGTTGCAGCCATCGAGTGTCTGGGAAATTCCCCAGAAGATTTGCCATTCCTGCTGGATCAACGGAAAGCAAGAGCTAAGGAGGTGCGTCGCGCAGCGATGATTTCCTTATCGCGTATGAATGTCGAATCGGCAGAACGGGCACTGATTCAGGAGATCGACGGCAAAGATCTCGATCTTGCCCGCGAAGCGTTAAGGACCAGTCAAAGTGCTGCAGTCCTTGCAACTCTGCTCGATCGCACGAGGAGTCAGTTGAACGATCTGATCACGTCGAAATCCAAGACCAAGACCAAAGGAACATCCGACAAACGGATCGAACGCTTCATCCAACTTCTCGCTTGCTTGAAAGGTCGTGCCGACGCCCAGGTCGAGTCCTTGCATTTGGAGATTCTCAAAGAAATCGATCCAATTCGGTCGCTCAAAGGGATTCCAAGCGGAGACGATATTCTTCATACCTTGGCAACCAATCTCGCGAGTGGATCGCCAGTCATGAAGCAAGCGCTTGGAAAAGCGCACTCAGCTTTCGGTCCTGCGGAGATGACGAGTATCTTCGATGCTGCGAACGAAGTCTGGAAGCCAGATGCTGTGTTCAAAGAGTTCAGCCCCTACTTGGTCGCATTTGCAAAATCTGGCAAGAAAAAAGGACCTGACGCGCAGCGCGGCGAAGCGATCGCAACGGCGTTGTCCAACTCACCATCGAACCGATTCCTCAGTCATCGGCACGCTTCCTTCAACTTCGACAACTTATCGAAGAAGTGGCTTGAACTGTCGATCCAACTAGAACTCGATGACCTCATCACGAACCTAGCCACGCTAGATAAGAAGCTTGCTCAATCGGCGCTCCAAAATTTGTTTGCGAAAAAGATCGAAGCCAAAACCAATTCGCAGGATTTTTGGTATCTGGACAGGGTTCTGGAGTCGATGGTCGCGGTCGAACATCCGGCGCTAGTCGACTCGGTGATCGAAGCCATCAAGAAACTGTCGACTTCGCCATCGCACAACGGAACATGGATTCTGCGGCACGTCGCTTTGCTGCCTCCTCAAGAGGCCTTGCCGAAACTGGAAGCCTTGCTTCCAACGCTTTCCGGCAAGATTGCAAACTCCGTCATCGAGTCGGTTATTGCGTTGAAACAAACGCGCTCATGAAATCGCCCTTTCTAACCTTCTTTCCTTCATTGTTTTTCAAACTTTCATGCCCAAAAAAACGACCAGCAGTGATTTGCAGGGAACCAGCAAACCGGATGTTCAGGATGAACTACGGCCTCCGGCGGAGGTGCTTTACGCACATGAGTTGAACGCTCTCATCGCCAACGAAACACACGAAGTACCGCCAGGCTGGAAAATGTCGCCTCGTTCGGTGCATACGTATATTTGCGGCGGTCAGTCGGGTAGCGTCGCAATCGCTCCAAAGTATGTCGGCAATAGTCGCTTGGTGGAAGTTGCTATCGCAACGCTTGTCACGGATCGGGCTTTACTGTTGATCGGTGAACCGGGGACTGCCAAGAGTTGGCTTTCTGAGCACTTGACGGCAGCAATTAATGGCAACTCCTCGCTGGTCGTGCAAGGGACTGCCGGAACCACGGAAGAACAAGTTCGCTATAGTTGGAACTATGCGATGCTGATCTCGCAAGGGCCCAGCCATCAAGCGTTGATCAAGAGTCCCATCTACCGAGCGATGGAGGACGGACGCATCGCTCGCTTTGAAGAGATCACCCGATGTGCTTCCGAAGTACAGGATGCGATGATTTCACTCTTGTCGGAGAAACGTATTTCGGTCCCTGAATTGGGGATCGATGTTCCAGCCAAGAAAGGCTTTTCGATCATCGCAACTGCGAACACTCGCGATCGTGGCGTGAATGATATGTCGGCGGCCCTCAAACGGCGTTTTAACATTATCGTCTTGCCAACTCCCAAAACACTTGAAACCGAGATGGAGATCGTTTGCAAGCGGGTGCGTGAGCTTGCTTCGAACTTGCAACTTCGAGCTGAGTTGCCGTCAGATGAAGCTATTGAGAAAGTCGTCACCATCTTCCGCGAATTGCGAACCGGTCAAACACTGGACGGCAAGAACAAACTAAAACAACCCAGCGGCGTCTTGTCTACGGCTGAGGCGATCTCCGTCCTGACGGGCAGCATGGCACTCGCTGGCAGTTTCGGAAATGGCAAAGTCACGGATGCCGATTTGGCTTCGGGCATCGAAGGCGCGATCATCAAGGATGAAGAGAAAGACAAGATAACATGGCAGGAATACCTCACCAACGTCATGAAGAAGCGTGGTGCAGAGTGGCGTGGCCTCTTTAACGCTTGTTCGGAATAAATCGATGAGCTGGTCGATTGACGTGTTCGGCGTTCGTCATCTGTCACCCATGGGAGCATGGCACCTGGTACAGTTTCTGGATGAAAAACAACCTGATTTGATTCTGATCGAAGGTCTAGATGACGCGACCGACTTCATTTTCGATATCTGCCGCCCAGAAACGCGACCGCCGATTGCGATCCTGGCCTATACCTCCGATTTGCCGGTTCGAACAATCGTCTATCCCTTTGCCACTTACAGCCCAGAGTATCAAGCGATTAAGTGGGGGCATGATCACAATGTAACCGTCGAGTTCTTCGATTTACCATCGTCCATCTTTCTGGGACTCTACGATCGTGAGCAGCAACGGATGGAAGCTGCAATCGCTCGACGAATCAAAGAACGCTCGTCGGCCCCCGAAACAACGAACGGAGGAGACGACACCAATTCATGCAAAACCGATGATGAGGCTTCGCTGAATCATGATGAGCCAACTGTCTCAGCAGAACAGACGGGCACTTCCACACATACCCCCGAGCCTCCTCGTTCTCTGTACATGCAAATTGCTGAACGTTCGGGCGAAAGGGACTACGAAACGTACTGGGAGCGCAACTTTGAGCATACGCTCAGCCAAGGCACCTATCGCCGAACAGCGTGGCAGTTGGGCGAGTCCATTCGTGATCTCGAAGACGATTCACCAACGTGGCGAGCGGAGAATCTTGTGCGCGAAGCCTATATGCGGCGGCGTATCGCGCAGTGCATCGCCAACGGCATCAAACCTGAAAAGATAGTTGCTGTCGTTGGGGCCTTTCACGCCAGCGTTTTGAATGGCCAGCATCCTGCGATGTCCGATGCCGAGTTGGCACTGCTGCCGCGTCGTGAGAGCAAATTGACATTGATGCCTTATTCGTATTACAAGTTGTCTTCGCAATCGGGTTATGGTGCAGGTAACCATGCACCCGCTTATTACGAGCTGCTGTGGCGCACGCTAGTCGAACAACAGGCGACGAGCGATCTGTCGCGTCGCTACGTGACTTGTGTGGCGAGAGAAATGCGATCATCGGGCACGCATCGATCCACGGCCGAAGTCATCGAAGCAGTCCGGTTGGCAGAAACGCTTTCCGCATTCAAGGAGGGCACCGCACCCACGCTCAGGGATCTGCGCGATGCGGTCATCACGCTGCTCGGGCAAGGTGAACCGGCCGTGGTCCGCGAATCGTTGGCTAAAGTCGATATTGGTACCGATATTGGGCAATTGCCCAAAGGAGTCAGCCAAACTTCGATTCAGGAGGACTTTGACCGCGAGTTGCGTCGCTTGAAGCTAGAGAAGTTTCGCAAAACGATCGCTGAAACGCTCGACTTGGATTTGCGAGAGAATCGACGTGTGCAGTCGCGAGAAGCTGCGCTTCTGGATCTGCATCGTTCCAGCTTCTTGCATCGTCTTCGGGTTTTGAGAATTCCGTTCGTCGCTCAGGAAGTGACACGCCAGGATCATGCCACATGGGCCGAGCGATGGCGGCTGCAGTGGAGTCCTGAGAGTGAAATAGCACTGGTAGAAGCTGTCTTATTGGGAGAAACCGTCGAGCTGGCCACAGCCTACAGGATCAAGAGCATGCTGGAGGAGTGCGAGCGTATTCCGGATGCGTCTGCTTTGGTCGCCGATTGTTGTCAGTGTGGATTAATCGATTCGATGAATCTCGCTCGCCAGCGTCTGCAAGAATTGGCCGTTCTCAGTCGCGATTTCGCAGAGCTCGCTTTTGCCGTTCATAACTTGAGCATCGCCGTTCGATATGGAGATGTCAGACAGGTCGACGCGAGTCGGTTGCTCCCTTTGCTTCAGGATCTCTTCAGTCAAGCCGCCTTGAACCTCGTCGCGTCGTCCAATTGCGATGACCGGGCAGCTCCGCTGTTGACTCAAGCCATCGACTTGATGAACCGAGTCGCGTTGGAGTTGCACGATGTTATTGAAGAGGATTTGTGGATCCGCGAACTGCGGAAACTCACAGACGCCGACGATCGAAATCCGATTTTGTCCGGTTACGGGTGCGGGTTGTTGCTGGAACGAGGTGCCATGGATGCCGTCGATCTCTCGCGTGAAGTTGCGCGGCGTCTATCCCCTGGCATCGCGGCGGATTTGGGCGCGGGGTGGTTTGAGGGTTTAGCCAAACGCAATCGCTATTCGTTGCTCGCTCGGCAATCGTTGTGGGAACAGTTGGCCCGTTACGTCGCGGAGCTGGAAGACAGTCAATTTCGCCGAGCCGTCGTATTCTTGAGACGCGCTTTCGGGAGCTTCTCCGCTCGCGAAAAACGTACAATTGCTGAGAACCTTGGGGAATTATGGGGCATGCATGCAGAAACGACAGCCGACCTGCTGGAGAAACCGTTGACCGAGTCCGAAGAAAAGAAGTTGGCTGAGCTTGATGAATTTGGGTTCGACGATTTATGACTGCGATCGAATTTACTCCGGAACAAGCAGCTCGATGGCGACTCATTCTAGGAAAGCAAGCCGAGGATCCACTCGCAGCCTGGATTGGCGGTTCATGCTTGCTCAGTGCCGATCAGCTCGAAATGGATGAAGCTCTTGAAGCTATCTACGGGGGTGATTCCGAAGAGGAGATTTCCAAAGAAGAGTGGAAGCGCAAAGAGATTGGTGCGCCGCATGGTGCCGGCAAAGGACGATCCAGGCCGCGCGTCGCTCGCTGGCTGGATCAAGTTCGCAACTACTTCCCCAAAGACGTCGTTGTGTTATTGCAGCACGACGCGATCGAACGCAAAGGAATGAAAGAGCTCCTCTTTGAACCAGAGATCATGGCGAACGTCGAGCCATCCCTGGAGTTGGCAAGTGCCGTTCTGGAGCTGAAACATCTGGTTCCCGACAAAGCCAAAGATGCGGCTCGCCATCTCGTGCGACGTGTCGTCGAAGAGCTGCGCAAGAAGCTTGAGTCGAAGTTCTCTGCCGCCATTCGTGGCTCGATCCATCGGAGCGAGCATTCCCCCTTGCGTTTGATGGCAAACCTCGACTGGCCACGAACGATTCGCCGAAACCTGAAGCACTACAATCAAGACCTGAAGACAATCATTCCAGAAAACATATCGTTCTTCATGCGGAAACGTCGTCAGAATGATTGGAATGTGATTATCGCGATGGATCAGTCAGGTTCGATGCACTCCTCGCTGATCTATGGAGGCGTTATGGGAGCGATCCTGGCCAGTATGCCCGCCGTTGAAACGCACGTGGTCGCATTCAACCATGCAGAAGTCGTCGATCTTACCGAGTTATGCCATGATCCAGTCGATCTCTTGTTCGGGATTCAACTGGGAGGTGCGGAAGACTATTGGATGGCAACTTCCTATTGCGAACGCTATATGCACACTCCGTCCAAAACCCTTTACATATTGTTAGCTGACCTGCACGATACGAGTCCAAACGAAAGTCGCTTCGTCAAGAAGATGGAGTATTTACTCGAGAGCGGTATCAAAGCCGTCACCCTGCTTGCCATCAGCGATTCTGGTAAACCGTCGTTCAACGAGAGCCTAGCGAACAAACTCGCGAAGCTCGGCATGCCTTGCTTCGCGTGCATTCCGGATCGTCTACCCGATCTCTTGGCGACAGTACTACGAGGCAATTGGTTGGCAGAGTTCGCCTCGCAAGCTTCGGAAAGAAATTAGGCTGCCACCGCCATCGTCGATTGCCCCTTCAACGATACCGGAGGTCGATTTCCTGAAGCAAGCCGAACGGGCGTGCATCCGATGGAAGATGCGACTGAAACGAATCTTGGGGGCAGGGGGCAGGACCAGTTCGCCGCATGCTTCGAGCAATGGAACACGGCGAAACGTTGCTGGGCGGTGGAGGACTGCTGTTTCTCCATGCCAGCCCAGCCCATTTGAAGCGACTGAACTGGCGAACTTAGGGTCAGCAAATTCAACGATAAGTCTGCGATTGTGACCATGCGGCCTAAAACGGCTGCTGCAGTCGTTGGCACAAATCGAATCACGGTGATGAAAACCGGCTGAGAGTTATCCGTCGGGTTCTGCAACCAATGCAAAAGCAGAGAAAGAAAAAGCTAAAACGAGAAGCAAAACAACAATGAAACTGAAAACAGGAAATAAAAAACGAAACGAGAAATAGACCGGGACAAGACGAGTCAATGAACCTTACGGTTCAAAAGACGAGTACCAAACAAGAATCCCTAATGACCTACCGAGGTAACGAACTGAGGTCACGTTTTTCAAACCAACCACGGTCAATCAAACCACCTGGGGCATCACGAGGAACGACGAGACAAACAGATGGTCGTTCCGACCATTGGCGGCAACAGGAACCAACGAGGCTCAACTAACGGCCCTTGTTGTTGACTGTTCAAGACGAAGTGCAACTGCACCGATCCAGACCAGCACTCGCCTCGGCCAATAGCAGGCTAACGAGACAGACCTGTAGAATGCTGGTCCGGCCCAAACTCGAAGAAGCGGGCTGGGACGGTGACAAGCATTTCTACAGCGAACAGACGCCGTTCACTGATGGACGAATCATCGTTCCTGCAGGAATGCCCCGTCGGCTGAAGAAGAAGTTCTCCGACTTACTGCTCCGTTTCACCCGCGACATCACCCTGGCTGTGGTTGAAGCCAAGTCCGACCGAAGGCCCGCCGGGGATGGTCTTCAGCAAGCCAAAGAGTACGCCGAGATTCTGGGCTCAAGTTCGCCAACGCCACCAACGGCACCGAGATCATCGAGTACGACGACTTCACCGGCCCGGAACAGGTGATCGATCGGTTCCCGACTCCAGACGAACTTTGGGCTCGATACCAGAAGAGACAGGGATTCACCGGAGCGGTCGTCAACGCTCGGCTCGTCCCGGACTTCTACAACCCCAAGAAAGTTCCCCGCTACTACCAGCGAATCGCGATTGACCGGGTCATCGAGTCTATCCTTCAGTGAACTAAACATTGTCTATTGACCCTGGCCACGGGAACCGGAAAGACCACGGTTGCCTTCTAGATTTGCTGGAAGCTCTGGTCAGCCGGTTGGGGCAGCGTCTGCCGGAGCTTTGGGAAGCTTTGTGGGGAAGCTTTGTGCCACCGAGTGGGGAAGCTTTGTGCCACCCACTTTTTGTTCTCACCGTGCCCGCGGCGCACGACCTGTGGCGGTCCTGCGGGCAACGGCTGAGGTAGCAGGAGTTCCGCCTCAGGTGATCTTTCAAGTGATGCGTCACTCGTCTTGGGAGACGACCCGAAAACACTGCGCCCCTGGGGACATTCAAAAGGATGCCGAAGTGTTCAAAGAGCAACTAAGAAGCGGGCGAATTCTTGAAGTACCCAGACTGTACCCACTTGTTTATGGGTACAGTTTAAGTTCGGAAAAAGGGGCCGATGGACGTAAATGCTTGCGGCCCTAAGTACACCCGACATGATTCGAACATGTAACCTTCGGTTCCGTAGACCGATGCTCTATCCAATTGAGCTACGGGTGCAAATCGCACGTGTAGAATCGCAGAAAAAGCTAGGACACGTGGTTATCCAACGAGTTCCACACTGAGCGAAGAATTTAGCATAAAATCTGGGTTCCAACAAGCGGCTTTGGCTGTCCAAGAGGTTGTGAAATCCGATCTCGATTTCGAGTGAATGATCGCAGAATTCGGTGAGCGGAAGTTTGAGAACAACCAATCAAACACCGAAGCTCGGAGGTCACCGTGGAGCGTATGGCCGATCGTCCACGTCCGAGGTAATTGATCCGCCAGTCATAAAATCGAGCGCGAGTATTGAAATTGCACGTGCTATCTGACCGAAAGCACTATTGAGAAAGAACTGATCTTCACTGTTCCATCGCGGACTCTATAGCTTGCGATCCCACCTGCAAAATCATGGTACGCGCATGCTCGATACTCGCAAGCGAGGGATCAAAGCCTCGCCCAACACTTGCGTTTCAGGAAAGGATGCATTCGTCGGCTGCTCACGAAACTAAGAAGTAGCAAGCTCCTCCTGACGGACCGAGCACTTTGGGAGTACCGTACTTCATCGTATCGGTCCTTGTAGTTCGAAGCGTTATTGCCGGAAAGACTCCGTGTTTCACGCTCGGCCATTGAGAGCATGATTCGGTTGAGAGTGCAGCTTGTCATGCATGCTTCGATGCTGATCAGCCGACGTGCAATGCGGACTCGATACTTCGGAGCATTTCCTTGATCGGGACAGGACCTCCTGGCAGCTTGACCAATTGGTTCTTTGCGATCCAATCCTCGACTTTCTTCTGCGCTGAGATAACGGTGCTGTGTTGACGATTGCCAAAGTAGGTTCCGATTTCCGAGTAGACGGCGCGCGTATGCTTGCGTGCGAGGAACATCGCTAACATCCGAGGGTGGCTGACGTCCTTGCTCTTGCTTTTCATCTGCAAGCTTTTCGGTTCGATGCCGAACTTTTCGCAAATGACTTTCTCGATGTCAGGAAGTCGAACGATATTTTGGCAGGCAGCGAGCAAGTCCTTACAACTGCTGCGAACATCGTCGAGTGTCAGTCGGCGTTTGAGATGAAGTTTTGTTGCTTGCAGCCTTAAGCAGATACCACGTATGAGCCTAGCATCTCCGCCAATCAATCTAGGGAGTTCGTCCAGGGCCATTGGATCGAGTTCAATGCGTCGCTGCTTCAACATGCGTTGCAAGAGAGCGGATTTGGTTTCCGCATCCAAGGGTTCGAGCTGACAGGACATTCCACCCGACAATCTCGTGTGTAACTCCCCCCCCAACACCTGGAGATCCGCAAGGGAACGGTCGGCTGTCAAAACGACTTGACGGTGATTCCTCAGCAGTTGATCGATGGTGTTTCGAAGCTCGACGAGCATATTCGATTTGCCAATAAGAAAATGAATATCATCGATGAGCAGGGCATCCACATCGCGGTACTTTCGTCGGAAACTGGCAAAGCCAGAACCGCGTGCGGCATCCGAGAAGTCGATAGCGAACTGTTCAGCCGTTTGAAAGATGACTCGTCGAAGCTGACAGGTTGCCCGCAGTTCATCCGCCAAACCGCGAAGAAGAATGGTTTTCCCAGTACCATGCGAGCCGTAGAACAGGAGGGGGTTAATGTCTGCGGGACGTACCAAGACCATCCGACCGGCCATCAGGGCCATTCGATTGCAGTTTCCTTCGATGATCTGTGCCCAATTGCTGGCGGCCATGTCGCGCGGATGCGTTTTCATTAAAAAGGGAGAAGGAGCGAGCCCCTCAGTATTGTTGGAACGGCTTTGCGGCTGCTCGTCGGTTGCGGCTATTAGTCTAAGTGATGACGGTTCCCGCTGGGGTTCTGTAAACCGATCCTTCGAAGAGTTTTCCCGATTTCGTATCAAAAGTCTCTCGGAAGAATCGCTATGAACCGCTGATCTGTCACCTCGTGCTTGGATTTCTGCCCCCGTCGCATGAACGCAAACCGTGAATTTTGCGTCGGGTCCCAACACTTCCGCCACAGAATGAGAAAGGTCGTGCAAGCACATTGTTTTTACGCACTGGACAAAGAACTCATCCTCAAACTCGATTCGAACCGTTTCGTCGTTGAAGCTCCAACAGCACTTCTTACCGAACCATAACTCGAATCGCTCTTCACCCAGCTTGCTCCTGAGATTTGTCTCGATGCCTTTCAAGTGGTGCTCGGATGAGCTCAAAGTCCTTCCCGTCATGCTTTGCCAGCACTCCTCAACCTTGCTTTGCCGATTCAATTCGACTGCCATCCTGGATCCGACTGGAACCTTCCAGCTTTCTCGCAGCGAACAGCCAAGACGTGTTTGGAACTCACTTCTTCGCTTGCTCTGCGACGTGGATCGGGATGCCGATTTTAGGATTGCTAGCTTTGTAGTCAAACTAGCTCCGCTTGATCGCAGATGAATTTCTTTCGCCCAAGACTGACGAGTTGGTTTTGGTAAGCAAATTTGCGTTAAGAAGCGACGAAAATTCTTGCCGGTCGAACTTGGACATGGTTGATCGATGCGTGGAAAAGCTGTCAGCAATCGAGATCATGTCGAAGTACCAGCCCTCGTCGTTGATGCCGAATACCGCAGAAAACACAAGCTGAAAGCAATGTAAAGTATCGATGAAGAAACGTGCGATCCAAAATTGGCCGACGTTATTGATTCGGCGACATTTGGGTGGACCAGAACCAAATATCGTGAGCGGCAATCTCTTCGAAACCAAAACTTCGGTAAAGCTGAATCGCCGGTATATTCTTTTCGTGCACAGCAAGCCTTAACTTACTGGCACCGACGCCTTTTGCGTAATCGACAGCGCTTTGGAGGCAGAACCGACCGACTCCGCGTCTGCGATCATTTGGAACGACGCCCAAGTACGAAATCTCAACCAAGTTCGCGTTGATTTCACTGAGAAGAAGGCAAGCTACTGCATGGTTGCTTTGAGATGAGACAATCCGGAACCAACTGTTTCGGCTCGCTGAATGGTTTGTCCGATAGGATTGCAGGATGTCTTCGGTAGATCGAAGGCTGGTGATGTCTGCGCAATCGAGCGAGTCCTGGTAAGTTGCGTTGACTAGATCGATGTTCTCTTGAGTGGCTTCCATTTTCATCGAATCAAGAGTCAACGTCGAATCGAAGGATTCACGTTCGTTGCGAAACGATCTAGCGTTCGAGACAGTCAGCTCCATCAAGTACATAATACCCAGGTTCTGGAAACCGGCCTTTTGGAGCCAATCTTGTTCGCATCGACGAATCTCTTGTTGTTGCGATTCGCCAGCCTCAAAATAAATTGCCAGAAAGTTTGCGAAGCGATCCAAACAGGCTTCGCGAATAGCCTCGAGAACTCCAGTCCCTACCTCGATGTCGGAATCATTTCGGCATCGGATTCGTGCGAAGCGTCCCGGGTAGATGGTGCAACTGGCACCTGCAATCCAATGGCCATCACGCAACGTCGCCAAGCGAACTGTCGGAAACCCGATTTTCGCCGGGTCGGCGACCTGATATGAGGAAAAGGATTCGGAAATGGCGGCTGGCGAACCAGCAAACCTTCTGGTTCCTAGCAATGGAAAATCAAACGACTCGGTGTGGTCCAGCCAGCAATCAAAGATCTCATGATCCACATCAGCGACCGAAAAAACACGCAAGTTCGCGTTCATTTCCAAACCAGTAACGATCTTACGTTCTATTCCGAAAGTCGAGTTTGAAACTCTTGCGAATCGACATTTTAGCGAATTCGCAGCTTGGAATGTGAAGAATTCTTCAACGCGATTCGGTCGCCTTAGCCATTCTAAAGCTATGCTGTAATCGGTACATTCGTTACCGTGATTGGGAGTGTCAGACAGTTTTGAGGTTGTCCGATGTGTGGAATTGTTGGGTACGTTGGTATCAGAGAGGCGAGAGATTTTCTGCTGCAAGGTCTCTATCGCCTGGAGTATCGCGGATATGACAGTGCTGGCATTGCAACCTTGATGCCTGGCAAATCATTCGATTTGCGTCGAGCGGTGGGGCGTATCAATCGCTTGGATAGCATCCTGCAAAGCAGTCCAGCTCTCGGAACCATCGGAGTCGGACACACGCGATGGGCGACCCATGGTGCAGCAACGACAGAGAATGCCCATCCTCACTTAGGCGGACGCGGGCAGGTTGCCGTCGTTCACAATGGAGTGATCGAGAATTACGAGTCCCTGAAGCAGATCTTGATGGAAAAGGGTTACCACTTTGCTTCAGCGACCGACACGGAAGTGATCGCACACTTGATTGCTGACAAGCTGAAGGAAGGCAGCGATCGAACTCAGCATGGCCAAAATGGAGATCGCAACGGAGAACGATTTGGCAAATACGTTCGGGCTGTCCGAGAAGCGATAGCTCAGCTTCGAGGAACATACGGACTCGTCGTCATGTTCCGCGATTGTCCCGACTTACTCATTGGGGCGCGGTGCGGCAGCCCGCTGGTCATCGGAGTCGGCAAAGGCGAGCAATTTATTGCGTCGGATACATCGCCACTGGTTGGATACACCGATCGCATTGTCTATCTCGCAGATCATCAGATGGCGGTCGTATCGCCGGACAGCATTCAGATTCTTCATCGCGACTCAGGCAATGTTCGTCCCGAAGTTCGCGTCTTGGATGAACAAGCGTTGGACGTAAACTGCGAAGGTTATGCTCACTTCATGCTGAAGGAGATTTTCGAGCAGCCAGAATCACTTCGCAATGCCATGCGAGGCCGCATTGACCGCGAGAACGGAACGGCCAAATTTGGCGGCCTGAATTTGACACTGCAGCAACTGCGATCGATCAATCGCATTATTCTCACAGGCTGCGGCACGAGCTGGCACGCTGGTCTCGTGGGCGAGTATTTAATCGAGGCTCTTGCGAGAATTCCGGTCGAAGTCGAATACGCCAGCGAGCTGCGTTACCGAAATCCACCAATCGATCAAAACACGCTGATCTTTGGCATTACCCAGAGCGGAGAGACGGCTGACACATTGGCTGCATTGCGAGAGATGAAGCGGAAAGGTCACCATACGTTGGCGATATGCAACGTGATTGGCAGCAGTATCGCTCAAGAAGCCGACGGAGGCATTTATTTACACGCTGGACCGGAAATCGGTGTGGCTTCGACGAAGGCCTTCACGTCACAGATTTGCGTGTTAGCCATGCTGGCATTGTACTTCGGTCGCATGAGGAACATGAGCTTCGAGGCTGGTCAGCGATTGATCGGGCATCTTGAACTGCTTCCCGATTTAGTCGATCAAGCCCTTGTCAGCAACCGCGAGGTCATCGAAGTGGCTCGCAAATACCAGTCGGCCACGAATTTTCTTTATCTTGGGAGAAACCTCAATTTCCCAACGGCGTTGGAGGGCGCTCTCAAGCTGAAGGAGATCAGCTACATCCACGCCGAAGGCTACCCTGCGGCCGAGATGAAACATGGGCCAATTGCGTTGGTCGATGCGAACACTCCTTCAGTGTTTGTAGTTCCGCGAAGTGCAATCTACGACAAGGTCATGAGCAATTTGCAGGAAGTGAAGGCGAGGGGCGGGCCGGTGATCGCCGTGGTGGATGAACCCGATCCCCAGGTTACGCGACTCGCTGACGATCTCATCCACATACCTCTGACGGAGGACTTTTTGCAGCCGGTTGTAGCGTCTGTCCCGTTGCAACTGCTGGCGTACCATATAGCAGTTTTGAGGGGCTGTGATGTTGACAAGCCAAGAAATTTGGCAAAGAGCGTCACGGTAGAATAGATGATCCGTGCTTCCAATTAAAATAGATGCGTCGATCTCAGTTTTGCTAAGACATGTCAAGAATCCAAGAACTTGAGCATCAAGGACTATCACCATGAAGAACACTTTAGGATTGAGCTACAACGCACGAAAGGCATTGAACGTTCACATCGGCGAAGCTGCCGGAACCGAAATCGCGAACTTACTGCAGCGCATGGCGGCTCAGATCGAGGAATTGAAGCGAAGTAAAGTCAACGTAACGCCAGTGGTGCCTTCGAAAGATAAAGAACACGCCACCATGGCAATCGAAAGCGAGACATTCTAGTTCGCTCATGCCTCTTCAGCCGTTCCAATGGTAACAGTTTGGAAGGTTGAAGCGGTGAGGTTCCTTACAGAGATTGGGTTGTAAGCTCGCCTGGGAGTAGTGCTGCTTGTCATTGACGTAAGTTTTCAAGAGTCCCAGTTGTTTCGATGGCTCTTTCGAAAATTACAGTCGATGGCATTGTTTCTGCCTATTTCGTTCGCCCTTGCCTGCCTGATCTGGGGTGCGGTTTACGTCCGCTTCACTGGGTATGTCGGCGCTTTTCTCGCGGTTATCTTTGTCGGTTGCTGCTTTGGGCATCCGTTTCTCAAGTTCGGTCCGCTGACCCTGGACCGGATTCTTTTCTTCTTTCTCGCGTTCTACTATGTCGTCATGCGAGTCCAACAGGGCAGAAATTTGCTCTGGAGAATGCCCGACTTGGCGGTCGCGTTCATGATGGCGTCGATCGGTTTGTCGACGCTGACTTCCGATTGGAGGTCCGACCAAGGCAAGGCGCTGATCGACTACACCGTGTTTTTCGGGATGCCTGTCGCGATGTATGCCATGGCGAGATCATCTCCTTTCGAAGATCGACACATTCGCATTGTCCAGTGGAGTCTTTGCTTCTTCTGCATCTACCTTGGCGCGACTGCCGTAGCTGAGAAGTTTGAGTGGTACGCATTCGTGTTTCCGAGCTACATTGCGTCTCCCAAGTTCGAAGAGTTCTTGGGTAGAGCGCGGGGCCCTTTTCTCAATCCCTGTGCCAACGGATTGTATTTAACCACGGGATTCGCGGCGAGCTGGTTTTTGTGTTTTCAGAGTTCCATACGATCGAAGTTCATCGCGTCCTTCGGCATGATCGCTGCCTGCGTAGGCATCGCGTTCACCATGACGCGAAGTGTTTGGATGGGATGCATGCTGGTGGCCTTCTTGTTGTTCCTCCTTCATGTCCCAAAACAAATGCGCATTGGCATGCTGGCTGCGGCCGGCTTGTTGGTTCTCGCAGCAGCAGGAGCGAGTTGGGCGAACATCAAATCCTTCAAACGTGACAAGAATGTCAGTGTCGAAGATATGGAGAAATCCGCCGAGTTGCGACCGCTACTCGCTGCTGTTGCTTGGGAGATGTTTAAGGACCGACCGTTGCTTGGCTGCGGTTTCGGGAGGTATCTCGAGGAAAGTTTACCTTACTTTACGGCTCGCAAAGTTGATCGGCCGATCGAGCTTGCGAAGAACTACGTGCAGCATAACGTCTTCCTGGCGATCCTCGTTGAAAATGGATTGATCGGATTGATGAGCTACTTGGCGATGCTATCGATCTGGTGCCGGGACGCAATTCGAGTGTGGCGTTCACGACTCGCGAGTCGAAAACGGCGCGAGGCGGCCCTCCTCTTTCTGTGCTGCTTGATTCCATTTGTCGTGAACGGCATGTTTCACGATATGAGCATCATCAATATGGTTCACATCCTTCTGTTCTTCCTGGCGGGACTGATGTACGGCACAGCTCCCGAGAGCCAGTGAAGCCAACTGCAATCAAGAGAGTCTCGAAATGAATGTGCTTTTCGTTATCACCAGTATGCATGTTGGAGGAGCGGAAACCTTGCTGGTCAGCTTGGTTCGCGGCTTAAAGGGAGTCGGAATGCATCCTTCTGTGGCTTGTTTGAAGGAACGAGGCGAGTTAGGGAACCTCCTTTCGAATGAGATTCCCGTTTTCAGTGAACTTATTCGCGGCAAGCGTGACCTGACCGTTCTCAACCGATTGACACGAATCATGAAGGAGAACCGGACGGATTGTGTGGTAACCGTTGGTGCCGGTGACAAGATGTTTTGGGGGCGACTGGCCGCGAAAATCTCAGGTGTTCCAGTCATTCTATCGGCGCTGCATTCGACCGGTTGGCCGGATGAAGTTACGCTTTTGAATCGATGTTTGACTCCGATTACAGATTCCTTCATAGCGGTTGCGAAGCCACATCGCGAGTACTTGATGCAGCATCTTTCGGTTCCGGAAAACCGAGTCGTCTGTATTCCGAACGGTGTCGATACCGAGCGGTTCCGTACTTCTGATGCATTGAGAGCCGAGAGCAGAAAACGTTTGGGGATCGACGCGAACATACCGACGATCGGAATTGTTGCCGCGCTTCGTCCGGAAAAGAATCACGGGTTGTTTCTGGATATGGCCAAAGCAATAACAGACTCCCACCCTCAGGCAAAGTTTATTGTTGTCGGAGAGGGTACGGAGAGACGGTTTGTCGAAGAGAAAATTGCAGCACTTAGGCTCGCGCCGCACGTTCTCATGTTGGGCAGCCGAAACGACATTGAACAAATCCTACCTGCGTTCGATGTGTTCGCTTTGACCAGCCATAACGAGGCGAATCCTGTATCCATCATGGAAGCGATGGCTTGTCAAGTTCCTGTGGTTGCTCCTGAAGTAGGTTCCATCACTGAAATGGTCCTGGATGGCAAGACGGGATTCGTCTTCAAACCAGGAGATCTAGCTCAGCTAACTGACCGAGTGCGTTGGCTGCTGGACCATCCTCAGGATGCGGCTCGATTGGGCAATCGAGGACGGCAACATGTCCTCCAGTACGGATCATTGCAGTCGATGGTCGAAGGATATCGACAGCTGATTGATAGCCAGAACCAAAAGAAAATGATAAACCGATCGGCGAGCTGGCGCTACTCGCGTGTTGCTTCATGGTTTGGCAGCGTCCAGTGTTGGGATCGCCATCGAGCCGACACCCAATCCCAGGCCATCCACTCCAAATAAAGCAACAGCACCGGGGCGACAAAAAAAATAAGCTGTCCGACCGGGACGAGACTGAACCAGATCGGAAGTTGGTTCAAGATGGTCTGGTACAGGGAATAGACGAACGCAGCATTGACGAACAATAGCCCGGCGCTGATAGTGGCCGTCCAGATGGCAAGGACAAAGAGCCCAACCGATTGACGGAGTAATTTCTGCGGTTGTGTATCGGCGGATGAGCCTTGGTTTTGCATCCTGAACGATTTCATAACGTTGGGATCAATCCGATTCTCGATGCTTTTCAACTCAAATTTTAATCGCCAGTAGACAGTAGCAACGCTTCTGTTCGCATCTGTGGTCGATCAAGCCCCGATCTTGTTCGCTGATGGACCGATCAATGGGCTCGATGTGCAGACGCTATCGCCAAAGTATTGTAACAGATTCATCACTGAGTCTAGATTGATCCTCTGCATCGAGTACAATCAGGGGCTTGAATCGAAGTGTAAGAGAATGCTTCGTTCCCGTTTTGCAGCTTTGATATTGCATTCAGAAATTGGGGCTATCGATGAACAGCAAGTATACCGTTTCATGCGTGTGGAAGTCGTTTGTCTTTATCCCGGTGCTCGGTCTCCTTGCGACTGGTATGTTATTGCTAAATGTTCAGGAAAACCAAGCCATGGAAGATTCGGCGAAGATGTTGCGACACGTGGTTTTGTTCAAATACAAGGACGGAACTTCGGACGAGAAGCTAGAGGAGTTGGTTCTTGCTTTCAAGGCACTGCCAAGCAAGATTTCTTCTGTCGCAGCCTTTGAATGGGGAACGAACAACAGTCCCGAGGGATTGGCGGACGGATTCACGCACTGCTATTTTCTTACATTTCAATCCGAGGCAGGTAGAGACGAGTACCTGAAGCACCCTGCCCACGAAGAGTTTGTGGGCATGCTTCGTCCGCACCTCGACAAGGTCTTGGTGGTCGATTACTGGGCGGAAGTCGTTATGAAGTAGGCTTGTTCGCGAATGGTCAGCGAGGCCGCTAGAATTACCTGGAACATCATTGACGCAACCATTTTCTCAGGTTAGGGAAAGACGACACGATGAGTATTAAGGCGGGAAGCTTGGAACAGACGGCGATCGATACCATTCGAACACTCAGTATGGATGCAGTGCAGGCTGCGAATAGCGGCCATCCTGGGACTCCCATGGCACTAGCACCTGTTGCTTATCAACTTTGGGCACACAATCTGCGATACAACCCCGATCAGCCGGACTGGGTGAATCGAGACCGATTCGTGTTGAGTTGTGGCCATGCATCGATGCTCCTTTACTCGATGATTCATTTGGCTGGCATTCGAGCAGTGGATGACGTTGGCCAAACCACGGACTTGCAATCGATAACTTTGGAGGACATCAAAAATTTTCGCCAGCTTGGCAGCCCGTGTGCTGGCCATCCTGAGTTCGGCGACGCCGCAGGAATCGAGACAACGACGGGGCCTCTTGGCCAAGGAGTCGGCAATTCTGTCGGCATGGCGATGGCCTCGAAGTTCTTGGCTGCCAAATACAATCGTCCTGGCTTCGAACTCTTCAATTTCAGTGTTTACGCGTTATGTAGCGACGGTGACTTGATGGAAGGCGTCGCGGCAGAAGCAGCATCGTTGGCCGGACACCTGAAGCTGTCCAACCTCTGTTGGATCTACGATGACAATCGAATCACCATTGAAGGTCACACCGACTTGGCCTTCAGCGAAGATGTCGCCAAGCGATTCCAAGGGCTCGGTTGGAAGACCACGATCGTTGAGGATGCGAACGACACGAAGGCGCTGCAGAAAGCCATGGACTTGTTTTCCATGACGGAAGACGCGCCGACACTGATCATTGTTAGAAGTATCATCGGCTATGGATCACCGAACAAAGCCGACTCGCACGCGGCCCATGGAGCACCGCTTGGTGACGAGGAAATCCGACTGACCAAACAAGTATATGGTTGGCCTGAGAACGAGAAGTTCCTTGTTCCAGAAGAGGTCACCGAGCATTTTCAAAGTACGCTTGGGTCGCGCGGTCGGAAGTGTTACCACGATTGGCTAAGTCTTTGGGGCGGTTATTCCAAAGAGTATCCGACAGAGTTTGCCGAGCTGTGCTGTATGATGGCGGGCGAATTACCCGCGAATTGGGACGCGGACCTCAAGCCCTTCGCAGCAGATGCCAAAGGACTAGCGACACGTGTCAGTTCCGGCAAGGTGCTGAACATGCTTGCTCCTCGCATTCCCTTCCTCATCGGTGGTTCAGCCGACTTGGCACCTTCGACGATGACGTTGCTCGACAAGGAAAACGATTTTTCGAGCCAAAACTATGCGGGACGAAATCTGCACTTCGGAATCCGCGAGCACGGAATGGCTGCGGCCCTCAATGGAATGGCGCTTTGCGGTTTGAGGCCCTTTGGAGCAACCTTCTTCGTTTTCACCGATTACTTTCGTCCATCGATGCGGCTCAGTAGCATCATGCACTTGCCGGTCTTGTATGTTCTCACCCATGACTCGATTGGCCTGGGAGAGGACGGGCCGACGCATCAACCGGTCGAGCACCTGGCGGCGTGTCGAGCCATTCCGGGACTCCATGTGTTTCGACCAGCCGACGCGAATGAAGTCCTTCACGCATACCGCGTCATCCTACAAACGCCAGACCATCCAGCGGCCTTGGTTTTATCGAGGCAGAATGTACCGACCTTGGATCGCACCAAGTTTGGTGGTGCGGAAGGGACAGAACGCGGGGGATACGTGTTGAGCGATTGCGATGGTGCACCGCAGGCGATTCTCATGGGGACGGGAAGCGAGGTCGCGATTTGTTTGGAAGCGCAGGGGCAGCTTGCAGCAAAAGGGATCGCCACCCGTGTCGTGAGCATTCCTTGTTTCGAACTCTTTGATGAACAGCCCAGCGAGTACATCGACCGTGTTTTGCCTCCGAGCATTGCGGTGCGAGTTGCCTGTGAAGCAGGGATCCAGCAAGGCTGGGAACGCTATCTCGGTCCCAAGGGTGTATTCGTGGGGATGAACTCCTTTGGTGCCTCGGCACCGTTTCAAAAACTCTATTCCTACTTCAAGATCACTCCGGAACGCATTGTTGCAGAGGTCATGAATCGGCTCAGCTAGTGGTTGAGGACGCGCCATTGAAATGAACGCGAGCGAAGTTTATTTGGCTGTCGACTTGGGAGCTTCCGGCGGAAGGATCTTCGCGGCGGAATCCAAGGGTACCAGCTTTGCGCTCGAAGAAGTCCACCGCTTTTCCAACGGTCCGGTTCATGTCGCAAAACGATTGCACTGGGACCTGCTTCATCAGTGGGAGCAGATCCTTGAGGGTCTCAAGAAGGCTACGGCTCGTTACGGTAATACCATCAAAAGCATCGGTGTCGACACTTGGGGAGTCGATTACGTCTTGCTGGATAAAAACGAAGATCTGGTCGGTCCGGCCTTCTGTTACCGCGATGCGAGAACCAGCGGCATCTTCGATGCTGCGTTTCAGCGGATGTCTCGTGAAGCCATCTTCGATGAAAGTGGGCTCCAGTTCATGGAGTTTAACACCGCCTATCAGTTGCTATCGATGCGGCTCGAAGACTCACCACTGCTCGATGTTGCTCAATATTTTTTGATGATCCCGGATTTCTTCCATTGGATGTTGTCTGGAGAACGGAGCAATGAAGCCACCAACGCAAGTACGACGCAACTGTTGCGGCCCTTGGACGGGAAATGGTCGGATGCAATCATGTCGGCGTTCGATATTCCAAAGCGATTGTTTCACGATCCCATTCAGCCGGGCACAAAGCTGGGCACCCTCCGAAGCAGTTTAGCGAATGAAATTTCTGGTCATTCCTTTCAGGTCATTGCCCCCGCAACTCACGACACCGGCTCTGCGGTACTATCGGTTCCGGCATCAAGCTTTGGCGAATCGCGACCTACTTGGTGTTACATCAGCAGTGGAACTTGGTCGCTGATGGGAGTCGAACTGGACAAGCCAATCCTGACCGAACATTGCCGCAGGCTTAACTTCACCAACGAAGGAGGAGCACTAGGCACGGTTAGGTTGTTGAAAAACATCTCCGGACTTTGGCCGTTCCAGCAGTGCCGCGAAGCTTGGGCTCGCAAAGGCCGCATGTTCGAATGGAATGAGTTAGTTGCGATGGCGGATCGGTCGAAACCCTGGGTCAGCTTGTTTGATCCGGACGACGCACGTTTTGTAGCACCTCTGAACATGGTCGAAACGATCCAAGATTACTTTCGCGATACGAGCCAATCGATTTTGGAGGAGCCGGGAGCCATCGCTCGGGCGGCTTTGGAGTCACTCGCCTTACGCTATCGAGTTTGTTTGGGCTGGTTGGAGGAGTTGCTTGGCTACTCAATCGAAACGATACACATCGTTGGAGGCGGTTCGCAGAATCGTTTGCTTTGTCAGATGACGGCGGATGCTTGTCAGCGGCAAGTCATTGCGGGACCCGTCGAAGCAACGGCTATTGGCAACATCTTGATGCAACAAGTCGGCTTCGGGCGAATATCGAGCATCGCCCAGGCCCGTCAAATGCTCAGAGCGGAAACTGCCTTGAATATCTATGAACCGAATGTGACGAATTGCTGGGACCACGCTTTCGAACGATTCCAGAGTCTGATGAAGAGGTAATCGACCATGGGGCACATCATCTGTAGCCGACAAAACATTGGGAGCTTTGCATGCGTTTCGGCCCTTCTTTCATTTTTTATTGTGGAAGTGCAGGGGCAGGACTCTTTGCTCGATGCCTTTGACAAGCCTCCAGTGGCGATGACAGCGTCCGAGAAGCTCCCCGCTGCTGTTCAGGATCAAGAAAATTTTGAGCGACTGACGAAGTTGCTCAAGGCCAAGAAACTCGTCGGTCATTTCACCGTCGATGGTCGCCCGCTCAAGGACTTGCACGAGGAAGTTTACGAAATCAAGGACATCAAAAAACTTGAGGAAGCCGATCTTTGGCTCATTGTGTCCAGGATCAAATACGGCGAGCATGACGTAACTGTCCCTCTTGCCATCACGATCCTCTGGGCGGGTAATACGCCAGTCATCACTCTCGATGATTTCAGTATTCCGGGGATGGGCACGTTTTCGGCGCGAGTCGTATTCCATGAAGGAAAGTACTCCGGCACATGGACACACGATCGCGTCGGAGGCCATCTGTTCGGCAGAATCGAGCCTAACGAGCCAGAACCCCAGGGCACATCACCAACTACGAATGATCCGGAAAAGTAGGTTGCCGCAGTACTTTGTTAATTGTTGGCGACTTGGCGTCCGGGTAGCTATCGAATCCTATAGAATGTGATGCTCAACGAAATCGAAATTCGCTCCAAGAGGATTGCGTTATGTCAAGCTCTCCGACTCCATCCGCCGACTCCAATTCGAAGAGAGGCAATTTCCGGCGACTTCATGTCGAATCACTTGAACCCCGGCACTTACTTGCAACTGTGGTGGTGGATGCCGCTGCAGACAATCGGGCGATAAGTTCGTTGATTTATGGTGTCGGTTCTAGCGACTCGCTTGACCTCAACGCTCCCACACAAGCGCAAATCGCCGAGATTGGAGCATCGCTCAGCCGCATTGGCGGAAATTTATTGACTCGATACAACTGGCAGATCGAAGCCGCGAATCACGCTGCGGACTATTTCTTCGAGTCGATTGCGCATGGAAGCGGCACGCCTGGGAAGACCATGGTGGATTTCGTCCACAAGAGTGTTGGTGCCGGAGCGGCGGCTTCGGTGACGGTGCCGATCATCAATTATGTCGCCAAGCTTGGTCCCAACCGTTCCATTCTGCCGAGCTTCTCCGTTGCAAAATACGGACAGCAACAAGCAACCGATCCATGGTTTCCTGATGCAGGAAACGGCATTCGCACCAATGGAACGAAGATCACCAACAACGACCCGACCGATGCGAACACTCCGCTCACTTCAGCGATGCAAGCTGGGATGGTTGATCACCTCATTGCACAATTCGGTACATCTGCCAATGGCGGCGTACCGTTCTACACGCTGGACAATGAGCTTGGACTCTGGCACGAAACGCATCGTGACGTCTTTCCGACTGGCGTCACCATGCAGGACGAATTCAGTCGAATGCTGCAAGCAGCTCAGATTATTCGCGCTCGTGATACGAATGCAAAGATCCTAGGTCCAGAGGAATGGGGCTATTTAGGATACCTCTACAGTGGTTATGACAAGCAATGGTCGGAGATCAATAACAACTACAACCCGAATCAATTTCCGGACCGCGCGAACAATGGCGGTATGGATCATCTGCCTTGGTTGCTTTCGCAATTTCAAGCTTATCAGCAGACCATCGGTGAACGACTGCTCGATTATCTCACGGTTCACTACTATCCTCAGGGTGGCGAATACGACGATTCGCAGAACGATTTGTCTGCTGGCGAAGTTACATCAACGATGCAGCTTCTGCGAAACCGCTCGACTCGGAGTCTGTGGGATCCAAACTACACGGACGAAAGCTGGCAGGGACAAGTTTATGGCAAGTTGAACATCTTGCCCCGACTGAAGGGATGGATTGAACAATACTATCCCGGCACGCAGTTGGGACTGACGGAATATGCATGGGGTGCTGAAAAGCACATGAACGGTGCAACAGCACAAGCCGACGTTCTAGGCATTTTCGGACGAGAAGGCCTGGACCTAGCCACTCGCTTCCGCGTTCCGCCCCCCGGCTCGCCAACCTTCTATGCGATGAAAATGTTCCGCAACTATGACAGCAGTGGCTCGAAGTTCGGAGATATCAATGCCAGAGCGACGGTCGAAAATCCTGACAACGTTTCCGCGTTCGCATCCAGACGTGCTTCGGATGGGGCACTCACCATCATGGTGGTCAACAAGAACTTGGTCGATCCCAATAACATCAGTGCGACGACCTCGATCGATTTGAGCTTTAGCAATTTCAATGCATCAGGGATCGCACAACATTGGCAGCTGGCCGCAAACAACCAATCGAATCTCACGATCAGCGAAATCACAAGACGATCTGATTTGAACATTGTCGGCAACGCGTTCAGCGTGCAAGTTCCGCGTCAGTCCGTTTCACTATTCGTTATTCCCAAGGCACCAAATCAGAAGCCAGTCTTGGCGCAATTCGGATCAAACATCACCTACACGGAAAACGCACAAGCCACAATCATTGCTCCCAGCGTAACGGTTTCAGATGCAGACAACGCGAATTTTAACGGCGGGAATGCAACGATTGAGTTGGTGGGAGCCGGGGCCACGGATCGATTGCGAATTCGCCAAACTCCGACCCTCACCACGAACGGGAATCAGGTATTATTCAACAATCTTGTGATAGGATTCCATTCTGGCGGAGCAGGAAGCACCCCCCTGCAAATTCAATTCAACGCCCGCGCGACGATCAGTCGGGTACAAGTTCTGCTCCGGAATATCATCTTTGAAAGTTTGGGCGACAACCCCGTTGCCGGTAATCGAACGATCAAGATGCGTGTTGACGATGGAGCTGGTGGAATCAGCGATGAAGTGACGAAGGTCGTCAACGTCGTCGCCGTCAACGATCCACCTTGGATCAATCTTTCAGGGACGATGACCTACGTTGAGAATCAACCTCCAAAGATTTTGGCTGGCGGTGCTGTCGTGACGGATGCGGACAGCTCCCACTTCGGCGGAGGAGAACTTCGTGTTCGAGTCTCACAGAATGCTTCAACAACCGACCGCATCGAGATTCGCCACCAAGGAACGGGAGCGGGACAGATTGGCACGACGCCGAATTCAAAAGTCCTCTTTGGAGGAACGGAAATTGGCAGCTTTACGGGTGGAAGTGGAGCGGGAGCACTCATTGTTTCCTTCAACGTAAATGCAACCGTTGCGGCCGTTCAAGCGCTTGCTCGCAACATTTCCTTTCGAACGCTCGGCGACGCACCAAGCGAATTGACTCGAACCATTACCTTCCGTGTTTCCGACGATAAGAATGCATGGAGTAACGAAGTTGTCAAAACCGTCGAAGTCCAGGCTGTCAACGACGCGCCGTTGATTACCGGCGGCACCGATTATACCTACAATTTGAATGTTGGTTCAAAGTTTATCGGTACGACTCTTGGCTTGATCGATCCCGACAGCTCCGATTTCGCGACAGGCCGACTTCTCGTACGCTTCACGGTAGGGAGTGACGCTGCCAATCGCCTGGAAGTCGCTGGTCCATTTGCTTTTAACGGGAACAATTTGGTTTACAACGGCACGACAATCATCGGATCGAGAAACAACAACGGCGGTATTGGAACGACGAGTCTCTTCATTACGCTGAATGAAAACGCAACGCTCGCGATCAGCCGCCAGCTCATCCGAAATATCGTATTCCGAACCGTGAATGGAGTATCGAAGCACACGCGCACAGTCAGCTTCAATATTACCGACGGAGATGGCGGGACAAGCAATTCAGTCCTTCAGAACATCAACGTTATTTAGACATCATGTCGTTCGATCGAAAGTAGCAACTTCTTTCGTGGAATGACCGCATAACCGTTAGCCGAAGGCGCACGCTTAACATAATCAGGAGCGAAAGAGTAGCTCGCAGCGCTGGCAATGGTCGATCACAGGTCTTGCTCCTCCGTAAGTCAACGACTCCGAGCCTTTGGCAAAGGCAAACTGACTTTTGTCACTTGCGTCAACATGTTACCCAGCGATTGCTTGGATAGGCCTTTGGCAGTTCCGCAAGCACAAGCGCGATGCGTCAGCCAGGTCGTGTTGCGAGTGCTTTGGTAGCCTTTCGCGAGGAGAGCCATGCTTCGTTGAACCGCCGAGCTCGAGCAACTAGGACGACGCGCGGCCTCGTCGATAAATATCATTCTGTCCGCTCCATTTCTGCGAACTGCAACTGGAGCGTGAACCCTTGTCTCATTGAAAACGAGAGTGAGACGGCAAGACGCAAATTCCTCAATGCTCAACAACCGTCCAGAACGTCCGAACTCGCATAACAATAACGGATATGCTCGATTGCATTGTCAACACAAGAAATTAGGGTTGGAAAAATGTAGCCGTCGTGCGTTAGCCCTGGCTTTTTCCATCTCAACCATGGCTAGCGCCAAGCGGCTGACCGGAAGATTTGGCTGCGGCAAAGCACTAGGGCCAGTCAGGCCTTCTGGACCTCCAAATCATGGAAAGTGGATAGCGACTGAATCGAACATGCATTCGAAACGGGATCATTTCCGGGACGTAGGCTTAAAATGGTTTGCAATCCAGCATCCTTGGCTGCCAGCAATTCCCCTTCGATATCACTGATGAATACGATGTCGTTGGTTGGGATGTTCAATGCGTTTGCAATCCTGGCATAACTGTTTGATTCCTTCTTGCCGCCGATGGTTGTGTCAAAGTGGGCAGAGAAGAAACTCGTTAAGTCCCCCTCGGTGGTATGGGCGAAGAAAAGCTTTTGTGCTGCAATGCTTCCCGATGAGTAGATCGCCAAGATAAGTCCCGATGCTTTCCATTCGCGTAATTTCTGGCGAACATCGGAGAAGAGTGTAGCGCGCAGCTCTCCCGTATCAAAGCCTTCCTTCCAGATCATCCCCTGCAAGGACTTGAGACCGGTGACTTTCTTGTCTTCGTCCATCAGTCGGTGGACGGCAGCTTCAACCGCTGGGAGATAGGAGGAAGTCGAAGCCAGACCCTCTTTGAAGAAAACTGGAGATCGAGCCTCCTCGAGCACGAGTCTACAAGCCTCGACAACTTCCGGATCATCAGCGTGACGATCGAGAAAGTCCGCGAGGCGATTCCGCACGTAGGGAAACATCGTCTCGCGCACGAACGAAATGCTGGACACTGTTCCTTCAATATCCAGTAGCACAGCACGTGCCGTTAAGCGAATCAAGGTTGAATCACCGATTTGATCGCTTGCCCGGCGCTCAGATATTGCGGCCCGAGACACAACGGTTGGTAATCGTCATGCACTCCACCCTCGACATAATGCGGTGTCCAGCCAGCTTTGTCTTCAAACAAACGGATGCAGCGGATTTGTCGGTCATCGCAAAGATTGAACCAGTGCTTCGTGCCGCGGGGCACGTTGATCAAATCACCGCTTTCGACTTGAATTGCGAAGACCTCTCCGTTGTCGGCGTGAATATGAAAGACGCCGCGACCGGATACCGTGAACCGAACTTCATCTTCGCTGTGCGTATGCTCCTTATTGAATTTTTCCAGCATCGCATCCAAGCCAGGCGTGTCGGGTTTCACGTTGATAACGTCCGCTGTGACGAAACCACCTCGATGTTTGAGCGATTCCACTTCCGGGGCAAACTCGCGAAGAATCTCCTCGTCCGTGCAATCAGGCTGCAGTCGGCCTTCAACCGGCCAGTGCTCAAACCAGATTCCGAACGGTGCAAGGAATTCTCGGATCCGATCGGAATCAGTTATTTCGACCTGCCGATCGGGAACTTGAACAACTGCCATGGATGCAGCTCCTAGATTCGAGGCTCTTTTGAGATGACTGGAAAAGAAACGAAGGCAACGCAAACTGGAAGATTAGTTACCGTCACCGTCTGATGACTTCGGTTCCTCGGAACCACCTTCCGCCGCCGGGCTGTCGCCGCCCCCTTCGTCCGTTTTTGGCGCGTCGGTGCTGGAGGGAGCGTCATCGCTGGCAGGCGTGTCCTCTGCCTTGGGAGTCTCTTCCGTCTTCGGGGCTTCGCTGCCGGTGGTCGACTCTTGAGTGTCGCCTGAGGCATCTGATTGCTTCTCCATCGCATCGTTACTCGCTTCCGAGGAACTCTCGGTTGGAGCTTCGTCAGAAGATGGACGCCGTCGCTCACGTCCCTCACCTTGGTTTCCGCCAGATGGAGCGCCAGTCGGCATCGGACCACCACCTAGTCCAAGGGGACGATCCATTTTCCTCACTTCCTCTTCCGACATATTGGTACTCAATTGCGTTTTCTTTTGAGCTTCTTCTTGTCCAAAAAAGTAGTTGACCATGAGCTGGTAACCGCCAAAGTAACCGCCAATCAGCAAGAGGAGCGCGAACACGATAAAGGGCATGGAAACGATGGGGCGATTTTTGGGAGCATCGGAAGACATGGATTGACCTCTTGTTTACGAAGAATGCAACGCAATTTGGTTATTATTGTAGGCCGATTTACATTGGCCGTAAATCCGACATGAGCGACTTCGGATGGCCGCTTTCATCCCCGAATAGATCGGTTCATGGCGGCGTCACGCCGTCGAGTTGGTTACGCGAAGACGACTTTGAGCCAATGGTGGATGATGCTAGTCCTGAAGGATCGAATCGGAGCAAGCCGACTAATCTTGCCTTAGCCCGTCGCAATGCACCAGCGATTCCGTGCCGTTCGTCAACGCTCATCCATTTCCTCGCCACTAGTTACCTTCGAAGGAGGATGGACTGCGGAAACGGTCCGAATTAAAAAACCTTTCAAAACAAGGGACAATTAGCGGTCCACTGGTACAGACTTTTCAAGCTCCGCCAAAGTGAGACGGCACTTGTCGATCAATGAAATGGCCCAAGGTTTATCCCCGAATAGCTCAATGATCGACTTGAGAAACCTCGTTTTGTGCTCTCCAGAGAATTGACGCAAGCCAGCATCGACGATCTCTGCGAGGGCGTCCAGCGAAGGGTCTGATTGATGAACGTCGTAGTTTGAGATCTGAGTTGCTTTTTTCTCAGCCAATTCGACCAGCCGTCGATGTGAGAGTGATTTTTGCTCCTCTTTCGCGAATACGTTGAGAAACGCTTGAAGTTTGCGAAGTGCGAGTTGCGGGCTGGACGATCGGGCATCCATGCAATCGAGAAAAGCCTGCTCGATTGGGGCGAGCCCTTTTCGTCCTCCGTTCAATCGTGACTGAAAACGTAAGTTTCGAGTGGTTCGCACATACTCCAAATCTTGGAGGTACGGTTCAAGTTCGCTCGAACGCGCATCATCAGGAAAACGCTCTTTGAATTCGTCGATCAGCGGGGCTGCGTCCAACAGATCTGAGTCGCTACCTGTTTCGACAAGCGCTGTGATCTTTGCGTAGAGTACGTCGGAACTATCGGGGCGCGTGTACCAATAAGCCGACACAAGAAGAGCGACCAACAGGAGGGTTAGAAAGACGACGGCTAACCGCTGAGCCCATGGATTGCTGGTCGGGGCGTAACCAAAACTGGCACCAGTTCCTCGTTCCGCTTCATCGACGATGGTGAAACGCGTTTCACCTGCAACTTGAGAAGTTGAAGCAGGACCCACTTCAAAATCTGCGTTCAGCTTGCTCGGTGTCGCAACCAAAGTTCGATCATCAGGCCCAGCGGAGGAAGGCAGAGGAACTCGGGTCGGAACGGGGCCGCGAGTCACTTTCGATTCAGGTTGTGATTGCAGGACAAAGGTGCCATCATTCGCGGTCGGTTTCGCTTCATCCAACAAGCTAGGAACTCCCAATTCCGCAAGATCGATGGAAGTAAATTCCTTGGCCGACGTATTCGACTTTTCGACGCCAGTCGTTCCTGTCGAACTCATTCGAGTCAAACCGACTTTCAAAGCCTTCAGCCGATTGCTAATCACCAGGGCCGTCGGTGGTCGATCTTTTGGGTCTTTCGCAAGCATCTCCTCGATCAACTCTGCCAATTCCTTTGGGGTTTCGCGCTTGATATCGCGGATCGGGGTGACAGGATTGTAGCGAACCGCATAAAGGACTTCGGGAACGCTTCTTCCGGTGAATGGCGGGCGTCCTGTGATGGCGGCATAGGCCAAGCCACCCAACGAATAAATGTCACTCCTGGAAGTCACCCCTCTTCCCTCTGCTTGTTCAGGGGGCATAAAGTCAGCCGTTCCAATGATTGACCCCACCGCCGTAACCTCTGTCGATCCAAAGAGTTTGGCGATACCGAAATCCATCAACTTGGAAGTTCCGGACTGAGCGATCATCACATTGGCTGGCTTGAGATCCCGATGGATGATTCCTTGATCGTGGGCTTGTTTGAGAGCACTGCAGATTTCAATCATCAAGTCGACAACTTGTTGCCAGGAAAATGGACCATCCTCGCGGAGAATTTCCTGAATGCTCTTACCTTCCACAAACTCCATGGAATAAAACAAGTACCCGCGTTCCTCGCCGTAACCGATGAGCTCGACGATATTCGGATGCTTGAGTCGCTTCAGAGTTTCGACTTCGGCTGCGAAGCGACGGCGAAAACGAGGCTGGTCTGCAAGGGCCGGCGAGATGACCTTGACCGCAACGACCTGTTCCGATTTAGCATGAACTCCCTTGTACACGCTTCCCATGCCGCCGCGTCCAAGGAGCGAGACGATTTGATAAGGTCCCAGAGTCTCGAATTCCAATGCCATCGTGCAGTCTCGAACTTCGAAGTGTTCTCAAAACGATTTCTTTATGCTAATCTCACCCTCCATGTTAGCGTATCTGTCATCAGAGTTCGAGAATCATCATACCGGCCATCATCCAGAATGTCCGGAGCGCATTGCGCGGTTGCAAGCCGAACTGGCTTCCACCGGTTGGTTAGAGAGGTTAACGCTAGCCGAGTGGTCGCCCGCTTCGATGGAACAATTGAAGGCTGTTCACGGAGCGGACTATCTCCATCGGCTGAAAAGTTGGTGTGAATCCAATCGTGGTCGAATTGAGGTCGATACGGTCGTTTCTCATCAATCTTGGGACGTCGCGCGACTGGCCGCTGGAGCTGCTTGCGATGCTGTCGAGCGGGTAATGAAAGGAGTCGAACTTCAAGCGTTTTGTGCTGTGCGTCCTCCCGGACATCATGCTCTTCCTACCGGACCGATGGGATTTTGCCTGTTAAACAATGTCGCCATCGCAGCTCGTTACGCTCAGAGGATCGGTGCCACTCGCGTCCTGATTGTCGATTGGGATGTTCATCACGGCAATGGAACACAGGATGCATTTTGGGAGGACGAAACCGTCGGCTTTTTTTCCATCCATCGCCATCCGTTCTATCCTGGTTCGGGCCTTTCGGACGAAACGGGTAGCGGACGAGGTCTTGGCTGGACCTCCAACCTACCCGTTCCGGCATCGATCTCTCCGAAACATTTTCTGTCGCGCATGTGTTCCGAAGTTGAAAGCTTCCTTTCGAGAGTCCGACCCGATTTGATCATCGTATCTGCCGGTTTCGATGCTCATCGTGCCGACCCGATCGGTGGGCTGACTTTGGAAGAAGAGCATTTCTATGAGATCGGTGCCTGGCTTGCCCAGCTTTCCAAGGCGGAATGCCAGGGGCGAGTGGTAAGCTTGCTGGAGGGAGGATACAGCCTCGAAATGATGCCAAAGTCCGTAGTAGCCTATCTTGATGGGCTGAGCTGCTAGAGATCGGAATCGAAGGAAGGGTCTTGGGCTTGACCTGATCACGCGAGTTCGCCTATTTTCTCCAAAGCACTTCCTTCGAGGTTTCATGGATGATTGATCGATGCTTTCCACTATTGATGTTCGCTCTGGGAGTGGTTTGCGCTCCAGGATGCGCGCACTGGTATAAGCTAGATCACGAACCTCAGGCGATCACCAAAAGTTTGCCACCACCACGCCCATCCCCGGACATCGTGACGATCGAAACCGTCATCCTCCGACTCAACGGCGATGATGAATTGCGATGGAATGAAGTCTGGCCACGAATTGACGAACAGGCATTCGGGATCGAACTTCGACGAAAATTGGACACCAACGGCATTCGCGGAGGAATTATCCATGGCGAGTTTCCGATTGCAGTCGACGCCTGGGTCGAAAAAGCGGCTCAAGCTCAGAAGTCCGATTTGTTCGAGCAGGCCAGTATTGCTGCAGACGTTTCAACCCATGTCCAAACGCTTCGATGCCGCGAGGGAGTTCGCAAGGATCTTTCTATCCGCAATGTCCAGGATCAAAGCATTACCCTCTTCCTTTCCGACGGGCAGTACGTTCGTGGCCGAACGTTCGAGCGTCCGTTGATGATCTTCGATCTTCGGGCCTACCCACTTCGGGACGGTGCTGCTCGAGTCAAGTTGATCCCTGAGATTCAACACGGACAACCTGTTCCCACTTTCATCGGAGGTGACTTCGCATTTCGAAGAGAGATGCGCCGCCCAGCAGAATCTTGGGATTCCTTGACGATTCAAGCAATTCTTTCGACGGGACAAACGTTGCTATTAACCAGCACCGACCCTCCGCGCGGACTAGGTGAACACTTCTTCTTTTCGCAAACTGCCGAGCGGAAAATCGAACGAACCGTCTTCTTGCTGAGAATGGTTGGAACGAGCACGGATAAACTCTTCGCCGTCGATTAAGATGCACCCGTCGATTGCAACATAGGCCTTCCGTCACTGGCGTCAGCAACGAATCGGCTCTTTCATGCATTTCACGGCGGAACACACCTTTGGCAAACTTTCCAACTCCACGCTCCAGACACACCATGGCGTGAACGGTTACCGGAAATCCATCCTGTGAAAATCTGTTAAAATATCGTCAGGAATCAAGAAACGTGAAACCTTCCCTCTAGCCAATGACTGCAAGATTGAGAAATTGAGTGATTCAAGCGTTTGAGTCCCGCGCTGAAATCAGGCCGATCCCTCAGCCCATACAATCCAAGGGAGCAGCAACATGTTCCGATCGCTATTTCCAATTCGCTCTTCAAATCCAATCATGTACAGTTGTTTTGTCGCATTGGCAACGATGGCAAACAGTAGTCTTCGTGCCCAGGATATCAAGTCGATCGTCCCTCCAGTGGCGGACGGAGCAATTCGAGTTGCTACTTTCAACGTATCATTTCATCGAGAAGCCGCTGGTGAGCTGATCGAGAATCTGAAGGCCGGCGATGAACAAATCGCCAAAATTACGAAGATCATTCGTGCGGTGTCGCCTGATGTGCTGCTGGTCAACGAAATCGACTACGATCAGGAAGGATTGTCGGCAAAACTGTTTTTGGAGAAGTACTTGCAGTCTTCGGATTTTGATTCGATCGTTCCGGAGACGAAGTTCCAATATCATTTCACAGACGCCGTGAATACTGGAGTACCGTCAGGTTTGGATATGAATCAAAACGGCAAGCTTGACGAACCGGACGATGCTTGGGGCTTCGGGCGATACCCAGGCCAGTACGGCATGGCGGTGTACAGTCGCTTCCCAATCGCGGAAAAGGAAGTTCGCACATTTCGAAAATTCAAATGGCGGGATATGCCCGGCGCATTGCGACCACGAGATCCTGCGAAGGATGCGGACTTTTATCCTGACGAATTGTGGGAAAAGCTCTATTTGAGCTCAAAGAGCCACTGGGATGTTCCGATTGATACTCCCTTCGGGCGCTTTCATTTTCTGGCCTCGCATCCGACACCTCCGGTGTTTGATGGACCCGAGGATCGCAATGGTTGCCGCAATCATGATGAGATTCGATTATGGTGTGACTACATCGAAAACGGTGAGCAAGCAGCGTATATTTATGATGATTCGGGAAAACGCGGCGGGCTTGATCCCCAAGCAGCATTCGTGCTTGCCGGTGATTTGAATTCCGATCCAAACGATGGAAGCGGACGTTCGGAGGGAATTCGCCGGTTGTTGGGAATGCCTCGCGTCGTGGCGAGTCCCATTCCCGAGAGCCCAGGTGGCGTCGAGGCAGCGGAGAAACAGGGTCTAGCAAACAAAACGCATCAGGGACCTCCAGCTCAGGATACGGCGGACTTTAATGATCGATCACCAGGAAATTTGCGTTGCGATTTCGTTCTGCCTTCGAATCAGTTTGAAATCGTTCAGTGCGGCATCTTCTGGCCCACTGAGGAGCACGGCAAGGAATGGCAGGATTGGGTCGAAGCAACCGATCATCGACTCGTATGGATCGACATTCGCTGGAAACAGTAGCGCTGCAGTTGCGGAGGGCGTGTCGGAATGACATTCATGCACGCTTCTCTGCTATTCGGTTTGGCGCTTGCTGGAATTCCGATCGCCATCCACCTTCTCAATAAGAAGCAACCGAAGCCTATCCTCTTTCCTGCTCTTCGATTCGTCCGCGAGACGATCGTCGTCGCCGAGCGTGGCTGGCGTGTCAAGCATTGGTTGCTTCTGATCCTGCGCGTGCTGCTCGTCTTGCTACTTGCGTTAGCCTTTGCGGCACCTCGAGTGCATTCCGCCATGCTGGCAACCTACGTTTGCATCGGACTGGTTGGCTTCTTCGCGGTCTTTGCAAGTGTTGTTGCGTTGGCAGCATTTGCATCGCGAAAAAGTCGCGGCATTCAGGCTGCCACGGTACTTGTCGCCATCGGATTATGGACCGTCATGTTGGTTTGGGGCGGCTATGCGATGGCATCCGGCAAGGCTCCTCCGGCCCCCAACGCGAATGGACCAATTGCGGTCGCATTCATCATCGACACCAGCCCGACCATGGGCTACCGCTCGTCCAACGAGAGTCGGATGGACGTGGTCAAATCGATGACCAAATGGTTGATCAACCGACTTCCGCCGGATAGTCAACTGGCGATCGTCACCTCGGATCAGCGACCGAGGCTTTCCAACGATCGCGTGACTGCTGAGCGGCAGCTCGATCGTATCGAGGTTCAGGGCAAAATGGCTTCTTTAGGAGGACTCGTTACAGCTGCCGTCCAAATGGTGCGGGCCAGCGAACTCGATCGACGCGAAGTCTATCTCTTGACGGATCTGATGACGAACGGTTGGACTGATGCCGAGGCAGACAAGCTCCAGGCAGCGATGCAGGACCAGCCGGAGGTCTTGTTTCAAATAATCGATGTTGGAGTTCGATCCACGCAGAATTGGGGCATTGAAAAGATCCAAACGAGTCAGCAGATCGTTTTGCCGGGTGGCGACCTTAACGTGGATGCAGTCGTGACCGCGTCGCGCGACGCTCCCAAAGAACAGATGATGGTGGAGCTGTACACGGAACCGATTGATCGCAGCCTTCCCATCCAGCGAAATGGTATCACGTCAACACCGGAGCCGGTCCTGGCCGATCGGCAACTCGTGGAGTTGGAGGGGGGGCAGTCGCGAAAAGTGCAGTTTCGTTTGAGCGACTTGAAGGTCGGGACGCATCACATCACGATGAAGCTGACCCGACCCGATCCGCTCCTCATCGACAATGAAGCGTACGCGGTGGTTGAAGCCCGTACCCAGGGACGCATCTTGATCGTCAGCGAGGAACCCAGTCTTGCCGACTTTCTCGCCGCGATCGTCGCGCCCGATGAAGTTCGGCGTGACGTTCCCAACCCAACGGCGAAAAGAATTCTATATAACCAGCTCGAGCTAGAATCATTGCATGGGATTGCCTGCGTGTGTTTGCACGATCCGCCACCGATGTCAGTCGCTTCGATCGCGGCGCTTCGGAGATTTGCCGAAGACGGGGGGGGCGTCCTCATTTCGCTCGGCGCGCGAAACCCCAACGAGCTGGCCTTGCAAACGGCTCCTTTGACGGAGCTATTGCCGGGAAAACCGGTGAGAGTGCGAAGGCGAAGTCAGCAAGATCGATCGACGTTCTTCGAGCCTGTGCGTCTTCAGCACCCAGTATTCAACGTGTTTGGCCAAGTACGCGAAAACGTCCTTTGGAACGCCTATCCGGTATATCGATTTTGGGAGTTGTCACCGCTGTCTGAGGGCAGCTCGACCATCGTTCGCTATACCGGCTCGAACTTGCCAGCAGTCGTCGAACAAACGATTGGTAAAGGAAAAGTGATAACGATCACGACTCCGATCCCTGAACCGGCTGCTCCGGAAGGACGAATGCCTTGGAACGAATTGACCAGCGGAACTGCCATTTGGCCAACGTATGGATTATTGAAGGGGGCCTTTGAGTATCTTTCTGGATGGGGCCGTTACCAATTGATTTACTATGTTGGTGAACCCGTGCAATTAGAGAACGATCCGAATCTACATCCGAATCGCTATGAAGTGTTCGCGCCAGCAAATGAAGTGACTCGGCGGGAAGCGGCAGGCAATGGGGTTACCATCACCAATACACGATTGCCCGGCCACTACCGAATGCGAGGGCTTCGGCTCGAGACGCCAGTCGTCCGTGGATTCGCCGTCAATCTCGCAGATGGTGCGACTACTCTCGAACGGATCGATCGAGAGAAACTAGATGGTCTGTTCGGCCCGGGAAATTATCATATTGCCCGCGATCAAAATGAGGTCGAGACGTCGGTTGGTCAAGCTCGGTATGGCAAACAACTATATCCCTTCCTGATGGTGATGGCTCTGTTGATTCTCATTGCTGAGCAAGCGATGTCGAGCCGGTTCTATTCGATTCGGTTTTCAGCGAAGGCAGCGCGTCCATGATGAGCTTCCCATCGCTGACAGCGGACCCGATCTTCGGAAGTATGGTTTGGCCGCTTTTGATTCTAGCCGCCATCGCGCTTGGTTCCTTCTTCATACGCGAAAGCCGCCCACTTCGGCCGACGCAGTTGCTCGTGCTCAACGCTTTGAGGTTGCTGGTTCTGCTCTTGGCTCTGGTGGCACTTCTGCGTCCTGGACTGACCTACACCAGCAAGAGCGAGCCACGCGGTGCCATTGCCGTCATGATTGATTTGTCCACGAGTATGGAGTTGGCCGGCGAACAAGCTAGTCAATCTCGCTGGACCGAACAGATGAACGCTCTAAAGCAGATCCTTCGCAGGCAATCACAATTCGGCCGAGACACAAGCGTCGTCATCTATGGTTACGACGAGAAACTGCGACTCCTGAGCTCGGATCCGAAGCAATCGACGATCCCCGACAAACCGACGGGGAATGTTACCGATATCGGTGGCCCAATCGCGGAGTTGATCGCCACGCAGCTTGATCCACCACTGTCCTCCGTCATTTGGATGGGGGACGGTACTCAGACACTGACTCCCAGCCAAGCGGATCCTCTGCAGCTCGCCCGCCAGTTAGCTCAAATGGACATTCCTCTATTTATGGTCGGGATTGGTCCTCGAGCTGACAGCGAACGCACCCTGGACTTGGCCATCGAATCCGTGCCAGAACAGATCGAGGCCTTTTCTCGGAATCAAGTGGTTGTGCGAGGTTTGCTTCATGCTCGTGGCGTTGTCCATCGCGAACTGGAAGTCGGTCTGTTCCTGCGAGGCAAGGACGGCAACGAAAAACTCCTGACAGTCGATACGCTGACACCGGACCAGATGGACCAGAATTTGCCATTTCGTCTACCGATGACCGCTCCGGACGAGGGATCTTACGAGCTTGCCGTCCGCGTCAAGCTCGAAGACGGTGAACTGATTGCTGAGAACAACGAGAGCATCGCATTTCTCAACGTCCGCAAAGGCGGAACGCGGATCCTGTACATCGAAGGAGAGTTTCGACCGGAACAGAAATTCCTTCGCCGCTCGCTGGCAGACAGTCAAGAGTTTCAGGTCGATTTTCAGTTGATTCCGAAAGCGAGTAGCGAACGCTGGCCGGAGGATCGCAGTGATGCCTTCAAATCCGAAACGTATAGCGCCTTCATCCTGGGCGATGTCGATTCTGCAGCGCTGGGGCAAGAGAATCTGCGGCTGTTGGTCGAGCGGGTTCGGAACGGGGCAGGCCTGCTGACTCTTGGAGGCTATCACGCTTATGGTCCTGGTGGCTATGGCAATACACCACTCGCGTCGATCCTACCCTTCCAAATCGACAGTCGCGTCAAGCAACCCCTAACGGGTCAGAAGATCGAGCAACTGCACTGGCCGGGTCCGATTTCTTTGGTACCTCAAGTCATCCATCCCATCACATCGCTCGGCTTGGGAGACGACAACGACAAGCAGTGGAAGGAGCTCAAGCCCTTCCTGGGAGCCAATCGCTGGGGCCGAATGAAGGATTTGCCCGGAGTTCGCATCTTGGCGGCCGGCTCGGACGGACAACCACTTCTCGTCTCCGCAGAAACGGAAAAGGGAAGGGTATTATGTGCTGCCTTCGACAGCTCCTATCAGTGGTGGCTGCAAGGACGGTCCGAGCTGCATCGACAGTTTTGGCGGCAGGCCATCTTGTGGATCATGCGCCGAGAGTCCACCGAGGAATCGATTCGACTCGAGATGAATCGAAGGCAGAGACTATACAGGGATCAGTCCGCAGATGTGATGGTCCACTGGACGCCGGGAGACTCGGGAAAACCGATCCCAGCCGAAACAAGCGTCAAAGTATATCGAGCCGGTCGTGAAGTTAGCAGCCTGATTTTGTCGAGGAAGGACGACCGCACCATGACAGCTCGGTTGGATAGTCCAACGGAAAGCGGTCGATATGAACTGCGCGCGACGACCATGAGCAGCAGCGGCAAAGAGTTGACTTCGACTCTGCCCTTTGTCGTTTCGGACGTTTCGATTGAGAGCATCTATCCGGTTCCCGATTGGCAATTGATCGCGCAGATGGCCAGGGCCAACGAATCGGCGGGGGGAGGTAGTTTCGCTTCAGAGCAGATCGATGAGATCATGGATGTCATGATCGAGCGTAAGGAAAAGTCGGCGATCGAGCTGGTCGAGTCGTATCGCCTTGGAGACGGCAACATCGATAGTTGGGCATTGTTCTTGGCGTTCTTCGTGCTAATGACGATCCAGTGGTTGCTCCGCAAACGCTGGAGCTTAGCCTGATCTTTGGGTTTCGACTTGCGAAAAACCTCGTCGCGACCAAAACTATGGATATGAGTAACTCCGCAGAATCCTTCAAATCATCAGCTCTCTTGGAAGATCGGCGACCGCCGACTGTGCTCGAGCGATTCACCGGCCTAACCATTGCCGTGACTGCTCGCTTTGTCAGTGGGTTCACGGTTCGATGGACGCATGATTACTGCGATCTCCGACAGCGGGTCTTTTTCGCGAACCATACCAGTCATCTGGATGCGGTTGTCTTATGGGCTTGCCTACCGCGCGAAATGCGGTCCTTGACTCGACCTGTGGCCGCTGCGGATTACTGGGGAGCGAGCAAGTTTCGGCGATTCATGGCTCGATCCTTCAATGCCATTCTCATCGATCGCCGCGAAATCAAGGTTCATCACAGCCCCGTCGAGATGATGATTCGAGAGATGCGCGACATCTACTCGCTGATCGTATTCCCTGAGGGCAGCCGTGCTTTGGACGGTGAGATGAATGAGTTCAAAAGCGGTCTCTACTATCTTGCCAAGAAGCGACCGGAGCTTGACTTGGTTCCGGTCTATATGGAGAACCTCAATCGCATTCTGCCCAGAGGTGAAGTTCTGCCCGTTCCGCTCCTCAGTTCGATCACCATCGGGGAACCAATGCGTCTCACCCCTGGCGAGCCGAAGACCGAGTTTCTTCATCGCGCCCAAAACCGCGTTCGGGAACTCAAGGAGCGTCGCTCGGATGAACCGTGCTGAAAGCTAGCCGCTTCCTTGGTAATGTAGGAGCGGAGCCGTCAGCACAACGGAGCTGCTGGCCCAGCTCCGAATCGGCAACGGTAACTGGCGGACCAGCGATGATTCCCTTCGTCACGTTCTCGGCTGTTTGTCCAGATGCGAGTACGGTTCCCTAAAATATCGCTTAAGGCTTACACTTTGTGATATAATCTGCTCTCCGTTTGCAAATATTCAAAGGATGCCTCTTCTGATTGCTGCGAGGGAAAAGAGCATGCACATCTCTCCAATCATGCGTCTTCTGATGCTCACCGCAATGGTGGCCATCCTCTTGTGGTTGTACAAGATCGTGCGGGCGGAGTATGGATATGTTATCGGCGAAGGACTACTCGCCTTAGCTGCGATCCTCGGTACCGGCTTCGCTTTGTATGCCATTCTCTTTTTGATTGTTTGGCCTCTCGGATGGCTCGGGCAATATACACTGCGACACGATGACCCGGCGAGCCCATTTGCCGAGGATCGGCTACCACCAACCCAAGTGGAGGTTCGTCACGAACATGACACGACGGTTTGAACAGCTACTGAACAGTTTCGTTTTCGGTATACCGGTTCGCAAGGCAGTGGTGTTGGCAGCGATGCTTTTGCCTTCGCTTGCACACGCCCAAATCTACCGTCAGATTATTCCCCCCGACAAAGTGATATCGAGCTTTCAGTTTGCGGGCGAGCCGATGCTGGGGGAAACCGATTCATTGATCATCTCGGCATCCATCCCACTTCTATTAAGTCAAGGCGGTAAATTAGTTCACGTTCATGTTAGTCGCGCTGATGGATTGCCGTTTCCGTCGGATGCCGATCTGGAGATTGTGATTCGAGGGATACGAAATTACGACCTGGAGGACTGCATGGCGCAACGAGTGTCGCTGCAGATCAAACGTGGTCAGATGAATGCCTCAACGGCGACGATCACTCAAACCGACGTGATCGCGGATGCAATTTATATCGAGGTCTTCAAGGATGGAAGGAAGTTAAGCGGTTTTGGTCGCGAGTCAAAGCTGCACAATTTATTTCTAAGCATGACAATGCAATCGTGCATCACTGAATTGCTCCTGATACCAAAGGAGCAAGGCAATGTTTTCGCGAACAACATGGGGCCCAATGCACAGTTGCAAGAAGGTCAGTCGAATGGCTGGATGCACAGCACAGTCGATGATCAATTAAACTTTTTCGGGAACATCTATTCAGAGAAACCGGTTCTTCAAAAGATGTCCGAAGAACTGCTTGGCAAGAATTGGTTGGAGATCAGTTCTTCAGGGACGATCACCCTTCCTCTGGCCAGTTTTCTGCATCTTGATCAAGATCGACAACGGGTACTTCGCCATTTCGTCCAAGGGGGCGGAGTATTGATTCTGACGGAGAGCGGTAGGCTGAACAAAAACACCCTTGAGTCAATTGTCGGGCACGCAACGTTACCGGGAACCCTTTTGGAAATCAGTGATAATATCTTCAACAGGACAATGCCTCAGCCAAATGCAACGATTCAAGGCAATGCACCGAAGTTGGGTCCAGAAGATCCAGACAACATCGAATCTGCTTCTCCGTCCTCCAACGTCGCAAGAGGAAATCAGACGAATCTTGACCTGGATGTCGGAACGGAATTAAGCGAGAGGCTCATCGCACAATTCTCGTATGGATTCGGCAAACTGATTGTGACAAACAAGCCGAATGACGCTCAGACATTGTCACAAATCCTCATGGCGACTCAGCGCTCAACGTTCTCGCTGAGAGCGATTGGACGGAGAGGAGTCAATGCGGCTGCGGAGTCGGGAGACGCTTATTGGAATTGGCAAATTCCGGAGGTGAGCCGGTCGCCGGTACGCCCATTCGTCGCATGGATCATCTGCTTTTCTGCAATCGTCGGACCAGGTCAAATCTGGTATGCCTGGCGAAGTGGACGACGCGCTCTCCTCATCATCGCATTTCCCACCGTTGCGTTCCTGTTTACAGTGGGGATATTTCTTTTCGCATTCGCACAAGAAGGAATCGGAACTCGATGTCGGATTCGGTCGCTAACCTGGTACGACGCCAGAAATGAAGAAGGATTTGCTTGGTCCCGCCAGACTTATTACAGCGGTTGGCCTCCAAACGAAATGCGAGTAGGACCGGAGACGGAAGTGATTCGCATGCTGAGCGCCAGTTATGACGTGAATCGCAAAGTCCATCACGCTTGGCAGGGTGATCAACAGGTCTTCCATAATGTTCTCGCATCGCGCGAACAAACTCAGTTCCTCGTGAGGCATCCGGTACGGTACCTCAAACTATTTGATGTGGAGTTAGCGACGGATCGAAGTGGTCTGACCGTGAAGAATACTTCAGGCGTTCGATGGTCCCACGCGTTTTTTCGACATGACGAACAAATGTTTTACGCTCAGTTTGTCGAATCTGATTCGGTCGTCAATTTGAAGGAATTGGACAAGATTGATGCGAGAATCAAGTTGCAAGCTCTTTGGCGAGAGTTAATTGCGCTTGAAAAGCCAACACGTCTTTATAACAGGATTTTTGAAACCTGGGGCTACCGAAGTCGATATCGACCTGGAAATAATGGTCCCGCGCCGCTTATGGAATGGGAGCTCGAACGGATATTTACCCAATATCCACCACAATCCATTGCTACACCGAGGAATAACGAGTTTCTTCTCTTACTCGATGACGCTCCATTCATCGATCGGGGATTCAAACCGGCGAAAGAGAGTAAAGGGCTCCATTGCGTTGAGGGGATTTGGTGATGTTATACCAGGCATCGCATCCCCTGATCGAATTGCGTCGCTTGCATCGCTTCTATGGCAAGACGCACGCGGTGAATGATGTTTCCTTCGAAGTTGATCGAGGACAGGTGTTTGGGTTTATTGGCCCGAATGGTGCCGGCAAAACCACCAGTATGCGCATCCTCGCCACTCTGGATCTGCCGACTTACGGCGATGCCTTGATCGATGGTTTCAGTTCCATCACGGATCCAGACTTGGTCCGAAAACGGATGGGATTCATGCCCGATGGATTCGGCACCTATCCCTATATGAATTGCGAAGAGTACTTGGATTTCTTTGCACGATCGTACGGGATGGTGGGAATGGAGCGAGTCCGGGGAGTGCGAAGAGTGCTTGGGTTCACGGGGCTCGATAAAATTGCAGACAAGCCGATCAATGGCTTATCGAAAGGCATGCGCCAACGATTGAGCCTGGGGCGGGCGATGATCCATGATCCAGCCGTTCTCATCTTAGATGAACCAGCCAACGGGTTGGATCCCAGGGCGAGAATCGAACTCCGGCAAATGATCCGGCAGCTTGCCGTCGATGGGAAAGCCATTCTGGTCTCCTCACACATTTTGACAGAGCTCGCCGAAATGGTCGATCATGTCGGCATTATTGAGCGAGGGAATTTGTTGGCCGTGGGCTGCTTGGACGAGATTCGAAGAAAAATGCAAGGCTCGACGGTCATTGAAGTCAACTTGCTTGAAAACGCTGACCAATGTCGAATTTGGTTGAGCTCTCGGACCCCAACATTGAAAATCGAGCAACAGGGGAACCGAGTTCGTTTTGACTTTTCAGGGACAGAGCGGGAGCAGGCAGAATTGTTGCGATCGATCATCCTCGAAGGGTTCTTTGTGCTAGCATGGACCGCCGAGACACACTCGCTCGAAGACATTTTCATGCAGATTACAACGGGAGCCGTCCAGTGAAACTTCTTGACGATGCAATCCCATCTCAGTCGACTTCAACGGTTACCGAAGCTATCTCTAGCGTGGAATCGCGATGGACTCAATTCACGTCACGTTTCGTGGATCGGATGAACCCCATCCTGGTGAAAGAAACACGACAAGCGTTGAAGAGCCATCAGTTTATTGTGACTCTTCAGTTGGTATTGCTGGCGATTCTCGTATGGACGCTGCTCGGAACAAGCTTGCTGTCGCCGCAGATCTTCTATGCTCCTACCGGTCCGCAAATGCTGATTGGGTACATGATGATTCTCTTAGTCCCAACTGGCATCATCGTACCCATGGCCACTTATCGATCGATGTCCAATGAAGTCGAACATGGTACGTTTGAAGTACTGAGCATCTCGACGCTATCTGCAAATCAAATTGTTACTGGCAAAGTCGCAGTAGCCGCCTTGCAAACCCTGCTGTATCTTTCTGCACTCGCCCCATGCATCTCCGTAACCTACTTATTGCGAGGGTTGTCGATCTCAACCCTTTTGATCGTCTTGGGATCGTCCTTCCTCCTATCGCTCGTCTTGTCTTGTTTCAGTGTTTTTGCGGCAACCTTAGGCAAACGATTCTCGCGACTGATCGTAATCACTATGCTCATGCAACTGTTGTTTACGTCGACAGTAACCCTCATTATGGGAATCATGCTTTTACAAATGATTTCCATGAATTGGATTCCGGATGATATGGGGCAGTGGTTTGGCATTGTAGCAGCGGTTGTGGCCGCCCTTTCCTATAGCTGGTTGTTCCTCCGGCTTGCCGCTGCCAATATCAGTTTTGAAAGTGACAATCACTCAACCGCCATTCGCTGGAGCGTTTGGGGACAGCATGCCTTGTTTGTTTCTATTTTTGTCATGATGCAGGTCTTTGTCGTGGATTATGAAGTTTGGATGGTACTTTTTACCATTCTGGGAGTCCACTGGTCTGTTTTCGGCGCGTTCTCCATTTGCGAGTCGGGAATGCTGTCGCCGCGAGCACAGCGTCAATTGCCGACAACCATCGCAAGTAGGCTTTTTCTCACTTGGTTCAGCCCCGGTCCAGGGACGGGTTACATCTTCTGCGTGGTCAGCTATTTCTCCGCATTGATTGGAGTCATTCTACTACCTTTATTTATCCATCGACTGAGCAGCGGTTCCAACCAAAGCGAGGCGATCGACTATGGTCTTCTTGTGGGCAGTTACATCGCTGTCTACTTAGGTATTACCAGATTGATCTTGCTGGCTTTTCAACCGTGGTTGCGCAATCGAGTGGTCAGCGGCCTCGCCATTTTGGCAACACTGCTGATGATGGGAATCATCATTCCGATGATGTATTCCTATCTGACGGAAACGAATAATCAAATCAAGTACACACCCGTTGCCATTCTGAACGTGACTTGGTCGCTGACGAAGATGTATGAGGTGCGCGCTTCTGGGGGCATGCTCTTTTTTTCTCTGGCGGCGGCGATCGTTTTTCAAATCAATCTTCTCTTGGTCAGCAAGGATGTTATGCTGGTTCGAATTGCTGCCCCGGAACGTGTGCAAAAGGAGCTGGCCCCTTCTGGTTCGAACGAACCAGCCGTCGATCCTCTCGCCGTGTAACGGAGCTTGTGTCGCGGTTCGATGATCGAAACATTTCGTTGACAGTCCGAATGGTGGAGTGGTTGCTTCAACCGATGAGTTCGCATCGACTCGCAAGGCAGCATGGATTCTTCAACGATGTTCTGGAGAATGTTGAATCACGCCAGCCCTGGTTGTTGTTCCATTAATAGAAAGAGGAAGTCATGACCCATTCGCCCCATGAGCCATTAGAGGGACCTCCCGCAGTTCGCGCACGTGTGCCCGAACATGTGGGACGCGGAGTGTTTAGTACCGGTGTCATCGTGATGACAGGAAATACGGAGTTCGTTCTGGATTTCGTTCAGAATCTAGGGCGTCCCCACCAGATTACCGCCCGAATCGTCATGCCACATGCTGTCCTGCCCCAGTTTGCCGATGCGCTGGCCACCAACATCGGCCTCTATCAGCAGCGATACGGAGCGTTACCTGCGTCGGCACCGGTTTCAGTGATGGTCAGCAATAGCCCGACGGCTCAGCCCATCACGCCTGCTCATCCTCCGGAAGAGATATCCGGATCCGCGTTGGTTGGTGCAGGAATTCCGACACCGCCGCCGCGGAGGCCAACGGCTCAAGAAGTCTACGACGATTTGAAGCTGCGCGATGAACTGCTGAGCGGTGTCTACGCCAACGCAGTCATGATTGGTCATGGTCAACATGAGTTCTCATTTGACTTCATTACCAATTTTTTTCCGCAATCGTCGGTCAGCGCGCGCGTCTTCATGGCAGCAGGACAGATTGCTCGCGTTCTGGAATCACTGAAAACTGCTTGGGAGCAGACACGTCCTCGGCTCGGCTTCCCTCCCCCTCCTCCCCCCAACAACGATTTGCCGGAATTTCCGGGGCCTGACTTCGATGGTCCTCCCTCACAGCATCCGCCAACCGATTGATGTCATGACTGCGCACCGCGAAATCATCCTTGCCAGCCAATCGCCAAGGCGCGCAGCACTACTTCGCGAACACGGCTATCGATTTCGCGTCGTTGTACCGGATCCCAATGCGGAATGCGGCATCTGCTCGCGCGAGACGCCGCCGGAACTGGTGGCTCGGTTGGCATGGCAAAAAGCCGAGAATGTTGCTGACAAAGTGACAGAAGGCTTGATCATTGCCTGCGATACCGTCGCCGAATGCTTGGGGCGCATTCTCGGCAAACCTGAGAATCGGGAGCATGCCAGAGAGATGCTGACTTTTCTTCGAGGTCGCGATCACGCTGTCTACAGTGGTTTATGTCTCCTAGAACTACCTTCCAAGAAATCGCGGGTCCGTGTCGATGTTTCGCGTTTGTTCATGAAGCCTATTTCGGATGACGAACTGGAGCAATACCTGGACAGCGAGCGATGGCAAGGTAAGGCAGGTGCATTCGGTTATCAGGACGATCTCGACTGGATTGAACTTAAAACCGGCTCCGCATCGAACGTCGTCGGTCTACCGATGGAACTCCTCCGAGAAATGTTAGACCAATTCTAGCCGGATCATCGCAGCAATGATTCGGAGGTTGATCACCGTAGCACATACGACTTGCGTGCGTTCGCAAATCCCAAACCACTCGTAGCGGGCATGTTCTTGTGTCCTTGGGTGGCAAGTTCTTGTGTTCTTGGGTGGCATGCTCTTTACGCCGCTCTTAACTGCGGCCTCGGTTGGTTGGCAGGTACCTGAGTCCCGGCTCTATTTGTTGGGTAGCACTTACCGAGTGTGTGGCACTTACCGCTACTTACCGGCTTGTGGCATCTATCCGCTGATCGCAACGATCTGCTATCTGCGGCACGGCACAAAGCTGCTTAGGTTGGTCAGAGTCTCTTATAAGGCCGGAGAAATGAGTGCTTTCAGCTCAACCCAATTGAACCAGAGCGTCGCAGTTCCGATGACGACGAGCACAACTCCGCTAATCCAAAAGCCGACGTCCCATAGTCGCGAGGGTGCGAGCTGAGGTAAACACTTACGGTAACGAAAGTACGCTGCGCCGATAAACAGCATGGGAAGCATGATCGCTTGTACAATGCCGCTGAGCTTGACCAGCTTGATTGGCTCGGGAATCAACCAATAGATTCCCAGACAAAACAGAGGGAACAGGCCACGAAGGATTGCGGCCGCGCGGCGAGTCGTCGTCGTATTGTTTTGGATCAAACCCACAACCGCCATGCCATCCGCAAACGTCAATGCGTGACTTGCATTGGCGACAAAGAACGTCGAGTAGAGTACAACAAACGCCCCCGCAAGAAAAATAGGTGGAGCCCAACTGGAAAAGACGGGTTCGTACATCACCGCCAACGTCTGGATCAACTCGGAATCTTTGGGAATCATCCCTGTTCGATGCAGGATAGCGACTCCCAGGCAGTAGAACGCAATGGTGGCAATCGTATAAATCACCATCGAAATCCAAGCATCCCATTGCATCACCCGCAACCAGCCCTTGGCTCGTGCAATCCACTCTGGGCTGCCGTCGTTTGGACCGGTCCACCGAGCGTACCCTTTTTCGAGACACCAGTATGGATACTGAATCAGCTCGGCGGCACCGACGCCAATGATTCCCAGGGTTGCCAGGGCCATCGTCATCGAGCTCGCTCCGCCTGGAAATTGGAAAGAAAGGCCATAAGCTAACTCGGAAAGTGTGATCTTCCATGTCGGCATGAATTGAAGACCAACCATGGTACCGACTGTGATGAAGGTGAAAGCAGCTACAAGCAAGGTTGATAACAACTGAATGAGGCTGTATCGGCCCCAGAAAAGAAGAAGGGATGTGCCGAAGGCAATCGGGATAGCCCACAATCGGTCATCGTTGGGGGGCTTGAGCCTATTTGGGTCGGACCTGTGCGCTCCATGCTTCGAGCGATAATCGTTTTCAAGTCGTTGGATGATTTCGCGTTGCTCAACGTTTTGGTCAAGCATTCCGACAGCTCGAGCAACATCGCTCTGAGAACGCATCTTAGAAATCGCTTGAAATTCCGCTCCCTGCCGCGTCATTGGCTGAATCAGTGCCACGGTTTGTCCGACGCCACCGACGATACCGCCAAGCTGAGCAATGCTGCAAAACCACATCACAAACCAGTACCAGACGAGCCAATTGCCCCGCTTTCCCAAACGCGGGCCGGGAACTTGATTCAGCGAAGACAAGGTCGGCATACCACTGATCAGCGTGTACCGACCGATTTCGATTTGAGTGAATACCTTGATCGTGCAGCCGAGGATGATCAACCAAAGCAGAACGATTCCTGCCTTGGCACCGGTGATGGTGGTTGCGATAAGCTCCCCAGATCCGACAATCGCGGCAGCGATGATCAAGCCCGGTCCAAGCTGTCGGAGAGTACCAAAGACCGTCGTTGGAGCAGAGCGAACTTGTGCATCGGACATGGGGGAAAACGATTCCGGAGACGTTTCACGAAGCGGTCGAAAATTCCAGGGCGGGGCGATTGGAAGAGAACATTGTAAACCCAGTTCGGTTTGAGAAAATCGTCCAGGACTTGTTCACGACACATTTCGATTCGCTTATGATAGTTCGCTTGACTGTTTGCTCATTCGCTTGTCACTAGCTGTGGAGTTGGCTCAGATGATTATCGGTGTACCCCGCGAGATCAAAGACGACGAGTATCGAATTGCGATGCTTCCCGTTGGCGTGGAGGAACTCACTCAAATGGGACACAAAGTGTTGATTCAGGCGGGTGCAGGCCTCGGCTCCGGTCTAGCGGATCACTCCTTTCTTCAGGCGGGAGCGGAACTGGTCGCATCGATCGAAGACATCTATCGTCGAGCTGATCTCGTCGTCAAGGTCAAGGAGCCTCAGGAAAGTGAATGGAAGTTAATTCGTCCCGGTCAAGCGATCTTTACCTATTTCCACTTTGCAGCCAGCCAGGCGTTGACCGAGGCGATGATCAACACGCAAGCGACCTGCCTGGCCTATGAGACCCTTCGTGATGAAAAAGGTCAGTTGCCCCTCCTAACACCCATGAGCGAAGTGGCCGGTCGCATGAGCATCCAAGAAGGTGCGAAGTATTTGGAGCGTCCGCAACAAGGCCGTGGCATCTTGCTCGGCGGAGTTCCCGGCGTGCCTCCCGCCCACATCACCATTCTTGGTGGCGGTATCGTCGGCTCGAACGCGGCGCGCATCGCGGCGGGCTTCCATGCTGATGTTGCCATTCTCGACATCAATGTGGATCGTCTTCGGTATCTTGATGACATTATGCCTGCGAATGTCAACGTGCTATTCAGCGACCGTCACATGATTCGTGATCAGCTGAAACTGGCAGATTTAGTTATTGGAGCAGTGTTGATCCCCGGAGCTAAGGCACCCTATCTCATTCGACGTGAGGACTTGAGATATATGAAGCCCGGTAGCGTCATCATCGACGTTGCTATCGATCAAGGTGGCTGCGTTGAAACCAGCGAACCAACCAATCACAAGAATCCAACTTTTATGGTC
>JBBIUE010000020.1:0-6789 GCA_037440405.1 Pirellula sp. | reverse complement strand
CGACCCGACTTTTGTAACCGATGGTGTGGTCCATTACTGCGTCACCAACATGCCTGGCGCTGTTGGAAGGACCAGCACGTTTGCCTTGTGCAATGTAACACTTCCTTGGGTGCGGTTGCTGGCCAACAAAGGGATCGACTCAGCAATTGCAGGCTCGAAACCTTTGCAGCATGCGTTGAACGTCTACGGCGGACGCATTACCAACCAGGCAGTCGCGGAGACTTTCAGTTTTGAGTTTGTTCCGTTCGCCGCTTAATTGCTTAGCATTATGTCTAACCTAGAACGTGGGGGGGGCACTCTGCCTGGCAATTGCAGTTTTCCGAATTTTCGCAGACTAAATAGTTTCGACCAAGAACGAACGGCATTCCGCATTCCTGAGTTTGACAAACACTCGCCGCTCTTGAAGTGGTCATTTCCAAGATTTTCAAAACTCGAATGCTCGAATTCACGACGACGCTACAATTGCAGGAAATCGAGTAGGCAGCTTTGATGGATCATCACGCAGCGACTCGGGAATTTCTGGTTGAAGCTGCCATATTGCTGCATCGCTATGGCACGCCATCGCATCGGCTGGAACCGGTCATGGCCAAAGTATCGCGGACACTCGGTGTCGATGGAACCTTTTTGTACACTCCGACCGCGTTAGTCATCTCTTTGCGTGACCCATCCGGCGAGTCAACGTACATGCGCCGAGTCGAATCGGGCACGGTGGACGTCGATAAGCTCATTCGTTTTGACGATGTATTGGAGCGATTAGAAGATGGCAAGATAGACCTGCAAACTGCACGACAAGCGATGTTCGCGGTCGCTCAGTCGCCCCCGCCCTACTCGATCGGCATGACAATTTTGGCATGTGCAGGTCTCTGCTGCGCGGTCGCCATTTTCCTCGGCGGGAGTCTGGTCGAAGCATCCTTGGCGCTCGAGATTGGACTCGCCATCGCTGGACTTGAATGGCTGCATGGAAAACGAGGATGGCCGCGCGGCGTCCTGGAGCCGTTTGCTGGATTTTTCGCAGCCATTGCATCGCTCGCATTCGCACGTTGGGTGTTACCCTTGGATGACCGGCTGGTGACCCTTGCATCGTTGGTCATCTTATTACCTGGCCTGAACCTGACGATTGCTTTGACGGAACTCGCGGTGGGGCACTTGACCGCCGGCGTGGCGCGACTAGCTGGCGCAAGCGTGACACTATTGACTCTGACCGCCGGCGTGGCGTTAGCCTGGAGGCTAGGTAGTTCGTGGCGGACTGTCCCGGAATCACCGCTTTGGCCTTTGCCAGCTTGGGCCTCGATCATTGGACTGGCACTGGCACCGATCGGTTTTGCCATTCTGTTTCGCGCCCGCTTCCCTCAGTGGCCGATCATTGCGTTGGTCTCAATCTCCGGGTTCGCAATTAGTCGTTTTGGTGCCCAGTGGGGGCCAGAGGCAGGAGCTTTTTTGGGATCACTGATCGTCGGATGCGGTGCCAATCTGTACGCACGGCTGCGCGATCGTCCCGCTCTCGTTCCGCTAACGCCTGGGCTCATCTTGCTCGTACCAGGATCGTTCGGCTATCGATCACTGACCTCGATGCTTGACCAGCAAACCATCTTGGGGATCGAGCAAGCTTTCACCATGATCATGTTAGCAATATCGCTGGTCGCAGGGGTCCTCACCGCCAACGCGATACTTCCTCCCAAGCGGATTTTGTGATGACTGCTGCGCCGCCGATGGAGCAATGATCGGCACCGGCTGTTGACTTCTCTCGGACCAACTGAGCGTCAGCATCCTGAAACAAGCAGGCACTAAGCAAGAAAGCTGCCTACTTTGCCTTCTCTCGCTTAGGGCGGACTTCCAGTTCATATTTCACTTCTGCAGGTGCGACACCCTGATAGGGTAGTCGCTCTGGTGAAACGAGAACACCAGTAGAGGCGATGAAGGGATAGTGACCATCCACTGGAAACTCTAGTTCGATAAAGGTCGCCGTCCAGCCAGGTCCGTCAGGAGCCGGAGGAGCGATAAACCTCCCTCCACCTTGGTCATCGAGCGGAGTCGCCTTGAAAGCAGCTCCAATCGTTTCCAGTCGAAAATCGCGAGCCTCCGGATTGTTCGCCCGCCACATCGTCACTTTCGATGGCGGCGTTGCGGTGGTGACTTCAATACTTCCGTCCGTACCAATTTCCCATGAATACTGCGGTCTCGGAATGTTTTTTACGATCATGGCGTGAAACGTAGCGATGCTCAAACCCGCATCGCTGTTCTTCAATCCGTGATCGGCATTCGGCACGTAGCGAAGATGTTTCTCACCAGGCAGTTGATTCCAGTAAAACCGCCAGGAATCCGGCAGGAAAAACTGATCGCCGCTGCCGTTGACGATGTACTTCGGCATGGTCATTCGAGATCGAAATTGAAATGGGTCCTCAAGGCTATAAAGGTCCGGCATGCGAGGATGTTCGAATCGCTGAAGAATGCGATGCTGATAGTAATTGCCAATGGCCTCCGCCCAAAATCCGTAAGCTTGAGCATGGTGACGCAGTGATGGATCGAGGTTGAGGACATCAATGACGATCGGCACGATGGCTTCGACCCGCGAATCGACCGCAGCTGTCATCCAAGTCGTCCAACCGCGTTTGGAAGCCCCCCCGACAATGAATTTGTTCACTTGATGATTTCCTCCCGTCTCCGATGCAGCGAATTCCGTGACGCAATCCATGGCGCGAACAGCGGACTTAATCATCGGAAAACGAGGAATCCAGGTTGGGTCACCCGACTCCAAGTACTGCGACCAACCGTAAGCAATCAAATCGTCTTCTACCCTAGGCTGCCCATCGCCGTGGAACACGAGCGGCTGATTCGGCACGTTCTTCAATTCAGCCACGATGCAGCCCGAAGCCTCTGCGATGCTGGCAGCTAAGGCATCCGGCCCAGACGGAATCTTACTTGAGTGACTGCCGCCACCTATCAACAGAAAGGCCTTCGTCGACTGAACCTGGCTGGGAATCGTAATCACCATAATGTGTTCCCATTCGGGCCGATCGACATTCTCTTTTGTCCTCCACGTTTGCGACCACATCTTCAAGATGTGCGATTGGACTTTGCCGAGATCGTTCGTTTGTAGTAGTTCCCAACGATAGGTCGCATCCGGCTTGGCAATGTACTCGTCAACAGCGTTCTGAATAACATTGGTTGGAGGACCATCGGCTCGCAGCGACAAGCTGATCAACAAAACGACTGAAATCATTCCCAACCAACGGCGATCGATTTTCATGTTGTTTCTTCAAAATGGATTTAGTGCAACGGAATTGGACGGCTGGAATCCGAATGAATAACTACCAAGGATTCGTTATCAACCCCTGACAGTATAGCTACGTAATCGTCGCGTTGGCGGGGGGGCTTTCGAACCATTGATCGAATCGTAAAATGGAGTCGAAAGAAAACCTGTTAACCTAACGCGAGAAAGGATCGTTTCGTCATGGCTTACACTCTCCCCGCATTGAATTACCCTTACGAAGCACTGGAGCCGCACATTGACGCTCAGACGATGCAGATTCACCATACCAAGCATCACCAGACCTACATTACGAAGGTCAACGAAGCAATTGCGGGTACTGAATTCGAGTCCAAAACGGTTGAAGAGTTGATCTCTGACCTAGCCAGCGTGCCGGAAGCGAAACGAGGCATAGTTCGAAACAACGGCGGCGGACATGCAAATCACAGCTTGTTTTGGACGCTGATCGGCCCCAACGGCGGGGGCGCTCCTTCCGGCGATTTGGCCACTGCCATCGATCGAGACTTGGGAGGATTCGACAAATTCGAGGAAGCATTCACGAACGCGGCTATCGGACGTTTCGGTAGTGGATGGGCCTGGCTGGTTTCGCAAAAAGGAAAATTGATGGTTGGTTCCACTGCCAATCAGGACAGTCCCTTGATGGGGCAGGCAATTGCTGGAATTGAAGGAACTCCCATTCTTGCGCTCGATGTCTGGGAGCACGCTTACTACTTGAAGTATCAGAACCGTCGCCCCGACTACGTTGCTGCCTTCTGGAACGTCGTGCAGTGGTCCGAAGTTGCTCGGCTCTATGCGAGTTCCAAGTAGTTGCTCGGAAACAAGCTCCCGAATTAGCCAGAACCGTTTAGAGTTTCGTTTTGATTAACCTACATCTTCGGACGAATACTTGCATTCGGTGGAGCCGACAAGCGTGGAACAGAGTAATTAACTGTCTGTGCCACGCCAGTTGGTTATCCGTCCAGTCTCGCCATCGTGTATTTGGCCCAGGAAGCTGCTAATATTGGCAAAGTCCACAGTAACCTGCGACTTGGTGTTCTCTGTTGGCAGCCAGTTGTGACGGGCTTTCGGTGATCTTTGTTATTGAAACCTGCAGACAACTATGAATCGCTGCTCGGGAACATCTTCAAGCGATTTTCGGGTTGGTCGCAGTTTACACATCTCGTTGAACGCATCAGCTCAAAGTGAAAGAATACCCAGTACTTACTCGATGCGATTGTTTCTTTGGTAGAGTTGCATCTCGATTCTGTAGCCTTTAAGCCGTCATCGACTGCATTACAATACTCCGCAATGATCAATCGTTGTCCTTAGCGGCCCGAGATACGCAGGCAACGTCAAGATCCTCTTCGACAGCGAGCAATATGACTTGCTCCTGGAGCGTGTGGCTCGCAGGGTGAAGGACAATCGAGTGCTGCGACTGATTGGCAACTACTTTCGAGCTGGCATGATGGCTTGTGGCATCCTGCAAGCCACAGACAAGGGAAATCCGCAAGGTGGCCCCATATCTCTAATACCGGCCAACATCAGTTGGATGAGCCGAACTAGGATCTGGAGCGACGAGGACTACCGTTTGTTTGCAATACAGTTTGTGCGCTATGCTGATGATTTCGAGCTTCGCGAGATCGGAGCGGGCCGCGCAGTCGATCATGGGATCGATCACGGAGTAACTTGGGGAAGAGCTGCGATTCTTGCTCAATGAGCCCAAGAGCTGAGTCGTCACGTGGGAGCAGTTCGTGTACCTCGGGTTCTCGTTCCAAGGCCAGCTCGGGACGATTCAGGTTGCCGAGAAGTCGATCCTGAAATTCAAACGTCGCATGCGAGAACTGACCGGTCGAATTCGAGACATACGATGGAGTACCGTGCCAGTCGTCTGCGGAGCTGAGTGCAAGGCTGGATGGGTTATCCTGAATTGGCATCCAATCTTCGTGCCCTTCGAGGTTCCAACTTTTCCGCTTGCCCATCTTCGTTGAACCGAGCTAAGCGGCCCGATAGTTACGGCACTTTGAGGCGGGCGGATCGAAAGAGCCCCCCTTTTCCCGATTATCCGATCCGATGGGTGAATGTAGAATCGTCACGACCTCCCCCCATCAACGCAACCACGAGTATATTGTCACCTACGACAACAAAGTGAATTAAGTACGCAAACCGCTTGAGACGGCATGGCCGAAGCCCGTTTGCAGCAACAGCGAACAATAGCGGATTGTCGCGGATGCGTTGAATCGCCGCTAAGTATTCAAGTAAGAATTCGTGTCCCAGTCCAGAGCGTTTGTTTTCGTACCAAGTGACGGCGTTGACAATATCTTCTTCGACTTCTGGACGAAAAGATAAGCGCCACATTAGAGACGACTTTGGACTCGTCGCATTAGTTCTTCGAGCGATATCGCCGTGCTAGGGTCAGCGCGATGGGCAGTTAGTCGCCGATCAAGCTCTGCTTGCTGCTCTGGGGTTGTCGCCAGGTCCACATCGTTGGGCAGCGAGTCCCAAATTGCATGTACCACGCGCAGTCGGTCGCAGATCGGAAGAGTGGATAGTTCAGAAATGGTTTGATCTACATTCATTCGATTACCCTTCAGAACAACTTTATCTACGCAGGTATTTTGCGTCGACGTACTACAAAATGCTGAGATTCGCGACAATTCGGGTCGGACAACAACCGGGTTAGCCAAGGAGCGGAAAACTGTTTGCTTATGCACACTCATGCTCAACCGCCGCTTTGGTTGAACGCCAAGTATACTCGCTCGAGCATGGTGTTGTGGGTTGTAGTCCTCAAAACGAGATTTAGAACCCTAACACATTATCGTATCCTCAATGAGTTTAAGCGTCAAAGAACGAGACGAAGGCAACTGCGCTGGAGCAAGCCAGGTTGGAGAAAGCATTTGGAATCGATGATCGCACCACGAAGAAGACGAAGAGCACGAGGGGAGTCAGAGCACAAAGCGTCTTGTGCCGTCGTTCAGTTTGGTAACATTGAAATTCATTAGCAGTCCGATCATCATTTCCGCCAATCTCTTTTAGGTCAACACAATCCAATAGAACGCCTTTGTATCGAACAGGCTATGGGAGCTGAAGCCGATAGGCAATGTTCTTGCGACTCAGCGAATGCATGGAGTAGCAACCGGTCTGCCGACTGCTGTCAGAGCGTCATTGCCTACACGGGTATATGAATAGCTAAGCTGCGACGCTCAACGTTGACGAATGATTGGCAACCACTAGGAAATTGGCATCCACTGGGCAAATGGCAACCACTAGGTACTTTCAAGGCCGCTGCGGTCGTATTCACGTGCCAGCTGAGAGGCCAATGGTTGCACAAGGCTTGGCGGTAACCAGGCCGCTGAAATTGCATACAAGTCCAATCTCCAACGCAAATGTCTGAAAGTTCAGAGGCGAGGGCCTGTCCTATGGCACTGATCTGGTGCTCCTTGAGTCTCAATTGAATTCCCTTTATCGTTCCTTCGTCGAGCGATTCAATTGGCGGATGTTCATCTCAAACGCACCAACGGGCCGCATGGGCGCGAGAGGATTCG
>JBBIUE010000019.1:0-67632 GCA_037440405.1 Pirellula sp. | reverse complement strand
ATCTCGGCTGATGAACTTTCATAACTCATGGACCAGTTTTTGGGGAGCAGACCACACCGCCACTCCGGTGCATGGCATGGTTCTGGCGTATCGCGCAGTTGCGCGTCACTCTCGACGCTACCCGGCGAGCAATTCATCGTAAACGAGTGCACCGACACAGTAAAGAGTGAGCAGGATTCCGGGAGCGTTCATTGCCAGCAACCATCTGGACGTGCGATTGCGCTTCAAGGTAAATAGTGCAATCGTCGTACTTGCGAGCGTGCAAGCCATTATTGTCATCAAATAATAAATAGTCATGGCAATGGCAGTCGCAATCTCCTGGGCAACTTCGCGAATGAAGCCGCCTGACACCAAATGGTAGAGTCCCGACCAAAACGGGAGGGGTGGCTTAGGAGGCACAGTTGGTGGATATAGTTGCATTGTGAAAAAGCCGACAGTCACGACGTAGGCCAGCGCGCACGAAAAGAACGAAATGCCCAGCCAACCACGAAAGTGTCCGTTGAACTTCACGTCGAGAGCGACGAAGATCACGGCAACAAACGTCGCGACGCTAAATGCGAGCCGTGTAGCTGGAAATACCGAGAAGATCGAAACGAAAATAGCGGAGTAGAGCGTCCAAAGAAGCAGTCGGCTCGTAGTAAATTGCGTTCTGCCAGTCAAAGCAAAATCCTGCAAAAAGGCCCGCGTCCTGAAGCCAGAACTATTATTAGACAGAGTCCATCAATATCATGAAGAGCAAAACTCTGCCTTTTCAATCTTCCTATATTTCTACCAAGGTCGCGAATCCTAGACAATAGCCTAGACTGCTGACTTTCGGCGAATGATAGGCAGAGTCGTATGGGATTTAGGCAGATGGATGATAGGCAGACGGATGTTAGGCAGAGTCCGTTGGTGGCTGAGGAGAATCCTCGGAAAAGCGATGATGATCAGGCTCAAAAACCCAATGTAATTTATCTCGTACTGGGGGAAGATTGATCTCGCTTCCGCAGAAAATGAGTCTACTCCCGTACGTTAAGCGGACCGAAGAAGCTAACGTTTTTTGGATTTTCGATTCTATTCGAATCGCTTGATCAGGCGCGACTTTGGTTGTCTTACCAACATCTCGGAGATCAGACAGAACCAACGTAAACTTCAGGCATTCTGGGTGTGTTGGTGATTCTGCGGTTTCGCTCTAAACACACTGCAAAAATCCAGCAACAGAGCAATCACTTGCAATATCTACCGAAGATTTTTTCCAGTTTGCCCCACAAAGGATCAACAATGCTCGTCAACAAAGAACAAAGCCTTTGTTTTCTCGGGCTAAGTATGCGTTTGTCCTGGATGGACCAGCGAGCTACCTAATCGGACCTCGAATTCGGAGTCAGCGTAAATCACCAAGAATTGATGGGGGACGCTTGCCCTATTTCGACGTTTCCGAATCGTCCTTGCTGTTATTGGCAACTGCGACGGGCTGATCGTCCCACAGCATGCGATATTTGGGCGTTTCGAGATCATCGAACTGCCCTTGCTTGGTCGCAAAGACAAAGGCGATCACAGCAGCAGTAGCTAGGAGCAATGCTAACGGGAGGACAATGTAGACGACGGACATGACTAATTCCTCCAACGATGGCCAGATAGAGTGACAAGGATAACGGTCAAACTACTGATAGGCATGAGGATAGCTGCCGCAAGAGGATGAAGCCAACCACAAGCTGCAGCGGTGACCGCACCCACATTGTAACTTACCGAAGCGATGCTATTTCTGCGGATGATGCGCATGGTGCGTCGCGCTAAATCGATGACGGATTCGATTCCTTTCAATGAACCGTTGGCAAGAAAGACATCAGCGGCTTGCAGGCTGACCTCTGCACCTCCCTCGACAGCGATTCCAATATCGGCGGCGGCGAGAGCAGCAGCATCATTGACTCCGTCCCCGACCATCACGACGGTTTGCCCCAATTTTTTTTGGGCCTCAACGAACTGAAGCTTGTTCTCCGGCAGCACTTGGGCATGAGTTGCCGATGTCGGCAAGTCGATCTGACGGGCGACGTTGGCAACCGCCGCCGGAACATCACCGCTCAACATTTCCACGTTCCATCCGAGCGTCTGTAGCCGATGCAGTACTCCCTGGGCCTCGGATCGAATTTCGTCATCGAGAATCGCACAGGCCAGGACATGCTTATCTGATGCGACCCAGACAACACTGTATGCTGGTCCAGCAATTTGGTCAGCAAGCCGTCTCCAGGAGTCCGCGATGGGTACTTGGTTGGCATGTAAGTAGGCTTCGCTTCCCACGAAATAGTATTCTCCGCGAAAACGACCTCGAACGCCGAGCCCCAGATGGAACTGAACCTCCTCCGCAGGCTGCGACTCGCGCGATCGCTCAGGCCCGAGTCGCTGTGCTGCATATTGCCGAAGTGTTTCCGCGACGGGGTGTTTGCTGCCGGATTCAAGTACGGCCGCGGCCTCTAGGGCAGACAATGGGCCCCGCCACTGCCTCACAAGAAGCTTGCCCTGTGTGAGTGTCCCCGTCTTATCGAAAAAGATGGTGCCGGTTCCGGCCAGGCGCTGTAGCGTCTCTCCGCCCTTGATCAAAATGCCACGCCGAGCAGCGATGCTCAAGCCGACCGCAACCGCCAAGGGCGTCGCCAGCCCCAGGGCACAAGGGCAAGCAACGATTAAAACGGCAACAACGCGATCGACCCATACGGAAGAGTCGATCGTCCACCAAACCAAGCCTACGATCGTGGCGATGATCAGCACAACCACAACGAAGATACCGCTGATGCGATTCGCCAGTAGAACAACGGGTGTTTTTTGAAGCGATGCGGATTCCATGCTCTTCGCAAGTTCTCCGAGTCGCGTTTTTTCACCGACTCTTTCGACACGGACTCGAATCGCAGCACGACGATTCAACGATCCAGATATCACCGGGCTGCGTGGACGCACGACCGTCAAGTGGGATTCGCCCGTCAAGAGCGATTCATCCACTTCACTTTCTCCCCAGATGACCGTTCCATCGGCCGGAATTAGCCGGTCCGGCAGCACCTCAACAGTATCACCAGGGGCAAGTTCATCACTTGAAATCGTCTCAGTGACGCCATCGCGAATGCGGCGGGCTGTGCGAGGGGTGAGTTGCCGCAACAAATCCACTTGGTCGCTGGCCTTTTGCTGCTGTCGACTCTGAAGAGTTCGCCCGATCAACAGAAAAAACACCAACATGGCGAGCGAGTCGAAATAAAGTTCGCCACTATTGCGGAGAGAGTTCCATGTCCCACTCGCGGCACCCACGAGCAATCCGACTGCCACCGGTACGTCCATGTGCGGAACTTGCAATCTCAGAGCTGACCAGGCACCGCGAAGAAAGATCGAGCCCGGACCGAGCAACGCGATAAGGCCGATGATGGTCGTCGCAGTACGAAACAAGTACCGATGATCGTCAGCCATACCAGTCCACTCGCCGGCGTACATGGCAATGGCTAAGAGCATGATGTTGGCGGAACAAGCGGCGGCGACGGCAATTTGAATGAGCTGCTGACGATTCTCCTTGGCTCTCGCCGCTTCTCGTGACAACTTACTGCTTGCAACAGCTTGATAGCCCAGTCGTGCAATCGCCAACAGTACATTGGATAGCTTCGCTTGAGTTGGTCTCCAGGTCAGTTCGATCGTCGCTTTCGGCAAATTAACGCGAGCCTCGATGACTCCGGGGACGATTCGCGGCAATCGCTCGAGTAACCAGATGCACGCGGCGCAGTGGATTCCTTTGAGCCGTAATTGCGACGTCACTAAGCCTCCGGCGATGGGACGCACATTTTCTTGCCAGAACTTCGGCGAATCGTATTCGACATAGGCGTCCACATCCTCCACGTTGGGAATCGCATTAGCTGGTCCGGTTTGAGCGTTTTCACGGATGCTATAAAACTCATCTAATCCTTGGCTGCGAATGATTTTGTAGGCCAACTCACATCCAGAGCAGCAAAATCCAGTTTCATCGACTCCGCTTGTCTGTCCACAGTGTCGGCAATGATCGGTCGATCGAACGTCGGATTCGAATTTCGAATCCGATTCATTGGTTGGCGAATGAAGCGTCGGCAACTTGTCGGCCGCTGGATCTGCACTGTCTATGTTCTGCGTCGTCATGGGCGATCCTGGTCTCTCTCCTCTTCAGGAAGGCATTCGCCGATACCAGAGACCGGGGGGAGCTTTCCATGGACGGACGCGAGATGAACGGAATGTTCCTGAGTATGGACGTGCCCACCTGACCGAAACAAGAGGAAGTTCAGTCCGGTCACCAGCACCAACAAGGCTACGATTATTGGTGAAAACCGAACGAGCGATGATTGCAGTTTTGCACCGCTCAAGCCGATGATGCTCAGTGCTGGTACGCCTCCTAGGGCGAAAGCGATCATCGTTCCAGCACCCCAAATCGGTGAGGCAGTCGCAACCGCTGCTAGCACGAATGCATAGAGCCATCCGCACGGCAAACAGGCGGTCAGTATGCCGAGGAGAAAGGATTTTTTTCCAGAGGATTGACGACGTGCGAATGCACTAACCCCGCGCAGAACGCGGTGGCCAAATTTGGGTAACCACAATTGGTGAGTTCGACCAGTCGAGAGATGGAGGATGGCGAGAGCCCCGCTTACCACCATCGCTCCACCAGCGATGCGCGCTGCTGCGCGCTGCATCCCGGCAAGAAAACCTAGATCATGGATTCCCATCCCGATCGAACCTGCCAAGATCCCTAGGAATCCATACGCGAGTAGTCGACCAGCGTGGTAACTGAGTATGGGAATGATTGGACGTCCCGTTCGGCCACTTGATACGGAAAGCATCACCAGAGGACCACACATCCCTGCACAATGGAGCGAACCAATGAGGCTTGCAATAAAAACGGCCATCAATAAAGGAATGCCATTCATCCCGAAGACCTTTCCTTCGACTCGCTACCGCAATTCAAGCTCGAGCTGTTCGGACCAATGAAAATGTTCGGCATCACGGTGAAGTTCGACCTCGCAATGCCATTGTCCGGAACGTTCGATTGGTAAGCGGGACGAATAAGTCCCCGGCTCCGTTTCAGAGAGTTCGCATTCGTAGACAGCACTGGCCCGAGCCAAGTGGTACATCTTGAGCGTCCCAGAGCATCCTCGAACTAGCTGCCCGTCGGAGTCGCGAACGAACAGTTCAATGATTCGTTTCACGTCCTGCGGATCCAATTTTCCAGGAACGAACTGAACGACCCATCCTAGCTCCCGACTCGCCTGAACGGACCGCGCATATCGATCCCAATCCAATGCTCGCTGATGATAGTCAGGGACGATTGCCGTGGCATTGTCCGTGACACCCAGATAGACTGCGTACCCCCACATCGATACGCTCATGGTGAGCAGGCCGACAACAAATGCTCCCCAAAATCGACGTGCGCGGCGCTCAAGATGAGCTTGGTTCATCGATTGAACTCTCCAAGTGTTTGCTGTATCTCTTGTCATGCGATCACCTGGGCGGACTTTCTGGCCCGATCATTTGGTGCTTCAAAATCACGTGCTCGCCAAGATCATCGCGAAGCTCGAGTTCCACTTCGCATGTTCCATCTCGAAAGACACCGTATGGGGCGGTCAATAACAGCGGGAAGATGTGACTCTGGGAACCGGCCAGTCCAAGACGATCGGACTCAACAAGCTTGAGCTGGACGTTGTCCGGCGAGATGACACGCAGTTGGTATTCTCGTTTTTGATCGGTGCGATTCACTAAGTCAAGTCGAACGCTGTTCTCGATGTCCTTCAGCTCGTTCACGTAAAACAGTTGCCCACGATTCCGAAAGAGCTTGGCGTCAAAATTCATGCGGTTCGCTAACAGCGTCAGGAAAAGCCCGAACACAGCGGTTAGGACCAAGGGATAAACTAACAACCTGGGACGTAGGATCGATTTCGATTTGCCTTCGATGCCGGCCTGCGAAGCATAGCGAATGAGCCCAAGCGGGCGCTGCAGCTTGGACATGACAGCGTTACAGGCATCAATGCACTGGGTGCAGTTGATGCATTCCATCTGCAAGCCATTGCGTATGTCGATACCTGTTGGACAGACCTGCACACACATCCCGCAGTCAACACAGTCGCCAAGTTTCGTTTCCACGACTGGCAACGATTTCCCTTTCCCTCGCGGCTCGCCGCGCCGATGATCGTAGGCGACGATCAAACTCTGCCGATCCAACATCACCGACTGAAACCGGCCATAAGGACAAGCGATCAAGCACAATTGTTCACGAAAGTAGATGGCATCGAACATCATGGCTGCGGTTGCGACCAGCATGATAAGAAACGGCTTGGGGTGCTCCCAAGGCGACTGGCGCACCCAAACTGCCAACCTCTCGGTACCGATGAAATAGGCCAAAAATGTGTGTGCCAGCAGAGCCGCGAGGACGAGATAAACAAGGAATCGAAGTGCTCCTTTCCACAGAGGAAGCTTCGATTTGGGGACTCCTCCTCGTCCTTTGGTTCCATAAAACAATCGATCGATGGGACGAAAAACAAACTCCATGAAGACTGTTTGAGGACATGCCCATCCACACCACACACGACCGACGACTGCCGTGAGCAATAGAATGCTCACCAAGGCGCTGATCAAAAACAGCGCCAACAGGAACGTATCCGTCGGCAAGAACGTCAACCCGAAGATATGGAATTTCCGGGAGGCAAGGTCGAGAAGTACCGCAGGTTTGCCGCCTACTCGAAAGTGAGGCACCAAGACAAACACCGCAATCAGCAAGTATGCGATGATCCGGCGGGCTTGCCAAAGTTTTCCAGTCGCAAGTCGAGGGTAGAGCCAGCGGCGAGAGCCGTCCTTCTCCAAAGTCGCCAGGACATGTTCCTCGGCCTCAAGTATGACTCCTGACTCGTTTCGAGAGCTGGTGGGAGCGGGCGGCTTGGCCACATCGAACTTAGACATGGCGACACGATTACTCCACTGCTTCCGACTGATTTAATGACTGAATGTCCGAGTCCCAACTTTCAATCTTGACTGCCCCGTCGGGGCCCTTGGGGTTGGTGGGGGTCGAACCGAGCAAGGATGCAACGTAAGCGGAGACCATTACAACCTCATTGGGATGCAATCGATTCTTCCAAGCAGGCATGGCTGCACCGCCAGCCCCTTCAGCGACCGCGCGACCGATATCTTCAATATGTCGGATATTCTTCCATTGCGAGTCAGCCAAGTTCGGCCCCACCGATCCGCCTCCATCCGGTCCGTGGCACGACTGACAGTGCGTCTTGTATGTCCCCTCACCGAACTTGACCCATTTCTCGTCATTCAGGAATCGTACCAAGGTAGGACGGTCCGGCGTCAGGTCTCCCAATTCACCGAACTGCTTCAGCAGCAGATTGCGCTTCTCGTCGTCATACTCGGCCGCGACCGTACGATCGACGGGACCGCCGAAATGATAGTAAATGAAGTAGAACACGCTGAAGACAATCGTCACTACGAAAATCCAGGTCCACCAGCCGGGTAGCGGGTTGTCATATTCCTTGATCCCATCGTTGCTGTGATCAGTAAGAATTTGGGCATCCATCTCTTGGTTCATCAGAATAGCTCCTTCTGAGTCTCTTCCAGCGGAAGATTGGCCATCCTCTCGGTCTCGGAACGTTTGTACAGCGCAGTCCGGATCGCTACGGCAATGAAGACAATTACAAAAAGTGCCAGGGCGATCTCAGCACAGAGCGAATAATCGAGATGGGAAACAACGTCACGGATCATGCTGTTTACTCCGTTTTAGCAAGTGAATCGCTTTGATTCGCCGATGCAACTTCGGCTTCAGTCGGTTGGGGTGACGGAGCAGGAGTTGCTGATTCGGTTCGGTTGATATCGGTCCCCAACCGCTGAAGGTAAGCGATTAGGGCGATCATCTTCGTATCCTGAAGGCCCACGGGCCCACCTTGCTCGACCAAGACTCCAGCCACTTCGAGCGCTTGCTGCTTTGCCACCTCAGCGGACTCCTCGATGGGGAAATCGTATTTCGCTCCCAAAAACGTCGCAGCTCGGACCCTTTCAGGTATCGCTGCAAAGTTGAGCTTGTCGTATTTTAGGTGCTCGTAGATTGGCATGATCGAATTTTGGCTGACTTCCTGCGGATTGATCAAATGCCGATAGTGCCAGTAATTGGATTGAGCACCACCGCCTCGGCGGTGCAAATCCGGTCCCACCCGTCGCGATCCCCATTGAAAGGGATGGTCGTAGATGTATTCGCCGGGCTTCGAATATTCTCCATAACGAATGGTCTCGGAAACAATCGGCCTGACCATTTGCGTGTGGCAGCCATAACAACCTTCCGCGACATAGATATCCCGTCCAGCCAACTCGAGCGGCGTGTAGGGCTTCACCGTCGAAATGGTTGGAATGTTCGAACGAATCAAAAAGGTCGGGATGACTTCGAAGAGTGAGGCGACCACCACAGCAACAAAGACCAAAACCGAGAATCGGATCGGCAATCGTTCCCAGCGTCGGTGCCAAGTCAATCGGCTCCAGACATCGATCGACTTGGCGACTTCTGCAACGGTTGCTAAATCGCTCTTCGGAGGCGCCGGATCCATGTAGTCTCGCGACAATCGTGGAGCCGAATAAATCGGCACTTCGTATTTCGCAGGTCGACGCATCCAGGTGGCCACGAAATTGACGATCATCAGTAGCGCTCCGGTGACGTAGAGCGATCCACCGATGACCCGAAGCCAATACATGGGGAGAATCGTCTGAACGGTCTTCAGAAAGTCGGGATAGAGAAGCTGACCATTCTCATCCAATGCTCGCAACTGCAGGCCCTGGGTCAATCCAGCAACATAGATTGGGATGATATATCCTAGCAAGCCAATCGTGGAAATCCAGAAATGCCAAGTGGCTAAACGAGTGCTGAAAAGATTCGTTTGGAAAATACGAGGGGCTAACCAATAGAGCATGCCAAAGGTGATAAAACCATTCCAGCCCAAGGCTCCGCTGTGAACATGGGCGATGGTCCAATCCGTATTGTGCGATAGAGCGTTGACGCTTTTGATACTCAGCATGGGCCCTTCGAAGGTGCTCATGCCGTAGAAGGTAATTCCGGCCACGAAGAACTTGAGGACGGGATCGACCGAAACTTTCGACCAGGCACCTCGAAGCGTAAACAATCCGTTGATCATGCCGCCCCAGGATGGCATCCACAACATGACAGAGAACAACATTCCCAAAGTAGAAGCCCATTCCGGCATGGCGGAATAGTGCAAGTGGTGCGGTCCGGCCCAGATGTACATAAAAACGAGCGACCAGAAATGGACGATGCTCAGTTTGTAGGAGAACACTGGTCGATCCGCCGCCTTGGGCAGAAAATAGTACATCAGCCCAAGAAACGGAGTTGTGAGAAAAAACGCCACTGCGTTGTGGCCATACCACCACTGCATGAATGCATCTTGCACGCCGGCATAGAGCGAGTAACTCTTGACGAACTCACCCTCGGCGAAAATCGGCACGCACAGATTGTTGAAAACATGGAGCACGGCAACTGTGATGATCGTCGCGATGTAAAACCACAAAGCGACGTACATATGCCTCTCTCGGCGTTTCACCAGGGTCATGAAAAAATTGACGCCGAAAAAAACAACCCACACTACCGCGATAGCGATATCGATCGGCCATTCTGGTTCTGCATACTCTTTGCCTTGCGTCATGCCGAGTGGCAAAAAGATTGCATCGGCGACGATAATGAATTGCCAGCCCCAGAAGTGCAGCCAGCCGAGAAGGTCGCTCCACATTCGAGTCTTACACAAACGTTGCGTAGAGTAATAGATACCGGCAAAAATCGCGTTCCCACCAAAAGCGAAGATGGCAGCGTTCGTGTGCAGCGGTCGAATTCTTCCGAGGGTCAGCCACGGCAAACGAAAGCTCAACTGTGGCAGTACCAATTGAAGCGCAACGTAGAGTCCAACCAAAAACGCCACGATCCCCCAAAAAACTGTGGCAAACGCGAACATGCGAACCACGGAATCGTTGTAAGAAAACGTCTCCATCGGTTCATCATGCCGTGACGATGTTTCCGAAGCAATTGAGTGTTCCGTCCCGTGTGCCAGAACCTTTTCCATAGCTGTCCATTTCTCCTCATGGAGGTCATCGATCGCGCTCCACACGGTCTTGTGTAGAAGCACTAACCGCAGTTCACCAGGATTGTCCGTTATCCATCGAACATTGCCCAGATGAACCAACGGGAATTTACGGGAGTGCGCCCTTTTACCTACAATATCGCAATTGGATGTGCGAAAAACGCTTCACTTGAACTATTGGGAGAGCGCCGTTTGGATACTTTAGGCCAAGCTAGAAAGATGCATTCATGCTGCCATCATGGCGAATAGGCACTGTCTTCGGGATTGCCGTCCGGATTCATTGGACCTTTTGGTTTCTCATATTGTATGTGCTATACACGGAAGAGGCCTTCGGTGACATTTCGAAAGCGTTGCCGATGTTGTCTTTGGTGGCAGCCGTGTTCGGATGTGTGTTCCTGCATGAACTGGGGCATGCGTTGATGGCCCGCCAATACGGAATCCGAACTCGTGACATCACGCTCTTGCCGATCGGAGGATTGGCTCGCCTTGAATCGATGCCGCGCCAACCGATTGCCGAGTTTCTGATCGCGATTGCGGGTCCAGCAGTGAACGTTGTGATTGCGGCTGTTCTTTTCGTCATTCTGCTCATCGTTGGCATGGATGAAACTTTCGAAACCGGCAATCCGATGCAGCTCCCTTTCTTAGCTAAAATTCTTTTGATCAATGTGGGACTGGTTGTCTTCAATATCATCCCAGCCTTTCCCATGGATGGTGGCCGAATCCTTCGCAGTTTTCTTGCGAGCCGACAGACGTATCTACGAGCGACCGAGAACGCGGTCCGCGTTGGACGTTATGTCTCGTTTGTTATGATCGGACTCGGCATTTTTTATGGTGCCTACACGATCGCGATCATTGGATTTCTGATGATCTTCGCGGGATTCGCAGAACTTGTTCAAGTTCGAACATCCGCCATAATGGAGCAGTTGGCTCGGGATACTTGGACTCCCGAGCCGTTCGGACCAACTCAAAAAGTTGATCCCGGCACGATCGATGCTCTCGATGTTCGACGAATTGACGATACGAACCCATAACGATGCCCATCTACGAATACTACTGTTCTCCTTGCCATACGATTTATAGCTTCTTTGCTCGTCGCTCGATTAGCGAGAAAAAGCCAATCTGTCCTAAATGCGGACATAAAAACCTCGAACGCAAGATGTCCCGTTTCGCGATTTCGCGAGGACTCCGCGACGAGGAGCCATCCGCAGAGGATCCGTTCGCCAACGTCGACGAATCGCGGATGGAACAAGTCATGTCCACCATGGAACGCGAGTTCGAATCGGTTGATGAAAGCAATCCGAAGCAAATGGCTCAGTTGATGAGACGGATGTTCCAAGCAGTCGGTGTTGAACCGCAAGGAGGCATGCTCGAAGCCATGAGCCGAATGGAAGCTGGCGAAGACCCAGATCGCATTGACGAGGAGTTGGGAGAGACTCTCGATGGTGATGACCCGCTTTCATTTTTGGGGCCCGGCACGGCCAAGCAGCGGATTCGACGTCTCATCGATCCTCCGATCGTTGATCCGGAACTCTACGACTTCGAAACGGACAATTGAGTGGCAAGCCAGAACTTGCCACGATCATCCAAAACTCTAGGAAACCACATGACGACCGCTGCTTCACAGCTTTCCGTGATAACTTACCCGCACCCAACCTTGGGCTACCGATCGAAACCCATTCAACGAGTCGATGCGGCTCTCAAATCCATTGTCGATCAAATGTTTCGATTGATGTACGAGCACAAAGGGGTCGGACTGGCCGCCAATCAAGTTGGCCTTCCCATCCGGTTGTTCGTCATGAATCCCACGGGCAATCCCGACGAAGGCAATCCCGTCGCTCTCATTAATCCCGTCATCAGTCGAGCCAAAGGAAATGCAGAATCCGAGGAGGGATGCTTGTCTCTACCGGGAATCAATATCCCGGTGCATCGCAGCAAATCCATCCATGTCAGCGCGTACGATATTCAAGGAAATGAAATCGAACGCGATCTCGAAGGATTTGAAGCCCGCATCATTCAGCATGAAACCGACCATTTGGACGGAGTCCTCATTATCGACCGAATTAGCGAGCTAGCCCGGAAATCGCTGGATGCACAACTTGAAGTGTTTCGACTCGATTTCGCCTCTCGACAACGCCTGGGAAGTGTTCCCAGCGAGCAAGAGATCAGTGATCAACGGCGAATTTGGGAGCTGCGCTATTGTTGATCGACTTCGGAACTGCTTGTCGAAACGAACTTTGTGCTCGACGGTTGCGTGAGTGCTTGTACAACCCACTTGACGTAGCGGAAGTCTGAAGCGCTCAACCGTTCCAACGGTACGGTACAGTAATTGCCATTCGTCTTCTGAATGCGAATTTCGCCGAGCAGAACTTGTACCAATCTTCCTTCTGTTGAAAAGAACCCAGTGTTGTCATGCCAGACGCGGAGTTCCGCTCCGTTAAAAGTTGGCTTCGCAATTGCTTCCTCAATCTTTAGGTTTTTCGAGGGAACCATTTTGAAGGTCACGGGTTTCCCGTCGCCTGTGCCGAAAAGATCGTCCAATGTGTCGGTGGCTGGTTTGTTCGCAGGTTCGGTGCTGTCCTTCTTCTCGGGAGGCGAGAAGAGGTCATCAAACAGATCGGATTCGGTCTCGGTTTTCGAATCCTCAACGGGAGCAACATCGTCCATATCGAGATCCTCAACCGCTTTGTCGTCTTCGTCGATCCCAAACAAATCGTCGGTATCGTCGTCCATTGGCTTCGCGTCCTGGTCCGAAGAATCTCCGAATAAGTCATCGTCGTCCATCGGCTTCGCATCTTTCTCGGCGGAATCTCCGAATAAGTCATCGTCGGTGCTGAGTTCGTCGGCAGGCTTCGCGGTTTCCGGAGTACCGAACAAGTCATCCAGATCCGAATCCGCGGGTTTCGAATCTTCTTCCATCGCGTCATCATCAGCTTCCATCACTTCGTCGTCGGAGTCCATGACTTCATCATCGGCGACCATCGCTTCCTCGGTATCAGCCGGCTGCGAGAAGAGATCGTCGCTTTCGGTTGCCTTGTCAGTGCCGACATCTTCCGGGACGGAGGACGGATCGACATCGTCATCCATCTTGATCGCAGGCTCGTTCAAGACCTCAATCACATCGTCATCGGACGGAACGGGATCATCGGTGATTACAGGATCGGCATCCTTGGCTGTTTCAGCAACGGGAGGAGCAGAAGTGCTCGGAGCAAGGATCTGTGGCGCCTTATCTGTAGCTGGTGCAATAACATTCGGAACTTCATTAGCTACCTTGGCAGGCTCGATAGCAGGCACACTTGGAACAAGTGGCTTAGCTGGAACTACCGATGGTGCTGTTGCTTCGGATTGGGCTGTCTTCGCGGCACCATCTTCAGCACTGGACGTCCCGGCCTTGTCTGGCGAGACAACAACGCCGATGGCGTCTGCTTCCGGATTCGCGTCACAGCCGCACTTGGGCTTGGGACCACAATCTGGGGCAGCAGTAGTGCAGGGGCTTGGACAGCAGCAAGGCACGCAAGGAGTGCATTCCATTTTCGGAACACATACGCGCGAGCAGGGAGGCTTCGGCTTGCACTGCAAGATTCGACCAGCAAAAGCGGGATTGAGCGTAAGTACAACCGTTAAGCATGCGACCAGCGATAGTCGCACGCTGTACGGAATATGACGACACATGGACCGATCTCCCCTGAGTACTAACAACGGAATCAGAAAAGCGAACTTGGACTTGTTCCCATAGTAAATGGGACTGTTGCGACCTGCAAGCAAGTTCGTTTTTCCAGCCCGAAAATGCCGAACTTGGTCGTTTGTGCCCTAAACCTGGACTCGGTTTTGCGCAGAAACTCGATACATTACTTGAAAGATCGGCTGGCTTTGCAGTCCGCCTAACGCTTGCCCTGGGATTTCGCCGGCAAAGTTATCTGCCTGCGGAGAATAGGGTGATCAGTCGCATTTTTCATGAATTTCGGTTTGTTCCGGTTCTCTTTGGAAGATTGCCGATGCCATCATCCGCTTCCAGCATTTCATCGATCCTTGAATTTAAGGTAAACATTGAATCTGCGTCCGCGAATCGTTGCGGTCCACCAGCAACTCGATTTGCGGGCAACGAGTGGCACCAGGCCCCTTTGTTCGGGGGACCGCGAGCGCCGCGAGAGTTTGTTGGGAGAGCGGCAAGAGAACCAATTCCCCCCCGAATTTTAGGTGGCAAACGACGCACGAATTCTTCGCTCACGCGGTGGTTTATGAACGGATTGTACTTAGCACCCACTCGAGTCTCAGCTCGATTTCCGTTGATTGCTCACCCCATTTTTGGACCGGGACGCGAACCGTTTCATATTCAGCAAGGATGGTTGTGGTGGTGAGAGGTCCGTTGAGTTGGCTCCTTCGTGGATGGAGTTTGGAAGCGAAATCTCTCACACTGATCGGTGGGACGTTACTTATTTCCTTATTCGTAGCATCGTTTTTTATTCAGTTCCTCGCGCGGCGGCTGGTCATGGAAACGACCCGACAAGCGGCGCGAGACTTTGCAACTTCCGTCGTTGCTTGGGAACATCTTGGTAACGTCGGCATGGAAAGGCGAACGGAGCGCGCCGAGGTTCCTCCAGTCGACCAAGAACGACGAGAGATTTTGATTCAGTTGAGGAATGATCTGCTCTCGACATCTTTCAGCTTTGATTTGCTTCGACTTGACACAGACCGAGAGTACGAGGATTTGGGAGGGAAGCCTCCATCAACTCCGGGTGAACGTGACTTGCTCGAGAAGCTCGAAGTGAAGTATCAGCAGTGGCTCGAACGAACCAAAACCGAAAGGTCCAACGACGCATTCGCAGATGAGTTGGCAACGAAAAACGACAAGGGTAATCGCGACAAACTGGCTTACGAGATACCCTCTCCCAATCGCGAGGACGTTGTCTTTCGAGAAGTCGGGCCAGTGGATGGGTACTATTACTACTATCACCCCGTTCGATTTCGAGATCGCTGCATTACTTGCCATGGAAGAAAGTATCCAGCGGCAGCCGATGCCGAGTCGAATGCGATCTCGGACCTTGCCGAGGACGCATCTCCCTTTCGAGTGATTCGCGTAAAGATGCCCTACGAGAACACACGCGTTTGGACGATCTGGAGCCTGTCGATTCTGATTACCGTCGGCTTAATCGTTCTGGCAGTGACTTCCTTCATTGTTCACCGCATCTTGAAACGACTGGTGATCAAGCCACTTTCACACCTACGGGAGGTATCCGATGCTATCTCCGCTGGGAACTGGGAACGACGCGCAGCAATCAACACGGAGGACGAATTCCACGCGTTATCGCAAGCTTACAATGGCATGTTGCGACGTATTATCGAATCGCAATCCCAGCTTCAAGGACTCAATCGACAATTAGATGATCGCATCGATCAACTCGCTCAAGCGAACCTGCAACTCTTCGAGGCGAACAAGTTAAAAAGCGACTTCTTGGCAAACATCACTCACGAACTTCGTACACCTCTTAACAGCATCCTGGGCTTCAGCGATATGCTCCTTGCAAGTGGCCAACTCAGCGATAAGCTACGGCGGTACGCGGAAAACATTCAGACCAGTGGTCGCCATCTATTAGCACTGATCACTGACGTCCTTGACCTCGCGAAAATGGAAGCTGGGAAGATGGAGGTCCATCCGACCCATTTTGAATTGCGGCCAATCGTGCATTCGCAGTGCGAGATGATTCGAAAGCAAGCGGACGACAAGAACATCGAGATTCAAATCGAGGATGCCGGGGAGTCCACGTTTGTCTACCAGGATCAAACAAAACTCCAACAGATTCTCACCAACTTATTGTCGAACGCAATTAAATTCACGCCGGAAGGTGGTCTGGTGACCGTTCGTTTGGAAGTCACCGAGAATCGGTTGTTCCTATCCGTTGCCGACACCGGAGTTGGAATCCCCGAAGATGACTTCGAAATCATTTTTCAGAAGTTCCGGCAAAGCTCAACGACTTCAAGCAGCGATGCCATGACTCGCGAGTATTCTGGCACCGGGTTGGGACTGTCCATTGTTCGAGAACTTTGTAAGCTGCTCGGCGGCGACATTCAATTGTGCAGCGAACTCGGCAAAGGAAGTACATTCCGTGTCATCGTCCCCTCTCACTTTGGAGAACAACTGAGTGCCGCTCCCAATCGACCGGTCAACTTCGAACCCACTGAATCAGATTAAATGAGTCGCGAAACGAAATCCCTTCGAACTGTTGAGTTGTACACCGACGGAGCATGCAGTGGCAATCCTGGTCCGGGAGGGTGGGCTTACATCCTTCGGGATGGACCAACTCGAACGGAACGGGAAGCATCCGGTGGAGAAGCGAACTCGACAAATAATCGCATGGAATTAACTGCAGTGATCGAAGGTTTGCGGGCTCTGACTCGATCGTGTCGCGTCGAACTTTACTCCGACAGCAAATACGTACTGCAGGGAATGGAATCATGGATGGCCGGCTGGAAAAAAAACGGCTGGCGTCGTAAATCCAACGGCAAATCGGAAGAAGTCAAAAACGTCGATTTGTGGAAAGCCCTCGACGATCTGATGAGCAAGCACGATATCCGATTCCACTATGTGCCCGGTCATGCAGGTCATCCGGAAAACGAACGCTGCGACGAAATGGCCGTCGAAGCAAGCTTTCGCTATCGGTGATCAACCCAACGAATAGGTCAGGCCAACTTTAGACAATCGCGAATAGTCGAAGCAAACTTTCGCTGTCGATCAATCACCCGTCGACAACACACAACGGTTGCTGCCTCTTCCTCTTACGCTCGCTTTCGTCGATCGTCGACTGCGTCGACCAAAAGAACGGAGTCCATGATGCAGAGCAGACCCATTGATCAGGCAGTCGCCAAAGCCCGAAGACTATTCGACTGGTTCTTTAATCTTCTGCAAAAAATGTTCGGTACCCCCTTTTGAGAGTTCCTTGAGTTGCTTTTCAGCCTCTTTTTTCTTTTCGTACTCGAATACGGCGACCCGCTTGACGTTCTGATTGAAAATCCCCCAGTAAAGCTTAAATCGCGGCTCTGCAGCCTGCTTCTTGGTTCGAGTCGCACGCTTTTTGGGTGCACCCTCTCCTTCACCTGCGTCTTCCGCTTTGGCTTTCGCCTTGGTAACTCGCTTCTTCTTAACGGGTTCGTTTTCGTCTTGTGATTTTGAGGCTGGCATGTGGTCGATCCTCCTTCATTACTAAGTTCTTGCCGACATTCTACGTGACCCTGCAAATTATTACAGGTCAAATTGACCGCTTGCCGACGGTACCAAGTTCTTATCCACGTTTCTGCCCTAAAAGCGTCGTTCTCACGCCCTAAATCCGCGGCGCCGACTCGAAGAAATCAATCCATAGCGATGCCCCGTTCAAAGTTGGAGCCATTAGGTTTTTGACGCTGGAAAATCGGCCGCTACTGTTGACTTCTGAGGACTTTGAAATGTTCTCCCGGAAAATCGAAACAAGCGTTTCTTGTTAAAAGGCCCTACGGTTGCCCTGGTTCAAAGCGATGCACCTTGTCGATCGTTGGTATCTCCCGTGTTTGGCCCCGACTTTTGAGAGGCGAAAGCATCTGAATCCTGAACTTCGCGAAGGTAGTTATTCAAGAATCAATTGATGCCCGAGTGCAATAAGATCGGCTGAAAATTCATTCGAAACGGGATGCGTATTGAGTCGAAGTGACTGCACTTTCTTGGTTTGGCGAATTTCTTTTCGCAGTTTTCACTGAATTCTTACAGGCGCTTCGGACGATACTTGACTAACTTGGTCAATTTAGTAAGCTAATTTAGACTGTATTGCTATTCCGAGACAGGCGACAAAAGTAACCCGCAGCGTAAGCAAAGTACGATTCCATGCTTTTACTCATGCCAAGCGTGACGGCTCCGAGCCCTTGCCAAAGGTAAAGTGACTTTTGTCGCTCGAGTCTATCCCAGGAACTTTCATCGTCCTAAGATCGGGACGGATCATCATGCAACCAGAATTCGAGTCGCATTCGAGACCTGAACGCAGTCCAGTCTCACTGAGGGTGATCTATCCCGATGAGCTGGCGAGTGCAGCGAGCGAACCGTTCAATGACAACGCCATCGTCCGTCCGCAAGAAGGGGCCTACGTCGCCGACCCTCCGCTCATTCCGGACAATGACTTGTTGGAGGAACTTCAGTTTCATAACCAGTTGTTCGAAGAAGCACAGCCCATCGACATACTACGTTGGGCGTGGCAGCGATTCGGAAGCAAGTTGACGATGGCAACTGCTTTCGGGCCAGAAGGGATGACATTGATCCACATGTTGGCCGAAATTGCACCGACGACCCGAATTGTAAATATCGACACTGGCTATCAATTCCGCGAAACGCTTGAGCTGCGCGAGCGCGTGCGAGAGCGTTACGGCATCGAAGTCGAGCTTCTGAGGTCGGAATGGTCGGTTGAAGAATACGAACGGCGGAACGGTGGACCGGTTTACAAAACGGATCCGAATCGCTGTTGTGCGGAACGAAAGATTGCCGTTCTTCGTAAAGCTGCTCGTGGGATGCATGCCTGGACGTCAGCCATACGCCGAGATCAGAGCCCCGATCGTCAGCGGGCGGAGATTGTCGGCTGGGACTCTAAGTTCCACTTGGTCAAAATCAACCCGCTCGCAAACTGGAGCAAAAAGGATGTGTGGACGATGATTGTGCGCGACAACATTCCTTACAACCCCTTGCATGATCAAGGGTATCCAAGCATCGGCTGCTGGCCGTGTACTCGTTCCATTCTCGCTGGCGAGGACGAACGCGCTGGACGCTGGAGCGGTTTCGCAAAGACCGAATGTGGACTGCATACAAAAGATTGAGTTAGCGGTTCATGATCCGATCATCGAATAGCTTGAGTCCGATCTTTCAGGTTTCCGCCAAAACGCACTATGCGGTTGTGGCGATGGTTGACTTAGCATCTCAATCTGCGGATGGCGATGCCGTTTCGTTGCGACAAATTGCGGATCGCCACGGCATTCCACTTCCATTTTTAACGCAGATATTTCAAGGACTGCGCAGTGCTGGACTCGTCGTGAGTACGCGAGGATCGGCTGGCGGCTATCGCTTGAGGAGCGAACCATCGGCAATTACCGTTGCGGATATCGTTCAAGCAGTCGGCGGAAAGTCCGAATCGTCGTTGGAAACAAACTCGACTGAGGAGAACACTGCCGTGCAAGCAGTTTGGTGTGCTGTCAATCAATGGGTCGAAGATCATTTGGGAGATCTTACGCTGCAAGCTCTAGTAGATCGGCTTCGCGTTTCACCTGAATCCATGTTCTATATCTGAGCGTCTCGCGCAAAGCATTTTTGATTTGCCGCACGTCATCGCGTGAACGAGCCGTTGTGCGCTCGCACACTGCTGGACCTCAACAAACCTTTGTTCATCATTTCGGTCCAGAACGAACAACTGCACGTCTGCGTTGGAACAAGCGTCCGCAAATCGAAGTTGTCCATCTGCGATCCACGATGCCACTCCGGCTTGGTTAACCTTCGAGATTCGTGGTCGATTTCCATGCGCTTTGTAAAGTTCATGTCTGTCGAACCGACATTCGAAGAAGCGAACTTCTATGGTGCCAAAGCGTGAATGCAGCCGCGACCATGACAAGCGCTTGGACTGGTTCGAGAGGCATTCGGTACCGGTAATTCGGGATTTCCAGAGCTGCCGTTAGCACCGTTGACGCGAGCAAGTAGTAGAAAGCGATTGCACCGACCAGCCGAACTTGACGGAAAAGGATCATGAGCGACGCACAGACTAAGGTGAGCATCGAGTAGAGGACAGTAGGCCGTCGGAAATTCTCTGGGGTCCATGCAATCCTTGATGAGATGCGTGCGGCAGTTGCGTTTCCGCGATAGCCGAGCTGGTTTGCGAGGTCGCTCGGAGTGTGCTCAGCCCTGGGAGGCGGCCAGTTCCAACAATACCAGTAAGTCAGTGTCCGTGTGAGAAACGCCTTCGCAACTTCAAATGGATTCTGCCTAATCGCCTGCAGCGATACGTCCGACATGAGTTGATCGATGTCAGCATCGCTCATTCCGCTTCGCTGCAGGAATGAGCTAACTCCCCAATTGTGTCGAAGGTTGATCTCGGCGGTTGCGTTCTGCAATCGTGCCCGCAATTCCGCTCCGGCGCCAACTTGTGGAATTTCGATTCCAGCGCCCGGATAGGGGCTGAATGTTGCCGTCCAGAGTTCTCGTCCCTGAAACGTTACTAGCTTCCATTTGCCGAAGAGGTAGTAGTTTCTAGCATAGCAGGGGGCGAGACAGCATCCGATCGTTAGAAATGCGATCAGGTAGGACTTCCATCGTTGCGATGGATTGAACCACAAAAAGGCGAACAGCAACGGAAGAAGGATCAAGAACGAAGGACGGAGAAGGATCGCGGTGCCAACCATCAAACTGACTTCGATTACATTTTTCCGCGTAGCTTTTCCCCAATGATGCCAGAGGAGGAGGCAAATTCCGAAGCCCACGATGGTTGCCAGAGTTTCCGTAAGAACCCAACTTGCATAGAATGCCCGCGAGGTGTTGAATATCGCGAGTGCGTACCCAGCGGCTGACCAACGCACGTCTTTCGTGATACGCCATACGCTCCAAGCGACAAGTCCATTGGTTGCCATAGCGGCAACGTGTTGTATGATCGCCAATAGCAGCAAGCCGCCACTGCTCCCCAGCAACTGGCAGACTCCTACAAACCAGGGATAGCCTAAAGTTCGGTATCCGATCGCGGAATCGAGCATGAAAACATCCCCGCTCGCAATATCCGCGCCGAGGTTCCAATACGCGACCGCATCGCCCCAGGGCTGCATTAGTCCCGAGGAGAGAACGAGTGAATGTTTCAGAATGTCGGCTGCAACCAAGCCCACAAAAATGCACAAAGTGAGCCTAGGTATTCGCATCATGCTGGTAATGCTTTATTTCCGACGCAGGGGAAGACGAATGCGCACGGGACCGCGAGCGACTTCGCCATCGACAACTTGGTCTTTCTGAACGACTTCGATCAGCCCCTCAATGGCCATCTGATTGATGACCTCGCGAATCCACTCCAGATGTTCTCGCCATGGATTGGCAATTCGACGAGCAACGTCGGTAGGACAAATAGAAACGCCCTGTCCGTTCAACATCAATTGGCGGAAAATTTCACCGCGAATTTCGTCTTCACTTGGTTCATCTGCTCGCATCCAAGCTGTTCGCATTGCTTTCTCCTTTCCAACTCGAGACATCTTCTATGATATGCCGAGAAGGTCAGTCAGAAAAGAAGCGATTACTGGCTCGGGAGTTCGGTCAATCGGACACGAGTTTTCATGGTCTGACGGTTTCGGATCAGGAGCACGTCCACCGTTTTTCCGACCGGAGTCAGCCCAACGATTTGGACCAGGTGTCCATCACCTTCCAACACTTCTCGGTCGAATTGCAGGATGACATCGCCCACTTGAATTCCTGCTGCGGCTGCTGGCGATCCAGGCTTGACAGCTTTCACCAGAACGCCGCGCGGTGCATCCAGGCCGAGGCGGCGAGCCTTCTCTATATCAAAGTTGTTTTCCATTTGGACTCCAAGGTAAGCACGCTGTAGCTCGCCTCGTTCCAAGAGCTGATTCGCAACGTTAATCGCGAGATTGATGGGAATGGAAAAGCCGATTCCTTCATTGCCACCTGAGTTGCTGGCGATGGCTGTATTGATGGCGACGATTTCACCTCGAAGGTTCATCAACGGTCCGCCGCTGTTTCCTGGATTGATGGCAGCGTCCGTCTGGAAGAAATCCTGAATCTCGATGGATCGAGAACCCAATTCTAAATTCCTTCGTCCCCGTGCAGAAATGATTCCGTAGCTGACACTGTGAGCAAGCCCGAAAGGACTGCCCACGGCCAACACGAAATCTCCAACTTCGACAGAGTCACTATCGCCGATCTTGGCGGGAATCGCCCCAGGATGTTGAATTGCCAAAACAGCAATGTCAGTGGCCGGGTCCGACCAAATGCGCGTCGGATGTACGACAACTTGGTCAGCGAATCGGATTCGAATGCCCTGAACACTGGCTGGGTGGATGACATGACGATTCGTGATCACGTAATTCGAACCGTGCAGTCGCACAACAACTCCGGAGCCTGCTTCTTCGACTCGTTTTGATTCCGATTTTGACGCAGCCAAGTTTGTCGAAGCGAGACTATCTTTCTGGGCCTCAATGTGGACGACCGTCGGGCTGACCAAGCGAACGACTCTTCGAAGCAGCCCTACTTGACGTTCCAAGGCTTCAATTTCCGCAGACAGTTCAGCGAGCTGTCTTTCGCGAATTTCTTCGGCTGCACCAACGTAGCCAGTGCGGTCGATTCCATCCAAGCTCGATGCAGTGCTGGGTTGAATCTTAAGTTGCATTGAGTTCTGCGCGCAGAGCATGGGTGTACAGCGCGCAATGGCGATAACCCAACCCGCGAACAAAATAGATCGTTGCAATGATCGACGATGGCTCGATAAGAACGAAATGAGTCGCATATCCTCTCCATGGCAGCGAATCGTGAGCACATCTCGTTGCTATGGGATGTGCAGGGTGAACGCTCAGTTCTGGGATGATCGACTCGATCGAGAGCTAGCTTACAGGGGAAAAAGCGATTGCCAGCTATTTTGAGACCGACGGAATTCTGTGTGGGAGGATTCCATCGGTTGTGCTGAATCCTCAGCCCAATTCGCCCAGGAGTCAAAGTCAATGAGGGAAATTCGCAGGGCCGCTTGCACCGAACCTCGCGTTCGAACCGGCTTCCATGTCGGACTTTCGCTGACATTCGATACACATCGTGGCGTAAGGAAGAACTTGCAGTCGAGCAAGCGGGATCGGCTTGTCGCAACCGTCACAATTCCCGTAGACACCCTCGCGTATCCGTTCAAGAGCTTCATCGATTCGACCCAATTCGCGACTCTCGACTTCGGCGAGCTGGCTGCTGATTTCATCGTTGGCAGTTTCCATGGCAACATCCATTACATCGCCACCTTCATCCGCAAGTTCGCGCAGCAAGCTCAGGTCACCAGCCAGCGCCATTCGCAGTGCCTCGCGGCGGCGAATCAGCACTTCTCGCAACTTTTTCAGAGCTTGTTTTCTAGCGGCGGTTATTGGTTTCTTTTTGCCTTTTGCCACTTCGTTACCCTTTCTGCCGAGTTGTATCTCCTGTCGATGGGTCGATTCCGTCCGAATGGAAAGATAGTACGCACCTACCCCTCCCCTAGTTCACTTTGCGAGCCTTAGACGCACTTTTACGCAACCATGTTCGCTTTGCAACGATTATTTTGATGGGAAGGCTGACCACTATGCCCATTTTCGCGCAAAGGACTGACTAATTAATAGGCAGCATGGTAGCCCGGATCAAGCCTGAACGTTTAGCGATTTCGGTTCATCCAGGAATTTGAAGCGAAATTCCCTCTGCCTGTATCTGGAAAAACAGCACAACCGGTTCAATCGATCAAACCCGAATATGTAAATCTGGGTAAGAAAAGCAAAGTCAAGCCGATCGTTGGAATTCTTTTGAAGTTCCAGGTCCGATAACAATCTGAAAAGCCCAAACTTGCGCGGGACGAGTGCGTTGCTAACATCCGCGCTTCCGTTCGTTCGAAATTCAGTCGTCGAGTCATTCCATGAGATCATCACGTGTCGCAACGCGAACTTTTCGTCGAAGGAACGAGAACGGCAACCACGTCGTCGGGATCATCGAACAGTTGAATTCCGATGGGCGCGTTTGCCACCGATGGCAGGCACTCCAACGTCAGGTCTCGATCGGATCGCACCGCGACTGTTCGATTTGCATTGAAGATTCGGAATTGGCACCCGTCCATGCGGTTCTGAACTTTGGCAAACGCAATGTCTTCGTTCGATCGCTTGAAGGTGTCATTCGAGTCGATGATCGCTTAGTTCGCGAGTGGTTGTTCGATCACTCTGCGCATCTGCAAGTCAATAGCATTGTACTCCGAGTTGTGCCCTTTCCCGAAGCTGCCAAGTGGATCGCAGAACAGAAAATGAAGGAACGCGAGCCACAACAAGACTCGGCAACTCCGATTCCACCAGGTGGTTTGGATCATCAGGTGCTAGCTGAGGAAGGACAGTCGTCCGCAGAGCTCAAGCAGATCGTCGAAGAGCTTCTCCTTCCGATTCGAGACACACTTCAAGACGTTCGGGAGCAACTCTTGAACAGCAATGCGCCTGTTCAAACTCGTCCGGAGTTTGAGCATGAACACGCGACGAGGTTGGTCGATGAGATGGATGCTCGCATTCGCGAATTGCTCGATCAGAAGGATGAGCACCTTTCGGCCGTCCTGCAGTCGTTTCAGGATACCATCACAAACCACAAGCAATTCGTTCCCTCGACGGATGTCACCTCGGAGCTTGTTAGCGCTCTTCATGGAATTCAACAAAAACTGGTCGGCATGCATTTGGACCTTCAAGCTTTCCGCTCCGAGATCAAGGGATCGCTCAATGATTTCGCGCTGGCGACGCGAAACGAAGGAAGGGACGAACTGTCAGAACAGATTCGCTCGATCGAGGATCGCTCTGAACGCTTGGAATCGTTCTTAGCTCAAATGCGTGATGAATGGATGGGGAAGCCTGAACATGTCCCCTGGGAGCGACATGCCGCTCGAGTCGACGACGATGGTTCTCGGAATGGTAGTTCTGCTGGCGATGAAGAATACCGACGATTATCCTCGTTGCCTGACATTGAGCCAAATCAGTTGTCGAACCAAACCAACCTTGGACAGCAGCAACAGCGGGAAGAAGTTGCTCACGAGCCGCTCGAAAACGACATGGAATACGAATCCGAGCATCGATATGAGCCTTCGTTTGTACCTTTTGATCCGACCGCGTCATTCAGGCATTCTGCCTTTGCTCGTAGCCTAAGCGACGACGCGCAATCATCGACGAACGTTGAGGGGGAGATCGACGAGGAGGACGCAAGTTGGGCGGAAGAACCATCGATCCACCCTGAATCCGAAGCTCGGACTTACCTCGATGTTGAGGCGTCATTCAACGATAACGAGCGTGTGGATGTCGGCACGTACAACGAAGCTTCGGCAAGCGACGAAGAGCCGTGGGACAGCGAGCCGAAGGTAGATGCGCGGATTTGGAAGCTCGATGGCCAGGATGAAAGTGCATCTGAATCGGAGTCATCCGATTTTGGTTCTCATGGATACGAGAATTCCGCGGGATCATTCGAGGAACGAGAGCCGCGATTCGCAGATGAGGAATTATCCCAACCTGCTCAGTACCAACCAGCGGACGTTCAAACTCCGCATGCCTCGTCGAGAGAAGAAGAATCCATTGAAGATTACATGGCCCAACTATTGCGGCGGCTCCGAGGTGAAGGAGCTCCAAATCCTCAGAGTGATCCTCCACAGAGCGAGAGCCGCATCGCCAGCGTGGCACCTTTGACAACCAGCCTTCGGCAGTCCATGAATGAGTCGGCAACCAGCAATCCGACGACTCCGAATCCGTCCGGAAGCGCGCAAGAACCAACGCATCGCAGGCCAACGACAAAAGAGATGCCGAACGATATCGCAGCTATGCGAGAAATCGCAAACAATAACACTCGCACAGCACTGCACGTCAGCACGGCAAAAAGGATGACTTCGACAATTCAGTCGAAAATCGCTCTGGCCTCGATCGGCTACAGTGCGGCGATTTTCCTGACGATTCAGAACGGTATTAGCTTCAGCTATGCGACTGTGGGCATCCTTTCCTCACTCGCCGTTGGAGTCATCTGGACAGGCGAGGCAATCGTCACCTATCGCAAGCTGCGCCGCGAAGAAAAAGCCAATCAAGCGGCATCCGAAAAAGGACACGGTCCCCGGCCTGAGTAGTCCTTTCGCATTACGTGTGCGAGAACAGTCCGCGCGTTGACAGGCGTTCGTTCGCGTGCGATGAGGTCCGGCCCTTCGAGCGACGGTTGAGTTTCTTAGGGTCCGCTTGATTGAATTGAATGACAGGGTAGGTTAAAATATCGTCCCTTCGTGCTGCGACTCGACGGCTTATTCGCTGGATTCATTCGCTACGTTGGGTCTTCTTAGTACTGTCAAAATCCAATTTCGATTCCATCTTGGGGACGTTCAATGTCACGCCATTTGCTGCGTTTTGATCGTTGGTTCATGCAACGACTTGGCATTCTCAGTCTGTGCTCGCTCCTGGTCTGGCTTGGCGGTTGCGATCAGAAGAAAGACGCTGGGACAGCGAACTCCTCCGATCGTGCCGCCTCGCGTTCGATCTCACCGAGCAGCCCTAAGCGCATTGTATTTTTGATCAACACGGACGATCCGTTTTGGGATGCCTGCCGACAAGGGTTGAATGAGGGAGCAAAGCACTTCGAACTCGCATCGAAGGGCTTGAAAGCGGAAATGGAAATTCCCGATGGTTCGATCAAAGGGCAAATCGATAAGTTGCGACAACTCGCTACGCAATCTGACTTGGTCGGCTTGGCAGTCTCTGCCATTTCTGCGGAAAACGCATCGATCGCTGAGGAGTTGGAGCGAATGCAAAACCGTGGAGTCAAAGTGATCACCGTCGACGGTGACGTGCTTCGATCCAAGTTTCGGAATGTGCGCAAATATTACATCGGCACCGACAACGATACGGCAGGTGAGATTCTCGGCAAAGCGGCATCTCAGTTGCTCGCTGTCCGAAATCGATCGGGGGGAGGCTATGTACAGTTTGCAGGATACACCGACAACGATAATGCTCGCAGTCGGATGGACGGTTTCAAACGAGGTATCGGCAGTGCGTTTGAAGAAATCGACCGGATGAGCGACGAAACCGACCGCACCCGCGCTCTCGAAAACGTCCGAAATGCGATTTCGAATCACAAACAAAAATTGGTCGCTTTGGTCGGTATCTGGGCCTATAACGCACCGGCGATTGCAACCGCCGTCGATGCGGCCGGAGTTAAGAAGGATTTGGTGGTGGTGACGTTCGATGCCCAAGAACAAGCGATCAAAGAAATGGAAAAGGGGCGGATCGATGCGATGCTCGTGCAGAACCCGTTCGACATGGGCTTCCAAAGCGCCCGATTGCTTTCCGCAATGGTTCTTGGAGACGATTCCGTCGAAAAGGAGATGTTTCCAAATTTCGGAGAAGCCGATGGCGATATCTACACGACCGGGCTCCGTCTTGTCGTACCAAACGGGGAATCAGATCTAAAGAAGGATGACTTCGACGCGAAGGTCGTCGAGTTCATGACGATCGATGAATTTAAGGCGTGGCTCGCCAAATTCGGCTTGAAGAGCTCATGATGGAACAGCAGCGATCCTTTTTCGCGAGAGTCGGCTTTCGACTCAACGAATTCGTACTGCTCATCGCTGTCGTGGTCGTCTTGTTGTTGGGATTGATTCTCGATTCCAATCAATCTTACTGGTACGATGCCTCGACCAATGCGATCGAGATTGCAAGGCAAACGTCGTTGCTTGGAATTTTCGCACTCGGTTCAATGATGGTGATCATCTCAGGTGGCATTGATTTGTCGGCTGGATCGATGATCGCCTTCAGTGGAACCGCGATCGCATGTACGATGATCTTTCTTGAGAAAGGGCCCCTGCAAGGTGTCCTGCCGAACAATGCGATCGTAGCCATTGGCATTGCTGCGGGACTGTTGTCCGGCTTTGTTGTGGGGACGTTTCACGCATGGTTGGTCACCAGTATTCGCCTTCCGCCCTTTGTGGCGACGTTGAGTTCGTTGGTCGGCCTTCGCTCGCTCGCTCGAGTATTGTGTGAATACGTTACGAAGACGTATGAAGGAGCTCGGAAATCGCAAGTCCCCATCGATCAGCCGTTCTTTAATTGGCTGCGAGAACCTGCGCACGTCTGGATTTGGGTTTGTACCTTCATCCTTTTGTCGATTGCAACGTGGATTATATTGCGCTGGACCGTCCTCGGACGCCACATCTATGCCATGGGAGGCAACGAACAAGCTGCTAGGCTAAGCGGTATTCAAACCGATCGACTCAAATGGTTCGCTTATGTGTTCGGAGCAATGACAGCCTCCCTTGCGGGGATTTTCTACATTGCCAACGAGGGTGTTTCTGCCCCCGTAAATCAGGGGCGTGGTCATGAACTCAATGCCATTGCGGCGGCTGTGGTCGGTGGATGTAGCTTACAAGGCGGCATCGGGACAGTCAGCGGTACCATTCTTGGTGCCCTATTCCTCCGGGTGGTGATTGATGTTGTGGCCAAAATCATCAAGTCAGGTGCCGATATCTGGGAAGGTTTAATCGTTGGCATCGTCGTAGTACTAGCGGTCACCTTCAGCCAACTCCAAGATTTCGGAAGTTCGGGTCGAAGGCTTTTCGAAGGAGCGTTGGGTCAGGCAGCGATTGTGGTTCTGTCTCTACTCACGGGACTCATCATGCTGACCACTGTAGGGCCCATTACCGGTTTGGTTCTTTTTCTGATAACACTCACTCTTTTCGAACTGCTTGCCTTTCTCGAATACGTAAAATCGTCCAGATGAGACGTTCGACCATCAGATCGACTTGAGCCTCTCGTGACTAACCTTTCCCTACCCATTCCCGATCCACCAAAGCACGCGGAAGCGACTCGCGGCGACATTGTGCGCTTAGAGTCGATCGGTAAGTCGTTTCCAGGAGTGCGAGCTCTATCGAATGTCTCGCTCGGTATCGAGCTGGGCGAACTCCATGCGATCTGCGGTGAAAATGGTGCTGGCAAGAGTACGCTGATGAAGATTCTCTCCGGCGTGATTCGTCAATATGACGGACGACTCGTGATTGACGGCAACCCCGTAGAATTCAAGAGCACGCGCGATGCAGAGCGGGCGGGCATCAGCATCATTCATCAAGAACTCAATATCGTCGACAAGCTGTCGGTCGCTGCCAATATTTTTCTTGGGCGGGAGCGAAGGAGCCTCTACTGCTTCTTGAATGAGCGATCGATGGACGAGGTCTCGAAATCACTGCTTCGAGAACTGGAATGCCATGTCGATCCTCGAGTGACGGCAGGAAGCCTACGCGTGGGTGATCAGCAATTGGTCGAGATTGCAAAAGCGCTAAGTCTCGATAGCCGAATCTTGATCATGGATGAACCGACCAGTGCGCTGACGGAAGGCGAGGTCGAACGGCTTTATCGCGTGATTGCCAAGCTGCGCCAGCGAGGCAAGACCATTCTCTACATTTCTCATAAGATGGACGAGGTGTTCCATTTGGCCGATCGTATTTCGGTTCTTCGCGATGGAACTCTAATCAAGACTCTAAGGCGTGATGAAACCAACCCAGCGCAGATCACGGAGCTGATGGTGGGTCGTGCGCTCAATGACATTCAGCTTCAGGAATCCAAGCCTTCTGAAGAACTGGTCCTAAAAGTTCGGAACCTCAACCTCGCTTGGCCAGGGCACGCTCGCGGATATCGACTCAAGGACATCAGCTTTGACTTGCGTCGAGGCGAGATACTGGGGATCGCCGGTCTCATGGGAGCGGGACGAACAGAGCTGTTGGAGTGTTTGTTCGGTGCTTCTGCCATGCGACCTTCCGGGACCATGGAGCTATTCGGTAAACCATACGCTCCCCGCCATCCAAAAACTGCATATGAGCGCGGAGTTGCCCTCGTTACCGAAGATCGCAAACGCTTGGGCATCTTTCCGGCGATGAACGTTGGTAAGAATATGGCAATGAGTCAATTGCGGGCCTTTCGAAGGATGGGCTTCCTGTCCGGAGCGAAAGAACATGATGCTTGCACGGCGATCGCCAACAATCTGCAAGTCAAGACTCCAGGGCTGTGGGCGGCAATCACTGGCCTGAGTGGCGGCAATCAGCAAAAGTGTATTGTCGGTCGTTGGCTTCTGACGAACCCGAAAATATTATTGCTCGACGATCCAACGCGTGGTGTCGATGTCGGGGCTAAGGCAGAGCTGTACGCGATTATCAAGTCGCTGTGCCGAGAGGGCTTGAGCGTCATCGTCACATCGAGCGAACTGCCGGAGTTATTGACGCTTAGCGATCGGATACTCGTTCTCAGCGAAGGCAGAATCACCGCTTCCATGGAGCGGTCCGAAGCTACGCAAGCCAAAATTATGGCGGCGGCTACTCTCTGAATGAAGAGGGCAAACGACCGCTACGCGCCGGAATACCTTGATTGCCTCTCCTCAGAAGAGAAGCTCTTGGTGGACTCGCTAAGAGGATCGATAGCGAATGGATCGACGAACCGCAAGGACAGCTCGCTGATCCCTTTTTGGATGTGCGTCGAGGCAACGGTTCGGTGTAGTTCAACGGTTCGGAAGCGTTCACCAATGGAGTCAGGAGCTTCGCTTAACCGCAAGGCCAGAGCAAGTTTGGCGCGGCATCTTTGGAAGCCAGCGGACATCGCTACTCGCCAAATTTGCGGCGGCTCGCGCGTGAGGCGTGAATAGTAACAAGGTTTCATCCGCCTGAATCCAGCTCTTCGAAATTTTTCGGTGCGATTGGAAACGTCGAACAAAAAACAAAACTCGGCTGGGTGACGGCCAGCCGAGTTCGCGAGTTTCCACGATTCACGCTTGGAGGGTGAGAGCGACGATTCCTAGCTTGTTTCGTTGAAACAACGTTGTCGATGGGATCTCAGTTGCAACCGCAGCTAGGTGCAACGATTTCGCTACCGCACGATGGTGCAGCACTGCAGCACGAAGGAACGCAGCAAGCTCGGCGAGATGCCAAACGAGCGCGAAGGTTCTGCAGGATGTTTGGTCGGCAAGCCGATGCACATGGATCGCAGCAGCTCGATGCTTCGCATCCACAGCTAGGTGCAACCGTTTCGCAACCACAGGATGGTGCCGCCGAGCAGCAAGAAGGAGCTGCTTCACAGCAGGATGTGGGACAACAGGCGTTGAGCCGGCCTCGGAATCGGCTCAGGAAGCCCATTCGCGATCCACAACCACTGTCGCAGCAGGAAGACATTTCACAACCGCAGGATGGTGCGGCGATTTCGCAACCGCAGGTAGGTGCCGGATCGCAGCCGCAGCCGCGATTGAACAAACCTGCATTCGCAGAGGAACCAGCAAAGCTAATAGCAACAAGGCTAAGCAGAGCAGAAGCAACAAAACGCATCGATAGGGTCTCCAGAAAAATGGAACTCCAATTGAAACCGATCCGTTCTTGACAACTTCGGCCCGTAGCCTCGATCCTCGCTTTCGTGGAATCGGGCGACCGCCGCGTTCAAGAATTCAAACCGGAAGAACCGCAAATTTTCACTGCTTTCATCGAATGTGTCGTCCGTTACTGCTTAACTGGACACCGCATTTTCTCCAGCAAGCAAAGTTTCTCTATCCGAAAGAAACGAATACAACGATTGTGAGATTTGACGATCATGGAAGATCGAGAACTTGGGCTCAGATATCGAATGGTAAGGCTTGTACCGACACCGTGTTTTTCTGCGTTCCGAAATTAACAATCGAGCCGATCAATCCGATTGTATGTCATCAACATGAGATCGAAGATCTCCCAGAATCGGCTCTGAATCATCGGAGGGTTACAGGATGCGCTCTTCAAGCCTAGTGAAGCTGTCAGCGGTAGGCATTTTCGTGACCGGTATCCTTTACAGCACAGCGGATGCCGCACCACAAAGGCCGGTTGTTCCTGGCTCCGGATCGCAATTGACCAATGTGGGTGATGACTTCGAAGATGAGTCGTGGGATTACGTCTTCAACAACCCCAAAAGCACCGAGGACATCGACGAGAAGCAACGCCAGCCACTCGGCAAATCAACGAACGGCCGATGGTATGAAGGCGTTAAGCGAGGCCATCCCGACGTCATCAAGCGAGTTCCAACTCCACCGGGAGGACTACCCGGCAGCGAAGGCGCTCTATTGCTGCAGTCACTTTACACAGGTATCCCCAACCAACCCAGCCACAAGATGCACCAAGATGATTTCATAGCCAATGTTCAATATCGAAACGGCGGGGCCATTCCGGTCAGTCAGACTCCAAGCGTCACTGCCCGAATTTACTTACCACCGATTGAAGAGTGGAAACGGCGAAACGGGCCTCATTTCGCGTTCCGGGCCGCCGTCGAAACAAGAATCATGGAGACGAAGCAGAAGTTCTTATTTTCTTCTTCGCAGCAAAAAGATGAGGTTTATTGGCCTGGATTGTTCATTGTTCGCGAAAGTCAGAATCGCAATGGAACGCCAACCGACTCGGTTCATTTTCGGATACGGGCCGACCGTAACGGCGGAGATTTTCGGGGTCCAGAACTGCAAACCTTGGGTTGGTGGACGCTTGGGATGAGTTTTACACCAGATGGGATGGTTCACTATTACGCTCGTCCCGGAGTTGAGGACCTGACGGCAGAGGATTACTTAGCGTCTCAATTTCCCTATGGTTACCGCTGCGAGCGATTTCGCACCTTCTTCTTCAACACAGTGAATGGCGACAATGGTAGGAACTGGAGTACACCGGTGATCGTTGATGATTGTAAGGTATATGTCGGTAGCGGAATCCGAACTGCCCGTCGGTAATCCAAGTGGCTTGTGGTAATCACCATTCTCAACCATGATGAGAAGTAGCTGAGTAGCTTATCGTCATGGTTGTAGAGGGACCCATGCCATTTTTTTTCCCATGCCCGCAGTGCCATTTTGCCGTCCAGCCTCCTCTTCAAGCTTCGGCGAATGCCAAGCTTCGATGTCCGGTTTGCCAGTTTGAAATCTTGGCTGGGGATTTGCTCCAAGGCACTTCACGGAAATGGATTGTCATCGAAGACCCGGGTGGAGAGGACCTCTTCTTTGATTTCCAACCTCACTCAACGAGCATCCCTGAAACTTCGTCGAATGAGCCAACCGCTGTTGCTTTCGACAGAATCCAAGTCGAAGACCATCCTGGAGAACTCAATCTCGTTCCTCTAGACTCTGAATCACTCGACTCCGCATCGGAGGGAGCAGAAGGGGCGGGCCGTAGAGTCAAGGACTGGAAACGCTTCAAACCCATTACGCACGACGAGTACCAGCGCCGCCGTCGAGCCTCGAAGCCGATCTGGCTAAGCCTTGTTCAAGTTGTTCTGGGTGGCGCTGCCGCGATTCCGGTTGCCTTGTTGATCATTTGGCATTTGCTTGATCGGGACTTTATGGGGGCCGGACCATTGGTTGGCAAGTACGTCCCCTGGATTGTCCCCGATCGATTTCGCCCCATTGCCGAAAATGCTGGAAATCAAATTCGCTTGCCAAGGCAGCCCGCGATGGAATTCGCTTCCGGTGAACGACTCCCCAAAATTGGAAACGACCTCGCAGAGAACGGAGAGATTACGGAACCTTTCACCGGAGCTCGTCCCGATGTTGCTGCCGATGGCGACAGCGATTTACATTTGGGTGCAACATCCACGTCCGATGACGCTGAGGATTCGCCTCCTGCGATGAGTCCATTCGCAACCGCAGTCTTCGACTTGCAAGAAAGTGTGAACGCCTGGGAGGTCTACCAAGGCACTGATCGTAATCGAAAACGCGTCCTCGCGCAACGCTTGTACACGAGTCTGCTGCAGATTGCAGCGCTCATGAACGAGAATCCACAACCTTCGCCTTCCAATCAGGTTTGGTTGGACAAGCTGGTTGCAGAGTGTCAGACCATGCTCAAAAATCCGAGTATTCTCACACTCATCGAACAAGGAGCAGTTGCCAATCTCAAATTATCATCACTGCGGCAAACCATCGCCTTGGTCGGCGAAATCGATCAGATCGATGCAATCGCCTCGGATTCAGAAGTCCTCCTCATTCCTCTCAAAACGATGGATAAGCCGATAAAGATTTTCGCGAGCCAGACAGGAGCGCGGAATCTGTTCGTTGGCCAGAAGTACTTGTTTTTCTGTGTCACTCACTCGGGTCCGAGCAATCAAGAGGAAAGCGCAAACGTCGGCGAGTCCTCCAACCAATCCGTTTTGCTTCATCTCATTCGAGCCATTCCCATCGCTCCGAGCACATAAGCCCACGCTGGAGCGGAGTTGCCCCGCACTGACTTCAAATTTTTAGCTGAGCAGAGAGCACTATTTATTCTGTCGATATCGAACGTTCATCAAAGAGCCGCGGATTCGATGCCACGATCCCAATCAGCGAGTTTGGATGCGCTGACATGGGCTGAAGCTGCTCATTCAAAAGTGCGGGGTAAACGGACGACGGTCGGATTAGGCAGACGACGGTAAGAGAGAAGTGCCCGCACGACTCAGTACCACGCCTGAGAAAGTGGTTTGATCACCACTTCGGGCACATGGACGTGCTTTGGTAGTTGGGCGAGAGAAAGGACTAACGAGGCGACATCCTCCGGTTGGAGAATTCGTTGACGATGTTCCTCGGTGATTGCGACCGGTCGATTATCGAGGATCGGAGTATTCACCTCACCTGGATAGATGTTGACCACTCGAATTCCATCGGGAGCGACTTCGTTGGCAACGGTTGTGCCGAGAGCGGTCATGGCAAACTTACTGGCAGCGTACGCGACCCCACCCAATGCAATCGCCCGCTTTCCTGCTACGCTCGAAATGTTAAAGATGATGCCGTCGGCCTGAGCTTTCATCGTCGGAAGGGAAGCATGCAGGCAGTTGTATGCTCCTGTCGCATTGATACCGAGCACTTGATCCCACTCCTCGGGTGTCATGCTTGCCATCGATCGATTGCGTATGTTGATTCCTGCGGCGAGAACGAGAATGTCCAGCCGACCGAGTTGGTCCAGACCAAAGTCGATAAATGTCTTTGCACTGTCGCGATCAGCCACATCAACCGCCCGACCCCGAACAGGATGCTGGCCCTGAATCTGTTGGATCGCTTGCTCGACCGCCTCTGGGCGACGGCTTCCGATGACAACTCGAGCTCCTCGGTCCGCGAATGCTCTGGCGATAGCCAAGCCGATTCCGCTTGAACCACCAGTGATCATGACTGCCTTATTTTCAAACATGTTGTGCGTTGGTCCTCTCACTGTTTAAGCAACGATTTTTCCCGCTGATCGCGAAGCTGAGCCGCCTTGCGAAAGTGGCTATTCGCTTTGTCCAGCTCGCCGCGACTCTGGAAAACAATGGCAAGATTGTAGTGTGCTTCCGCGTAATCGGGTTGAAGCTCGATCGCTCTTGTTAGACAAATGACCGCCTCGTCGAGGTCATTCAGTCTTGCTCGGACGACGCCAAGTCCGCTCAGGGAGGTCGCGAGAATCGGTGTTGGGGGCGCAAGGGCCACTCCACGTCGATAGGCCGCTTCTGCCTCCTGCAAGCGATTCACGTCTCCCAACGCTTTGCCGAGGTTGACGTATGCATCCGCGTAGTCCGGCTTGAGGCGAATCGCAGATTCAAACAGTGCGACCGCATCAGCGTGTTTGCCCTGTCGAATTCGAATGTTCCCAAGATTATTCATGGCGATCCAGCTTTGCGGATTTTTAGCAAGCGTATTTTCCCAAAGTGTCTCCAGATTCTGGTAAATCGGTACTTGGCGGAAGGTCAAGTACATCAGGATCGCAACCCAAGTTGCACTGGCCAAGTACAAAGGAATGCGGATTTGCTGAAAACGCTCCGAGGCAAGTGCGATTCCAGACGCGAGCCACGACAGGAACACCATACTCGCCATGTATTGAAAGTGGTCAGCCACAAAGGAATATCGCATGGGATAAACATTGACGAATCCGAGTGCAGGAAACAAGGTCCCCACGTAAAGAAGCGAGGCAGCTAATGTTCCAGGGAAGCGTCGGCGGAACGCAACCAATGAGATCATTACCACTAGGCCCGCAGCAGCAAATGTATACTGCCACGCCGCTTGCGAATCGATGTTCCACCTCGGATAAAAAAACATGAGAGGATTCGGCCATAGGAGTTTTTGCACGTAGAACCATACAGCCCGACTGGCGATCAACATCCTTTCGACAACGGTGAAGTCCCATTCCCTGCCACTCGCTCCGACATGGTGTTCCTCGAGCCAAGCGGTGATCATTCCGAGTCGAATGCCTGCTGCGAACAAAGGCAACAATGCAAGAATCGTTGGCCAGGGGAGCGACCGTCGTTTCCACCAGACAATCACCAGCATGGCCGCCGGAAAAGTCGAGGTGACCGTCTTGCTTAGTAATGCGCAAACAAAAAGCAGGCACATGGGTGCGTACCAACGCCAATGATGCGTCCTCACGTCGACTCCAGACGGATTGGAACTCGCCGAGCCATCTGCATTTTCAAGTCTAGAAAAACGGACGAAGCAGTGCGCAGCAGACAAATAGAAGAAACTCGAAAGGACATTCTTCCTCTCGGTGATCCAGGCAACCGATTCGACGCACACGGGATGGACTGCAAACAGCATCGCGGCCAGCCAGCTTCCTGAAATACCGAGCTTCCGCAACAATTGCCAAAGCAGCAGCGAGTTCAATGTGTGCAAGAGGACGTTGACCGCATGATAGCCAACAGGATTAAGCTCCCAGGCTCGGAATTCAAGCCAAAACGTCGTGTGGACAAGGGGGTAATACTGAGGCTCCGCTTGCAAGTCTGTCCATATTCGAATCAGTCCTTCCCAACTGCGAAGATGAACATTCATCGTTACATAATCATTATCATCCCAGATAAAGCCACATTCTCGCACCGGGTAGTAAACTAGTAACGTCGCAGCCACGATTAAAATGGCTTGGAGCGACTTAGAAATGCGATCGTTGACGATCATGAGCAATTGAGTAAACCAAGAAAATGGACAGGTAAGGTAACGATGAAGTCAAGTCGAGTTCTTAGCGTGATTGCAGACCAACGGTACAAGACCGAGCCACATCTTCGGACTTCGGAGATGATGGTGTGATTTCTCGCTCGGCTCTTTTGAAGTGGATGCTACTATACGCCGTAATCCATCTTCTTGGGAGCATAGTCATCGGTTATTACTCGTATCGTCGAATTCGAGATCACGCTTTCGAGGGTTTGGACGACCGTCTACGCTCGGTAGCGCATTCGCTGCGCCCCTGGATAGTTCCGAGACTGCAAGGTCGGGCAGTTTTGACCGTCGATGATGAAGAGCTGGCAAGCCGGCTTGAAGCGACGGCCGGCCTGCTCAACATTCACATCGAGCTGCTGCCAATGGAAAGCATTTCACCAGACGACGACAGTCAGATTGCCGCGAACATCGAGGTGGCGAGCGCGCGGCAAGGAGGGACCGGTTTCGCAACTCGCCTTGCGCCGGGAACTCAAATTCCCACGCGCTTCCTTGCCCTAGCGATGGGACCCGATGCGAATAGACTAGGTTTCCTTCGAGTGAGCGCTCCGTTGAGCAGCGCCGTCCCTCCCATCGGCAAGAGCATTTCTATGTTTGCCACATTTTCGTTGCTTTCATTGATTCTTGGATTGGTCGCGGTCAGCATGATTGCCAATCGAGCCAGCTCGCATTTGCGGACCATCGAAAACTTCATTGGCGGAATTGCAGCCGGAGACTTCGCCAATGTCCTTCCGACAACGATCTCCGAAAGTGGTTGGTCCGGACTCGGACGGCTGTTGACGCAAATGCAAACCGATCTGAAGCAGCGGTACCAGAAACTGTCCGGCAACAACGATCGCCTAGCGGGGGTTTTAATGAGCATGAGCGAAGGCGTGCTGACCATCGATCAGCGGCGACGCGTTGTGCTGGCGAATCGCGCGGCTCTAGGACTTCTTGATGTCAGCCAGCGCGACATCTTGCAGCGCCCGTTTTACGAAGTCGTACGCAATCCGATGGTCGAACAATGCATCGAAGAAGTCTTTCGCACCCACCGGTCGATTACGCGCGAAATCGAATCGACGCGTGGTGCTCAACGTATGTTGTCAATGCGATTCTCATGGTTGCCGAACCCTTCCGTGGAGTCTGTGGTTCTTGTCGTTCATGATGTCACGAACATCCGACTCTTGGAAACCATGCGGCGTGATTTCGTTGCCAATGTCTCGCATGAGCTGAAGACGCCTCTCGCCTCCATTAAGGCGTACTCCGAGACACTGAGACTAGGTGCCATTGAGGACGAACAGAATCGTCTGCGGTTTGTCGAGAGAATCGAGGAACAAGCCAATCGACTTAATGAACTCATCATGGACTTGATCCAATTGGCTCGCATTGAGGCCGGACAAGCCACCTTTGAACTGGAAGATATCGACCTATGCACCGTGGCCAAGCAACGTGTCGATGCATTTCAAGATGATGCAGTCAAGCGTCGGACCAAACTTACGTTCGAATCCTCGGGCTCTCCAATCATCGCTCACGGCGACGAAGATGGCATCATAACGATTTTGGATAATTTGATCACCAACGCCATACGTTATACTCCGGAAGAAGCGACCGTCTTGGTACGAGTTTCCGCATCCGATTCGATGGGAATCTTGGAAGTGATCGATAATGGACAGGGTATCGCGCCAGAGCATCACGAAAGGATTTTTGAGCGGTTTTACCGAGTCGATCGCGCTCGTTCTCGCGATCTCGGCGGCACCGGCTTGGGACTATCGATCGTCAAACACCTGTCCCAGGCAATGGGTGGGAAGGTCGAGTTGATTAGCAGGCTAGGACGTGGATGTTGTTTCAGGGTAAGTATCCCTCTTCGATAAGTTCGTCTGGCATGAGACTTGGCAAAACGATCCTGGCCGCCGACTCTGTTCCCGTGAAAATCTGTGCGGAAGTGCGCAGGTGCTTCGATTGCATGGTATTTTTTCATTTGCAACTCACCTTAGAATAGGAGCGTCCGCTCGAAACCATGCGTTCTGAAAATTACTAAGTTGCCAGCCGAAACGACAGGTTCAACTCCGCTGCAGACAAACTTAATTCAGGTGAATGATGAATCAATTCAAACGAATAGACCGGATCACGATGATCCTGTCCTGTCTATGTTTCTCATTAAGATGTGCGGCACAAGACGAGCTGACTTGGTCGCGTTTCCGAGGTCCGAATGGTACGGGCATTCTCGAAACATGTCACGTTCCCATTCCGTGGCAACCGAGCGACGTGCAGTGGAGTGTCGCTTTGCCCGGTGGTGGGAATGGATCACCCGTTCTCGCGAAGGATAGGGTATTCTTGTTGAGTGCGGACCCCAAGGATGCAACGCGGTATGCGCTCTGTTATTCTCTGGATACTGGCGAGCTGTTGTGGAAGAAAGACTTTGCAAGCCGGCATCACGCCTTGCACAAGTTCAGCAGTTACGCATCGAGTACACCGTGCGTCGACGAACAAATGGTCTATTTTGCTTGGGCCGACGACACGAGTTTGACAGTGCGCGCGTTCACACATGGTGGCGATGACGTTTGGACCCGTGACTTGGGACGTTATGTCAGCCAGCATGGATTCGGGACCTCTCCCATTCGCGTCGATGACAAACTGATCCTCTACGATTGCCAGGATGCCGAGGAGCTTGCTCCAGGAGTTGCTCCTGGCAAAAGTCGGCTCCTCGCATTGTCAGCGAAAACCGGCGAAGTGGTTTGGGAGTCTCCCTGCACTCCGGTTCGAGTTTGTTATGGAGTACCTTGCTTGTATACCGACAAATCTGGCAAGACTTCAATCATCGAAGCAAACACTGGGAATGGCTTTTTCGCGGTCGACGTCGAGTCGGGAAAGCGATTATGGAGCCGCCCTGCATTCGAAAAGCGGGTCTGTAGCAGTCCAATCATCGCTGGTAATTTGGTCATTGGCACCGAGGGTTCTGGAGGTGGTGGCAATCAGCTTGTCGCCGTGTCCGCCGATGGAAGCGGCCAAGAAATTCTGCGCATATCCAATCAAACAACGGCTCCCTATGTGCCCACTCCAGTTGTGTTGGGAGACACTGCATTTCTATGGGCGGACAACGGAATCGTTTCCTGCGTCGAACTTCCCACGGGGAAAATTCTCTGGAGGCAACGCATCGGAGGAAACGTAGCATCCTCGCCCGTCATCATTGGTGGAAAGCTCATTGGAATGTCCGATGACGGCGTCGTTACGATTCTTGCCGCTTCACACGCATATCAAAAGCTTGGTCGCATCGAGCTGGGTGACGTGATTCGCTCTACCCCTGCTGCAGATGCAACACATTTGGTGATTCGCACCAATTCGACTCTGCACTGCATTGGAGTCAAAAACTAGCTCGCCATGGCTCTTCGCTAAGCGAAATAAGTGATCATCCGGCTAGATACGCGATCGCAACGCCAACGCGAAGCCATAAGTCAGACATCTCCGGAAGCTCTCCTGAGGTAGCTACTCGGACTGGGGGGCAAGAATTCGAACAGAGCTGTTGAGGGGCCATCGACTCCGCAAGACGAGGTGAATGGGCGTTGCTTTCGCAGAGCGAAGGGGGACCATCATGCTCTCGCAGACCGTTAGGGAGAGCCGACGACCATACGAATGCAGCCGAATAGAGTCTTTGGATACGTTCCACAATTTGCAAGCAACGGCCGAGAGACGCTTATTCAGAGCCTTGAAGGTTAGAAGCGAGACCAATCGAGAGAATCTTGCGAACTTAGGGAGATGTTGGCAGACGGCACCAACATCGGTCATTGCAAATTACTCGGTCGATCCCAATGAAGAGTCAAGCGTTAGTTCATCGTCGATTTCGTCAACCGTATACGAGCGCGGGCAGAGGCAAGAGCACGATCGCGAAGAGCGACGGTCTCCGCTGTAAGAGCGGTCATCGCAGTCGCCTTTTCGAAGTCTTCCTTTGCTTTCGCGGCGTCTACTTTATCAGCCGGAGTCAATCGATCGGTAAGAACATAAACCCCTTCCTTGTTAACCTGGACAAATCCACCCTCGACGTAGTACTTTAATACCCTACCCGATTGGTGAAGATCAAGCGTTCCGAAACCCAAACGACCCACCAAAGGACTTTTGCCCTTCAGAATGCCCAACTGGCCGTCGTACATCGGGACGACGATCAAGTCAGCATAAACGCTCAATTCGGTTCGTTCGGGTGTAACTACCACGCATTTCAGTTCGGACACGATTATTTCTTCCCTTGCTGAGCCATCTTCTTGGCCTGCTCTTCCGCTTGCTCGATCGGGCCGACGTACATGAAGGCAGGCTCCGGCAGGTGGTCCCACTTACCGTCACACAATTCCTCGAAGCTGCGAATGGTATCGGCCAATGAGGTAATTTCACCGGGTTTCCCAGTGAAGACTTCGGCGACCAAGAAGGGTTGTGACAAAAATCGCTCGATGCGCCGAGCACGATGGACGACCAACTTGTCCTCTTCGCTAAGTTCATCCACGCCGAGAATAGCGATAATGTCCTGCAGTTCGCGGTACCGCTGAAGAATACGCTGGACGCGTCGAGCAATCGCGTAGTGCCTGTCGCCTACATACTGCGGATCAAGAATTCGACTGTTCGACGCGAGGGGATCGATCGCTGGATAAATTCCCTTCTCCGAAATCGCTCGTTCCAAGTAAATGAACGCATCGAGCTGTCCGAACGCAGTCGCCGGAGCGGGATCCGTTGGATCGTCGGCAGGAACGTAAACCGCTTGCACGGAAGTGATGGCGCCCTTTTTGGTCGAGGTAATTCGTTCTTGGAGTGCTCCCATTTCCGTCGCCAATGTCGGCTGATATCCCACTGCAGATGGCATACGACCAAGCAACGCTGACACTTCACTTCCTGCCTGGGAGAATCGAAAAATGTTATCGACGAACAACAGCGTGTCCTTACCAGTCGTATCGCGGAAGTATTCGGCCATCGTGAGAGCAGACAGGGCCACTCGCAAACGCGATCCTGGCGGTTCGTTCATTTGGCCGAATACCATGCAGGTTTGCTCGATAACCTTACGGCCGGTTTGACCAATTTCGGCTTCTTGCATTTCCAGCCACAAGTCCGTCCCCTCGCGGGTTCGCTCGCCGACTCCAGCAAACACAGAAAATCCACCGTGCGAAGATGCGATTCGAGCAATTAACTCCGTCAAAATAACCGTTTTGCCAAGCCCCGCACCGCCGAACAATCCCGCCTTGCCACCGCGCACAAACGGAGTCAGCAAATCGACAACCTTGATACCGGTTTCGAACACTTCCGTATTGGTGGAAAGTTCCGATACCTGAGGAGCTTGCCGGTGGATAGGGCGGCTTTCGGCTGCCTCGACTGGCCCACGCTGGTCGATCGGGTCTCCGAGTACGTTGAACACGCGGCCGAGCGTTGATGGGCCTACTGGAACCGACACGGGCTTACCGGTATCGATGCACGGAATTCCTCTCATCAATCCGTCGGTACTCCCTAATGCAACACATCGTACGCGTCCACCTCCCAGGTGCTGCTGAATTTCACCAGTCAGATGCAACTTGACACCCTTGGCATCCGTTCGAATCTTTACCGCATTGTAGATAGGTGGAAGCTTGTCGATGGGAAACTCGACGTCGAATGTCGAACCGATGACCTGAGTGACTTGCCCAATGTTCTCTGATGTGTTCGCAGTAACCATACTTGTTCGTTCCGAATTGACCTAAGAGTTATTTTGGTTCCAAAGTACTTGATATCCCACTCACGATTCGAAGCTTGAGCGTTAGCCAAGAGCTTCGACGCCACCGATGATCTCCATGATTTCGCCGGTAATCTTTGCTTGACGAGCTCGATTGAATGTTCTGGACAGCTGTTTGATCATGTCTCCTGCATTTTCCGTCGCGCTTTTCATCGCCACCATTCGGGCGATCTGCTCGCTCACCGCAGCATCCAGAAAGCACTTGAAGAGCTTGACGCGGAAACTTGCGGGAACGACTTCCTCCAAAATGCTGGCCGCAGATGGAAGAAATTCATAGTCCTCAGTCGGTCCCTTTGCTTCGTTGGATGAATCCAGCCCAGAAATCGGCAGCAAAGTCTCAACGACGGCTTCTTGTTTCGACGGAGACAGAAACTTTGTGTAAGCGATATCGACACGATCGATCGTACCCGTATTGAAGTCCATCATCAAATGATCTGCAATCTTGGCAACGGCTTCGAAAGAAGGTTGATCTTCAAATTCTGTGTAGGTGCTCTCGATATCGACACCACGAAACTTCATTGCGGAAATTCCGCGTTTCCCACTCACCGCCAAATGCTGTTGTTCTGTCTCGGTTCGCAACTGCTCTTTTCTCTGTAGTGCAACGCGAACGACAGAACTGTTGTACCCGCCGCACAATCCGCGATTGCTGGTCAGCATCAACAGTTTCACACCCTTGACTGCGTCATGAGGTTCCAAAAGCGGATGGGAAACCGATGCTCCCGACTTCGCCAAGTCCCGCACGATCGCGGTAATTCGATCCGTGTAATCGGTTGCCGCAGCGGCTCGATCCATGGCCTTCTTGAATCGCGCCGTCGCGATCAATTCCATGGTCCGAGTGATCTTGCGAATGTTCCGGATCGACTTTCGGCGTTTATCGAGAGCTCGTAAATTAGCCATGTGATTTCAATGTTCTAGTTGCGGCGCAAAGCCGATTACGGTCGAAAAGTTGCTTTGAAACTGGTAATCGCGGACTTGATCGCTTCCTCGATTTCCGATGTCAGATCACCGACATCGACAATCTTCTTCAGCAAATCCGGATTCCGATTCCGCACAAATCGCAACAGTTCACTTTCGAAATCGCGAACTTTTGAAATTGGAACGTCGTCAAGATGACCTCGCGTTCCCGCATAAATGCTGATGATCTGATCGGCAACACTCATGGGTTGGTATTGAGCCTGCTTCAGCAACTCCACCATGCGATAGCCGCGGTCCAAACGAGACTGAGTGGCAGCATCCAATTCGGTTCCCAGTTGAGCAAAAGCTTCGAGTTCTCGGAAGGCTGCAAGGTCCAGACGCAAACCACCGGCGACCTTCTTCATCGCTTTGATCTGAGCAGCACCGCCAACGCGAGAAACAGAAATACCCACGTTCATGGCGGGACGGATACCGGCGAAGAACAAGTCGGGCTGCAAGTAAATCTGTCCGTCCGTGATGGAGATCACATTGGTTGGAATGTATGCGGAAACTTCTCCTTCGAGCGTTTCAATAATCGGAAGGCTGGTTAATGAACCTCCTCCAAGCTCCTTGGACAATTTCGCAGAACGTTCGAGCAGTCGACTGTGGCAGTAGAAAACGTCTCCAGGAAAAGCTTCCCGGCCAGGTGGACGTCGCATCAGCAAGCTGAGCTGACGATAAGCAACCGCTTGTTTGCTCAAGTCGTCGTACACAATCAAGGCATGCTGGCCATTGAACATGAAATGCTCAGCCATGGCGGTTCCAGCATAAGGGGCAACGTATTGCAGCGGAGCTGGTGCACTCGCCCCAGCGACGATAATCGTCGTGTAGTCCATCGCACCGTGCTTTTCCAACGCATCAATGACCAACGCGACTGAGGAGTCCTTTTGACCGACGGCAACATAGAAGCACTTGACCCCAGTATGCTTTTGATTGATGATCGCATCCAGAGCGACTGCCGTCTTTCCCGTCTTGCGGTCGCCGATGATCAACTCACGCTGTCCACGACCAATCGGGGTCATCGCATCAATCGCTTTGATTCCCGTCTGAAGTGGTTCGTGAACCGGCTGCCGTTCGGCAACTCCAGTCGCGATGATTTCAACAGGTCGCTGCGTTTTCGCTTGAACAGGTCCCTTGCCGTCCAATGGGTTTCCGAGCGGATCGAGAACGCGACCGATGACTTCATCGCCAACCGGAACACTCAACAGTTTTCCGAGAGCGCGGACTTCGTCACCTTCGCTGATCGTTAAGTAATCACCCAAGATGATGATACCGACGCTCTTCTCCTCCAAGTTGAAGGCAAGACCAGTGACACCGCTGGGAAACTCGACCATCTCTCCGGACATGACATTGGACAGCCCGTAGACTCGGGCAATCCCGTCACCTACTTCGAGAACCGTGCCAACTTCGCGGACATCGATTTGACTTTCGAATTGCTCGATTTCTCGCTGAATGACGGATGCAATCTCGTCGGAATTGAACTTCATAGTTGACCTTGATTATGCAAAACTAGCCCGTTTGATGGGCAAACTCATCTAAGAGACCAATGAATCTAACTTCGTACGCAATTGCTGTTCGGCACGTTCTTCAACCTGCTTCCGCTGTAAAAGCAACCGTCCATGAATGCTGCTGTCGTACACGGTGTCACCGATTCGAATAACCATGCCACCAATCAAGGAAGGGTCCGTTCGGGAAGTAAGGGCAATGTCCTTACCAAACCGGCTGCGAAGAGTGTCCGCTAAAACAGTTTTCTGCTTCTCTTCCAAGGGGACTGCCGTGGTAACGACGACACGCAACCTTCCCATGGCCTCGTCCTGCATCTTCACCACTGCTTGCTGGATGCCACGGATGAAACCAATGCGCTGACGGGAGCAAAGCACTTTGAGGAAATTGAGCAGAGTTGGATCAACTTTGCCCCGAAACACTTTGTCCATCAAGGCCATCTTTTCGGATGAAGAAAGCTTGGGACTGGACAAAGCAGACTCGAATACCGGACTCCGATTCAGGATGTCAGTTACGATCGAAGTCAAATGCTGAACCACTACGTCAGCATTGCCAGACGCCTTCGCAGCGCCGATCAAGGCTTTTGCGTAAATTTCGCCAACGTGTTGATGCTCATCATCGAACACGGTAGGGATGTGCGAGTTTTCCGCAACTTGACTCATCGAATTGTAGTTCCTTCAATGACCCGATCGACCAACCGAATCGGTTCTATACGAATCAGTTTCAGCAAGCTTCAATGCACTAGTTCTGACTTGGAAAGTTTTTTACTGCTTCCTGAATCAGCCCTTGATGATCATCTTTCTTCAATTCACGCCCAAGCACTCCTCGAGCGAGGTGGAACGCCAAGTCAGTACTTCGGCCTCCGAGCTCGCTCAAGGCAGCCATCTTGGCAGCCTGAATTTCAGCAATGGCTCGATCCTTCTGGCGATTGGCATCCTCCTTAGCTTCGGCGATGATGCGGGAACCGGCTGCCTCAGCATCTCGTCTGGCTTGAGCGACCAATTGGTGCGCTTCCGCTGCTGAAGCTTCGAACTTGGCCTGCATCTCGGCAAGCTTCGCTGCTGCATCCTCGGAGGCCTTTTTCGCCGATTCGACTTGCTCCGCAATCGTCGCTTCTCGCAATGCCAAACCTTGTTGAATCGGTTTCCATGCCGCCAAATAAAGAACGATCAACAACAGCACGAACACAATCAGCGTGAAGAGTGCCATGTCTGAGCGAAACTCAAGCGGGTCCGACTGCGCCTTTCCTGCAAAACCATGCGTCAGATCAGCTCCCTCCGCAGATTCTGCAGCATTCGATGCCAACGCCGATGGAGTCCATACGAACGCATCGCAACCGAACCCAAACAAGATGAAAGCGAAACAGACTGCGTACCTAAACATGCTCAACCACCAAATGGATTTTGCTGGCTACCAACAATAACCGCGAACAACGCCAAACCTTCGATCAACGCAGCAGCGATGATCATGTTAACTTGAATCTTACCGGACACTTCCGGTTGACGAGCGATAGACTCGACAGCTCCCTTCGCGAGCAAACCGATTCCAAGTCCGCCACCCAAGGCAGCCAAACCGGCACCAATCGCGCCAGGAACACCACTCTGTTCTGCGGCTCCGGCGATGCCTGACATCGCCAACATCAGCCCCAGGCTCCAAAATCCCAATCGAAACAACTTCAACACTTTGTCTAACTCCTATCGAATTGGAAAACCAATCATCTCAAACGAATCGCAAACGCCTCACAAGCATCAGTGATGATGCTTGGCACTCGAAATAAACAATCCCCCAAGGAATGTGAATATTGCAGCCTGCAGAAAGGCAATGAATAACTCAAGGACGCTTAACGCGGTTGTCATCGCTAGAGACAGAACCGTCGCAGTTGACCAAGTCAAGGTGCTCATCGCGTAAGCATGAACGCCAATGGCTAAGCCCATAATTCCCAAGAGAACGGAGTGTCCGGCAACCATGTTGGCAAGCAATCGCATGGCCAGAATGAAATGCTTGATCAGCAGCGACGCGAATTCGATGACCCACAGCATGGGTACGATGAAAATACCCAAGTAGATCGGCAAACCGAGCTCTGGACATATATTCTTCAAAAAACCGACGACACCAAACTCTCGGATGCCGAGGACGACTCCAATCAAAAAGACGATAGCCGCCAACACGCCCGTCATTCCCAGAGCCGCTGTTGGGGATCCAAGAAAAGGAATCATGCCTGCTAGATTACAGCCGAATATAAACAGAAAGGCAGTCCAGAAGAACGGTTGAAAGTCCTCGGCATCGTGTTCCCCCATCGCTGGCACGAGCAAGCTTGTCTTGACAAAAGTCAACATTCCTTCCAAACCGTTCCACATCTTTCCGCGAGGCACGCCGCCAGTCGCGACTTTTTTGGCAAGCCAACGAAAACTGAAGATGATCAGTAGTGCAACGACGACTTGAATGATCATGAACTTCGAAATGCAAAACCCATGCAAAGGTTCGTAAGCATTCTTTAACGCGCCGAACCGTTGCGGAATCAGTATCTTGCCATCAAGAGATTTGTTATAGCTGTGAAGCTTGGCAGAATCCCATCGAGACCCCGTGGATTCCAGGTAAGCTGCTACGGTCGAATGACTCGATTGCTGCGCCTTCCAAGCTTCCCAAGCACTCCCCTTGGGGCCGCGAATAAAACTATGAGCCCAAGCATGTGGATGGTCTGGCTGAGACGCCAAGTATGCCGCGACGGGATCGCGAGGAGGACCGTCCAGTTTTTTTGCCCATTTCACGGCCTCTCGCTCGATCGCTTCAACGCGACTTTCCAAATAGGCGTGAAGAGGCCAAGCATGGTTCTTATGTGAACTGTGTTGCCACTCGTGCCACTCTGCTTTCACAGATTCCAGGTGCCCAGATTCAACTCCCGACGATTTCAAAAAATCGATTAAGTGGTCCGCTTCCCAATTCTGGAAGTCATCGTCGAGACGAATAAACCAATCCGGAAACTCCGCAGCTTTCGTGCGATGACTCTTCCAAAACGTCTTGGGGACGTCGAAGTAATAGGAGTCCTTAATGTGGAGAATGTCCGAAGCCATCGTGTCGAAAATCACCTAACGAGGGGAGGAGCGACCAATTGAGAGCAAAGATTCTAATGCAAGGAAGGGAAAATAACAGGCTAACAGGCAAGTCGCGAAGTAATTCTGATGCGACCATTTTGTCGCACCAAGAAAGAGCAGAACTCCCAAGTAAATTCCTGTTCGAATCATCATCCCGATGAGAGGCATCGCCACTGGCAATGAGTGATGGACGGGTGACAGCATCAGGATGCTAATGATCATTCCGCACCCCACGCTAATCGACGCTGCGAGAAACCATAACTGTATTCCGAGCGATGCATCAGAGTGAGGATACCAATTCACCCCAAGTAGGATACAAATCACTCCGAGTCCGCAATAGACGCCGAAGTCAAATAGAAGCGATTTCCACATGTGGCTGCCCAAAGAAGTCGCTAAACCAGCGAACCTCAGTCATTTCGAGAATCCGATTGTCGGCTTTCGAAAGATTTCGAATCCAAAGTATCCGCGCCGTTCGCTTGACTTAAATCTTGCAACTCCTTTTTTTCTGACATCATTTCCATCCGCTTCACGACAAGCAACAGCCCCGCGATGCAGAATATCATGCCCAAAATAACGGCTACTGGAGTCAACCAGCTCGTTCCCAACATTTTGTCCAAAGCCATGCCACCCCAGACGATCAAACCCATTAAGACACAAATGGCCAGAATGCGAGTCACCCACTCGACGACATAGCGCGACTCATCTGCAACTTTCTTAGTGATTTCTGTCGGCTTGTTGCTCACTCTTGTGTCTTTCGTATCATCCATTGGTCAAATGTCAGTCCTTGATTTTTCGAGCCTGTAGATGATCGGCGACTCGTTCGCCATCGGATCGCCATCGATTGGTCGGAAGCTCTTGCGACCATCCCGTGCTTGCCGCTGTCGGTATGTAAACGCGAAAACGCACGACAACGTAGCTTCCTATGATAACCAGCGACGATGGATACTTATATGCCGCTTTCCTGACTTCGTCCCTGCAACCATCGATTCCGTCAGTCATACAACGTCGCTGCTGTGCGAGGCGAACTCAGATACGATCCTTTATCTAGATCTCCTTTGAGGGGTGTATCCAATAGACTTGGGCACAAACTCGTCCGCCGAAGGGTGATGGTGAGTTTCGAGATGGCACCGACGATGCCGATCAAGCATGTCGGATTCAAAAGCATGTGCTGTGTTTGGAATTGTTTGGCGAACCTACACCAGCACGAAACGTTCGCGAGGAACGAGGCGCTGATCACTCGCTTACGAAGCGGGCTATCGTCTGTAAATTCTTGCCTGCCACTGCGTCAAGTTGACGAAGAAGTCCGGAGATGGTTTGTACTTTGGTCCAGTTCAATCTGCGATAGCTGTTCATGATCCAATCGCGGGCTGCTGCATTTTCGCAGACAGAACCTTTGCTTATCCTCTATGCTGTCCAACGCCAAACTTGCTAGGGCCGAGCGGTTAAATGATGATCGCGGCTTTGGCTCTTGAACTGACACGATGAATGTATACTCAAGAACATCAGAAGAATTCATTCGCATTGCTTCGTCTTGCCTGGAGAAACCCATGATCATCGATTCGTGTACCAAAATCCTTCCCGCATTGTTGTTGATCATTGGATATTGTGAGCTGGCCATGGCTCAACCGCCGAACAGGGCAACTTATATCCAGAACGTGCGAATTTATGACGGCTTTGAAGACAAGTTGTCCTCTCCGTCAAACATTCTGGTGAGAGGAAATGTTATCGAACGAATATCGGTGGACCCATTTCCGATCGACCGCAGAGGCGACACGATCATCATTGATGGTCGAGGCAAGACCGTGATGCCCGGAATGATCGATGCTCACACCCACATCATGTTTGCGACGTTACCCATCCAGTTGCTATTGTCCGAAGATATCGGTTACGTTTATGCCGTTGCCACCAAGACAGCGAATGAGATGCTGTTGCACGGATTTACTAGCATCCGCGATTTGGGCGGGCCAGCCTTGGGATTGAAGAAAGCGATTGATCAGGGCGTGGTGGTTGGACCTCGCATCTGGCCATGCGGCGCGATGATCTCACAATCGGGAGGGCACGGCGATTTTCGGTTTCGGTTCGAATTTCCTGCGCGGTTCGGAGAACTAACGTTTACCGAACGGGTTGGCGCGGCTGCGATTGCTGACAGTCCCGACGCGGTACGAGCCCGAGCCAGAGAGCAACTTGCCCTAGGAGCTACCCAGATTAAGTTGATGGCTGGCGGCGGAGTATCGTCGAACTACGATCCCCTCGATGTTACTCAATACACAGTGGCCGAATTGCGTGCTGCCGTGGAAGCCGCCGAAAACTGGGGAACCTATGTCACGGTTCACGCCTACACTACGAAGGCAGTCCGTCAAGCCATCGAGGCCGGAGTTAAGTGCATCGATCACGGCCAGCTTTTGGATGATGAAACAGTCAAATTGATGGCAGAGCATGGGATTTGGTGGAGCCTTCAGCCGTTCGTTGCAGAGCGTTCATCGGGGTTTGCAGAAGGGACCCCCAACCGAATCAAACAGCTTGAAGTGGCTACAGGGACGGATCTCTCGTACCGACTCGCCAAGAAGTACAACGTCCGTACTGCTTGGGGGACCGATATCCTGTTCAGCCCGGAATCCTTTCGAAATCACAACGCCAACATCCTCTCGATGTCTCGATGGTATACCAATGCTGAAATCCTTCGAATGATCACGTCCGACAATGCAGAATTGCTCGCGATGTCGGACAGACGGAATCCCTATCCAGGCAAATTGGGAGTCATCGCGGAGGGAGCCTTGGCCGACCTTCTGATCGTCAACGGCAACCCGCTGGAAGAGATCGAGATTTTAGGCGATCCCGCACAGAATCTCCTGCTCATTATGAAAGACGGCAAAATCCATAAAAACTCACTTCCCTAGCGAAACATAGGCCTCCCTTTACTTCGGATCGATTTGAACCTCGAGCGCGTTCCTCTTGAACTGACAGGAAGTCTGTTTGCTTAGTTCTTCCAAGATGGAATCGATCGATGCTTGCGCGAAACGAACGGAGACGCGAGAATCGGCGACGGAACGCTCGAGAGGCCAAGGTGAGAACTTCAGCTTCGCCTGTGCTGCGAGAGTTTCGAGTACCGTAAGCAGTCGGCCTTCAAATTCAAAAGTGAATCGTTGGTTTGAAAGAGGGTCTTTGACAGTCGCGTTGGACGGCTTGGGGCGAATGGGTGAAGCGACTAAGTGGCGGTGAGCGACTGGAAACGCTTCCACCCACACTTTTTGGTCGCGGATGACCCAACGCGATGGAGACCACCGCGAAGCCCACGTCTCCAGCTCCTTCTTATCGATTCGGTTTTGTGCATAGGAAAGTCGGAGCGGAACTGCTGCGGATAACTCTTTAAGAGTGATTGTTCGGGAATCAGCATCGATCTCGGCTTCCAACTTGAGACCTGAAACTAAACAAGTCAGTTGTGCTGCGGCTGGTCCTGCGGGAAGTTTGCCTCCGCGCCAGAGATCGAAGTCAATGCTTGCCAAGCCGTCAATGTTCCATCGGTTCGTTTCTCCCCATTCCGTGAGAATCGCTTTGGGACTAGTTGCGTCCTCCCACGAGAACTCTCTCGTCTTTGACATACTCTTTGGCCACGTGTCATAGAGACGCCAATACGAAGACTCAATTGCGTTGCTGGATGTCGAAGGCACTATGGTAACCAGGACACCCAGCCAGACAATGGAAGCATCGCTCGCTGCGGCGAGTTCATCGAGCACCTCTGCCAAACTGTCCCCCTTACTCTCAAAGTCGAAACTTCGATCCAGATCGACGTTCGGATCGATCCATACTTGAATCGAATAGATCGTCGTCAGCGACTCGATCGCTGATCTCAAGCTGCTGTTTTTCGCGCGGAAGCTGCACGGCATGCCGAGCGTTTTTCTTAGACTGGGGATTTGTCCTTCGTCGAGTGGGTTCGATTGGATACGCTGGGCGGCAAGTGGATTTGCGATGCCCCACAAAGTCAAGAGCGATGCCGCGAAAATCACGCATATTCGTCGTAATCCGGACCTTCGAATTGCTACGCAACTTCTCATTGAGTTAGCCCATCATCGCAACTAGACTGAGAGAGAGAAGCGCTCATCATCGCTCCGCTCAATAGGCATTGTATAGGTTGTTTGACTTCGTGGAAAAACTTTCGCACACACCATCCGCTCTCCTTCGCTCGTTTCAATCCTACCTCGGAGATATGGATACAGCGAGCTTTCTCATGACGGTCGCCGGTCGCTATTCGATCGGAACTTTGCTCAAGCTTGCCTCCTCGGATAGCACTGTCGATCGCAGGGCCGCTTGCTTTGCATTGGGTCTGATGGGAGACGAAACCCACGTCGATTATCTTGGCCCCCTGCTTTCCGATCACGATCAGGGCGTTCGGATGGTGGTCGACGACGCCATCAAATCCATCTGGGAACGCGCGATTGCTCCAGGGTTTCACGTCATGGTCCAGGAAATGCATCACCAATTTCAAGCCAATCGTTGGCGGGAAGGGATTGCCATCGTCTCGGAACTGATCGCCATCGATCCACGAATCCCCGATTGGTTCTGTCAGCGCGGACTTGCTAAGTTGCAACTCGATGATTTCGAGGGAGCATGCATGGATTGCGATCGCGCATTGAAAATTTCAAAATTCCACTATCCAGCTTGGATTGGATTGGCTTACGGACGCTTGGAACAAGGTCAACCTCTGGTGGCATTGGGACATTTCCGCAGGGCCCTTCAGGTATTCCCCGATCTTGATTACATCCGGCAGCAAATTCACAGTTTGGAAAGAGCTCTCTGGGAATTGCAGTGAGCAGTTTTCGCGCCTCTGTCGCGGCACGGTCGCTTCAGAATTTGAGTATTTCTAAAGATGCATGTTCATCTTGAGCGTTCGGGTAAATCTGTGGCCGACGCGGCCCCGTTCTGATGACTCAGGGGCCGCACTTGCCGATGATCCTTGCGAAATTGCTCGCATCCGCTTGATGATGGGACATCCTGACAAGGAGTCTCGTTCTTCAATATTTCTGTTCAGCGGGATACAATCCCAGTGTAGGGTTTTTCGACCGGGCTGGAGATTTTGAAGAGGTTGCAGCATTGAACTCCCAAGATCATTTCATGGGAATGGTGTCCTTGAGCCTCGCGGGCGTCACCATCTTGGCGGCGATCCTGCCGGACTCGGCTAGTCGATTCTCGAATCTTACAAGCCAGTTGATCGGAAGAGTCGGAAAAACGTTCTCGCGATTGCTTCTCTTGAGCATCTCGGCGATTCTATTGTGGATCGGTTGGGAATTGCTGCGTTGATTGTGTCTCGTCGAAACGAATTGATCGGACTAGTTTTTTGAAGATCAAATCATGGACGCATTTTACTACGGTGCCAATTTTAGCGTGGTATAGTTGAAGGCTGCAGGTGTCCTGAAACGTTGGAGGCGAACTGCGATGACCTTAACGTATTTCAAGCGACTTCGAATGGAAATTCGATTGTCGGAAGATTTGTTTCGCAAGCGCTCACTTCCGCCTCGATTTCGGTTTTTACCGTTTTCTCCGTCTTTGATTCGCGATCATGGCATCGTCAAATGGAAATGTTTTCGCGGTGAAATCGATTCCACCATCTTTCCATGTTTGGCAGAGCGCGCCGGCTGCATTCAATTGATGAAAGACATCGCTCGTCGGAATGATTTTGTACCTGAAGCCACATGGCTCTTGGCGTATGACGCTGAATATGGATCCAATGTGACGATGGTAGGAACAGTTCAAGGGCTTCGAACCAGTGCTTTCGAAGGCGGTGTTCAGAATCTTGGGATCATTCCGGAATTTCGGCATCAAGGGCTTGGAACGCTATTGTTGTTTAAGGCGTTGCAGGGTTTCTACGCAGCAGGCTGTCAGGTAGCGCACCTTGAAGTCACGTTTCAAAACTCAGCGGCCGTTCGCCTCTACGAGCGGCTGGGTTTTCGACGGACCGAAACGGTTTTCAAAGTGGCTGATGTGACACTTTCGCAGGTCTGACCGATGATCCGAGAGGCGAAAGAAACATCAGACGACAGTTAGGAAGAAAAGCCCGCTAGACTGGAGACGATTACAAATCGCTTTCTAATTTCTTCTGTATGCTGAGCCAGGCTTCAAGAGCAGCAATCTGGTCCGCCATGCCACCCTCAAGCTCGTATTCTTCCGTCTCTACGGGTTCGCGAGGCAGAAGGTCGTCAAACGTTATTTCGCGTGCCTCGATTTCAGTCGCACCCGTTGAGCGAAGACGGTTGTACGTGACGTACATTTCATGTGCTGTCACGATCGAATAGGCATCGAGCTCGCCCTTCTGTTGTAACTCTTCGTGCAGGGTTGGCTTTGCGGCCTTGAGCGTGTCGCGAACCAAGATTGCCCAAGGGTCATGCGCGTCAATTGAAAGTCCTTGAGCTTGTTTCAGCCAGAACCCGCCACCCATCGTTCGCCTCCATTTTTTGGCTTTGCATCTACCTGTAAACGGCCCCGATCGGAACAAGGGTTCCGCTTAAGCATCTTCGGCCAACAACCTTCTGCAACCAATAATCTAGCAGACATGCAACGATTCCGCTTGCAAAAATTTGCGGCGGTCCGCTTCCGCAACGTAAAAGCTGGCGATTCACTGCAATTTCGAAAAGCAAAACAGGGGGTGCTCAAATTCGAAAAAAGATTGGTTAGAGTGCCTATTCGGCTTCGACTTCGATTGGAGCAAGAACAAATTGATCCTCACGAATCCCAACCCATTGAGGTAACTGAACACGAGTTGCTTGCCATCCCGGATGAACGACCACGACCCGAGCGTCCGCGCCAACTTGCTTGCCTACCACGCGGAATCGGAGGGCTGAGGAAGTTGCATTCATGGTCATATTTTCGCCTTCACCGACATCTGCCAGTGGTTTGAGCTCAAACATTCTCTGAAGGACAGCTTTGGTGTCGCGAAGCACATCGCGAGCAGCAGCACCAACTTGGGCATCGGAGTATTGATCGAGCGATTCGTTGACGAGGTCTAGGAAACGTGCTTCGCGTTGGAGAGCACTCAGCAGTGTAAGTGCGTCGCTTCGGTCTGGCGTCGGTGGCTTCAGCGGTTCCGGCAGTTTGCGCTCGGAGCCGGATTCAATCTTTTTGGGGACGGCTGTTGGTTCGTCATCCAGTGCTGATTGTATTCGCTTGGCCTTGGCCGGCTGAAACAAACTAACGAAGAATGCTCGAAAAGCCAGACCGATGCGCATGTCAGATTCCTTTGATCTCAATACCGATTGTCAAGTTGGATGACATCAACTCTTGGAACGAAAACGAAAAATTATCGTAAAACCGGAATCATTGCTAGTCTTGCTAGATTCGCGTTATCGTGAGCCGATTAGGCAAAAAGTTCGTTGTCGAGAAACTTTGACGCCGAAATCGCGGTCCATTTTGTTCGATAACGAGAGCATCGCTCGGACACCGCCTCGCGCTCTCACGACCGTGACGGATGATTCCAGCGCGAACAATCTCACCTTCCCTTTCGCAAATCAACGAACTTGAGCGAATCCGCCGCTCCACCTCGCGCAGGACGCTCAAGTCGGAGGATATCACGGATGAAGTGTACATTCTATCGCTGGCTGTTTACCTTGATGCTCTCGACGGGGATGCATAATTGTAACTACGGTGTCGGCATCGATACGAGCGGTTGGCCGATCCAGCCACCTTTCGCGACTTGCCGACTAATGGATGACCAACTTGCTAGGCTTGCTCCAGCACTTGCATTGGACGCCGATGAAAGCCCCCAGCTCGCGTCGGTTCAAAATGTGGTTGCTCCCGTGATTGGCCAGCCGCCGTCGCCGGAACCGATGATCGCATCAAGTGCACACGTAGATTATCTAACAGCCGAAGAGTATTTCCCGTACGATCGATTGGAGTCTGTTGTCTCCCAAGACTCCTCGCCCACCCCCAATCTGCGGCAATCGTTCTGGATTTACGTTTCTGAAGGTTGGTTTGGCAGCCGAAGCAAGGATTACGTTTCGCTGCCCGACTCTAGTCTTCTCGCGGACGGTCGCCGACCTCCGATCGATTTCCAGCGTGAACGATCGACTCGAGAATTGGAACTCAACTACGATAGTTTCCGGTTAGACGAATCGGAGTGGCGATGCACGCCGAGCTATTCAAATCGACCAGGGGATGATTTCCCTCAAGAGCAACCGTCGAAGGTTCGCAGTCGTCCAGCGGATTTGGATCAAGAACAATTGGAACGCTGGAAAAAGCTTTGGACGGAGGTCGTCGAAGCTTGGGATCAGGCGCAGCAAACGATGGAGTGCTATCCGCCGTCACTGTTGGCAGGCAATCAGATTGCGCAGTGGTCTAAGGTTTTCTCGAAACATGCCCATCAGTTTGCTCAATGGAGTGCCTCTTGGATGGATCAACTCGAGCCAGTGCCGGTCTTTGAGAATCGCCCGATGAGCATCTACACGTTTGGCAATGGAATCGCGATCGTGACACCTTCCTTTAAGTCGTTTGAAATCGAAGATGCTTATCATCCGAGTGAACCGCAGGCTTGCTTCCCGATCGTGACATCAACGGTCCCAGCAGAGGAAGATTCAAATAATGGCGAAAATATCTCAGAAGCGGCTCTAAGTCGGACTGCAGAAGCTGATCCACCAGCGTTTGCGGACTCCTCAGTAATCGCAGAATCGCAGAGTGATTTTGGATCGACTCTGATCGAAGCCATCGCAAACTCGCTGCATCGTTCCGGAGATTGGTTGAAGGACGTAGCTAATCGTTTGGAGGATTATGCAGGCGGGCGAATTGCGAATCGGCACTCAAACCATCGATAGAACGTAAGGGCAACGCCCGCGAGCTGGGGATAGCAAGCGTTCCATGAAAGAAGGTCCAAGATGCGTGCGAGGGCATCTTGGACCTTTCCATCTTATTGCTCGGGAAAAATTCAACCGCTAACGACCAGCAGCGTCATCCAGGAGTTTATTCCTTGTCCTTGACTTCGAACTCGGCGTCGATCGCGTCGTCATCGGATGGAGGAGCAGTCGATCCGGACGCAGGATTTGCGCCAGTCGCCGTTGTCTTGTCGTAGAGAATCTTGCTGAAGGCCTGCGAGGCCTGTTCCAGCTCGCCCGTGGCCGACTTGATCGCTTCGGTTGAACCTGCTCCGATCGCATCACGAACCTTCTGAATCGCTTTCTCCATCGGTTGGCGATCCGCGTCCGAGAGTTTGTCGGCATTCTCCTTCATCGTCTTCTCAATCTGATAGACTAAATGCTCCGCCTTGTTCTTAGCTTCGGCCAATTCGAACTGGCGACGATCTTCGTCAGCATTGGCTTCTGCATCGCGACGCATTTTCTCGATCTCTTCTTTGCTCAAACCGCTGGATTGCTCAATGCGAACGCTGGCTTGCTTGCCGGAACCCAAATCCTTCGCACCGACGTTGAGAATCCCGTTCTGATCGATGTCGAACTTGACTTCGATCTGGGGAACCCCTCTCGGTTGCGGAGGAATGCCTTCCAAGTTGAACTCGCCCAACAGACGGTTATGAGCTGCCATTTTGCGTTCGCCCTGAAAAACGCGGACTGTCACCGCCGTTTGTCCATCCGCAGCCGTTGAAAAGATATTCTTTTTCTCGGCAGGAATCGTCGTGTTTCGCTCGATCAGCGGAGTGAGAATTCCACCTTCCGTTTCAATGCCGAGGGTAAGAGGCGTCACATCGAGCAAGAGAACGTCGCGTCGGTCACCCGAAAGAACGCTTCCTTGAATGGCCGCTCCGACAGCAACCACTTCGTCCGGATTGACTCCTTGGTGGGGCTCTCGATTGAAAATCGACTTCACCAACTCGCGCACCTTGGGAACTCGGGTTGATCCTCCGACGAGCACAACTTCGTCGATATCACTTGGTCGAAGCTTCGCATCTTCGAGAGCCTGCATCACCGGTCGGCGGCATCGTTCGACCAAACTATCGACCAGCGCTTCGAACTTCGACCGGGTGATCGTCATTTGAAGGTGCTTGGGACCCGAGGCATCCGCCGTGATGAAGGGCAAATTCAAATCCGTTTGCGGAACGCTGCTCAGCTCCTTCTTGGCCTTCTCGCAGGCCTCCTGCAGTCGTTGCAGAGCCATCGGTTCTTTCCGGAGGTCGACGCCGTTTTCTTTCTTGAACTCCTCAGCGACATAGTTAACAAGTGCCTGATCGAAATCATCGCCACCGAGGTGGGTATCTCCATTTGTGCTGATGACTTCGAAGACTTTGCTGCTCTTGTCCTCATCGGGACCGCCGGAGAGGGCGACCTCCAGCACCGACACGTCGAAGGTACCACCTCCCAAGTCGAATACCACGATTTTGTGGTCGCGGCTCTTGTCTAAGCCATAGGCCAAAGCGGCCGCCGTCGGCTCATTGATAATGCGGGCCACTTCCAAACCCGCGATTTGGCCCGCGTCCTTCGTGGCTTGACGCTGTGCATCGTTGAAATAGGCGGGAACGGTAATGACGGCCTTCGAGACTCGGTGACCAAGGTAGGCCTCAGCGGCCTCCTTCAGCTTGCGAAGGACTTTGGCAGAAATTTCCTGGGGCGTGTACTGCTTGTCACCAATTTGAATCTTAACGTACTCGTGCGGCGCCCCGACCACCTCATAGGGAACCAACTTTTCTTCAGACTCCACTTCAGCGTGGCGACGCCCCATGAACCGCTTTACAGAGTAAACCGTTCGCTTCGGGTTCGTTACCGCCTGTCGGCGGGCTGGCTCACCGACGATCGAATCTTGCTTGTCGTTGAATGCGACCACGCTAGGAGTGAGACGATTTCCCTCAGCGTTCGGAATAACCTTAACTTCCGAACCTTCCATTATTGCAACGACGGAATTGGTCGTTCCCAAATCAATCCCGATAATCTTCTCGCCTTGTGACATAGTGGTGCATCTCCTTTTTCTGAGTACGAATCACCTCGATGGCTTTTCTTGGAAGGCATTATTTTGTGTGTTCCCAACGAGAATTTGCCATTGGGTGCAACGAGCGTGCCAAAACGCAATCTTTGCTTGTAGAGCCCAAATTTATATGGGATTCATGAATTCGACTTGAACGATCGCTAGCCCTCGATTCGGTAAGGAATACCACCTCGAAGCGTGTATGCCAATTTGGCAGGTGCGTTCTGGGATAGTGGAAGACAGGAAGGCAAGTAGTTCCATCGGGGTTGCATTTTCCAATTCTCGCGTGATTTTGCCATTGTAACGGAAGGAAATGGGTGCAGAAGCGAAACCAACGAGATTCGGTTGGTGTTTGAAAGAGACTACACTATAAGCGTCGAACTACCTGTATGATTTTGTAAGTCGTATTCACGATCGACTTGCTTTCGGTACTCTGCGAGACATTCGGATGAAAAAGATCACGTTCAAAGCTACTACCGGTTTATTGGTGTGCCTCGCGTTGAATTCAACTGCGTTTGCACAGCGCGGTGGCGACCGGGGAGGTGGGGACCGTGGAGGAGGTGACCGCGGAATGGGCGGCGGAGGTCCAGGGGGTGGCATGATGATGATGGGCGGCCCCGGCGGTCCGGGTGGCGGCATGATGATGATGGGCATGGGAGGAGGCCAGGGAGGGGGCTTCGATCCGTCGGGCTTTATGGCGCGAATGGACGTCAACGGTAACGGGATGCTTGATCCGGACGAGATGCAAGGGCCGGCGCGCTTTTTCCTCGATCGTATCGCGCGTAACAATCCAAATATCGATTTGAATAAGCCCATTCCCATTGCAACTCTAACTTCTGAATTCGAACGAATGCGTACGGGAAGAGGTGGCGATGGAGGAATGGGTGGTGGCTGGGGAGCCTGGGGATCGTGGGGAGACACTGGCGAAGAAGCTTCGGTCAATAGCAAGTCATTAGTTCCGGGATTTGGGAGTTCGAAGACGCCTGAGAAAGTACCTGGGTTTGGCTCAGACAGCGAATTGTTTGCAGTAAGGGTTCAGGAAGAGGATATGCGCGAAGCGGACGAGCGTTTGCGGCGATATGATTCAAATCGAGATGGCTTCTTGGATCAAAACGAGCTGACTGCGGGACGCTTTCGGGACAATCCAATGCAGTACGATCGCAACGGCGACGGCAAGCTATCGCGCGAGGAACTCTCAGTCCGCTACGCTCGAATCCGCTTGGCTGGTAATTCATCTTCCGGCCAAAGTTCGGGTGGGTCCGACCGTGATCGCTCGCGTGGTAACAACGGCGGCAATAACTTTGCGGCCAATAACAACTCCGGTTGGTCGAACATGCAGGGAGGTGCTGCCGGTAACTCGAGTCAGTGGGCGTCACCCGTCCAAGAAAAAGGGCTTTGGGACTCCAGGGCAACCTATCGCCCTCCAGAGAGCAAGGACGGTCGTCGAGTTCAGGGACTTCCTAGCTGGTTTGTCGACTCGGATTCCAACGGAGATGGGCAAGTCTCGATGAAAGAATTCGCATCGACTTGGAATGAAACGGTCATTGAAAAGTTCTTGCAGTTCGACACGAATCAGGACGGCTACATTACCGCGAAGGAGTGCTTGGAAGCGACCAAAAAAGGCATTCTCGCAGAACGCTCGACAGCAAGTACTTCGACCACAGCGTCGCCCGACTCGGCGTCCGGTGCCTCATCGGGTAGCGGCACCGGGGGGGCGTCTGCAAAGTCTGGGAGCGGCAAGTATTCCATTCCTCGCGATGGCTTGCCCGCCGACGCAAACCAACGGTGGGTAGAATGGGTCGAAAAACAAATTACATCTCGCGATCGGGATCAGAACGGTTACTTGTCCATCGACGAATGGAATGCTTCCGAAGGAGATTTTTCGCGAGTCGATACGAACGGAGATGGTCGGATCTCACTTGCCGAGTATTACTCATTCCGGAAAAAATGATCCTAGTCCAGTCGTTCTGACTTACCGAGCAGACGAAGAGTCAGCAGAGCGCGTTCAAGAAAATCCCTGGCTGGAAGTGAAATTGGCTCTCTGTATGGGATAGAGTCGACATAGCCGTCAATCGATGGCAAGCGTTCACGATTGGAGTCAGGATTTTCGTTTAGCGGCAGGTCTAAGCCATTTTGGTTTGATATCCTTGGAAGCGAATGGAGCACGTTATTCGCCAAAATGGTGGCTGCCTGCGCGCGAGGCGTGAACGGTTGCGATCGATTTAGACAAGCGACAATGGAAAGTCCACAAGCCCGAAAACGAAGTGAGGAAAAATCGGTGATCCCTCGCTGACGCAGTGGCTTATAGTTGGTAACTTTTGTTTGCCGTTCGCCTTCATCGACCCGATTCGCCAAGACTGAAATTGATCACACGGGGTTTGATCGGATGCCCGAGAATGTTCAATCACGCGTCGGGCGACTGCTATGCTCCATTCCAGCACAGGTCGTTCTTTGCGTTGTGATTGGAATCGCTCTCGGGCAATATTTGCATACTCATCCAAATTCCGAGCGACTTAGTAAGATCGTTCCCAAACTAGCAGATTTTGGGAAGGTGATTATCGCCAGCATCAAGACTCTCGCCGTACCGTTGATCTTCTTTGCGATTCTTGACGGCATGTTGCGAACGAGAATGACTTGGACTCATGGCGCCCGGCTCGTCACCATTTGCGTCTTCAATGTGACCGTCGCTTTCTCAGTGGGAGTCACGCTCGTCAATGTCCTTCGGCCAGGTGAGAGAATGCGAGGAACGATCGGTAGTTCAGCAGCGGAGACATTGCCGCTGGACGTGCCCGAGGCAAGTCTTTCTCCAATCGACAATCTGCTTCGTATGATCCCTAGCTCCATTCTGGAACCGTTTTTGGAGAACCAGGTGCTTGGAGCGGTATTCATTGCGATTTTGATTGGTGCCGCGTTGCGGGGAGTCCTTTATTCTTCAACTCAGGAAAGCAGCGGAACTTCCCCTGCACCATTGGATTCCCAAGTGAACACTCCAGACCAGGGCGATTGCGATCGGCATCCAATTCCTATCAGCATTGAAGCGCTCTATCGAGCATTCATGAAGTTGCTTGGTTGGCTGGTCCGACTTGTACCTCTAGCAGTTTTGGGAACCGTGGCGAGTGTGGTATCCAAATACGGACTGGAGGCATTTCAGGGGTTATTGACCTTTTTTGGCTTCATCATGCTGACGCTCGGCTTTCATGCCTTGGTGTACTATCCAATGGCGAATTGGCTTGTGGGTGGAAAGACGCCGCAGGCATTTCTAACGGCAGCAGCCGACGCAGTTTTTACCGGCCTATCGACAAACAGTAGTCTGGCGACCGTACCGGTGACACTTCAATGTTTGACTGACAAGCTAAAAGTCAGCATCACTTCGGCGCGATTGTCCACGTGCATTGGAACCAATCTGAACAACGATGGCATCATGCTTTATGAAGCGATGGCGGTGCTATTTCTGGCACAAGCGACAGGAATGAATCTGGGTTGGAGCGAGCAACTCATCGTTCTTGCTGCCTCGATCATGGCCGGCGTTGGAATCGCGGGCATTCCCGAGGCTGGCTATGTGATGCTTCCTTTAGTGCTGTCGGTTGCTGGATTCTCGGAAGAACAGATTGCAATCTACTGGCCGTTGATCCTTCCTGTCGATTGGGTGTTGGCGCGCGTTCGATCTGCGGTCAATGTCATGGGAGACATGACCGTTGCCATTATGCTGGATCGATTCGAAACGGACTTGGCGAGTTAGCTTGGAAGCAAGTTATTGGATGCCCGTCTGCGCCTCGAAGCCGCTAGTTGTTCGGCGTCGGCGCTTGATTTTGGTGTTCACCCATTCCTTGGTCATGATTTCAAATACGTCCGGCGACTCGTAGCGAACGATATTGCGACCTTCTGGAATGGGCCCAATCAAACCACGGAAGACGGGAAGACCTCGAATTGCCAAGTCCGTACTGCAATCGTCCGTGCCGACTTGAGCATGGCTTTCGAGGATCGCTTCCGGGGAATGGAAATCGTTGATACGAATGGTGCCATCCTTGGCCCGAGTGACTACTCGAAAGATTTCTTTTTTTGCCATGCAGAGGATTGCTCCAATTGAGTTCTCAAAACATCTCGACGATTGAAACTCGGCATTTCCAGTTCTCGCGGAGCAGAAAAGTATTCCATCCCTGCAGGAGCGAAAAAAGTCGCGTTGGTCGGATGAACGGCATGACTAATAGATTCGGATTAAAAGCAAAAACGGTACACGGCAGAGTTCGGTAGGAAGCTCCTTCAAATGGCTCTAATGCGAATATCGAAAGAATCCGAACTCTCGCGAATTCTCGCAACGATTCGGTGTTGGTGGATCGCTTCGAGGTAAAGAACAGAACTTGGGTTAACGGCAAATCGGTAGGTACATCAGGGCCTGAGCCAGAAAATTGAGTTCGAAACGGGTGGCGATCGATCGGTCCGTTCGGGTGCCGGGCAATCCGACATGCGAAGTAAACGACTAAGACTCAAATAACCCATAATCGACACCGATCGAACAACGCGAAAGTGATGAATGGACAAGCTTAAGTCCTTCCGCTACGAAACCATTCATCACCGGTCCATCACTATTCTTTGGACCTAAATTGCATGCCCTCACAGCGCTCGATTTAGTTGTTGAGTCACATGACGACGAGAATGCGCTCAGTCAGCACCGATTGGCTAAACATGGCCATTGCTGAGCGAGGTCTGGTTAAGATCGATAGACGCGACGGAACAGGAACGCTCCCACGGAGAACAACACGAAGTTGCCCAGCCAGACGCAGAAGGGTGGCCAGGACCCATCCTTCGCTCGATCCAGTCCGAATGCGAAAACTGGATAGTACAGCAATAAGATCGGAATGAAGCACATCCCGAACGTGGTCCAATAGTCACCATTTTTCATAAGGACAGCAAGTGGCACTCCGAGCCAGACGAAGAAGAAACAGCAGAATCCTGCGGCCCAGCGCCTCCATGGCTCGGTTCGCAATCTCCACAATCGCTGCTCACTCGCGGAAACCACCCATGCATAGTGTTTTGACATTTCGTCATCCATCAATCCTGCTCGCCCGGTTAACATCGAGGTTGATACATGCGAAGCCAACATGGCGCGGTTGTTTCGTATTTTGAACTTCTCCCAGGACATTTGCGCCCCGATTTCGCTGAGTGCAAATTGCGAAGGACTATCCGAGTTATCCTTCTTCTTTGCTGAAAGATATCGGGGTAGTTCCAGCTCTTGGGTGCCAGCGACGATCAAGCTGAACTTGGGGCCAAATGACTCGTAATTGACGAGCTTCATGGTCAAGTTCTGGCGTTCGGGATTCCAGTTGAGTTGTGCTTTCTCCGCCATAATGGTCTGCGATTCACCACTGCCGGAGCTGTAAACGATAATGGTTGGCCGAATCAGCCAGCGGTCCTGAACATCTTGCACGTGGACCGAGAAACCATTCGGGGAACTGTACGATCGATGCGATCGAAGGACTCGATAGATAATTTCTTCAAGCGATTGCATTACCACTCGATTAATTCCCGGTCGTCCCCAAGAGACTGCCAGATCGTTTGTGAGCACGGCTAGCGGACTCAGGCAGAGAGCGAGCAGAAGCACGGGCGCGACGACTCGAATCGGAGAAATACCAGCACTTTTGATCGCGATGATCTCATTATCCGCTGCGAGCCGTCCAATGATGCTGCTGGCTGCAAATAAAAGAGTGGCGGGCATCACGAAGGGAAGCGACAAGAGCAAGACGAACGGAATGAGTTGAACGATCGCCAAGACCCCCAGTCCTTCTTCGATTAACTTCTCGATGACCCCGAACAGCACACTGAGAATCGTGACTGCTGCGAGTGCCGTAAGAAAAAGTCGAAGGACTTCGCCAAGTAGGAATCGATGGTATTTGCCTGGCCAAAACATGGCGGGAGTCTACCAATATTGGCTCTTCGAGAAAATGACAGTTTTCTATGGAAGTTCGGGCCTTTTCCGAAACGAATTCCAAGCAAAGGCCCCCAGCGATCTTAGCAAGCTACGATCGTTCCGATACAAATCGGGCAAAGTTCGCTTCGTCGGCGATTTCGTCACACGATAGTTCATTGTCGACGAATGGAGATCATCGAGACTACGTATTGCCCCGGTCAGCAGTCATTGACGCCACTGGTGATTCGCGGGACATTAGAAGACGATCGAAAGGTAATCCATCAGGACACGAGCGACAAAGGTAGCCCGCAGTGCAAGCCAGGGACGATTCATGGCTTTTGCTCATGCTATCCATGACGACTCAGAGCCCTTGCCAAAGGCAAAGTGACTTTTGTCGCTCGTGTCCATGAAAGACTCGAATATTGAGCGAGTGGACCATTCGCTGATAGGTTTCAGAAAGTCTACACCAACCTATTTCAATGGAATGTACGCTTGCAGTGCGAAGCATTTAACTTTTCAGTAGTTCGACAACATGTTGGCAAAACTAAAGACGTTTTCGCTCGTTGGAATTGATGCTGTTCCTGTTGAAGTCGAAGTCGATATTGCGTCGAGCCCGCTTCCGAAAACCGTGCTTGTCGGATTGCCTGAACAGGCGGTCCGCGAGAGTACCCATCGCGTCGAACGAGCGATCGTGAATAGCGGATATCAACGTCCCCATGAGCGTATCATCATCAATCTTGCCCCCGCCGAGCTTCCCAAGCAAGCCGCATCCTTCGACTTATCGATATCGCTTGGAATCCTCGTCGGTAGCGGGCAAATATCTTCAGAGCTACTCGACCAGTATGCTGTTGTTGGCGAACTAGCTCTCGAAGGGCAAACGCGACCCATCAAGGGCGCTTTGTCCATGGCGATGGCAGCCGTCAAAGATCGCTCGCTGCGCGGCATCATCGTCCCGACCGAAAATGCAGCAGAAGCTGCGGTAGTTGAGGGAATCGAAGTGATTCCGGTTTCCTGCTTGACCGAGGCGATTGGATTTCTGGCAGGGCAACTCGCAATCGATCCCCAGCCGTCGCGGCTGGAGGAGTTATTTGAAACGTTCAGCTCGTATGACGTGGACTTCGCCGATGTTCGAGGTCAAGAAACGACCAAACGAGCCTTAATGATCGCTGCTGCCGGTTCGCATAATATTCTCATGTTGGGGCCGCCAGGTTCGGGAAAGACGATGCTGGCCAAGCGTCTGCCAACCATCTTGCCAACATTAACTGCGGACGAGTCGATTGAAACGTCGCGGGTCTACTCGGTTCTTGGGCGACTTCGTCCAGGGCAACCGCTGATGGCACAACGACCCTTTCGCTCTCCGCACCATACCATCTCGGAAGCCGGACTCGTGGGAGGCGGAAGTCCGCCTGCTCCAGGCGAAATCAGTTTGGCTCACAACGGTGTCTTGTTCCTCGATGAGCTTCCTGAATTTAATCGCAAGACGCTCGAAGTAATGAGGCAGCCATTGGAGGATCGGGTAGTAACGATTTCTCGAGCGCTCAACAGCAGCACGTTTCCTGCAGACTTCATGTTGGTCGCGGCGCTGAATCCTTGCCCCTGCGGCTATCGCACCGACCCACGCAGGACCTGCAATTGTACGCCGATTCAAATCGAGCGTTACATGAGCCGCATCTCCGGTCCACTCTTAGATCGCATCGACATCCATATCGAAGTTCCTGCAGTTCCCTTCGAAGAACTTTCCTCAGGGACTCCAGGCACCAGCAGCTTGGAAATGCGTACAGAAGTGACTCAAGCTCGCGAGCGGCAGAGCCGACGCTTGGCTAACACACCAGCCCGCGCGAATGCACAGATGTCCAGCCGACTTCTTCGGCAACACTGCAAACTGAATCGTGACTGTCAGACGATCCTAAAGCAAGCTGTCACCGAAATGGGATTGTCGGCCCGAGCCCATGATAAAATCATCCGAGTCGCCCGAACCATAGCCGATTTGGATGATCAGTCGGATATTCGCCCCGAACACCTCGCCGAAGCTATCAATTATCGTATGCTCGATCGCCAAATCTGGACGTGACGTTCCCGTCATCGCAGCAAGATTCTCAGTCAGTTGAAATCCGGTACCCTTCAGAGTGCAGGGATAGGGGGTAAGCTGCAATTCTTAGCGGGTAGCGCCGTTACTCCATTAGCAGGGAGGCGAGATACTTCGTCCGTTTGGTGATGCACTATTTAGCCAAAAGGCTGGTTGATCCAAACGGCTGGTTGATGTCATTAAGGCAGTTTGATTCCATCCATTTTCACTCCTGTTTGTCCCCCGCCAGTTTGCCTGGCGGGAACGGGAGTTTGGACAGCTAGAAACGCGACGAGAAAGCCGCACCCCTTGCCAGCTTGTCTGGCAGGGTACCAGATTATGGTGGCTGGCACCAACAAGGAGCAGTTACTCTGTTTGGGACCGCCATTTTGTGACGGTTTCAGTTAGTTCTACAATAAGTTGTTTACGAACTTGAATAGAAGGAATTGATTCCCGAATAACCGTAGGAAACTCGTCGTAGATCTGCTCGTCAAGAAGTCGCCCAGCTTGTTTCTTTCGAACGCCGCCCCACTGTTTGAAAAAGAATGGAATCTTCGAGGCCAAACATTGATCTCGAATATCAATCACCCACTGCTCTTACATTGGTCGAGATCCAGGACCGCTTTCTCCCCCAACAATTACCCAGTCTATCCCCTCAAGACTTATCGTTCCAAGGTTTTCTAGTAATGGCTCGACTGAGAGAAACGTCAGGCGGATGTGTAACCGTTCACAGCCCGGTGCGAGGGTAAAAAACTGGTCTGGACATGAAACG
>JBBIUE010000018.1:0-69068 GCA_037440405.1 Pirellula sp. | reverse complement strand
GTTAGTTTTCGCATAGGTTCTTAGCCTGAGGCCCTGGAGCGAGTTTTGCAGCGTTACCAGCGTTGGGTGCCACGCATGAACGGTACTGTTAGCTCGGGGCGCTTTCGTCCAATGGCTCCTTACTCATTGACGAACTCGAACCCACGTCACAGGTAAGGCAACTCTTGGAGCTCGTACCTAAGTACTGTCAGCAAGAACTGGGGGCACCAACTCAGTTCAACTTTGTGGGAGCTATCGTGGAACGTTGGTATGACTCTGCGAACAGGCGGCGACTGAGCGGGGGGTAAAGCGTCGACGGTTCAGGGCAGGATTGGAACGAACAATTAGCGCTTTGGCTTTAGCCACCTGATCGTCTGAAGGACACTGGCCAACTCCGTTGCACCGATGAAGAATGACATCGAGCGGAGCTTGCTGGCTGCCAGCTCATGTTTCACTGCGATCGCCCCTGCAGCCAGCTAAGAGCTTGAGGAATGGCCACATCGAGCATCTCTTGATAGTGCCCGCCGCGATCGAGCGAGAGAATTTGCACTTTACCTTTATTGTCTCGCAGTGCCTTTACAAACTTCTCTGTATTAACATATGGTTCATTGTCGTCATCTTTTGCATGAGCGATCCAAACGTCGCACTTTAGTTGCTTGACATAGGTGATTGGCGAGCCAGTCCTAAAGTAACCGCGAACCCCTGGTAGCATCCGTTCAAAACTGGGATCGGTGAGTGCCTCATCCATGCGCGACGTCAGATCCGTGATCGGAGCAAAGGCAATGCACTTTGAAATCCTCTTATCTTCTGAAGCGAGCAACAGCGCTAATGTAGCGGCTGAGCTGTGCCCCGCCGTATACAACCGCTTTGGATCGATGGTCGGAAACTCAGAAAGAACCAATTCGATTGCTTGTTGGCCATTCATGACACCGGCATCCGACGCAGCAAATTCTTGATACGCGCGGATCAGTAGATCTCCGAACAATGGATTGCGAGGATTCTTGATCGGCATCCAGCCATCGAGGCTGAAATGAGCTACCGCCATGCCCGCGTTTAGGTACGGGTCAAACTCACCCGTTTTCACAGGATCTTCCGTTTCAGAGCCGACCAATAGGTTTGTTCCTGCCGGTGCAAGAAACACGCATGGTAAGCTCTTCGGAGCGTGGTCTCCCTTAGGAATGAAAACATGCAACTGCATGTTTGGGCCGCGAAAAGTGGGCATCGAGTAAGTACTGATCGACGCCTGCGTCTGGGCGTGCGTGCGTTTTAGAACTTGAAGCGTTTTCATGAAGGAGACGGAAGGATTGGTACCGCTTACGCCTTGCGCTCCCTTTGTTTGAAAAGGAGCATTCTGCCCTGAGCTATTGGATGCAATCGCGTTGCGTGAACCACTGGAAGGCCCGCGTCGTTACCGATCCAACTTGATGTAATCCGACAAAAAGACATAAGCTGGGATCAAGATGAGGGCGGACAACGCCACAAATCCGAGGGCGCCAATTCCCACCCACATCCAAACGCGGGATTTACGGGAGGAGCTCTTCTTCGAAGTTCCAAAGCTACCAACATAATTTGGGGTCCCTCCGAACGAGACCGTCCCAACGGCAGGAAAACCAGAAGTGAAACTTCCCGCTGGTGCAAGGTTGGGATTCAGCGGATCGAAAGTTGGCACAGTGGGACTGCCAAGATTGGGCGAAAGTGGTGGAATGGATGACGCATCCATTGGCAGGCCCGTTGGCAATGGATCGAGAACTGGCAAGTCTTCTTCAAAAACCGAAGGCGATTTCGCAGCGGTCGTAGGCTTGACCGGCTTCTTCGGAGCGATTGCCGTCGGTCTCGCTGGCTGTTGAGAGTTTGCTGATTTTTTAAGTACTGGCGTCTTCGGCTTCGGGACGGATTGGACAGTCGCGGGCTTGGACGTCGATGGCTGATTCGTGGCCGGTTTGTTCGCGGTTGCCTGGATTGGTTTTGAAGGGCTCGTTGTTGATCCAGCTGGCCGAGCCGTGGACGGAGCAGGGGACGCTTTGACGGTGCCAGATGCCGTGGAGCTCTTCGGCCGGCTAGGTCCAGGAGGTGATTTATTTACCGATTTTGGAGAACCTGAAACGCCATCAGGTGCAGCCGAGCCAACTTTCAATTTTGCCGGACAATTCGGACAGGGAACGATGGTCCCCAAAGGCACCTTATCGATAACACAGGTGGAGCGACATCGGGGACAGGTTAATCGGATTCGGGAAATAGCAGCCATGCGCTTTTGCCGAGGTCAGAGAAATTAGGAGCGAAAAGAATACAAGCATTTCCATTAATATGATGTTCGTCGCGACGCATTGCAACTGCTAGACCATGCCATTTTTCATTATCCGTCACGCATCAAGTTCTGGCACCCTGTAGGTTTTGCGAAAGGCATCGTGGCTGATCGACCAGTTTGCCGGATGATTCTGCTCTGAACCGCCGGTTCGGCGATTGGGCCGACCGTAAGGCGATTAGGTCAACCCTGCTCTTGGACGGCCGCGATTCGAAGTCAAGTTCCTATTGATCCTGAGATTATGGGCATTCTTTCTTCGGTCGGAATTTCTTCGGTCGAAGTGTTCCACGAATGCAAGCTTTCGCCTGAAAGTCAGCTTGGCGATGTTGGGAATCTTTTCCTCTTTACCTGGATCGCTCGAATATGCTAGTTTACTCCGCGACCCCGAGGATGTTCGTGGAAGACAAGATTCTGTGATGGCAGGGAGGAGCCGTTTCATGCGACTTATCAAAGTTGATATTCATCGTTTTGACGATCAGAACTCACTTCATTTGGGGCCGCTTGCGGCGGGATTGAATGCGATTTGCGGGCCTCAGGGTTCAGGCAAGACAGCGATTGCTTCATTCATTCGATCCTTAATGTATCCGTCGGCCCACGTGGCACTGGATCGGCTCCCTCATTCGACCAACCCTCGGAACGGATCGATGATTTGGATGGATCAGTCCGGGCATCATCGAACCAGCTCTGATCGCCAAGGCGTTTCGTTGACGATCGATCCTCAGGCGAGAGAAGGATATTGGGCGGACCGCACAACGTTTATTGGCTCGGATCATCGAAGTTGGGACAATATCCCCGTCGACGCCTACGACGCCATTTATTCCGGCCGATTGGGAGAAGTGTCACTCGAGCGACTGTGGCATGCTGCCAAAAAGATCGGTATCCAAGGCAGGACCTATGTCCAGCAGGAAACCGACTACCATGATCCCCGTACCGACGTCACCGAACGCATCTCCGATCAACCACATCGCTCGTACTGGGAACGAGAGAAAGCGCAGATACTGTTGCAGCTTGATGAAATCGATCGTCGGATCAAGATGTCGCGCACTTCGATGCACGATGCTGACAAGGCCGCCGATCACCGACGTCAAGAACTGCGGGCCGAACTTGAATGGTTAACGGCTCGCGAATCCGAGTTGCTGCGTTCGATCTCCGGATACGACGCTGAACCTTACTCATCCAAGCCTTCCGATCGTCGCACGTTCGAGGCATCCAATCGACATGAGCACTCAGACCGACGTGGCCAGTTGGACCGGATCGAGAAAATGCTGCAGCAATTATCGCAGACACTTCCCGAATGGCAGCGTCAGATTGCGGGTCTGGAAAGTTTGATGGCCATGCTACCTTGGAATGGTACGACGACTTATCTTGGAGGGTACTTGGAAGGGACGCGAACGCTAACGGAGCGGATCGATCGCTACCTGATTCAGCTTGAGACATTCTTGCAGACGCAACAGAGCGTAGGCCTACAGGCAGCGAACGCTCCTACGGCGCCTACGTTCTTTCTCGACTTATCGAGTTGCCTTGAGACGATCCGAGTGGCGCGAGCTAAGCTTTCTGCAAATGATCTTCGAAGTTCGGTCGAACACTTGAATGAACTGGTAAGCAAGTTGAGAGGGCAGGCGGCAGCTATTGCGGATTCGATTCATCGTGAAACGGAGAATCGGAAACTGCTTGTAGCCCTGATCGCTGACAGTTCGGCAATGCGTGAAGCCGTGCAGGGAGCGTACACGCCGACCTCCTTCGAACCATCCGCCCCGCTACGCAGCGGCCACACCTGGACCAGCGAAGCACAGATGGAACTCGAGCGCGTGCGCGCTCGCCGTCAAATTGTCGAACGTGAGCTTCTGGCGAGAGCCGACTGGAGCTTTGCCGCTGCTGGGTCTCCCGTCTGCTCGTCGGCGACTTTGGTTCGGGACAAGGCGTGCCTCGAGGATCAATTGCGTCGGGTCGAAGAGAGGTTGGCCGTATGGAAGCCTGCACGCGAGCGAACCATTCGGACGGAACCCGTCATCCACCGCGAGCGGCTGGAACAGACGCTGACTCCTTTGGCAGAAAGTTATCTAGCTGAATTGACGGGCGGGACCGTCATGAATCTGCCGCATTGGGCTCGCGATGGTCGCAATAACCGCCGATGCGTGGATTGTTGCCAAGATCAGAACGATCGCCGGAGTTCAGGACTCCATGCGTCATCGAGGCAAGAGCGACAATTGGTTGAATTGGCACTACGTTTAGCGATCGTCGATTTGGCTGCGACGAGCAAGATTTGCAATTTGCCGCTCATCCTTGATAATGCCTTCGAATCGTATGATGGCGATTTACTGGACCGTGTGATCGAGGTATTGGATCGATTCTGTCAGCGCGGGCACCAAGTCCTGCTGATGACTCGCGATGAGCTTGTGGCCGAACGCGTTGCTGCTGTCCACGGCGGCATCTGCCATCTGCAACCTTACCAGGCTCTCAATCCAGTTAAGTATCAGCGGCTCCTGGCACCGATTGAGTTCCCCACGGTTGTTGAACGCCCACGGAACGGAACAAATTGGCAGGACGTCAATCAGCACTTGCAGGCAATTGCAAACGAGCAGGAAGGCGATGTTGCTCCTGCGCCTGTTCCACCGATTGCACGTCGCGAAGTTCAGCCAAAGTCACAATTCTATCTAACGCTTCGCAGTCCCTTGGAAAGTGCACCGAGCATTCCGGAAGCCGCTCGGTCCATCCTTTACCAACACGGTATCGAAGAAGTCGGTCAGTTCATGGAAATCGATCCCCGAGAGTTATCGGCTTGGTTTTCCGATTTGGCCATCCGAGCAGATTCGATTCGCGATTGGCAAGCTGAGTGCGATCTGCTTTGTCATGTACCCAATCTTCGACCATTTGATGCCCGAGTCCTGGTCGGTTGTGGATTCCATTCACCACGATTGGTGCGTCGAACGGATCCTCGAGATTTGTTACTTCGCGTTGAGACATTCCTGATGACTTCTCGAGGGCGAGCGATCATGGCGACAGCATCGCGGTACGAACTGGCGAGGATGCAACGTTGGTTATCCACCTCTGGTCGAGATACGAGCAAAGTCTTCTCGGACTATGCCGTCACATCGTCACCGGATCGGATTGACTTGTATAGTGATTCTGTTCGGTTTCGGACTACAGAAAGTTCGCGTGTTGGCCGAACGGGGCCTGGGAATTTCGAAACGTTTGCCGCTGGCCGTTCCTCGTCGAATTCGGCCGCTACGGAGCAAGGCGCCGGCAGCATCGGGCGCCGTCGATCGACAAGTTCCTCCACCGGCTCAATCACCAAACGGCGACGCAAAACGACCAGACGCAGTCGTTCCAATGCTCGCGTCAGCAACTCAGGGAATGGTGTGGTCCGCATGAATTCTCGCTCGCCGGAGGTGCAATCGAGCGGTTCTGGAGCGCTTCGGTTCTACTTGGATCTGGACAGCCCAATCGTCGACGCTCCCAGCATCGGTTCGGTGACAGCGGACAAGCTGATGGCCATCGGAGTCCATAAGGTTCGAGATTTGCTATCGACGAGTGCTCAAGATTTGGCAGTTCGATTGAATCATCCTCGCGTTTCCGAAGATGAGATTGCTCGCTGGCAACAACAGGCGACATTCGTATGCAGCGTACCGAATCTTCGGGGACATGACGCTCAGCTTTTGGTTGCTGCCAACGTGTTCGACGTCCAGTCACTCAGTGGCTCCGATCCCGATGTTCTGTTGGCGAAAGTGCTTCAGGTCAGTCGCTCGATGGTTGGCCAACGCATCCTTCGAAACAGTCCACCGCCCGGCCGTGATGAAGTTGTGAACTGGATTTCCTGGGCTCAGCATGCAAGGACGATTCGGGCTGCTTAATCGTCAGAATTCGTACTTCCCACCAGTTGGTTTCGTTCCCTTGCCAAAATGCTTTGGAACGATGCTCGACGGTCCCAGGACTGCGGAAGATTCATTCTAGAGTTCGGGACGGTTACGTAGTGGCATTTCCGAGTCCGTTGATCCCATGAGCGGGACTAAAGTATGTGGCTGAAAAATCGATCCGTGCAGAAGCTAGGTGGTGGTTGGATCGAGCAGTTTACGCTGCGACTTTGGTCTCGGATGCAACTCTCTGCGTTGAAAGCTCGAAAAGACCCGAAGATCGTCGAACAGATTTGGGGAATCTACAACGATAAGCGATCGTTGTTGAGTGCGTGGGAGCAGTATCTCATTTATTCCATTGCCCGCGCTCAGAGCACTTTGCCGGGGGCTATGGCGGAAGTCGGCGTTTATCGGGGTGGCTCGGCGAAACTGATCAGCCAAGTCAAAGGTGACAAGCTCTTCTTACTGTTCGATACCTTCGAAGGTCTTCCTCCAGCTACCGAAGCGGATCGTGAGGTTCATCGCGAGCATCAATATTCGTGTTCCCTTGAAAACGTTCAAGCTTACTTGAAAGGCTTCGATAACCTTCAATATTACAAGGGAGTTTTTCCGGATTCCGCGAAGGATGTGCCCGAGCAAAGTTATTGCTTTGCTCATTTCGACGTTGATCTGTACGAAGGCACGAAGGCTTGTTTGGAATACTTCTATCCCCGAATGGTCCCTGGCGGCATTATGGTTTCACACGATTACGGTTTGCTGGCCGGAGTCGAGCAAGCGTTCCATGAATTCTTTGCTGACAAACCAGAGCGGATCATTGATCTCCCATCGACCCAGTGCATGGTAGTGAAGTCGTAGCAGGATGAAAACTCTGTTCGAGGTGCCACTTTGGTCTTTCGAAAGTCTCACCATCGAGCCAAGAACGCTGTATCCGAGACGTTGCTTTCCGCGACGGATCTCGAAATGAACCCTTCGCGCAACAAACTGCGAATCGATTCATCGAAGGAAATCATACCTTCGTCGCGGCTGGTAAGAATCGTATTGTCGATGGCTTCAAACTTACCGAGTCGAATCGAGCTTGCGATTGCATTGGAATTCCAGAGGAACTCAACGGCTAGGGCACGTTTGCTTCCCGACTCCACACTTGGCAGCAGTCGCTGACCGATGACGCAACGCAAACTCATTGCGAGTTGTGATCGAATCTCTCGCTGCGCGTCGATTGGAAAAAAATCACACAAGCGAGAAAGCACACCTTTGGTATCGCGAGTATGAAGGGTGCTGAGCACGAGATGGCCGGTTTCAGCGGCACTGATCGCCATCTGAGCCGTCTCGCGATCGCGAATTTCGCCGACCATGATGATGTCCGGGTCCTGTCGAAGTCCATACTTTAGACCTTCTGCGAACGACCGGACATCGATACCGACCTCGCGCTGCGAGACCAAAGTTGAAGGACTGGATTCGTAGATGAACTCAATCGGTTCCTCGATGGTGATGACGCGGCAATTGCCTCGTTTGAGGAAATTCTGAATGAGTACGGCAAGTGTGGTTGATTTTCCCGAACCGGTCGCGCCGCTTACAATGACCAGTCCGTCTTGGAGTGATGTACACTTCGAAAGAACGTTTCTTGGTAAACCACACCATTCAAGTGAGGGAACGTGATTGGGAATCAATCGCAAGCATGCTCCGATCGACTTATTGGCGAAGAAAAGATTGACCCGACAACGCCACCATCGATCGTTGGAATGCAGGTCCATGGAAAAGTCCAGATTCAACTCGGACTGGAATCGAATCCATTCCTTTTCGTGTAATTCTCTCTTCAATACCGAAAGCAAGAGATCGGCGTCAACGGGTTTCGTTTCCAACTCTTTTAATTCGCCATGGCGACGAATCACCGGCGCAAATCCGGCCATCAAGTGCAAATCCGAGGCTTCACGTTCGATCGCATGTTGCAGCCAGGCTGTTAATTCGTTCGTTTGCGGATGCCTGGAACCGTTGATCATCATTGCTGCCGTGTAAGAAGCTTTATCCGTGAATCTCAAGCGAGCCGTGCCATCAGGAGTTCACGCTGATAGATGAGCTCTTTCGGCAGCGAATGATAAAGTTTGATGACGAAGTCGTTCTGGCTACTGATTTCGGCAAGCCATTCTTCCTGATCAAATTGCATTGCCGCAGCGAAGTCGGCTTCTGTAAACTCATCTAGGCCTTCGGTGTTGAAATCGTTCCAGCGGGGAATCCATCCGATGGGAGTTTCATGGCCTGGAATTCTCCCCTGACAACGTTTGACGATCCATTCGAGCACCCGCAGATTCTCGCGGAAGCCCGGCCATAGAAATTGCCCGGCTGCATTCTTCCGAAACCAGTTGACGTGAAACATTCGGGGAAGACGCTTGATGTGCTTACGCATCTCCAGCCAGTGCCCGAAATAGTCACCCATGTTGTAACCACAGAATGGGAGCATGGCCATCGGATCGCGCCGCACCTGCCCGACTTTCCCTACGGCCGCAGCAGTTGTTTCCGAGCTTTGCGTCGCTCCGAGAAAGACGCCATGCGTCCAGTCGAATGCCTGAAAGATTAGGGGCATGGTAGTCGTTCGACGACCTCCGAAGACAATCGCGTCGATGGGAACACCATCGGGGTCTTGCCATCGCGGATCGATATTGGGGCACTGTTCCGCAGGAGCTGTAAAACGGGAATTCTGGTGAGCTGCCAAGCGACCGCAGTTGGGAGTCCAGACATTGCCCGTCCAGTCGATTAATTTATCTGGCGGATCGGAGAGACCCTCCCACCAAACACAACCATCGAGCGTCGTTGCGACGTTGGTGAAAATAGTATTTTTCGACATGGCGTGCATGGCACTCGGATTCGATTTCCACGAGGTACCGGGAGCGACACCAAAAAAGCCGGTTTCAGGATTGATGGCGTGAAGTTTCCCAGAAGTCCCCGGCCATAGCCAAGCGATGTCATCGCCGACCAGTGTGGTTTTCCATCCCTGCTCCGCCATGGACGGTGGAGGCTGAATCATCGCCAAGTTGGTTTTTCCGCAGGCGCTTGGGAATGCCGCTGTAATGTAGGTCTTTCGACCATCAGGAGCTTCGATCCCCATGATGAGCATGTGCTCGGCCATCCATTGGTGATCGCGCGCGATGACGCTCGCGATCCGCAGCGCGACGCACTTCTTTCCGAGCAACGCATTGCCACCGTAGCCGCTGCCGAAACTCCAAATCTCGCGATCCTCCGGGAAATGAACAATGTACTTGTCTTCCTGGCGTGGCTGGCAGGGCCATGCAACATCTTCTTGTCCGGGCTCTAACGGGTATCCAACAGAGTGAACACAAGGGAGAAAATTGGCGTCAGAAGCAAGTTTGTCCCACACTCGTCTCCCCGTGTGACACATGATCTTCATGCTGACAACGACGTAGGGCGAATCGGTGACCTCGATGCCGACCAATGCCAACGGGCTGTCGAGAGGTCCCATGCAAAATGGGACGATGTACATCGTGCGGCCATGCATGCAGCCTCGAAACTTCTCTCTCAGCAGTTGCCGCATCTCTTGGGGAGGACGCCAGTGGTTCGTCGGCCCAGCATCGATTTGCCGATTCGAGCAAATGAAGGTTCGCTCCTCAACCCGCGCGACGTCGGAAGGGGCACTGCGCGCAGCAAACGAATTCGGGTGCTTCTCGGAATTGAGTCGGACTAACGTACCCCGTTCCACCATTTCATTGCATAAGCGATTCCATTCCTCATCCGTACCTTCACACCAGTGAATATCGTCAGGCTCACACAATTGGGCGATGGACTCGATCCACTCTAATACTTTGCCCTGTGTGGTGGGTGGCGATAATCCATTAAGTGATGAGTTCATACACTCGGTGCCTACTACAAAGTCGTTGACAAGGATGAAGTTCCTGGTTCCAGAAATTGTCACTGAATCGGCAGAACCACGCAACCCAGGTTACTGTTGTCGGAACCTCCTCGCGATGAGCCAGATCGAAGCGATGCGATTGCTGAAGTGGCATTTAATACTGCATTCGGCGAAGAAGCGTGCAGAGTCATGCTCGCATCGAATGAACCAAAGTAGCGACAGGAACAACGATCGCTCTGGTGAATCAAGAGAATCGGTGAAGCGATTGCTCGGTTAGACGCAACAACCTGGATGAGCCGTTAGAATCGGCACACCGAGGAATGGATTTCGGTGGGGAGATTACGCATTTGGGCTCAGGCCGCTGCTTCGGTTCGATGCAATCGACCAAGCACTAGATTTTTACAGTCTGGACGCGGTGGTTGTTGGAGTCCAAGACGTGAACTCGTTTGGTCGAATCTTTCACCAGCGACCAGGGTTGAAAAAGCTGGCTCGGACCACGACCAGGCTCGCCCCACGAATCGATCGGCTCTCCACGTTGACTTAGTCGTTGCACCCTGCAACCACCATACTCGCTGATGAGGACCGTCTCATCGTCTTCGACCCATAATCCATACGGGTAATACAGCTTTCCCGGATTGCGACCTTCCGTTCCCCACATCTGAATCAGTTCAGGCTTATCGGTCTCGCATCGCACCACTTGGACGCGGTGATTACAGGCATCGGCAATCCACAAGTTATCTTGTTTGTCAAGGAACAAGGCCTGAGGCCGATTGAATTCGAGAGGCGCGTCACCATGGCGACCGAATTGGCAGACAAATTCTCCATTGCTGGTGAACTTCTGGATGCGATCGAACTCGCCGTATTCGGATACGTAGTAGTTACCTTGTCGATCTTGGACCGCATCGGTAACGAAGCCGAATTCACCAGGCCCTTTACCATTCGTCCCACCCAGAGTCTTTTGAGGAACAGGCTCACCCGTGCTTTTGTAGAAGAGGACCCGATAGTAGTGGGTATCGGCGACCATAACATCTCCAGATCGATCGACGCCGAGTCCCGTCGGTTTTCCGCTGATGATCTCCGGGGTCTTCCAGAGTCGCAGGAACGTTCCGAACTTGTCGAAGACCTGAACGCGTCCGGTCATGTCGACGATGAATAGCTCATCACGATCATTGATGGCAATCGCGCGAGGCTTCTGAAACCGCCCGTCATTAAGCCCGCGCTGACCCCAAATTCGCTCGAGTCGAGGATCGCTAGGATTCGGTCGTGCGGGTCCCGCGCAGCTAGTCGTTAGACTGTGAACGGACGCTATCAACTTCGCTGCTGATCGGGATGAACTTCTCAAAAACGCGCGTCGATTCATTCAAGGGAATCTTCGATGGCACGAATCCGTTAGGTTTGGCAGCATTTGGGACGAACTCCAGCTTGTCGAAAGTCCAGCTTCCACGATACGATATGGCTTGTATTTTAACCGATTTGATTCCGAACGGATTTTACAACACATGGTCACGGTACTTGATTGGCGGCGTTCGGAGGATCTTCGTGACGTCGTGCATCTTTCCGTGCAAGCGCTCGTCGAAGGGAACTTGGTCGGATTTCCGACGGAATCGACCTATGAAATTGCAGCCAGCTCGACGAATTTTAACGCGGTCCAGCGATTGGACAACTACTGCCGAAACATTGGTGAGCAGGAGGCTCTCATGCTCCGGTCAGCATCGGAGGCGAGCGACTTTTTTCCGGAGTTGTCTCCGGTCGCCAAACGAATTATTGAATACGGTTTTCCTGGAAGTGTCATCGTCGAGCTACCTGGAGGTGGGGGCGCGACTCATGACTGTTTTCAAGAACCCATCAGAAGCTGGCTGGACGGACGAGCATCCATTCGACTTCGAATGCCGCAGCATGAAGCCGCATTGCAAGCAGCGAGCATGTTAGCCGGCCCATTGTTACTCGCTCCCGCGAAGACTGCAGACGGCAAGCCACTTCTGCGAATCGAGCCAAATCGGCATCTACCAATGAAAGTGATCGTCGATGACGGCCCAACACAATTGCAGGGAGAATGCACACTAATCCGAGTCGACGATCGATTGTGTCGTGTTCTTCGACGTGGCAATGCATCTTGGGAGTCGATCCACGAGTTGGCTCAATTCGTCATCCTCTTAGTATGTACTGGAAACACATGCAGATCGCCGATGGCACAAGTTTTGCTAGAGAGCAAACTCAAAAAGAAGTTCCCCAACGCTTGGTCTCGAAGTAGCGTCAGTCCCATCGCTGTTTACTCGGCAGGCACATCGGCGTCGGTCGGAAGTCCGGCTTCAAGCGAGGCGATTTACGCAATGCGGGAACGGGGACTCGATCTTACCAGTCACGAGAGCACGCAGCTCACTCATCGGCTCATCGACCGCGCCGACTGGATTTTGACCATGACCCACTCCCATCGGCAAACGATCCTGTCTCGCTGGCCGCATCTCGCATCCAAAACTTTTACCATTGCCAGCAATCAAGAGATATCGGACCCATTTGGAGGTCCCATTGAAGTCTATCGAGGTTGTGCCGCCCAATTGTCGAGTTGCCTCGACGAATGGGTTGCAAAGCTCGATGAATCATTGCTTCCCATTTGGGAACATCCAACCACTGAAATGAACACGAATCCATCATCAACTGGGAAGGCTTCTTAAACATGCGCATCGCCATTGGTAGTGACCATCGCGGATTTCATCTCAAATGCAAGATTGTCAATTTACTAACCGCCGACGGGCACACAGTCGATGACGTCGGCACGAGCAGCGATCAATCCGTGGACTACCCGGACTTCGCAGTGCAGGTTGCGAAAATGGTCTCCGATGGCACTTGCGAACGAGGCGTGCTGTTGTGTGGGACAGGAATAGGAATGGCGATAACTGCCAACAAGTTCCCCGGAGTGCGTGCCGCAGTCTGCGGTGACGAAGTCCTTGCGGAAATCTCCCGTCGGCACAACGACCTCAACGTCCTTTGCTTGCCCGCCGATATGATAGGAGATCGACCCGTCGTCGATTTGATCCGAGTCTGGCTGGCGACCGACTTCGAGGGGGGGCGGCACGCGCAGCGCATCGCAAAAATCCACACCGTCGACGCCCCGACGGCGAGTCACTGAAGTCATCGAGAATCATTACCACGGAATCAGCCATGGCTTATCTGTTTGGTGCCCACATGTCCATCGCGGGTGGTTACTACCGATCCGTGGAACTGGCCAAGGCCGCTGGCTGCGATTGCGTTCAACTTTTTACGAAAAACAACAATCAATGGGCTTGCAAACCCATCTCCGATGAAGACGTTGACCTGTTCCGCGAGGCATTGAAGCGTGATGCTATCTGTCGGCCACTTGCTCACGCATCTTATTTGATCAACTTGGCCTCGCCCAATAGCGAACTTTGGAATAAATCGATCGAAGCCACCGTGGTCGAATGGCAACGAGCGGAACAGCTCGGTTTGGATGGCGTCGTGGTTCACCCAGGAGCGTTCATGGACAGCTCAGAAGAAAAGGGGCTGGAGCGGATCGCCAAAGCGATTGAAAAAGCCTTTAAGAAGGCCAAGCCGAAAGCAAGTTGGCTTCTTCTGGAGAACACTGCGGGCCAAGGAAGCAGTCTGGGGTGGAAGATCGAACATCTTGGTTGGCTGATCGAACGGACGGGAAGTGCCATGAACGTCGGGATTTGCCTGGACACTTGCCACGCTCACGCTGCCGGATACGACCTTTCTGAACCGAAAGGCTTAAAGAGTCTCGTGGCCGACCTTGAGGCTCATGGATTAAGAGAGGCCCTTCGAGCGATTCATTTGAACGATAGCAAAAAAGGCTGCGGCAGTCGCGTCGATCGGCATGAGCACATCGGCCTGGGCACGATTGGCCTCGAAGGTTTTAAGCGTTTCCTCAAACATCCGATGGTCAAAAAGCTGCCGATGTATTTGGAAACCGATAAAGGGAAAAACGACGACGGGTGCGATTGGGACATGGTCAATTTGGAGACGCTTCGGCAGCTCGTCGCCTGAGTTGCTTGGGGACATGCAGGGATGGGCATCCTTCTCAATCTGTTATATCTATTCGCCATTCTCCTGCTAAGTCCTTGGTTGGTGTGGCGTTCGTTTCGAACAGGTAGATACCGCGAAGGATGGGGAGCAAGATGGTTGGGTCGTCTTGAGCCGAATGCGAGCAAGCAGCCAGCCATCTGGTTCCACGCCGTCAGTGTCGGCGAAGTTCAATTACTGCGCAATATCGTTCGCCCCCTGTACCAACGGTATCCCGATTTCCATTTGGTCGTTACCACAACCACTCGGACGGGATACGCACTCGCGAAAGAACTATTCCCGGAATTCAGCGTCCAGTACGCTCCCATGGATTTCACATGGGCCGTTCGGAATGCCATGCGAAGGCTCCAGCCTCAAATGATCGTACTCATCGAATTGGAGCTGTGGCCAAACTGGATTCACATTGCTTCACAATTGGGGGCTGATGTGGTGTTGGTAAATGCTCGACTGAGCGAAAAAAGCTATCGTGGCTACCAAAAACTCCGCTGGCTGATGAAATCATCGCTCCGACAGATTCGATGGTTCGGTACTCAAGATCAAACCTACGCCGAACGTTTGGTGGCTCTCGGCGCGGATCCACTTCGAGTCGTCGTCACAGGTTCGATGAAGTTCGATGGAACAGAGTCGGATCGATCCCATCCCGAAATCATGAAACGACGCGTGCAGGCTCGCTTGAGCGATGATTCCATCGTCCTAGTTTGCGGAAGTACCCAGGAACCCGAAGAAGAGATGGCAATCCATGCTTTCAAAATCCTGCGTCCGCGTTATCCGACGTTGCGCTTGATTCTCGTCCCACGACACCCTGAGCGATTCGAATCGGTGGCAGAACAAATCGCGGCAAATAACCTTCGAGGAATTCGGCGAAGCCTCATGAACGATGCCGCCGTCGATGCTGATTGGGAGGTTCTGCTAGTCGACACCATCGGTGAACTGCGATGGTTTTGGGGCCTCGCAGATTTAGGATTTGTCGGTGGCAGTTTCGGCAACCGGGGGGGGCAGAACATGCTGGAACCAGCCGCGTTTGGCGTTTGTATCTCGTTTGGCCCAAATACATGGAACTTCCGCGATATTGTGGAGCAGTTGCTGGGAGCTCGCGGTGCAACGGTGCTGAACGATCCTTCCGAATTCATTCCGTGGCTGAAGCACATGATCGAGCACCCGGAAGAACGAAGGTGCATGGGAGATCGAGCGAGCGACTTCGTCGCTCGTCATCGTGGTGCCGCCGAGCGCACGATCTCAGCTCTGTGCGAAATCATTGATGGAAACGCAAGGGCCATTTAAAGGTCCCGAGGGCCGCCATCGGGGAACCCGTTGCGATTTTCCATTTGAAGCGTTCCCCAGCGATCGGATGGACGTTTGTAGAATAGTTTGAGCGAACTCCAAAAAAATTCTGCTTCGCTCCTTCGTGTTCCCCAATAGAGTTTAGAATCAAATCCCAAACGATGATGCATCAGCATCGATACCCAAGGAGAAGCACCATGCGAACTGCCGTGCGTTGCCTGATCGTCATTCTCATCTTTTGGCTCGCAGATAAAGCAATCGCTTATCAAGCTGACGAGCCGCTCACGGCAGAACTGGTCATCACTGGCGGAAAAGTGGTGACGATGGACGATGCGATGCCCGTTACAGAAGCGATTGCGGTTCGTGGCAATCGGATTTTGGACGTCGGATCGAAACAGGAAATCAGTAGGTGGATTGGTCCCAAAACGCAGCACTTAGCCCTCAGCTCGGGTCAGATTGTCATTCCTGGCCTGATTGAAGGACACGGCCATTACGTTGGTTTCGGTGAGTCGTTGATGATCTTGGATTTGGCAAGTGCGGAATCGTATGACGCTATCGTGGCACAAGTTGCTGCGGCCGCGGAAACTGCATCGCCAGGTGAATGGATTCTGGGGCGAGGCTGGCATCAGTCCAAATGGACGACGCTTCCGCAACCCAATTTCGATGGTTACCCAACACATGATGCTCTATCGGCCGCGAGTCCACGGAATCCCGTATTGCTGACTCACGCGAGCGGCCACATGAGCCTTGCCAACGCTTATGCCATGCAAATCGCCGGTGTCGATTCCTCGACGCAAGACCCAAATGGTGGCGAGATTCTTCGCAGGGAGAATGGCATTCCAACCGGCGTCTTTCGAGAAACAGCCATGCAATTCGTTTCCAATGCTTTCGGTCGTGATCAACGAAATCAGACACCCGAGCAACGCTTGCAACGATTGCGTCTGGCCATACAGATCGCTGGTCAACAATGTCTACGCCATGGTGTCACGAGTTTTCAAGACGCAGGAACATCGTTCAACGTACTCAGCGTCATCCAAAGCATGGCATTGCGGGACGAGCTTCCCGTTCGCCTGTGGGTGATGGTTCGCGACGACATCGATCGGCTCGAATCCAGATTGCCCAGAGCGAAAATGATCGGATTCGCGGATGATTTTCTGACGGTTCGCGCCATCAAGGTCTCGCTCGATGGCGCTTTAGGACCACATGGCGCTTGGCTCCTAGATCCCTACGACGACCTGCCAACCTCAACTGGGCTCAATACGATTGATCTGGACGTTGTAGAACGAACCGCTCAGCTTGCGATCAAGAGCGATTTTCAGCTATGCGTGCATGCCATCGGAGATCGAGCGAATCGAGAAACGCTGGACCTTTTTGAACGGGTGTTCCAAATGCAACCTTCAGCAATGCAGCGCCGATGGCGGATCGAGCACGCCCAGCATTTGCATCCCGACGATATTCCAAGGTTCGCACAACTGGGCGTCATTGCCTCGATGCAAGGAATTCACTGTACTTCCGATGCCGTCTTCGTGTTGCAGCGATTGGGGCAGCGTCGTTCGCAAACAGGAGCGTATATGTGGCGAAACCTCCTCGATAGCGGCGCGATCCTTTGCAATGGCTCCGATGTTCCGGTCGAGCCAATCCATCCTATCGCGTCATTCTACGCCAGTGTCACTCGCAAGCTGAAGAATGGTACAGAGTTCTTCCCGGAGCAAAAGATGACTCGCCTGGAAGCATTGCGCAGCTACACGATCAACGCCGCCTACGCGGCATTTGAAGAATCGATCAAGGGAAGTCTGGTTCCCGGAAAATTGGCTGATCTAGTGGTCTTGGATCGTGACATTCTCGAGTGTCCCGAGGAAAGCATTCTCGAAAGCCAGGTCCTTTTCACCATCCTTGGTGGGAAGATCGTCTACTCTGCTGAGCCATAGTTTGCTATTTGGCTCCGGGTGGAAATTGGCGGAGGGAATGGATCGGGGACCAGAAGCGAAGCGGGCGCTCTCGCCTTCCCTTTCTAATGGATGGGTGTCACGTTCACGCTGACCTGCAAACTCTGAGTTCCGCCACCGAGATAGACTCCTCGGATAGGAACCAAATCGGAGTAATCGCGCCCCCAAGCGATCGGAATGTGGTCGGAGCTACAAATACAACGATTGGTAGGATCGACTTCGAGCCAGCCCAGGGTCGGTCCGCCATAGACGGAGACCCAAGCGTGGGACTGGTCCGCTCCGATCAAAGAAGAGCTTTCTCCGGATCGCACGGTGCGGATGTAACCGCTGACGTAGCGGGCAGGAATTCCCACCGAGCGGAGACAAGCGATCTGAACATGCGCAAAGTCCTGGCAAACGCCCCGACGCATTTGGAACGCCGTTTCTGTTTTCGTGTCGACGTTGGTCGCTGTCTTGTCGTACTCAAAATCGTCAAAAAGACGCTGCGTGAGCTGAAGCAATGCCGAAGGAAGCGACACGTCCCCAACGAAATTTGCGGCCGCGTATTCCCGAAACTCCTCGGTCAGTGGCACTCGCGGTGAGGGAAAGGTAAACAGACAAGCTTGCAGCCAATTGGGATCGGTTTGGCGAGCGATTCCGTCGCGTACAGAAGTCCAAGTGGGACCGGTTAGATCGTTGGGCCAAGCGGGAGCTTTGACAGCAACACGAAACTTGGAAGTCACGACAAGCTGACGGTGATCTTCGTCGATGGCAAAGCCATGAACGATATTGCCGAAGAAATCCGCTCGACGTCGAATCAATCGAGGATGCGGGCGAATGATCAAGCGATGCGATTCGCACGCAACGCGTTCGTCGGATCGCGGCATGAGCATCAATTGATTATGGCAGTCGCGGACGACGGATTCGTAGTGAAAAGTTGAGATGTGTTGTACAAAATACGAGGCGGTCATGGTCTGGCGTTCCTTCCGAAGGAAGCCACATACTTGCGAGCCCGAGTGTGAATCAAGAATCGGGCCGATATTTCATCGGAGAGCTTGGGAAGCATTTCGCCAACCCGAACTAACAACCGCATCAGCGCGCTGCGTTCGTTCTTCGCATCGACTTGAGCCAATTCGTCGGCCTCAGACAATCGGACAACGTTGAGCACAGATGCTGCGAGGCGCTGCTCAAGCGTCCACACGGCTTGGTCCTGCTTCCGAGGTAACTGATCGACGTGCTGCTGAATGGTCGCCAGTTGAAACGCGACCGATCGGGGATTGGTTTCGTCCGTTACAATCAAGTCAATCACGGCCATGGGATAAAGTGCGGAAGAATATCTGGCTCGATAGGTCATCAAGCTATCGAATAATTGAAGCAAGGCCTCCATCGATCCTACATCCTCCTCGTAGGAAAGATAACGAGTCATGAGGAGTCGCAAGATGCGCGTACCGTACAGGGCTCGCTCCAAACGCTTCCCCATATCCATCAGCCGCCATCCTTGCGTTCGCGTCATATTCTCGCTGGCTAATCCCGACAGTGATGTCAACGAACCAATGGTGGAATCAAGCAGCGTCAGAACGGTGGGCACATCGCGCTCCAATTGCGCAGCTTGCTCGCAGACCAACTGTTCCAGCTCGCGGATGGTGCGAATCGCGTCCAGGGAAATACGATCGCGAACCGAAGTCGCTGTTTGGACAGCAGATCGCAATGGTGCGAGGAGTGTCGAGTTTTCATTTCCTTCAAGAAGCTTGGTCGGTATGTACGTCGTCAGAGTTCTGCGGAGCGAGATTGCATCTGTCTGAACAGCCTCGCTGGGTACCAGGCCGATTTCGCACGACACGCGCATTAGCGCGATCGCTGACTTGGATTGATCAGACTCACTGGCAATCGCGTGAAGTAAGCAACGGGCAAGTCGGGTCAGTTGCTCCGATCGTTCGAGGTAGCGGCCCAGCCAAAACAGATTGTCACCGACGCGCGACGGCATATCGGCTCCGCCTCTTTTGAGTTCCACATGGGAGGACCGTTGATTCAAAAGGGAAATCGGCTCGACTGGATTCGGTGATAGAATCCAAAGGTCTTTCGTTCGCTCGCCACTGGTCAAATTTTCCGCCAGGAGCTCGGCCTTGGGAGAAACGCGAGCGAGGCCACCGGGTAAGGCTTCATATCCGCTTTCAGTTGCCACTAAGAACGTTCGCGCCGCCAAATACCAGGGCTTCCATTGTTTGTCTACCAGGACCGGAACAGTGGATGGAGTCAAGATCGCTTCCGCGATGAAATCAGCAGGTGCAGATTGAAGCTGCTTTTGGAAACTTGCTCGATCCTCCTTGGACAGCTCTCGCGGTCGTACCACATGAGCACTCCCATCTCGAAATGCCTTTCGAAATTGGAACGCATCGAGGCAGTTGAAGCACTCTGATAAATCGTCGGGGAGACCGCACCAGCGGATGGGGATCGAGGGAAGTTTCAGAGGTTCCGACAGGAAATGTCGACAAATGGCCGGCAGGAATGGTTGAAGGATGGGGGCTTCTGCCAAGGCCGTTCCCAGAGCATTGGCAAAGGCAACCTCCCCAGACCGAACGACTTCCAATATCCCCGGCACTCCGATGTCGCTGTCCGCATCGAGTTCCACCGGATCAACCAGATGATCTTCCACCCGCCGAAGAATGACTTCCACGGGAAGCGGGCCTCCAAGGGTCTTGAGGATGACACGATTCTCGCGTACTGCCAAATCCCCCCCTTCGACAAGCGTGTATCCCAGATAACGCGCTAGCAACGTGTCCTCTGGATACGAAGTACTGGATGGACCTTTGGTCCAGATCACAACGCGAGGATTGTCACGATGACGGCTGGCGAAGCTTTGAATGGCGTCTCGAAGCGCGATGAAAAATGTCGCCAAGCGGTGGACGTTGCAGATGCGAAACGAATTTGGCAGAGTCCGCGAAGTGACTAACCGATTCTCAAGAATATAACCCAAGCCAAATGGAGACCGCGTCCGAGTGGTCCAAGCATGCCACCTTCCGTCCGATAGTCTCACCACGTCGGCGGCGAAAATCTGAACATGCTTTCTGGTGGCCGCAGTGAGCGTGTGGAGAGCTGGAAAATAGCGAGGATTCGCGAAAAGGACATCCGGGGGCACAATTCGCTCGCGAAGCAACGTCTGGGGCCCCAACAAATCCAGCGTAATCAAGTCGGCCAGCAACGCGCGTTGTTGCAGGCCCTCGACCACGCTGTTCCATTCCGATTCTTCCAACGCTACAGGAAATGGATCTAAGGACCACGGCCGAATGGATTCTTGAGTTGCATCGTGCGGCGAGTAGGTGACGCCTTCTTCCTCGATTTGACGACGAGCTAAGTTCCACCGACGAAACAGTTCGTCTGGAGATACCTTCTGCAGATGCGAAGCAATTCGATGGTATGCCGATCGCAGTGTGTTCCCAGAGGGCTCCATGGCCTCGTCGTATCCACTACCGATCGGTTGATAGTTCTTAAAAAACTGTGCCGCTTCGATGGTCTTCATCCATGAATCGAGGAAGGATTGGTGATTACTGCCGCGCGTCCGTCATGGTGACGTAAATCCAGAGTCCAGAGACGATTGGCTCCGCACTCTTCGGCAGGCACTGTCATTGGTCCGGGAGTATATCCCATCGAGGCGAATCGCGCCCAGCGTCTCGCCTCGGCTTCATAGGCGTTTACTGGAAACGTCTCGTAATTCCGGCCCGCTGGATGAGCAACATGATAAATGCACCCACCGACCGACCGACTAGACCAACTATCGAGGATATCAAAAACGAGCGGCGTGTGAACGGGGATCGTTGGGTGCAAACAGTGGGGAGGCTGCCAAGCTCGATAACGCACTGCCCCGACGAACCCATCCGCATCACCCGTCGGATGAAGTGGAACGCGCCGACGATTGCAAGTGATCACATAGCGTCCGGGGGTCCAATTGCGGACATGAATTTGAAGCCTCTCGACCGAAGAATCAACGTATCGGACCGTCCCTCCCGCTCCCGGTTCCTCACCCAAAACGTACCACGGCTCGATCGCCTGCCGTAGTTCAATTGCTATCCCTGAATGGCAAACTTCTCCGATCTTTGGAAATCGAAATTCAAAGTGTGGAAGAAACCAGTCAGGACTCAAATCGAGCCCATGCAATCGAAGGTCCTCGATCACTCCCAAAAAATCTTGCCAGACGAAATGGGGTAACAAAAAGCGAGCGTGCAGTTGCTGGCCCCATTCAACTAACGGGGCTCGATAGGGATTTCTCCAAAACCGTGAGATCAACGCTCGAATCAACAAGTGCTGCACCAAGCTCATCTGGGAATGAGGGGGCATTTCGAAACCGCGCAATTCAACCAAGCCCAGACGACCACTGGAGCTGTCCGGCGAGTATAACTTGTCGATGCAGATTTCAGCTCGATGCGTATTGCCGGTCAGGTCCACCAGCAAGTTTCGAAAGATGCGATCGACCAACCACGGAGGACAATCTCTTCCTGGTTCAGGGACTTGAGCAAACGCAATGGACATTTCCTCGATGGCATCGCGTCGGCCTTCGTCGATACGGGGTGCTTGGCTGGTGGGACCGATGAATCGACCGCTGAATAGATAGGAAAGCGACGGATGATTGACCCAGTAGCCAATCAAGCTGCGAAGCAGATCGGGTCTTCGCAGAAACGGGCTGTCTAGTGGTGTCGCTCCCCCAACCACGATGTGATTACCTCCCCCCGTTCCCGTATGCTTGCCGTCGAGGTCGAACTTCTCTGTGCCCAGACGAGTCAGCCTAGCCTCCTCGTAGAGCCCCGTGATCTGTTCTCGCAATTCATTCCACGTCCGAGTGGGGTGAGTGTTGACTTCGATAACCCCTGGATCGGGAGTCACTTTCAGGACTTGAATTCGTGGGTCAACCGGAATGGGATAGCCTTCAATCACCACGGGCATCTGCAAGTCTTCCGCCGTTTGCTCGATCGAGTAAACGAGGTCGATGTAGTCTTCAATGCTTTGGACCGGTGGCATAAAAACGTGCAAACGACCGTGACGCGGTTCGACGCAAAGAGCTGTTCGAATGACTGTCGTTGAAAGATACTGAGGAGAAATCTCTACATTGCGGCGATCGTCCTCACTGATCGAGATCGACCGCTGATCCGGAGGACGGGGTGGAAGATGAGGCAATGGTCCTGTGGGATCCATGGGATAGAACGTTGTCGAATAGCTCGCTGGCTGATAGGGTAAGGAGTCCAGCGGCAGTCGCAGGCCCATCGGCGAATCGCCCGGGATAACAAGTATTCGCTTGCGGCGGGTCGGCCACTTTCCTGAAACCCAAATCGCTCGTCCCTGCCACCACTGACGCTGAAGAGGGATAACGAAACCAATTGGATTCTGGAGTCCGCGATCAAATACCGCTGCCAATCGAGCCCGCTCTTCCGCATCCTCAAGTTTGGAGTCGATGGGATCCACGTTGATGGGGAGCGTGTTTTCCTTAAGGAGAAAGATCGCCGGATCCTCGAATGCCGGTTGAACGCATTCCGCATCAATCTGAAGATGCGCTGCCAGCCGATCTGCAAATGACTCAGCGGAAGCGAGAGTCTGCTGCCCAGCGCGATCAATATCGGCGATGAGATTCGAGTTCTTCCAAAGGGGGACCCCATCTCGTCGCCAATAACAAGCGAGGGACCAACGTGGTAACGATTCGCCGGGATACCATTTCCCCTGACCATAATGCAGGAGACCTCCAGGGGCAAAGCGATGAAGCAAACGCTTGATGAGTTCTTCCGAGAGTCGTCGCTTCGCTGGCCCGACGGCGGCGGAGTTCCATTCCGCGCCCTCCATGTCATCAATTGAAACGAAGGTCGGCTCGCCACCCATTGTTAGTCGAACATCGTCGTCCTCTAGCCGTTCATCGATTCTCTCGCCTAAACTGCAGACCGCCTTCCACTGTTCCTCGCTGTAGGGCTTGGTAACACGCGGATCCTCAGCGATGCGTTTGATCGACATCGAATATTCGAACTGCGTTTCGCAGACTTCAAGTGTACCGGTGATCGGCGCCGCTGAAGAAGGGCTCGGCGTGCAGGCAAGTGGGATATGTCCTTCACCTGCCAGCAATCCTGAAGTGGGGTCCAGTCCAATCCATCCAGCTCCCGGCAAGAAAACCTCTGTCCAAGCGTGCAAGTCCGTGAAATCGGTTTCGGGCCCCGAAGGTCCATCGAGTGCTCGAACGTCGGGAGCTAATTGGATCAGATAGCCGGAGACAAAACGCGACGCCAATCCCAGTCGCCGCAATACTTGTACCAGCAGCCAAGCGCTGTCACGACAGGAACCGCTTTCTTTCTCGAGAGTCTCTTCCGGAGCTTGAATCCCAGGCTCCAATCGAATAAGATAACGAATTTTCGATTGCACTTGATGATTCAAGCTGACGAGAAAATCGACGATATTTCGGGGAGTCCGATCGATGTCAGCAAGAAACTCTTCAAATCGTGGGCCGTGATCGGAACTTTCCAAATAGGGTCGCAATTCATAAGCCAACGATGCTTCGTAGCAAAGTGGAAACTCCGTCGAGCCTTCCTCGACAAAAAAGTCAAAAGGATTGATGACCGCCATATCAGCAATCAAATCCACTTCGATCTCAAGCGAACTGATCTTCTCGGGAAATACATAGCGAGCCAGAAAGTTTCCATGCGGATCTTGCTGCCAGTTGATGAAGTGCTTTTCGGGAGCGACTCGGATCGAGTACGAGCTGACTGCCGTCTTGGAATGTGCGGCAGGGCGGAGCCGGATGACCTGTGGCCCGACCGAAATCAATCGATCGTAACGATAACAAGTTCGATGATTGAGCGCCACACGAATCGTCATGCTTATTCCTATTGAGGTTGTATGCCGGGACTAGTTTGCATCGACAAGAACTCCATTTCGCATTGTTGATGGCAACATGAGGCAAGCGAAAGATCAACATCCTCCATTCAAACTCTGCTGCCAGAGCGAACGACCAAATTCTCGTTCCTCACGTTTCGGGCTGGAAATCGTACTCCTGCTGCTCGCCTTACTCGTCGTTTGGAATCAAGTATGCAACAGAATAATCGAGGGCCGAAGTCAAGTGAACTGGTGCTGCAAAATCGCGCGAAGATTTGTTATATGCGTTACAATCGGAGTTATGGACCATTAGAAGCACAGCAAGGGCATTCATTCCTCAACGAGGTCTTGGAATGCCGACTTAGGCTTAAGCAACCCTCGACGAATCATCTGTTTTTCGAAGCCAATTCCATTGAACTTGTCACCTCCACATCCCATTCCACCTCCTGTTGTGCGAGAGTCTTCGCGCGTGACTCCGAAGCGATCGGATGAACCCTATCCGCCGCCCGGAGGACCCGTTGTTGCACCTTCATCGGGCGATGGAAGATTGACTGCTTTCGTGGACCGCTGTAAGCAATGGTGTCAGACGTTTGCTATCGGGATTCGCAATCGCAATAGTGCTGGAACACTGTTCAGCTTCGTCATCCACCTCATCCTGATCATCCTGCTGGCACTGTTGGAATTCTGCGGAGATCGGCTTGGGAGCGGTATCGTCGTCAAGAGTGGATGGGAAGAAGGCCTCGAAGACGGCGCAAACTTCGACATCGCAACCGATGTCGAGCTGGGTGAACTCAGCGAAGAAGAAAGCTTTGCTGCGGAGTCAGCTTCGGTTGAGCTGCAATCCGACTGGCAGCCCACTGATCACGACTCGGCGACCATCGTTGAAACGAATCCAGGCGGAAATCTTCCGGCCTCTTCAATCGCGGACCAACTGATTGCAACGCAGGCTGAAGCAGCAGCCGGACCAGCTGGTTTCCGAGAATCGAATCTCACCGGTCGCGACCCGCAAGGACGATTGGCTCGAGCACGAGCCGGCGGAGGAAACGAAGCCAGTGAAGCCGCCGTCGAGGAAGCTATTCGCTGGTTGATTCGACATCAATCCCCAGACGGCGGATGGTCGCACAATCACGTTCAACCCGAATGCGGTCTCCAATGTCCAGATCCCACCCATCGAACACTTGACGGCATGAGAGCCTCCGCAACGGGACTCGCGCTCCTCGCGATCCTGGGAGCGGGTTACACGCACAAAGAAGGACCGTATCGCGAAGAAGTTCGCAAAGCGTTGTACTTCTTGATGCAAATTGGACAGGAGACCGAACACGGCATTCGATTCACCAAGCCATTCGCCAATGACTTGATGTATGAACAGGGCATCGCGACCTTGGCGCTTTGCGAAGCTTATCAGATGACAGGCGATGCCGATCTTCGCAACACGTGCCAAGAAGCTATCAACTTCATTCGCTATGCTCAAAGCTCCGATGGCGGATGGGGCTATTTGCCTAAACAATCCGGCGACTTGTCGATTGGCTGCTGGCAGATCATGGCCATGAAAAGCGCCGCTGCTGCAGGTTTGGAGGTTTCCATTTACTCCGTAAAAGCCTTCGACAAGTTCCTCGATTCCCAGCAATCCGAGGATAAGGCGCTATATGGCTACCGAAGTCGAACCCCACGTCCCTCCATGTCAGCCATCGGCATGCTCGTTCGCATGTACCGTGGGATGGGGAACACCAATCCTACGCTCCTCAGAGGAATCAATTATCTGTTGCAAATCGGTCCTTCCCGAAACGATCCCTACTTCAATTTCTATGCTTCTCAAGTCCTCTTCCATCAACAGGGAGCGGGATGGGTAACTTGGAACGAACGTATGCGAAACATGCTGATTGCTTCGCAAAGCAAACAAGGTCACTCGGCGGGGAGTTGGTTTGAACCAGAACAATACTCAGTGGTCGGTGGTCGAATTTACTGCACTGCTCTCAATTGCTTGACCCTCGAAGTCTATTATCGAGTCCTGCCGATGTATCAGGACTCCAAACCTGACGAGTTTCGCTTCTAAATCGGACGACCTTGGCTCATGCAGTCTCCTAGTGACCGCTGTAAGCTTCCGATGGATGTTGGCTAATTCTCGGTCTATCAACGATCCCACTTTCGCGTCCAAGTCGAAGGATGTTGGTGCGCGTTCTTCGATGGATCACAGAAATCGTGAATGCGACTGCACACCGAAACGTGCTACCGACTACGTTGCCGTTCACGAGCCAGTCCACTGTAATTGCGATCGGGACTGCAACGATGAGTTTTTTGAAGCCTGCTTGCCGAATTCAATCTCCAGTTAGCTCGGCCTGTAACCACGCTCTGGCGAATCGCCACATGCGATCTGCTGTGGATGGAGATATATCGAGAACTTCAGCGGCTTCGTCACCCGTTAATCCGGCAAAGTATCGCAGCTCCACCAGCCGCGCATGGTCCGGTTTCGCGGTAGCGAACTTCTCAAGTGCTGCATCGAGAGCCAACAATTCCTCATGTCGTAACGGGGCAACCACATCGGTCAGCTCAACTCTCTGTCCTGCCTTGCGCTTGGCGGCCTGTTTTGCGCGTGCCCGATCCACAAGGATGCGTCGCATGGCGATAGCCGCTGCTCGCATGAAGTGAGATCGATCTTGCCAATCAATGGAAGCATTTGACAATTTCAACCATACCTCGTGAACGAGCGCAGTAGGCTGCAAGGTATCACCTACCTTCTCGCGCAACAGCTTCGCGGCCGCCAGCTTGCGAAGTTCAGCATACACTGTCGATATGAGTTCTTCTGGGTTCATTGCTCTTCTGCTCGCTACATCGATGTCGTGTTCCGTATTCAAGGTCCGCAAGTTCGTATTCGAAATAGATTATCAGGAGAATACTGGTGGCGTGGGAACTTTAGCATCTTCTACCAGAAATGAAACGCGAAGGCGAACGACAAGTCAAGGATGTTCATCATCAGTGGATTCGATGGTATTGGGCAGCAAAAGAACGGAATCAGGTTCATCGTTTAACCGCTGGGCCAGAGCAAATTTGGCGCGGTAAACGTGGACGTGAACGGACCACGCTACTTGGCAAATTTGCGGCGGCCCGCGCGATGCGTCAACTATAACCAGGCATTCAACAATCGATCGTTCGAGACTGATGAGAGAGACAATGCTTGCCGTCCCTTTCTGGCGATCAAGACCTACGTCGACAGCTTGACCGATGTCGACGTGAATCCAAAGTCCGATACGTGAGGCGCTTTGAACTATCTGCGCAATCATTGGGAAGCCTTGGCGATCGATGTGAACCATGGCCATGCCTCGATCGACAACAACCGAGTCGAGCAGTTGATGCGTCAAGTCGCGTAGGGGCGCAAGAACTGGCTATTCGTCGCCAGCGTCGATTCCGAGCAGCACGTGGCACGCCTCATGAGTGAGGTGAGCAGCGCGAAGCGGCATCATCTGAACGTCTGGATGTACTTGAAGGACCTTCTGGATCTAGTTCCCGCAGGCGAAACCGACAATACGAGGCCTCTAACGGACGTATGGACCGAGCAGCCAGGAGGCAGCCTTTTCCGGAAGAGGTGCGAACCTATCGCGCAGAGGAATCCCACGACGAAACCGCGAGAAAGCAGCGAGCACGCTCCCCCCCCATCATCGCCGCCAAGTTCAATCGCAAGCAACGACCAAACCACCCCGCCCAACCCCACCCTCTCCCGGTGGTGTTCTCTCACAAAGTCCGCCTCGTTTAACCGCAATACCGTTTGGAAGTCAGCCGTACGCGCATTCAAGAGCTCCGCTTGGCAATGTGTTGCACCTATATGCTTCCGGCATGATGCACGTACGCCTTCGGCTGACTGTTAAACGAATGGGACAGAACGATGGATTCATGCGTGCTGAACCCTAGGTCGCTGCAGGGTGGCACCAAATCAACGTTGATTCGCGAAATCTAGAGCACCTGTCTTTCGAGATATCTAGAGTACATGTCATTGGAGATATCTAGTTCACCGGTCATTCGCTTAATCTTGAGCATCAACGAAGGAAAAATTTCGAGCGAAGGCAAATGACGGAACTTGCCATTCGAAAACGTACGCTCGAGGCTTTCGAGACTTTGGCTACGAGCGATTGGTGTTCTTTCAGATCGTCCTCAGATCGATTGCATGATCCACGTCTCGCAATCGTCTTTCACTCAGGATACCGAGATTGGATGTTTTTGATCGCCCAGTCGCGGGCTTGTCCCAACGGGGTGAAGGAGGGTTCTGGAATTTGCCGTATTTGGGGTAGGAGCGAGCGATCTCCCATTCTCCCTGCCGCGACCGTCGCCTGGAAACGCACGAAGACGTTCTCTGGACTCTGGCTCCGAAAGTCCATCATGCGTTCGACGATCGGCTTGAGACATGCAGCTTCTGGATGGTTCTGGTGAATCGACCCGAGAGCCCAAATCGAAGCAGCTCGAGCGACCGTGTGATAGCCAGAAGATTTGCCGACGAAACCCACTAGAAATTCACTTGCCGGTTCATAACGAAGCTCGCCCAACAACTCCAAGAGGTGAGCGATTCGATGATGATCGTGGACGGTTGTCGGCACCGGCGCGTTGACAATCTTCGTTTGGTCCGCAAATTTCGTCGCACTTTGCAGCACGTTTTCAGCCTCGATTCCGCCCCCCGCCATTTCCCTGAGTGCCCAGGCCGCAGTAACGAACACTTCCGGCGAAGAATCGTTCAACAGTTCGAAGAGTTTTGGTATGGCCGTGAAATCGCGCAATTGCGTTAGGACTAAAATTGCTTGTTCCCTTCCACGCCACGATTCACCGATCAACTGAATCGCTGTGACTCGGCGCACGTCGGAGAGATGGGATTCCTCCCGAGCCCACGCCAGGAGTCCCCTCGAAACGGCAATTCGATTGCTCTTGATGGGGTCGGCCAATCCTTCAGACAGCAGTTCGGCATCGTCTCCGCTTTTGGCAGCGAAAAGTGCGTCCCTCGAAGATCGACGGATATTGGCATTGGTACTGAGGCATCCCCGCCGAGCCAAATCGCTCCTTCCATGAAAGTTGGCAGTCATGAGCATTCGAAAAGCAGCTTCTGCAACGATATCGATGTCGGATTCCGCAAGGCTTGTTAGCAGCGTTTCAGAGTTTGATGGAGCGACTCGCCGCAAAAGTTCGATACCTTCCAGCGCCGCATCTGGCGAGGCCGTCTCACGGAAAAGTGCTAACCGCTCCTCCGCCAGCGTCCAGGCGGTATCTGCGTCAGCGGCCGCCAGGGCTTTCGCGAGCTCGATTCGAATGGCGGGATTTTGCTCGTTCCGATAAGCTGGCTCGAGCACTTGGCGATCCGATGGATCGGGAACTTGCAGCAGTCCATGGACGGCAAGCGTTCTCAGTCCGTCGTCGCACTTTTCGCTCAGTCGCCTGAGCCAGATCGCGCGCGCCGGTCGATATTGCCAGCGTGCCAGCGCGGCCTCGATTTGCGCTCCCGCGATAGGATCAGAGTCCAGCAAGCTCATCAGCTCTTCGGCTAAATCTTGTTGCTCCAAATGGATGGCGGCTGAAACCGCCGCGCGGCGCAGCACCAGAGGGGAGTCGCTCCGGATGATCTGCGCGATTTCTTGCTTGACCGCCATCGGCACGTTGTTCTTTGCGATGGCGTGCGCCGCAGCTTGTTGAACCGCTTCAAGCCTGTCTCGCAACAGCGGTGAATGAAACTGGATGACTTCGATGCTCGGTAGCGTTACCTTTTCCTTATTGTCAAAAATCGGCTTGAGTGGATATTCCAACATGCGGAAGCTGACCTGCGGAACCTCTTGCGTCGTCTGTTGCTGACCGAAGCTCTCCAAAACGGAAAAGGCGAACACGAAGACCACAAGTAGTTTCGACATGCAGCTTGCCATGAATTCACTCCTGTCGGATCCGATACTCTATACCGGTTTGGTGAGCCGCCACGTCTGCAAGATCAATCCACACAATGCCAGTCCAGCGACCGTTCCACCAACCCACCAAGCTTCTGGCAGCAGTCGGTATTGTTCGAACCCGGGCATGCGGATCTCGGAAAGAGCCCCTGCTACCGGATTGAAGACAAGGACTCGCTCCACAAAGTCCTTGCCGAACGGTCGATCCTGAGCGACCCACACCAAAAATGTTCCCGCGATCAGCGTCAGAATGGCGATGTAGCTTGTAATCGTTGCCACGGCAGCTCGCCGATGCAGCGAGCCTAACCAAGCACTCACGAAAAGTATTTCCATGCTGACCACGACCAAGGAAATCATGACTCGGTTCAGCGGCCCGCGAGTATCTGGGTCGATGAACGTCAGTGCCCAATAGCCAGGAACGGTCGCCAGCAAGATCAACATCAGCGTGAGAAAGACGCTGAGCAACTTTCCAAACACGATGCGCAGCGATGAAAGCGGAGTCATCAAGAGTTGTACCCAACCGCCACTCTCGACTTCCGCACTGATCAAGCTCGCTCCCAATGCCGGACCGAACAGAACCAGCAAGGCGAGCTGCAAGACCACCATCGCTCCAACGATCCGCTCCGTTCCCCAGGCGATGGTTCCACTGGTTGCAATCACCGTGAGCCCCATCGATCCAATGGCGCACGCAGCGACTAAGCGGAGCAGCCAGTGGACTCTCCCGAACGTTCGAGACCGGAATTCTTTGACCATGACGGGATTGACGAATCGCGGTATGCCAGGTTTTCGACGTTGTGGATCGACTAAGTAGGCTAGGCGTCGGAAGATACGGACCCACAAGTTTTGCTCATCGGTGACTCTTCCTGTCGACTTTGCTTTTTCGAGCAACTCCGGTCTTAGGCGGCCAATGGTGAAAATCGACAACACCAACACGAGCAAGGCCTGGGAGAACACGTAAATGGGAATCCAACCGCTGGCCTTCAAAAATCCCGCCCCTCCGATTGGAATGTGGCCAGAGATTTCCTGCACCGCAGCTAACGGCGAGAGACCTCGCATCCCGTTCACGATCGCTCCAACCCAACCGGTTGCTCCCATCCAGAAAGCGCTCGGTAGCAAAAGCATGAGCGTTAGAACGACCATCGCTGCATACGTCCACTTGATCGCCGAGTCGACGGATTTTGAGCAAGCGCTGATCGCAAGTCCAACCGCAGTGAGTCCGGCGATCATGGCTGTCATGATGAACGCCAAAGGCAAAAGATGATTGCGAACGGATAATCCACCTAACAGGAAAGCTGCTGCAACCGCCGGCAGACTTGCCGACAACAAGATCAGCGCCAAAACACTTTGAGCTAAAAACTTACCCAAATAGATTCGGGTCGGCGAAAGAGGCGAGTGGAGCAACAGCGCGAGTGTTCCGCGTTGCCGTTCTCCTACAATGGCACTCGCGGGAAACGCTGGAACCAACAAGGCGATCGCCGCCGCCATTCCATAGGCCAGCGGACGAAACACTTCCATCGAACTTTGTGTCAGGAGGGCCACCGCGGAGAGACTCCCTGAGGGACTAACTCGGCTTCCCTCGACGGCAACACGACTGATGCTAGGCCAGCGGAGCAATACGATGAGACTCGTCGAAATGGAGACAGCGAAAATAGCTGCCACCGCCTTGGGCGATCGCATCCGATCCATCAGCTCGCGCCAGAAAACGGGATTCTCCCAAAATGGCAGCGCGGTCGTTTTTGCTTCTTCCATGATGCTATCCCCTTGCATTCGCGGCACTCATGAATGCATCCTCCAAGTTGGTCGGCACTTCGCGAAATTGGACGACGCGAATGTTGTTTGAAACGAGTTGTCCAAGAAGCTCAGCCAGCTTCGTTTCATCAAACTGCGAGGAAAAGCGTGCGAGTCGCTCCTTGGGCGAAACCTGAATCTCCATGTCTGCGTTGCCAAACTCGCGGAGCAGGGATTCGATCCGTTCCAGGTCGGCACCATCGAGCAGTTGAATTTCGAATTGGCGCCTTGGGCAAAGGGCCCGCATGACATCATCGAGACTACCGAATGCTCGCAGCTTTCCATGGGTGATGATGGCTACGCTGCTACAGATTCGGGATAACTCGGCGAGAATATGGCTGGTGACGATGAGAGTCTTGCCCGCAGCGGCTAGTCGGAGCAGCAGTTCACGCATCTCGATGCGGGCCTGTGGATCGAGCCCGTTGGCTGGCTCGTCGAGGATCAGGACCGCTGGATCGTGCAGAAGGACTCGGGCGATACCGATTCGCTGTTGCATCCCGTGGCTCAAACTTTCGACGAAGCGGTCTCGCATGTATTCAGAGGAGGTGACTTGCAACACTTCGTCGATCCGCTTCTTCCGAAGGCTTCGAGGAATTCCGAACGTGGCCGCAAAGAAATCCAAGTACTCGTGGACTCGCATGTTGTCGTAGGAGCCAAATCGATCGGGCATGTATCCGACCAGATGTTTGATCTTCTTTGAGCCGGTCAGGCAATTCACCCCTTCGATCTCCGCGACGCCCGAGGTTGGACGGCTGAGCCCAACGAGAATCTTGATCGTCGTCGTCTTACCTGCTCCGTTCGGGCCGATGAAGCCGAGAATTCCGCCCCGATCGACATGAAGCGAAAGGTCATCGACCGCGACGAAATCGCCATAGCGCTTTGTCAAATGGCGAATCTCGACAACTTTGCAAATGGTTTTGGGTGGGTGATTCACGCTAGTTTTCTCCGAGGCTCGACGACAACACTTCTCCGGACAATTCGAGACTGAGGGAATGAATCTGCCACGGTTGCTGCGACTCTGGCGAACGTTCGGCTGCACCTGAAGGTCGACCGACCGCGAAGCGGAGCGTTGCTGTCCCCGCATGAAGTTCTTGCAACAAATCGCGATGCGTCCAGGTCCATTCCATTCGACCGTTTGCTCCGTCGGTATCGACCAGCGATACCGGATTGCCGCTACCGAGGTACTCGATCTGGAGCGGTCTTCGTGTCGTTTGGATGTCGAGGTGGCAACGAACTTCCGTTAAGCGCGCCGACGGATCGAGGCGTGGCGTCCGAAACCTGATCCGAACGTCGATGGCCTGTGAAAACGGATTCAGCCAGCGTCCTTCGCGATAGGCAGAGCTTGAGACTCCAAACCGGTCGTCGACCTCCAACTGTACAGCCCAACCTGGAATGCGAAAAACGCCGGGCAAAGGAGGTTGCAATTCGATCGGCAGGAAGAGCAGCGATTGTCCCCGGCTTTCCAAGGTCGGCTCTGCGCGGACGGACGTCGGCAATCTCGGCCCCCAAAGTGCCAGCAACGGTGCGGAGACTTTTGTATACGGATGTTTGGAACGAAAGAAGGCAGAATAAAAGTTCTGTCGAGAAAGCTGGGCATCGTCAATCGTCGTTGCTCGAAGAAACGTTTCGCCGTCTCCGGTATCCTCAGCGCGAGCTAGCCAACCTGAGTCCATCGTTTCTGATGGTATAGCGATCCCGCTCGGCGGAAAGTAAACGACGGGGTCGTGCCAATCGTTGGTCTTGCGATCGTGGCGGTTATCGTTTTCGGATTTCAGCTCGATGTTCAAACCGTATGGTCCAAAACGACCGGTAACCTTAGGGAGACGAACTTTGCTGACTTCCTCAGATTCAACGTGCCAAACTCCGACCGGCCACTGATCCGAAGACCAAGACCACTGATCGATGTCGCGCTGGGAACGATGGAGAGGGATGTCATTCATCAGCCGACGACCCGGGATGAGCTCGCCATTCAATGAGCCATGTAGTGTCAAAGGCCCCGTTTGCGGCTGATAGACGGAGAGCGTTTCCGACACGTAGGCTTGACCAGTTCCCATCGTGCCATCGATGATTTGGAGGCCAGTCAGTTGCGGCGGGACGGACTTACGTTGCCATACCGCTGCTCCAATAACTGGGAAGGAACTCGAAACGGCAAGTAAAGGAACAAGCCATGTCAAGCGTTCCCAATGGCAACGGTATCCTGTCCAGGCACAGCATCCGGCTAGAATTGCCAGGAATACCAGCAAGCCCAATCCAACAGTGCGGCGGGGAACGGTTACCAGCCCAACCTCAGCGTCGGCGAGCCTCCGAGCGTCCTCCAAATACGAAGGGGGGCGACGGGACTGATGCAATCGAATCGGAAGCGTTCCGACCCAAGGCCGAAGCTCAAAATCGGACTCATACTCTGGTCCGAATGAAGGGTTGATGACGCTGCGACCATCTCGATCTCGAAAATTTCCGCCCATTCCCTCGGGGCGTCCGAACGACATTCGACCCGCAGTTCTTGGGCGAATCATGGATCGCGCGTCGATCGTCGTGAGCAACAACTCACCCTGACCGAACTGGCACCAGATCACAGCAGGCCAACCGCCGACGCGATGCGTGACTTCGCCTCCTTGATGCAAGATTCGCACTTGAGTGACATCGGGCTCGATCTCAAAATTCAGATCTCGATCGTTGATTTGCATTCGCTCCGATGTGTGGAGGTTGATCGTATGCATCGGCAGTCGACTGACGATCTGGTACGGAAAGACATTCCCGATCAGCCCTCGAACCTTGACGGGATCCACTCGGTCCAGCATGATCCAAAGTCGTCCGCCACGCATGGTCCAGTTCTTCAAGCAAGCTACCGTCGCTGCATCTTCGAGGAACTCATCGCTAGCAAGAACAACGTTATCGTAACCATCCCAGACGGCATCGCTGGCAGGCAGCGGGTTGTGGTACAAGCTGACCATGCGGCGGCTGAGGCCGGCGGTTAAGCGAGTCGCAACCACGGCCTCGTAACTGTAATAAGTCGTGTCAGCCCGCCATTCCCATTCGAATGCCGCAGGCTGCTGCGGAGGTAGCAAAATGAGTGTCGAGGTATCGTCGCGCACCACGTTAAAATAGATTTGATCGAACACTCGACCATCGGCTCCGGATTCATTGGCGACCGCGATGTCTTCCTCGACGATCACCCGCATTCGGGCTTCGAGACGCGTGCCAGGTTGAGCTTGTTGAGGAATGTAAACAGGTATGAAAAGCGGAGTCCGCTGGTTCGGTTGAAGTCGAAACTGGTGCTCGTACTGGAGATTGGAATAATCGGTCAACCAAATGACAACGCGACCGTGAACCAATCGGCTCGATTCATTATCAACGACGGTACGAATCACAGTTTGACGTCCGGGCCTAACCACGACGTAGTTTGGGACGCCGGGCGCGGAGATAAGGATTTGCTCTTCCAGTTCTCGGCCCTCCGCATTAGCTCCCATCGAAACAAGCAGGAGCAGGAATGCCGAAGCAGAGAGAATAAACGGAGGAAGGTTGAGCACCATGATTCGCCGCTCGAAATCGCGGGAGTTGAAACCGAAAAGTCTAAAACCAGAGATCATTACGGCAAGCGGAAGAAAACAGTCTACCAAGTAGCAAGCCACTCGTGAGCAAGGGATCGAATGTCTGGTCCCGCGAATACCTTCACTCCGATACCGATCCTCAGCTATGTATCGGTCTGCTTCGAAATGCTTCGAGCCCTCGTTGGTTAAATTCATGTTGACTCGGTCACTAAATGTTCGCCTGCCGCTTGCCTCAGCAGACGGGCGTCATCGTCTACTCGTTGGTCTGGGTTTGCAACATTGCCCGGTGCAAGCTTAACGAGCCTTGGAACTCATGCACGAATTGCTATCTTGTGAATACGTTTTTAGTCGATCGTACGCTCTGAAGTTCCGCCTGGATTTCTTCGAGGAGGGCTTACCACTATTGACATGAACGATAAAATGATTTGCTTTACGTGGCCTTTTGTGGCGGCTAACCTGCCTTTGCGCAAGCTTCGCACCTATCGAGGTGGTTCATCGCCGATCCATTTTTGATCGAAACAAATCCGCTTACTAACCCTGAATGATGGTCATCGATGTCTGATACGATTCGAGTCGAGAATCTTAAAACTGGCTTAAGCCTGGTAACGATGAACCGTGCCGAGCGGCGGAATGCTCTCTGTATTGAGATGCTCGAAGCACTCTATCATGCCGTTAACGATATTGAGTCGAACTCGGCGAATCGGGTCATGATCTTGCGCGGGGCAGGTACTGTGTTTTCTGCCGGGTTGGACTTGAAGGAAGCTTCAGATTCGAGTTTGGTGGAGCACTCGGCAGCATGGGTTAAGCGAGCTTTGAAGCTCATGCGCGAAACATCGCTGATCACCATCGCGGCGGTTCCGAGCGGAGGAGCGTTCGCTGGTGGCGCCGGATTGATGGCAGCTTGCGATTTCGCAGTTGCTGCAGAAAGTTCGAAGATCGGATTTCCGGAAGCTCGTCGAGGATTGCTGCCGGCGCTGATCTGCGGCGTCCTCAAGACGAAAATCCGCGAAGGCGACCTTCGTGAGCTGTTCTTAGTTGGGAACGCGATTTCAGCGGAACGGGCGCTTCGGATCGGTTTAGTACAACATATCGTGCCGGACGATCAAGTACTCGACATGGCGATCTCGCTAGCGGACAGCATTCTCGAGGGGGGGCCACAAACCATTCGACTCACTAAAAAACTATTGAATGAAACCTTTCCGCCGAGCGATCACGATGAAGCACTCGTGCAGATTCACTTGGAAGCACGATACAGTAGTGAAGCTCGCGAAGGGTTATCCGCATTCCTTGAAAAGCGGCCGCCGTTCTGGATGGCGTCGGCACAGAAAACGAAGGAGAAAACATGAGCACAGCAACGCAAGCTGAAAAATTGGCAGAACGCGATCGGCAGATCAAGCAAGCTGAAGAAATCTTATCTTCGTTTCGCGAACAGATGGGGGTCGCGAAGGGGATGTATTGGGGTAAGTTGGTGTCTGACTGGATTTTTCCTTATCCCAAATTCTCCCCAATGGAACAAGCCGAAGTTGATTCCGCTGTGCGAGAGTTGACGACATTCTGTGATCAGTCCCTCGACCCGTTCGAGATCGATCGGATTGCTGATATTCCGCGATCGGTAATCGATGGACTAGCTCAGTTGGGCATCTTGGGCATGACCGCACCGAAAGAAGTCGGAGGTCGCGCATTCACGCAGATGGGATACTGCAAGTTGTTGGAAGTGATTGGAGGTCGATGCAGTTCGACTTCGATCTTTGTCAATGCGCACCACTCGATCGGGATGCGAGCGTTGTTGCTATTTGGCACCGACGAACAGAAGCGGCAATGGCTGCCCGACATGGTGGCCGGCAAGAAGCTTGGGGCCTTTGCTTTGACGGAGCCCGAAGCAGGTTCCGATGCAGCCAATGTCCAAACGCAAGCGGTACCGACGGAAGATGGGTCAGCTTACATTTTAACCGGTGAGAAACGCTACATCACGAATGGAGCCATTGCCGACGTCTTGACGGTGATGGCTCGGACACCTGTGCCAGGAAAGAGCGGAACAGCGATCACGTCGTTCTTGGTGACACCGGATATGCCCGGTTTCCGAGTCCTCGAAGGTCGCATGGAAAAGGTCGGGATTCGCGGAACCGCGACCGCTCGATTGGCGTTCGATAACATGCGAGTGCCGAAGGAGAACATTCTTGGTCCGCTTGGTAAAGGGCTGAAGGTTGCACTGACGGTCCTGGACTTTGGACGAACGACCTTCGGGGCATGTTGCACTGGTGCGGCCAAGACTTGCCTTTCGATGGCGATCAAACACGCCAAGTCGCGACGGCAATTCAATCGCACTTTGGGTGAGTTTGAGATGGTCCAGCAGAAGATTGCTCGCATGGCGGCCTGGACCTATGCGATGGAGGCCATGACCACTGTGACAGCGGGGTTGATCGATCGTGGGCTCGAGGACTACATGTTGGAAACCGCCATTCTCAAAGTTTGGAGCACCGAGCGGCTTTGGTCCATCGTGAATGAAGCTTTCCAGATTCACGGGGGCTCCGCCTATTTCACCGATAATCCCTTGGAACGAATGTTGCGAGACCATCGCATCAATCAAATCGGTGAGGGTGCAAATGAAGTTCTGATGAGTTTCATCTGCATGGCCGGTATGCGAGGTCCTGCTCTCCGATTGAAGGATGTCTACGATTCGATGAAAACGCCTTGGAAGGCGATTGGAAAGGTCAACAAGCTTGCCCTGGATTGGACCAGCATGCAGCTAACATCCCCCACCGTTCCAGTGAAATCTTCCGAGTTACAACCTTTGGCTGGCAAAATTGGAAGCTTGATCGGCAGATTCGGAAACCACATGCAGAAGACTTTGTTCCGTCACCGAGAAGAAGTCATCGAGCGACAGTTACAACACGAGAAAATCGCCTGGGCAGTCATGGAGTTATTTGCGTCGCTGTGCGTCTTGAGTCGATGGGATTCGGAACTTGCAGCAGGCAATCGAGCCAATAACGCGGTTGCCGACTTCTTCCTGCGGTCTTCGATTCGCACGATTCAGCAAAATTTGGATGCATTGACGGACAATGACGATGACTACACGCTCAAGGCGGCCCAGAGCGTCATGGCATAGAAGCAAATACGTGAAATGGTCCCAAGGTCTGTCGTCTGTTTTCTGGGCAATTCCTCAATGGCCCGTTGCATTGTGTAAACGTTCGATTGACAATGGGTGACTGCTGCTACCGAAACACTATCTCACTCAACCTCCTTCCTACCATAACTGAGGCCCGATGATGACTTGGAATCGAACAAACCGGCGAGATTGGATCTGGAATACTTCCGTTCTCAGTGCGATGGTGGCGTCGGGACAATTGAGAGCGGTTGATGAGCCGAAGAAGAAGTTGTTGTTCTTCACAAAAAGCGCTGGTTTCGAACACTCGGTCATTCGTCGAGACGGAGATCAGCCGGCTTATGCGGAACGCATCATGACTGAATTGGGGGCGAAGCACGGGTTCGATGTGACTTGTTCAAAGGATGGACGCGTCTTTGACCACGATTATGCCGAGTTTGATGCATTCTTTTTTTATACAACGGGCGATCTGACTCAGGAAGGAACAGATCGGCACCCCGCGATGTCTGAAAAGGGCAAGGAAAATCTGCTTGAGGCTGTGAGGAGTGGCAAGGGTTTTGGCGGTAGTCACTGCGCGTCGGACACGTTCCACTCAAAGGGTCCGGCCGCCGAGAATCAAGAGAATCCGGACCCATACATTCAGATGATCGGTGGCGAGTTCATTCGTCATGGCGAACAGCAGGAGGCCATGATGAAAGTCGTTTCGCCCAGCTTTCCCGGACTCGATTCCGCTGGACAAGGATTCCGGATGCACGAGGAGTGGTACTCGTTAAAGAACTTCGCACCCGACATGCATGTGATCCTGGTTCAGGAGACCATGGGCATGCGCAACAAAGACTATGATCGTCCACCCTTTCCGGCCACTTGGGCTCGAATGCACGGTGACGGGCGAGTCTTCTACACTTCGATGGGGCACCGTGAAGATGTTTGGCAGAACCCCACCTTCCAGTCGATTCTGGTTGGGGGACTCCATTGGATGTTGCGAATGACCGATGCCGAAGTAACTCCGAACCTCAAGGAAGTCGCCCCCGAAGCTTCGACCATGCCGAAGTTGTAGCATCGAAGTCCCTGGCCAATGCAACTTCGCGATCTAGTTGCTTGTGCATCAGCTATCGGTAACTGACGTTTCAATTCCTTGCATCGAAGTGCAGACTCCCACTCCGGTGCGGCATTTTGGCACCATTCTTGACCAGGGTGGAATAACCTTGCTCCATGGAGTATCATACTCTTCAGTTGGTTGGATTCCCACCTGACGTCGCTACGTCAAGTCCATCCGCAAATGTTTCAACGGCTGAGATTCAGTTGACTGCGAATTTTGGATTGCTCGGATTTGCAGGCAGCTTGATGCTTCGAAGCTGTTCTCCAGATTTCTTTGTCCGGAAGAATGTCTCCTTCTTCGTAAAGAATTCAACCAGTTGCGAGTTCGATCTATACCAGTTTGAGGGAGTGTGCGTTTCATGAGATGCTTGGGTAACAAGTTTGGGCGTCGTCATATATTGACGGTTGGAGCGTTGGGAGGGCTTGGCTTAACTTTGGGCGATTGGTTTCGATTGAGAGCGGTCGCAGACCAGAAGCATTATGACTTTTTGGAACCTAAGGCAGACAGCGTCATTCATCTCTTCCTCCCTGGAGGAATGGCACATCAGGAATCCTTTGACCCGAAGCCATACAGTCCGATCGAGTATCGCGGAGAGATGGGGGTAACCAAAACGAAAACCGGAGACATCTTCGGGGAATCGCTTCCTCGATTAGCCTCCATCTCTGATCAGTTCGCTGTGATACGCAGTGTCACGCACGGCGAGGCGGCTCATGAACGTGGAACCCATAACATGTTCACGGGCTACAAGCCGTCGCCCGCGTTGCTGTATCCGAGCTTCGGTTCGGTCATCAGTCACGAATACGGCCCACGAAATAATTTGCCGCCGTACGTCGCCATTCCGGGCATTGCGAACGAATTTGCCGGAAGCGGTTACCTAAGTTCGTCGTATGGTCCGTTTAGCCTTGGCGCTGACCCAGCGAACAATGGCTTCCGCGTGCAAGACCTCAATCTTCCCAGTGGAGTTGACATGGATCGTTTCGCACGCCGACGATCGGCTTTGGAGGCGGTCAATGAATTCTTCATTAGCCGCCAATCGTCGGACAACGTTGTGGCAATGGACACATTCTACGAACGAGCATACAGTTTGATTAGTTCAGAGAAGGCGCGCGAAGCGTTCAATATCGAGGCCGAGGATGCGGCTCTTCGGGATCGTTACGGTCGCAACGCTGCCGGGCAGCGGTTGCTTCTTGCACGGCGCTTGGTGGAAGCGGGAGTGCGATTCGTTTCTCTCACTTACGGCGGTTGGGATATGCACGCTCAGATAACCGCTGGGTTTCGCAATCAGATGCCGCCGCTCGATCAGGCCTTGGCAACGCTGTTTGAGGACCTTGCGTCGCGAGGATTGCTGGAACGCACATTGGTGATCGTCAGCAGCGAATTCGGACGTACTCCGAAAATCAATCCAGATGGCGGTCGCGACCACTGGCCGAAAGTGTTCAGTGTGCTCATGGGAGGTGGTGGCATCCGAGGAGGCATGGTCTATGGCTCCTCGGACCCGACTGCGACGGAACCTGAACTCGATCCGGTCAGCCCAGAAGACTTGGCCTGCACCATGTATCGGTTACTCGGCATCGTCGCGGACAAGGAACTTATGGCACCTGGCGATCGCCCCATCGAGATCATTGATGGCGGCAAGGTGCTCGATAAGATTCTTGCGTAAGCGAATCAGTCGTCGTCGCTTTCAGGGACTTGAATCGTCCGGTCCAAATTATTTCAGGGCAAATCAAGATGATGCACTTTCGAAACACATTTTCCCTGAGTTTCATGGCAGTCCTCTGCTGCACGGCGTTTCCGGTTGGGCTCCTCATTGCGGCTCAACCTGATGTTCAGTTGGTGCAGCCTCCGGGGATTGTTCGTGGAGTCCCAACCGTCGTCACCTTTCGAGGTGCTCGGCTTGGAGACGTTAAAGAGATTTTGTTTTACCAGTCTGGCATCGACGTTTCTCAGATCGAGGTGCTCGACGATAATTCCTTCAAAGCAACGCTCCTTGCAAGCGAGGATTATCCTTGCGAGCTTCAAGCCTTTCGGGTTTGTACGGCGTCGGGATTGAGTAACCTGCGATTGCTTGGTGTCGGGCATTTACCGATCGTCGATGAGGTCGAGCCCAACAGTGATTTTAGCGCTCCGCAACTCATTCAAAATAACTGCACGATCCACGGCGTGATTCGTACGGAAGACGTCGACTACTTTGCAGTGAACTTAAAAAAGGGAGAGCGGTTGAACGTCGAGCTTGAAGGCTTACGTCTGTCTCACATGTACGATTTTTTTGATCCATTCGTTGCCATTCTGAACGAAGAGCGGTTTGAGATTGCCCGCAGCGACGATCATGCGTTCGTTCAACAGGATTGTATCTGTTCGGTGATCGCTCCCGAGGATGGGCGGTACCTAATCGAGGTCCGCGACAGCAGCTTTGGCGGTAACGATCGCGCGCAGTATCGTCTCCATGTTGGTGACTTTCCTCGACCGGTTGCGACGTTTCCGTTAGGTGGCCAAGCCGGAGAACAATTGACGGTTACCTGTATCGACGATCTCGGTCAACGATGGGAAGAGCAAGTGCAATTGCCGGATACCGTCGGTAGTTCTGTTTCCAGCTACTTCAAAAACTGGAGTCGGGCGGAAGGAAAGTTGGCCCCGTCGCCCAATGTACTTCGCGTCTCTGCCATGCCGAATTTCTTTGAAAGCGAGAGTAACGATGAAGCGACCGAAGGGCTACCGATAGCCGAGCAATTGCCAGTCGCTTTTAACGGGATTCTCGAAAAAGAAGACGATGTCGATTGGTTTGCTTTTCGAGCGACCAAGGATCAGCAGATCGAAGTGAGGTGCATCGCGAGAAAGAACTGCCGTTCTCCGGTCGATGCAGTGATCGTGGTTCGCAAAATCGGAGGCGCTCAGATCGGTCAGAACGATGATAGTGGCGGTCCCGATGCCTTCCTCAGCGTCAAGATTCCAGAGGACGGAGTCTATGCGGTCAGCATGCGCGATCATCTTGGTCGTGGCGGCCCGACCTTTGTTTATCGCATTGAAGTTTCGACACCGGTCGTCGAGATTGCAACCAGCGTAAATGAACTAGAACGTTGGGTTGCTCAAACTGTGGTTGTACCGCAAGGTGCTCGCATGGCGGTCATGGCCAATTTGGTACGCCGCAATGTCGGTGGAGCGGGAACGCTGTCCATTCCCGATCTACCTTCCGGCACGCATTTTCCTGAACTTGCGGTTGCCGCTGATGCTGCGACGGTACCGATCATGATTCGCGCGGATGCCGATGCACCCATCGGTGCCAATCTGGTGGACTTGCAAGCTCAACTTCCCATTTCACAAGATCGAACGCTGATTGGGCACTTTGAGCAGCGCAACATGATTCTCCGTGGTCAGAACAACGTCGATGTCTGGGGTCACGATTCGGATCGCATGGCCTTGTCCGTCGCGGAAGCGGTCCCTTTCGATATCATCGTCGAACAGCCCAAGGTGCCGATCGTTCGTGATGGCTCGCTGACCTTAAAGGTTCGAGCAGATCGCAAGGAAGGTTTCACGAAGCCCATCGACCTTCGGCTGCTGTACGCCCCCCCCGGTGTCGCTGCTTCAGCCTCGGTCACCATTCCAGAGAATGCCACAGAAGCACTCATCCCTGTTACTGCCAATGGTGGAGCAGCTATCGGCGTTTGGCCGATTACGGTATTGGCTTCCACTGATCTAGGAAGAGGCAGAATCCAGATTGCGTCAGAGTTCATTCATCTGGATGTCCAAGATTCGCTTTTTGAATTTCAGTTTAATAAGGCCGTTACCGAGCAGGGCCAACCGGTTGACATATTTGTTGGGGCCAAATCCAAACGCGCCGTCGAGGGTGATATCGTCTTCGAACTTCACGGGATTCCGCCGGGCACGAACCTTGCAACTCCGCAAGTAAAATGGAGCGAAGGGACAGAGACGCTAACCTTTCGATTGGAAGTTCCAACGGAAACGCGACAGGGGAATTTCAAGACGCTTGTTTGTCGCGCGATTGTTCGCAGCGAGTTGGGTGAAATTTTACAGACCAACGGTACTGGAGAAGTGCAGATCGATGTTCCACTTCCCGCTCCTACAGTTGAGGTTGCCGCTGCTCCAGTTCAGGCACCACCCGAACAACCCCCGGCAGAACGTCCTCTGACGAGGCTGGAGCAGTTGAAAAAAATGCGAGAGGCGGCCAGAACCGGGAAGAATGACTGAGGAAACCTAGAAATGAGACGGATTCAATTGTCTTGCATGATGCGGACCTTCATACTTTGTTGGTTGGTGCTCGTAGGTAGTGTGGCGAACGCGGAGGAGGCTTGGACATCTTTCGCAGTGTACCCACCCACTATTCGATTGGATGGTGCATCGGACTATCAACATGTCATAGCTGTGGCCAGCAGGTCCGATGGAGTCACACTCGATATTACCGACCAAATTGCATGGCGCGTCACGGATGAATCGAAGGCTCGACTGGAAGGCGAGAGGCTCATTCCGCATGCTGACGGCGAAACGGTGCTCGTAGCGGAATGGCAAGGCATGACCCGAGAGGTCCCGATTCAGGTCAACCAAGCTTCCGAGACAAAACCCGTCAGTTTCCAACTCGACATCATGCCCATTTTGACTAGGTCTTCGTGCAACACAGGCTCCTGTCACGGTGCCGCGCGCGGCAAAGACGGTTTTCGTCTTTCCCTTTTTGGTTTTGACCCAGCCGGCGACTTCCAGCGGATCACGCGAGAGATTGGAATACGCCGAATCAATCTCGCCGTTCCTGAGGAGAGTTTGATCCTGCTCAAAGCGACAGGTTCAGTACCTCATTCCGGCGGAAAGAAGGTCGAACCTGGCAGTGTGCATTACCAAACGATGCTGAACTGGTTGCGAGCTGGTGCTCCACGTGATCCCGTGACTCCGCCCGCTGTGGTGCGCGTTGATATCTACCCTCCTCAAGCGGTCATCGAGGGAGAAGGTGGCACCCAGCGAACGGTGGTTGTTGCAACCTATGCAGACGGTACCACTCGCGATGTACAAGATTTGGCAGGATTCTCGACCAACAACGAACGGACTGCTGCCGTCGACAAGAACGGCTTGGTCACGGGTGGTGTTCGCGGCGAGGCTTTTGTGATGGCACGCTTCGACACCCACACTGTCGGATTGCAAGTGCTGGCTTTGCCTGCCAACCTCGAGTACCAAGCTCCGGAATCGATCGGTAACTACATCGATACCTTCGTCAACCAGAAACTCGAGAAGCTGCGACTCATCCCAAGTAGCCCATGCACCGACGAAGAGTTTTTACGGCGAGTAACGATCGACATCACCGGCCTCTTGCCAACCGAGGAAGAATACCGCGCTTTTGTCAGCGATTCCTCTCCGGATAAGCGGGCGAAGAAGATCGACGCGCTTCTGGAAAGAAAGGAATTTAGCGAAATATGGGCGATGAAGTGGGCCGAATTGCTCATGATCAAGAGCTCGAACCAAGTCAGTTACAAGGCGGCATTTCTCTACAACAGTTGGCTTACGAATCAGATCGCCTCGAATGTGCCGATCGACGAGATCGTCCGACAGATCATTGCATCGACGGGCGGCGTGTTCACTAGTCCCGAGACGAATTTCTATCAGATCGAGACAGATACGCTCAAGACAGCCGAGAATGTCGCCCAGGTGTTTATGGGCATTCGGACTCAGTGCGCCCAGTGCCACAACCATCCGTTTGATCGTTGGACCATGGACGATTACTACGGATTTGCGGCCTTCTTTTCCCAGATCGGTCGCAAGACAGGAGAAGATTATCGAGAGACGATCGTGTTTGATCGGCGGGGTGGCGAGGTCCGTCATCCAGTTACCGGGGCCAATGCAGTTCCCAAGTTCCTCGGTGCCCCCACCCCAGATATCAAGAATCGCGAGCGTCGTGAAGCCCTCGCTCAGTGGATCACGAGTGCGGAAAACCCATTCTTCTCCAAGAGCATCGCAAACCGGATTTGGGCTTACTACATGGGACGCGGCATCGTCGACCCAGTCGATGATTTCAGAATCAGCAATCCGGCAAGCAATCCAGAATTGCTTGATGAGCTTGCAAAACGCTTGATCGATTACCAATTCGATTTCAAAAAGCTTGTTCGAGACATCTGCAACTCGCAAGCGTATCAACGATCGGCGATGAGTAACGCGAACAATCAATCCGACGAAAAGAATTATTCGCACTTCATCGTGCGACGAATTCCGGCAGAGAATCTGCTTGATTGCATTTCACAAGCAACGACGACCAAGGACAAATTTCGTGGTCTGCCGCTTGGAGCCAAAGCGGTCCAGATTGCGGATGGTACGACAAGCAATTATTTTCTAACAAGCTTTGGTCGATCACCGCGCAATACAGTGTGTGCCAACGAAGCGTCTACTGATCCGTCGCTATCCCAAGCTTTACATCTTCTGAATGGCGATTCGGTGCATGGTAAAATTTCTCAAGGGCGGCTGGTTGCAACCTTGCTGGAACAAGGGCGCTCACCGGACGAAGTCATCGAACAAATCTACGTCCGATGCTTATCTCGAATCCCAACGCAAGCCGAACGAGAAAAGCTCTTGAAAATTGCTGGGGAGTCGAGCGGAAATATTCAGCAGGGGCTGGAGGACATCTTTTGGGGTGTACTCAATAGCCGCGAGTTCATCTTCAACCACTGAGGCCCGCAGAAGATGATGATTCACGATCATGACCCGCTTGCGAGAGAGAATTCAACTTCTCGTCCCTCACTTATGTTTCGGTCTGGTAAAGGTCTACCAGCCGCTTACTTCAACTTCGCAACATCTTCGAAAATGGCAATACAATGATGAGCATCTCTCACCTATCAGCGGTGAGCAAAGGGTTATTCCTGAATATGAGCCTTCTCGTGTTTGGGTTCTGGATTGCTCTCGGCCACTGCGACGAACCAGAGGTCAAGATCACTTACGAGGATCACGTCAAACCGATCTTTCGTGAGCATTGTATGGCTTGCCATTATTCTGGGGACAAGAGTGGCGGCCTAGCCCTCGATACCTATGGTGCAACGCTGGAAGGTGGCGGTGGTGGAAGAGTCATCGATGGCGGCAATCTCGATGGATCGCGCCTGTGGGGTATTATCAACCACACGGCGCAGCCGTTCATGCCTCCAGATTCGGACAAGATTCCCCAAGATCAGTTAGAGCTGATTCGTCAGTGGATCGACCAGGGCATCTTGGAGAATTCGGGTTCAGCCCCCAAAAAGGCAAAAGCGAACGTGGCATTGGCTGGCGTTGTCAAACTCGGAAGACCCGAGGGAGAACCGCCCATGCCCGAGTTTGGACGCAAACAACCACCCGTCTACAGCGAACGAAGTGCGGCGATTGCTGCGCTTTCCGCCAGTCCTTGGGCTCCTGTCGTAGCTATCGGCGGGCAAAAGCAAGTTTCTCTTTATCACACGATCCATCGAACGTTGCTGGGAATTCTACCCTTTCCAGAAGGGGAACCACAATCGATTCGATTCTCGCAGGACGGACAACTGGTCTTGGTGGGTGGTGGGCGGCATTCCCACAGCGGCTGCGCGGTGCTTTACGATCTGAAAAGTGGTGAACGCATTACCAAGATTGGCGATGAACTCGATATCGTGTTTTCTGCTGATATAAGCGAGGATCGCCGCAAAGTGGCCCTTGCGGGACCGCAGAAAATGGTTCGCGTTTACGATACAGCCACCGGTAATTTACTCTACGAACAGAAGAAACACACCGATTGGATCTATGCTGTTCGCTTCAGCCCCGATGGAACGTTGTTAGCTTCCGCTGATCGCAGCAATGGTCTCGTCCTTTGGGAAGCAGATACTGGCCGTTTGTATCTTGACTTGATTGGCCACAAAGGCGAGATTCGTTCGCTGACTTGGACTCCCGACTCCAATGCGCTAGTCACTGCATCGCTGGACGGAACGATCAAAATGTGGGAATTACAGGAAGGACGTCTGATCAAATCAGTGGATGCCCATGGAGGCGGAGTGGCGTCCATCGAGGTTTCCAACGATGGCACGTTCGTTTCGACGGGAATGGATAATAAAGTCAAGATTTGGGATGCCGGGCTGAATCTCGTCGGCGAGGCTCCGATTGCCGATTCAGGGCTTGAAGCCGCAATTTCGGTCGATAGCAAACAAATTTTCGCTGGCGACTGGTCTGGAAACGTCACGGGATGGAACCGGGATGCTTTGGATCAACCGTTTGCTCTGCGCGCCAATCCTCCCACCCTCGAAGCAACGTTGGCAAGTGCCGAAGCTGAACTTCGGCGAGCGGAGAACGAACTCTTGAATGTAGCTACGCACTACGCTGAGCTGCAGGCTCAGCTCGAGGCGAAGCGTGCTGCTATGGAGACAGCCGACAGCGATGAGGCGCGAGCCACATTAAACAATGAACTTCAATCGCTCGCCGAACAACAATCTCAGAAGTTATTACAACAACTCCATGCCGTGGCGACCTTGAAGGCGAGGCAAGACGCGGTGTCCATCGCACAAAGCGACCTTCAGAGGTTCGTGGACTATCGGGAGAAATTGCTTACCCGCGACAACGAGTTGAAAGTGCGGACGAGCGAGATTGAACAGCAAATCGGAGAATTGCAAACTCAGCTCGTCAAAACTTCCGATTCACAAACCGCTCTAAAGTCTCTGGGCGAGATGATTCGAAATGAAATCGCTAAGCTCCAGCAGGCACTTGCTGAAAACGACATGAAAATGGCCGAATCCGAGAGCCAGATTCGCGACCTGAAGCAGAACATGGATCAACTCGTCATGGAACTAGAAACCATTCAAGCGGAATCGGTTTCCATTGCCGAGAACCGTGAGTCATTCGTGCGAGCGTACGGCGAACCGAAAAAGTAAAGCCTCGTGAGACACATTTAGGCATGATGCCTTGAACAAGCTCTTGGTCAATGTGCTCCGCTTGATTTCACGGTCTGGCTACTTGAGTTGATCGATCAACGGCGTTGCCATGCCATTTGCATCGACCTGCCACGGTATCCAAACGAGGCCCAGTAGCTTGATCCGTAAGTCACCTTTTCGCGGCGCCACGACGGATTCCTCTAAGGGGAAGGATTGGACATTCAAGGAGTCTCGAATCGTTTGTTCCTCATCGTCGCGCTGTTGCTGAAGGCGACTTCGTTCTTCGAGGAACTCGCTCAATTGTTCTTGAGCTCGGGCGACTTCACTTTGCTGCTGTTTCGCTTTGCTGGCAGAGCGAGCCGCTGAGGTTGCCTTGCCAATGCTGGTCTTCGTGATTTTCTTCTTGTCCGCTAGAGCTCCGAAAATCGAAATGGCAACGTCTCCAATGGTCTTCGTCCAGGACTGCTTGGCCTGCCCCTCAACACGTTCGAGTCGTTGTTGAGCCGTCGCGATTTTGGAATCCAGCGATGAAAGCCGCGACGCATATTTCAGACGAATTTTTTGAAGTTCCGAGTTCAACAGGTCGTCAGCGACCTGCTTCAAGTCGATTCTCGCATCGATCTCAGAAAGGCCTGCCTTTGCGAACCGCTTGAGCGTCGGTGCCCAATAGATCGATAGCGATTCATGTCGGTAGGTGTAGTCTTGCAGTTCCTTACTCCATCCCGCGTAACTGCGCGACGAAGCAAACTCGATGGGCATTTCTGAGAATCCAAAGCCAGGATCGGGATTCGAGTTCAGAGTCAGATTGTTCGGATCAAATTGCTTCGAGGACTCCCACAGAGGCTGTGGAACTTCCCATTCGCATGGAACGACAAATGCAACATCCTTCCACAGGTCCGTCGACGATTTCAGGTGAACATAATGCAGACTTGTCACTGCGAACACAGCGGGGCGATAGACACCCTTGCTCTGTCCAGAAACCATGCGTTGTGGGACCAAAAATCGTTCCACGACATCAGCGTTGATAATTGGTCGCGTGGGGGAAGACTGGTTGGATCGGCTGTGAGAAACTGGAACGTTCGGAGCTTGGATATTTGCGGTGCCCGTCGAGTGGGAAGCCGAACGATCTCTCGATCCATCCAACGGAATGGTTGGCGTGCTTGTTCGTCGATTTCGCATCAGCCGTTGAATTTGATCCCGTGACAGCGGGCCGCGCAAATACGAAAGTGCCCACCGCGTCTGAAAGATCGTCTGGTCATTCTGATGGACATTGTTAAGCAAAAAGATTCGATTGCCCAAAGCAGACAACATCTGATCCATCGCCGATCGATTAAATTTGCTTCCGGCCTGCAGGCTAGCTCCTTCCAGCCCCTCTAGCACCCGGTCCTTGTCTCGCTGTGTCTGCAACCTTCCCAGCATCCATGTTCCCATGTTGGCGAGACCTTTATAGTCCAAATCGACTGGGTTCTGAGTGGCGAGAACGACCCCCAGTCCGAAGGCTCGCGCCTGCTTGAGTAAGGTCAGCATGGGCGCCTTGGATGGTGGATTGGAGATAGGTGGGAAATAACCGAAGACCTCGTCCATGTAGAATATCGACCGCAGCTTACTCGTTCCCGATTGCGCTCGCATCCATCCAACCAGATCATTCAAGAACATGGTGACGAAGAACATCCGTTCGGTATCGTTGAGATGGGCGATGGAAATGATACTCAGTCGTGGCTTTCCCTCGGGCGTCCAAAGAAGTCGCTGGATGTCGAGCGGCTCTCCTTCCATCCATCCTGCAAAGGAAGGTGAGGCAAGCAAATTGTTCAATTGCATCGCCAGTTGAACACGCTTGTCAGCCGGAAAAAAGGTTTCGAGCTCGATCACTCCCACCCGCTGGATCGGCGGATTTTGAATCTGACGAATCAGTTCGGTAAAGTTGAGGTTCTGACCTTTGCGCCAGGCAGCATCGAGGATGTTCGAAAGGAGAATATGTTCCCGACTGCTGAGAGGGTCCAGATTGAGTCCCAGTAGAGAAAGCAGACCAGATACAGAACTGGATATTTTTTCACGAAGCAAATCGGGGTCATCCTGAATGGCTGCTTCCGGAGCATCGAAGCTCTTGAGTACGGTAAGCGGCAATCCAATCTGACTTCCAGGGGTAAAGATGTTGATGTCGACGCTGTCGCGAAACTGCTGTATTCGTGAACCTCCTTGTTCCCAGTCAGCTAATCCCTTGCGCCACATTTCAGCCACCTTGACCTCGGGCGGTAGGACAGTTTCCGAAGACGCACCACCGCTGCTGGATGCGTTGTCCGTACGAAGCCGATCTGGATCGAGCCAGGGAGCGAAGTCCTCAGGTCGCAGTTCAGGGAAGGTGAGAAGCAAGTTGCCAAGATCACCCTTCGGATCAATACAGATTGCCGGGATATGATTCAGAGCAGCTTCTTCGAGCAATGCCAAACATAAACCAGTCTTTCCACTTCCGGTCATACCGACGCACATCGCGTGAGTAGTGAGGTGCTTCGAATCATAGAAGACCCTGTCCTCTAAGAGCGCGCGATTCTCCAAGTCGTATTTCTTTCCAAGATAGAAACGATCCGGCGGAACTACTATTTCACTCACGGAAGTTAACTCTCCAAATGAGACCAGCGAAACTTGATCGTTGAATACGGGCAAACTTAGGCGCTGTGGAGCTTATACGGATACCTGAATGAGACTTTGCTGCATCAATGACATCGACATCACCAACTCTCGAAGCTCCGTTTGCGAAAGGGAGGCCCCTTTGCTTAAAGAGGGTCCGGCCCCCTTCTGCAAGGGCAATCTTGATGCTACCAATCCCATACCTACCAATCCCATGCGCAGGGCTTATCAAACGGCTGCCACGCACGGATCAGGCTCAGTTTCGCACACGCAATCAAAACGAGGGAATGCTTGCGCGGATTGCAGTTACAACTCCCATTTGCCTGCAGGATCACCCAATCATAGAAACATCTCCATGCGACAACCGGACTGTGCTAAAATCGTAGACGATGTCTTGATTTCTTGAAAAGCCAAAAATGCTTGGAAAGCCACTTATGATGTATCGAATTGCCCGATTCCTTTCAGGATGCTGGCCTTTATTGCTTCTCCTATCGACAACATGTTTTGCCCAGCCACCTGATCGACTTGCCATTCCAGCCGCTGAACGGATCATTCGTGACGGGGATCGACTTGCCGATGCGGGTGATTTCTTGAAGGCGGTCGAAAGCTACACCACAGCTTATCTCTCCATCGTCTCGGAGATTCGCGGCGATGACTTTGTGCATGTGGTCCAGCCGACGTTGATGACCCGCAGCGAATTGGGTGTCGAGATGCTCCGCGAAATGGAGCAGGAATATACGGAAGAAGAACTCCGACTGATGGAGGCTTGCTACAAAATCTTTGGATTGATTCCGCCAGATTTGAATGTCAAAGAAACGTACACCAAACTGCTCACGGAAGAAGTTGGGGGATTTTACGATCCCAAGACCGAGAGAATGGTATTGGTTCGCGAAGATGATGGTCCTGAACCGGGCTTTTTTTCCAAGCTTCTAGGTGCGCGTTCCCGATTCGACAAGGAAGAGCAAAAAATCACACTGGCTCATGAGCTGACGCATGCGTTGCAGGATCAGCTCTACGGCCTCAAGGATTTGCAGGAACTGGTGGAGAAGGATGACGACATGATGCTCGCGTTCTCAGCGCTCGTCGAAGGTGATGCAACCTTGGTTATGTTCGGCGAAATGGGCCGTCAGGAAGGGGACATGCGCGCAATGACCGAGATGGATCCGGAAACCGCAAAGATGATGATGTCGTTGATGAAGACCTTCATGCCCGTCGCGGGAGGCAAGACCTTTCGCACCGCACCGCGAATATTTCGCGAGACGCTGGTCTTTCCCTATCTTCAAGGCATGGTCTTCAACCTGCACCTAACCCGAGCTGATGGGTTCCGCCAAGTTCATCGAGCTTATTCATCACCTCCGGTGAGCACCGAGCAAATTTTGCATCCCGAAAAGTACCTGGAAAATCCCGAGTATCCTCAAGAATTCAAAATTCAAATACTTGCGGACTCGCTTCCAACAGACTGGAATCACTTAGGCGGAAACTGCTTGGGCGAATTGCAAATCGACATCCTCCTCCGAGGCGTACCGAAATCGAGTCAAGCAGCCGAAGGTTGGAATGGCGACCGCTATGAAGTTTGTGAAACAAACGAAGGACAATTGGTGCTTCTGTGGGTGACTACCTGGGATTCGATCCAAGATGCGGAGGAATTCGAACAAGCCTACTTGCGTTCACTTCGCCCTAAAAATCGCAGGACGAGATCCGTAACCTTGGAGGAAACGTCTGTGTCACAGGAATCCGAGCCGAACGATCCGAATGCAGAGAGGACTGCTCCGACCGTCCCGACACGAGTGGAACGAATGAATAAAGATGTCTACGTGATTCGCGGCGTCGATGACGAGAAGTTGGTAGACCAGTTCCTGACCTTGCTCCAGTCTGCTGAGCGATTCGAGAAGCGGTTCCCGAAATCTGTACGCACTTTAGCTGAGTAATTCGAAGGCAACGGTCTCTTGGCATGTCGTCGGCTCCAAAATTGAAGATATTCAAGGCGACCGTCCCACGAAACGCACTTCGTCAGAATTGGAGTCGCGCGATCAATGTTACTCCCGCAGCGCGATCAGCGTCGAATCGATCTTGATTCCTTTCTTATTCACTCGGCTGGTGGATCATCTCTTGAAGACAATCGAAACGGGCAACTCCATACGTTAAAGGCGACCAACCATGGACGATGAAGAATACTATTTGAGTTTGATCCCAAAACCGCAGCCGGACCGTTACAAGCCCCGCATGATTAGTCAGCCGATCAAGCAAGTCCTCGCCAAGTACGGTGTTGCTCATGAGCAAGCCCATCATCTGAGAGAGGAAATTTGGAGAAAGATTGTTGGCGAAAAACTCGCCGCCGATTCACGGCTGGGTCATCTTCGAAGAGGTAGTTTGCTCGTTTTGATCCGCAATCACGTTGTATTGCAGGAATTTCACCTTCGCAAGCGATCGATCATTACTGCCCTCCGAGATAACGGCATGACCGACATCCAGAATCTCACCTTCAAGGTTGAGGTATTCTGAGTCATGTGGATGTCGTCGCAGGCAGTCCAGGCGAGCTTCGGGCTCCATGGCAAGCTGCAAGAAATCGCAAACTCGATTCACTCTGCCCTCGCGCACTTGCAACCGATTCATCATGACCGAAGACTCGCTGGCCTGTCCACGAGCGCATAAAATCATGTCACAGCGCGAGGAAAAGTCGTCGGGATGGATTGAGATTGATGGTATCCGAACGAACAACCTCCGAGATATCCAGCTGCGCATCCCTCGCAACCGCATGACGGTGATTACAGGGGTGAGCGGAAGCGGTAAGAGTTCGCTTGCCTTCGACACGCTCTACGGGATTGGTTTGAGGATGTATTTGGAGACTCTGTCGGAAGAGTCGCGTTCCTGGCTGGATCACCTGCCGCGCCTGAGATTTGATCGAATTCAAGGCATTCAACCGATGCTATGCCTGGATCAACGCCTTCGACCTTCAACACCGCAGCAAACAGTTGGGACCCTTTCGAACACCTACGATTGTGTTCGCTTATTGTTGGCGAAGTCAGGTACACCGATATGCCCACGCTGCCAACGAATCATGTCGACGCATTCTCAGACAGAAATTTTGAAGCATTTGGTCGAACTGCCCCTCGAATCGCGAGTGATTCTGCTCGCCCCGATTGCCCGTCGGGAACGCATCGATGCGAGAAGCATCATGGAACGCGTTCGTGCGCTTGGCCTGTTGCGCGGCAGATTGGATCGTCATTTGTTCGAAGTCGACGACTCTCTCGATTGTGATCGGACGATCGAGCATGACTTGGAAGTGGTTGTGGATCGCTGGATCGTGCGAGAACCTACCGACACGCGCCCTGCGGAGGCCCTGGCCCTTGCATTGGAGATCAGCGGCGGAGAAGTTGTCGTACTGTGCGAAGATCGAGACCATTTGAATCAGGGAGTGACCATCGAGAAATTTTACTCGATCCGAGGCCGCTGCGCATCTTGCAATTACCAGCCTTTGGAAAGCGAACCGCGACTTTTTAATTTCAACAGTCCCCACGGAGCCTGTCCCCGTTGCCGCGGTCTCGGTTTGGTTCCCTCAGAGCCATCACCGTCGGAACTCGATGACCATCGGCCATCGGGCAATGCTCGAGGCAACCAAGCTCAACAACCCAGGGCGAATCGACGAGCTCAGAAATCGCGAGCCGTTCAAAAGATTATCTGCCCTGATTGCCAGGGCCGCAGACTGCGTCAAGAAGCTGGTTGGGTTCAAATCGATGGTATTGCAGTTGATGACTTAGTATCGCAACCGATCGAGAAGCTGCTCGAGCAATGTCGGTCCTGGTCCGAGCAACTCACTCACCCAGCAGCAAGACCAATTCTGGATGAACTTATTCCACGATTGCAGTTTCTTGTAGCTTCGGGGGTTGGATATTTAACTTTGGGTCGGAGCGCGCAGAGCCTCAGCGGCGGAGAAATGCAACGCGTGCGATTGTCGGCCTCCCTGGGAAGTGGCATGATCAATGTGTGCTATGTACTAGATGAGCCGTCTATGGGCCTTCATGCAGCAGATCATGAGAATCTTCTGGCGATTCTCAGGAAGCTGCGCGACGCTGGAAATACACTCGTCGTCGTCGAACATGACCGAAGGACAATGGAAGCTGCCGACTGGTTGATTGATCTTGGCCCGGGAGCTGGGCCGCGCGGAGGGACGATCGTAGCGCAGGGTCATCCGAAGGACGTTATGTCGAACGCGAATTCGCTTACGGCTCGGTACTTGCGAAATGAACTGCATGTGAGCGATCACAGCGAGCTACGCTTACCGAGCAGGAACGATTGGTTAACTCTGTCCGGTGCGTCGGGAAACAATCTTCAACAGGTCGTTGTCCCGATACCACTGAGGCTGCTCGTCGGAATTGCAGGCGTCAGTGGAAGCGGCAAAAGCACGCTTGTTTTGGACACACTCGTTCCCGCGCTCCAGCATAAGCTTGGTCTCGCGATGGAAAGCGGCTTGCCTTATTCAGGCTTAGTAGGTTGGGAGACCATTCAACGTCTCGTTGTCGTCGATGCCGCTCCGATCGGACGAACCCCCAAAAGCGTTCCCGCGACGTACTGCGACCTGATGAATGAAATTCAATTGGTATTCGCCGAAACACGTGCCGCCAAACAACGCGGTTTTCGCCAGAATCATTTTTCCTTCAACGCCGGTCCAGGCCGCTGTTCGGAGTGTGACGGACAGGGGTTTGTGAAACATCGCAATCGATACTTGGAAAACCCCTTTGCACCATGTGGGGTCTGTTCAGGACGTCGATTCAATGCAGCGACTCTCAAGGTTCAGTACAAGAACAGGAATATCGCAGAAGTTCTCGAAATGACGGTCTCCGAAGCGAAGGTTTTTTTTGAGAACTTCGACCGAATCCACCGCAAGCTTGCCGTGTTGGAAGAAGTTGGCCTCGGTTACCTTGTCCTCGGTCAGTCTGCTACAACGCTAAGCGGTGGCGAGTGCCAACGATTAAAGTTGGCGAACGAGTTGGGGACAAATTCATCGACGCATACGCTGTATATTCTCGACGAACCGACATCCGGTCTTCATTTTGATGACATTCGTCGCGTTATTGGAATACTACTCCGATTGGTGAGTGCTCAAAATTCAGTCATCATCATCGAGCACAACCTCGATGTCTTAAGAAGCTGTGATTGGTTGATTGAACTTGGACCTGGCGGAGGAGTTCATGGTGGAAAAATAATTGGTTCGGGTGCTCCCGATCAGCTAGCCACCTTGGATACCCCAACTGGCAAAAGTCTGCGACCGCTTCTTGCAGATTCGCTGCCACGCTGACAGCCATTTGCTGGTGCAGCTACCCGCAGGCAAGATGATTGCCGACCCTCTTTTATGGAAACGAGCCTCAAAAGACCGTGATACCGTAGCTATGGGGCAGAGTCGCGATGCAGTTGAGAACCCACGGATTGGAATCATCTCTCGCTAGCGCTGCTGACTACCTTTTCGCCCGAATCTGATGAACCCAGGGCGACAGTTCAACTACCCTTGCGAACCGCAGTTGGAACGCCTTCGAACCTTGGTCGAGTTCGGTGTCACGAACTGAGGGAATCGGCGTTCCAGGTCCGTACAGCGGTCTTCGAACCAGTTTTCCAGTTCTTCGGTCGACCGGGCAGAAACTTTGGTTGCAAGGTGATACCACGTTCCAACCAGCGAGCTGTTTTCAGAGCTATTTGCGTTGAATTCGTTGGAAATCATGGTCGTCACCTTCGAAATTTTCCTTTCAGGATACGCTTTGCTTAAGTGACACTCGTCGCCGAAATCAGGTTCATGCAAGTTCTATTCCACTCGACTCTGATTCTGAACGAATGGGCGTCTAATGTGAGATCGCTTTTCAAAGCCGGTTGTTACCAAAATTCCCCCGAGATTTTTTCATTTTCTTCTTTCAGAGTGATTCGATCGAAAAGTCAGAGCCTCGGCAATCGCCGCAGTGCAAACCGCGTTTCCGCGATCCGACCCGGTCGATGTCAATGTGAAACGGATGTATTCACCGGTGTTGCGGATTTGCAACGGGGTTCCTTTGCTCGTTGCCAATTCTGTTCACGATCCCTGGCAGGTTGACGTTCGAGGATTCCAGGAGTATTCGGAACTTCTTTTCCCAAATTCCGACGGAGAGTTGCCATCCCCGGTCTTCGCCAAGGCAATCACCATCACCTTCAGTAGATGGAATCTGCGACTGACTGAACGCAAGGAGTTGTCTTAAAGACTAGTCAGCAGTTACATCACGGTTCAAACGGAGTGGCCGGCAGTATGCTTGATGGTTCCGGTTCTGCTGCCGGAAGGACTTCCTCTGGAGATGCACGATTCGTTTGTGTTCCCTCGACGCTTGGAAATAGACCAGCGATACCGAACCGCAAGTCGGGATAGTAATCATCCGACAGGATCATCGATTCGAGTTGATCCATAGGTATGTCGTCGTTGTACCAAACGCCATTCTCATCGAGATAAAGCAACTCAAGAGCCACGAAGAGCTGAGTTTTGGAAATGTTGTAATCGATCCAGTTGGCGATCAGGTTGTTTCTGGCACTGAGTTGGCCTTGCAAAGCTTGCAGCAAATCCCGCGTCAGATTGGTGCTCGACTGCGATGCGGTTCGGAGGTTGATTTGGGCTTCATCCACTTGGCGAGTGGCTGCAACGAGTTGTTGGCGAGCAATCTCAAAGTTGAGTTTTCGCAAACGAAGCTGTCGAAGGATCAGTCGCACTTCATTGGCGATTGCGTCTCGTCCAGCCGAGTACGATCGGACAGCCTGTTGATAGGCAACTTGCGTTGCTCGATAGATGTTCCGTTCATTGAGACGATTCAGTGGGCCATCGAACTGAACGCCGACTCGATAGGTATTCGCAGAGGAATCGAATCGGAAAGCATTGTTTTTGTTGGGATCGGTTCCCAAGCCGATCTGGCCTGTAACCCCAAGTTCGCTTTCCAGCAAGTCCGCCGCAACTTCGATCTTGCGGAAAGCGTCCATGACCTGAGCTTGCCGATTCATCTGGTCCAGACGATTCTGCTGCGCAAACAGGACGGCCGATCGTTCCTCAACTCGCACAGGTTCTAAATCGATCAAGTGCAGCCGAACCTGCGTCTGCAGAATTGCCATGTTTGCGACGGTCTCCCTCAGTTTGCGTCCCAGTGCGATCCGCATTTCGTTCCAGGCTCGGAGATTGGGCGAGTCGGCGCTCAGTGTTAGATTCAAATTCGAGTCGTCGGTGGGAAGTTCCGGCGTAATCGTGAATTCCAGCGTTTCTGAAATGGTTGTTCGCAACTTGGTTTGCGAATCATCTCCGGAGGCAACTTCCTTTTCGATTTCTTCCCGTTCTCGTTGTAATCGCTCGAGGAGCAGCTTCTGTTGCGTGAGTTCAATCCGATCATCTTCATCGAGTAGCTCCAGGTTGCTAGCCAGGATGCGGCTCCTCCAACGTTCGAGTTCGGTTTGCAGCTCTGGTAGGATCACTTTGACGTCGTCCTGCAATTGACAGTAGCGGTCGAAGAACGCTTCCCAAACGCTGCGAGGCGCTGCGTTGGGAGGAAGGTACTGCATTAGGTCTTGATAGAGAACTTGCGTGCGGTTCTGAAGAGCTTGTAGTCTTGGATCCAGTAGCTCGAACGGCTGCAATAGTGACTCGTCGATCTTGACTTCCACCCAAGCCGGCAAGCCCAATTGGAATCGAAACTGGTCCAGGGAGGTAGCTAGCTGCTGCTCGGCATTCAAGAGTGCCGCACGTCCACTTTGGTAATCCTGAAAGACCTGATCGACCTGAATCTGAGCGACCATTTTCAGTGAGAGCATGACTTGATGTTCGATCAAATTCTGTCTCAGGCTTTCAAGATTGGCCTGCGCATTGCGTATCGACTGAACTTGAGTTAGCAAACTCAGGTACTCGGACGTGATGTCGAAATAGAATCGACGTCGAAAGCGAGCGAAATCGCGAACTTGATAGAGAAGATCCCTTTCGGCTTGCGTCAACGTCTCCAGTCGCACGTGGCGAAAGGCCCCGCGCAGAAGCGGTTGTGTAAACGTGGTTACAATTTGCCCTCCACTTCCCTGAACACTGTTGGTTCCGAAGTCCCAGAAAAAGCTGTTCAAAATACTGGTCGCGATTTGACCACCACCTGCCAATCGTCTGCCAAATCCAAGCCGATGATTCGTTTGAAGCAAGCGATTGCCACCGAGGTCATCGCCGGTACTTGTGAATTGAGTCCCCGGTCCTCCGAACCACTGCAGTGCAAAGTCGAATTCATTGGATGTCAACCCAAGCGCATTCAAGTAAACCAATTCAAACTGGGTCTGATAATCGCGTGAATGCAACAAAGCTAAATCCATCGCGACTCGCTGGTTCACGAGAACGACTCCATGCTCATCCCGGGGCAGATAGTCGATCCAGTCCTTCGACTCGATCGAGAAAGCGGTTGGTATCTTGGACCAATACCTGGAATTGTCGTGCCCATCCGGACAATACATCAAGGGCCGAGCCTGCGGATCATCGGGCGGTTTCGGAGCGCAATTGAGGTTGGCGGGAATCTGCATCCGCGAACCTCGAGGTGGTTCGACTGCACGGGGCGGGATTGCCCAACGAGCATCCGACTGGCGAGACATGATCAAGCGATACGAGTCGCGATCAGCTCGGCTAGTGTACCAGGCACGCTTGCAAGAAACGCAACTCAGGAGCAGCAAGACACACAGGACGACTCGATTCCATCGTGCATGATTGGATCGATTCGCATCGGCGGCATCCATGCTGACGACTCCGTTGGTCGATCGGTCCTGGTGATCTTCGAAAAAGCTGAAATACCAAGCAAAACAAAATCGCTTGGGAACCAAACGTATTTCAGAGTATCGTCAATTCGGGGGAGACAATTTGTGACGAAGATTCCTCGATTCCTGAATATCCCGTTCGCACGGACGGCCGAGTCCATCCAGTCGAAAAAGTTTATCATTCGAACACTTCAAAACGCTTGCTATCTAGCGCAAAGGCGCGATGAGGACAACTTACGCTGACGAAGCGTGTGATCGATCTTGGCAAACAAATTGAGAGGACCGACAGACACGGAACTCGCCAGCATGGCGATTGATTCTCAATCGCATTCGCTTGCTCAGGGAGGATGCCGTAAGGAAAGTTGTGCCAGCACGGCCAGGATTCTAGCGAAATGACGTGAGCAAAAATAGCTTTGCTATTCTCATGTCCAGGTATGCAGGACGCGGGCCAGAGTGTCGCGAAACGGAGATCTTGGCTTTCCGAACGTGAGAGGTCTACCTTAATTCGTCAGGCTGCAATTCAACGGGCCGCAGTCCAGCTAGAAATGCTTACCTTTCCAACGAGTGAATCCTTCGATGGCGAAAAATTCAGGGAGTCCAATTTGATTGTAACTTTCGGCAGTACCTTTGTTGCGGTCTTCAGCTCGCTGCCAGAATTCGCGAGGGTCGCTTCCGGGAAAGAGGGCTTCGTCTTTCTGGCTTTCGTGCATAAAAATGGCCTCCCGCTTCAGTTCAATGTCTTGGGGACTCAACGGAACCGCCATTTCGATTTCGTGGAGTGGATATTCCTGCCAGGCCCCGCGATAGAGAAGAACTTCCGGGATTTTACGGCCTTCCAGTTCGAGCTGTTCCAACGCTGCAAAAATCGCTTCAGCACAAATGCGATGCGTGCCGTGCGGATCGGCCAAGTCCCCTGCCATATAGACCTGATCCGGGGCAACGCGAATCAACAGTTGCTTGATGATCTCGATATCATCGGCGCCTACCGGCTTCTTGGCGATGGTTCCCGTTCGATAAAACGGAAGATCGAGAAAATGAAGGTGCGATTCTTGGCAACCAATGGTCAAGGCAGCAGCACGTGCTTCGCTCCAACGGATGAGTCCTTTGATCGCCAGAATGGTTGGTGAATCCGGTTGTCCCGCTTGCTTGTGGTCAAGCGCCTGGCAAACTTCCTTCTCGATCTCGATGGACTTTTGATGATCGATGCCGAACATGCGATTGTATTCGGTGACCATATCGGCGACGCGGCGAGCGTCGTGATCGAACACGGCGATATTGCCACTAGTCATGTACGCGATTTCGACGCGATGGCCGTCGTTGACGAGGCGGATCAGCGTGCCTCCCATGCTGATCACGTCGTCATCCGGGTGCGGGCTAAAGCACAAGATGGTTTTCGGTTCGCGGCCAGCTGGATGGTACTCGATTGTGTCCATCATCCAGCGAAAGACCTTTTGTGCGAGAGGTTGAGCCGGTCCGTGGTGACGTAACAACTGGTGCAGATCGTGTTCGCGGAAGTCTTCATCGTCCAGTTTGAGTAGGGCTTTGTGCGTTTGTTGGCACAGCCATAAAACTGCCCGCTTGATTTGAGCATCGTTCCACTCAACGGTACCGAGCATCCAGGGCGTTGAGAAGCCCGTCAATTGCGCCGCAGCCGAGTCATCCAACAATGCCCGCGCGTCGCCGTGCTCCTGCAGAGAGGATGCAGGAAGCCGATCAGAAATTGGACCTTCCAGGGCCTCGCGCATCACTTTGGCTTTGTGCTCTCCAATCGCCAGAAGGAGTATTCGATGAGAGCTCAAAATGGTTCCTAATCCCACTGTCAGCGCCTGCGTGGGAACATTCTCTTCACCAAAAAAATCGCTTGCGGCACTTTGCCGAGTGATGGGGTCGAGCGTACACAATCGCGTTCGGCTTTTTCGAACCGAAAATGGTTCATTAAAGCAGATATGGCCATTGCGACCGATACCGAGCAATACCAGATCGAATCCTCCCACGTGCTGAATCTGCTCTTCATATCGACGACAGTGCATCTCGGCATCGGAAATTTGGACCATGCCGTCCAGAAAGTAAACGTTCTGCGGGAGAATATTGACGTGATCCAAGAAATGCGTCTTGAGCCATCGGCGATGACTCTGCGGACTTTCTACAGCCAGACCGTAATACTCATCCAAACCGAATGCAATGACGCTCGAAAAATCCAGCCCTTCTTGCTGGTGCAGTCGGATCAACTCCCGATAGGTTCCAACAGGCGTCGATCCGGTCGGCAAACCAATCACGGTTCTTTGTCCCAGTTCCGTTCGCTCTCGAATCAATCGCGCGACAATCTGTGCTGCATGTCGGGCCAAGTCCTTGCCGGATTCAAACACAAACGCTGGGAAATGAGTTCCGGGGATAGGTCTTGCCTTTGTAGAACCGCCGCAACGAACCGAACGTGAATCGAGGACAGACATCGAAGATAGCTTTAAGGTATTGGAAGCGAAATCATTCCGCGTGGAACATTCATCTGATCAGCTTCCAGTATAGGTCGAACCCATGGGCTTTCCCAGGTATCCGAACTTGATTCCAGACATGGCATGTGCCAGCAGAAGAACATGCCCTACTTCTTGCCTTCCGTCAAAATCTTTAACAGCGTCTCGTTGCGGCGAGATTTCATCATATTGCTGGAAAACGGAACGATCGCAACCGCAGGGCCATCTTCCGGAGTATCAATCGAGCGAACCAAGGCCAACACTTCTTCGATGATGTAGGCAGGAGCTGAAATCGTCAGGCTGTTCGCCTCTCGATCCACGCCTACTGCCAATAAACCTTGATATTCGGGATTGGCGGTCGTGGCAGCCAAATTCCGGTTGTACCCTTGCATGCGATTCGAATTGCTAGCTTGGAAAATACGATCGTTCATACTGAGTAGATCGCGGAAGACATCTTTGACAACATCGATCACTTCCGTTGCCCTACGGTGACGAAATCGATAACTGACTACCTCTCGCTTCAGTCGCTCGTCGTCATGATTTGGCTGGTCAATCAGTGGTACGAACTCCTCGATTCGTTCTAACTGCCGAGCGGTTGCATGATGAATCAGCAGTCGATTTGTGCGTGCGTCTACATCGATGCGCAACGGCTGGGTCGTCGATAGTTTGCTGGTGTGCTGAACCAGCGTCGGTAGCAAGATGGCGTCCAATTGCTGCTTCACCAAACTGGCCTGAGCATGCTTGAGCGCGATTGCTCGAACCTGCGACCTGGATTTGGTCAGATGCTCGAGGATCATCTTGGCTGAATCGACTGCGGAAGAATCGCGCGAGAGCAAAAGGGCTTCGCCATGTTCACTCTCGAGAATTCGCAAGATCGGCTGCGACGCATTGGAAGATTTTGTGTCTTCCTCTTGGGAATTCAGCGGCGAAGAAACGAAGCGGGCCGCGACGACATCGGTCAAATGCTGCAATCGTTCACGATCTGCTGGTTGCGTCGTTGAGCCGTCAACGTCAGGAGTGCTCTGGTCGTTCCACGATGAAGCATCATCTTCGATGTTCGATTTTGTCGATTCGACAACGACCGGCACGTCACTAACCTGAGACCAGACTTTTTTGAGAATCGGCTCCAGCTCTGCGAGGGACTTACCATTGAGATTGACAACATGCATGCGACCGTCGCGTTGGCCTAGACGATCACCCTCGCCCAGACTTTCGAGAAACTGGCTGACTTCCGCTACCTCCTCCGCTGTGGCCCATAGAAGCAGTCTTTGGTTCTCAGGGTCCGCTTCCACTTGGAACTTCCCGTCGGCTCCGGCACTTGCGCTCGCCGTTGCCCGCTCGGGATTCTTTAAGATGAGCTGGATGGCTTTCACAGCGTAGATCGGGTCGAGTCCGCCCAACGGTATCACGGCAGGCGACCGCTTCTGAACTCGAAAGGAATCTACGATCTGACCAATCGCGACTTGATCCTCCGGCGATGCAAACACGACTAAACGATGAAATGCCGCTTCGTGCTGGATCCGCGTTGTTTTGGCGAGGTTGCCTTGCTCCTGAAGTGACGCAAGCAGGCGAGATAGCGTGTCTGGATCGAAACCGTTGACTTCATAAACCTTGACGCGACTCATGGTCTCCCAAGGCGAAATCGATTCCGGAAGTGGACGGTCCAGCGCGGTGATCGCCTGCCGGACCACTTCAATTTTGTTCGGTGGAGCGTTGACGAGAATGCTGTTTTCTTTCTCATTGACAGTGACGAAAATGGTCGGCTTCTTGTCTGCGAGGAGTTCCTTGGCGTTGCTTCCCATTTGCTTGACGGCCTCCGCTTTGAATCGAGCTTGCTCGATATCCAACTGAGTCTGAGAAGATGAACTCGGCTGTCCCTCGGGCGGAAGGCCTACCAACTGACGAACTTTGGGAACGATCTCCTCGGCTTTGCGATGCTGTAGCTTAAATTCCGCTACTCGCTCGCGCCGAACATCATCTTTCTCCGCTCTGAAAAGGAGGCGATTCAACTCCAGCAGATTGATCACTGCGTCCATTGCCTCTAAACGGTTTGCGCTGGCGATCGGAAAGAGCTTGCCGTAGGGGCTCAGCAGCGGCTGAAACTCCTTGGCCGCGTCCTCGGCGATCATCCATTCCAACGAAAACGAAACTCGGACAAAATCATGTGGATTGCGAGAACTCAGCTCGCTTGGCTCGATATGCGGAACCAAAGTGATATCGATGTCCTTCAGCGTCACGACGCGAAGAATTTCATCCCTCTTCAGTAGCGTAAAGCCGCGGGCCAGCAACTGCATGTTGATCAGATCCTCCGCATGAGCCAAATCACACGGTCCGGTAGTGAAGATGTTCACATTTCCTTCAGGAATTTGCTGCCAATCCAAGTTCAAATTCAGCTCCCCTGCCAACCATTTCAAAATCGGGAGCCACTCTTGGTCGCGAAACTGAAGTGTCACCGGCTCGGAGCTCGCGCCCGCTGGAACGGTCGGCTGGCCGTCCGTTCCCGGCGAAAGTTGGGGCTCAGGATCATCGGCTCCAAAGCCATAACAGAGGCTAGAAAGGTAGATTGACAGAGCGATTAAACAAAGTGATCGCATATCGATGACCTCGATTCAAAGAGTCTCAGTCGATGGACTGATAGGTGGGAACGTTCATCCGGTTCCAAACCGTGAATGAACAGTTGTTAGGTGGGAAGACACGTGGTGTCTTTGTTTGGGCGGGAAAATCCTTACACTGTTAACATAATTGAAACCAGCCAAAGGAGCAATCGTGATTCGATGCGCCCACCCTCTTGAGTTGCGACAATCCGTACCAATGAAATCAAATCGACGGTCCTTAAACCACCCCCTTGGGTAAGTTCGACATCCAATGACTTCGACGAATACGCTACCTCTAATAAAGAAAATTCCGCAAATCGAAACGATCCTGATCGGATCAGGGAATCGAAAGAAGATCTTGGAAATGCAGTCGCGGCTGGCAGCACTCGGCCTATCAGTGAAGACCCCGACCGATTTCGGCGAGGCAATCGAGGTTGAAGAAACTGGGACGACCTTCGCCGAGAATGCACGTCTAAAAGCGATTGCTTACGCAAAGCACTATGACTCTTGGGCGATTGGCGAGGATAGCGGTCTATGCGTGCCGGCTCTCGATGGACAGCCAGGTATCTTTTCCGCTCGCTTCTCTGGCCCCGGTGCAACGGATCAACGAAATAACGACCTCTTAATGTCTCGAATGAAGGATTTAACTGACGATCAGCGGTCAGCCTTCTACGTCAGCACATTGGCTCTGGCGAATCCCGACGGCGAAATCATGATTGAAGCTGACGGCGAATGTCACGGCCGTATCTTGCATGCACCTCGCGGCACCGGAGGGTTCGGTTACGATCCATTGTTCGAAGTGATCGAGTACCATCAGACATTTGCCGAACTTGGATCGGCAGTTAAGGGTGCGATCAGTCACCGTGGCCGCTCTTTGAGGAAGTTCTTGGAACAACTGAAGAGCCTGTTATTCAAATCCGACATACGCTAGAATTCTTTGTCAATTCATGTATGGGGACCGGCTGTTGAACCGTGTCGCCGCAGCAAACTAGGTGTCTATCGCAAAACCGTTGCATCGCAGCCCGAAGCGTAACTTTTGAAGTTGCGGATTTCATTTAACCCGCCGCGTGAGCAAGGGAATTTTAGTCTTGACCTCTCCCTTACTCAAGCTGCGGACTCCGATTCTTCGAAGTTAATGTCGCAAGAAGCATCTTCAAAAAGCGTTATCGAGTGGATGGTTTTGGGATAGGCTCCCAGTGCGATCGACCACAAGTTCACAGACGGTACTCGACCCGTGCACAGTAAGCCCGTGCTTGGGTTGCAGTGAACGAATAAAGTTCTTTCCGAATCATTCGGTAAACCAATCCTCAGTTCCTTTTGCCATCAAATTCTCAACTCATGTTCGAAAATTATTCACTTGCTCCACCAGATCCGATCCTCGGACTTGCCGAAGCCTTTCAGAAGGACCCTCGTTCCAATAAGGTCAATCTTTCGGTTGGAGTTTTCAAAGATGATATTGGTGCGACCGCAGTTCTGAAGTCGGTCAAGGAAGCTGAATCGCGATTGTGGAACACGGAATCATCGAAGAGTTATCTGGGCATCGATGGTCTTGCATCCTATTTGACTTCCGTCAAGCACTTATTGCTCGGCAAGGTCATTGATCCATCGCGAATCGCAGCAATTCAAAGTTGTGGGGGAACCGGTGCCTTGCGAGTCGTTGCGGAAACGATTGCCGGACAAGCTGGACAGTCGCGGATTTGGGTCAGCCAGCCAACTTGGACCAACCATCATGCCATCTTCGAAGCCGCAGGGTTGCAAGTGCAGGTCTACCCGTACCTTGCAAAAAGTGAAATTGCCCTCGATTTTAGCGGGATGATGAACACCCTCGCCAAGCAAGCAGAAGATGGGGACCTGATTTGTTTGCATGCGTGTTGTCATAATCCCACGGGAGTCGATCTGACATTAGAACAGTGGCAGGTCCTGGCCGCGTTTCTCGCAGAACGACGGCTCATTCCATTTTTTGACTTTGCCTATCAAGGGTTCGGGGACGGCCTGCGAGAAGATACACGCGGTCTTCACGAAGTCCTCAAACTGAATCCCGAAGCCGTCATTTGCGCATCCTTTTCAAAGAACTTTGGCCTCTACAGCGAACGAGTTGGAGCCGGACTTGTCGTCACTCGCGACGCCCAAACCTCAGCGTCCGTGCTGAGCCAACTCAAGCAGAATGTGCGAGCCAATTACAGCAATCCACCACGCCACGGGGCCGCCATCGTTGCCCTCATTCTCGAAGACGACCAACTAAGGTCAGAATGGGAAGCTGAAGTTGATGCGATGCGCGAACGCATTTGCTCGATGCGGTCATTGTTCGTCTCGACCATGCAGCGAACTTATCCTCAACGCGACTTTGGTTTTCTCCTCTCCCAGAAAGGCATGTTCTCCTACACCGGACTGAATGCCATGCAGGCGGATTGGCTCCGCAATGAACGAGGAATTTATATTCTCGGCACCGGTAGAATCAATGTCGCAGGCATGTCCGTCGGTACCATGGATTACCTTTGTCAATCCATTGCTGAGTGCCTCGAAGCTACCTCGCCAGCCGTGGCTCTCTAAAGCCTATTCCACGACATTTCTAATCCTACAGGGCAAGTGCGTCGCTGGCTCTTGGATAGACTCGAAGTAAGACATAGCGGGTTTCGTCAGCAGGCACTCGAGTACATCCGGGTGATTTCGGGATAATCAAGATAACTCGGGACGAACAGCAGCGCTATTAGACGGCACCAATCAGCAACATGGCAGGAGCGAAGCTTCTCCGGCTAGACAGCAACGGCCCAGAATTCAAACCACCGCAAGTACGCACCCTGCCAGCTTGTCTGGCAGGAGCGAAGTTTCAGCAGCTCGACGACCAGCAGCATGGTCGGTGGCAGCCATCATAAACTGGGGCGAGGCCTTCTCGCCGCGTTTCTAGCTTTTCAAACTCCTCTTCCCGCCAGGCAAGCTGGCGGGGGACGAACAGCATTACCGCCGGACGGCACCAAAAAGCCGCAGGGGCGAGCGCGAAGCACCCATTGAAGTCGGTCGGACCTGCCAGCATGGGTCCCGTTAACTTCAGAACAGTATCATTTCCCAGTTAAGCCACTTTCGTGATACCCTTTGCGGGAGGCAATTGGCATGTGCTGAGGCACCCACGAAAGTTGAAAATAAGGGCGGCGGGACTCGAACCCACGACCTACGGATTAAAAGTCCGTTGCTCTACCGACTGAGCTACGCCCTCAAGTTTACCCTGTTCGTTCTGGACGAAGTGAACTACGCGACAAACAGTTTCTCTTCCCGCAAAGAGGCGTGAATTTAACAGAGTCTAACCAAATCGACAAGGTTCGCTTTGTCGCTGGGTCCCCAGAAACACGTCGTTTGGGCCGTCGTGAAACTTTGAAGGTTTTGCACTCTTCGAAATGACTGGAAAACTCGATTCCGCTCGTTTTACTCACTCCAATAGAGTCGGGAAAGAATTGTTTCATGACCCGTTGCGAAACGCTGTCACTTTGCGTTCCATGCTGGAAACTTTCCACCTCCGGCGCTCCTGCAGGGTGCTCAAGGAAGAAAGCAGTTCCCCGATAATTGAAGCCTTCTCCATACTCTCTCGTTCACCAAACTGGCAGTCAATCGCGTGCTCAATGACATATTGTTGACGATTCGTCAGGCCGAGGGACAGATCAATCGAACAAGGACCAGTGAGTATCCTTCGATTGCCTCAACTGCAAGTTTGAGGAAGCTCAATCGATCAGAGAATCGTAAGCGTACACCCGTTCCAGTCGGTTCGGCTTGGGTGTGGGGTTGATTGTTGGGGTAGTGCTCGAAAGCGGGGGTTGTTGTGGCTGCCGAGTTCAACTTTTGAAGACTCAATCAAGTCGAGTTGATGGAGATTCGAACATGCCGCGCAAGCACACTGATGCCGAGTTCTATACGCTATGAGACCGTTCTAAAGCCCAGCTATGGGTTGACTGTCTTCTTCGCTTTCGAGGTTCAAACAGAAGCATCTCCCAGTTCTGTCGGCACGAAAACGCTTTCGCTCAAGCCTTCTGTTATTGGCGGGAGAGAATGGATGCCGACTCGACCAAGTTATCGCACATGACTCGCCAGTTCGGTGAACACTCGGGGCAGCGACGGAGCAGCACTCGCGAAGATAGCTTCAGGATGATCGTTTAACCGCAGGGCTAAAGCAAATTTGGCGCGATCTCTCTGGAGTCAGGTTCCTCGTTTAACCGCAGGGCCAGAGCAAATTTGGCGCGATCTCTCTG
>JBBIUE010000017.1:0-69247 GCA_037440405.1 Pirellula sp. | reverse complement strand
GCGTTCAGCGACGCAGACGTGAACCCCCCCTCGCATGCATTTCGTCAGCAGCGTGTAGAACGTAGGTCCTTCGAGAAACGGAATCACCCAGTGGACATTGAGCGACCGAGCGAGCTTCGACAAGTCGGCCATCATTCTCCATGGCTTGTTCTTCGAGAGTTCATGAAGCGGAACCTTGTGCTCGCAAAGGTACTGCTTAAAAAAATCGTACTCAGGGTAGTAGACAGCCACATGCGCATCGTGACCAAGACGCTTGAGATTGGCTGCTAGGGTACAGAGCTGCCTCTGAGCACCTCCGCAGTGGATGCTGTCGATGTAGAACAAGATGCGGAGCGGTGACGACACGTTGGCGAGGAAGGGAGCCGAAGCTACGGTTGCTGCCAACGGACATAGGGCTTGTAGAGGAGATTGCGCTTCAGCCGAGCGGCGAATAAGCGCATCTGCTGGCCTATCGTCGGAGAGCGATACTGCATCCCTGTGACTTCTGCCTCAAGCCGAGGAAGGTCAACACGCTCCAACTGACGCTTCCATAGGACGTTCCAAGCGAAGTCATAGAGCTGTTGATCCAGTTGATTATTCTCGCGAATCCGGTCGGCGTACTTCTCGGCCAGCTCCTTCGCGTTGATGATCCCTTTGGCCGGATTGCTTTTCTGCCGATAGTTCATGTCGAGCTCAAATTGTGGAAGCAATTCTCGGATGACCAACATCGAGAGTTCATACGCTTCAAGAAAGCCAAGGACGAACTGACGCTCAAGGATCTCCTTGGCTTTCTCCAAATTGGCTTCGCCCGCAATCGTTTTCACCTGATCGTTGTGGTGCTTCTCGATCGACAGCCACGGTTCGAAATCGGTCGTCACTCCCATTTTCTCAACATGCTGACCGTAATGCGAAACGTATCTTCGCAACGGATCGCGAAGTATAGTGATCCAGCGAAACCGCGAACCCAACTCACCATAATCGATGGCCGGGCAAAGATAGTGGCCGGCGATCGACCGAATTTTTGGATAGATCTTCCGATCCTGGGATAGATGCTCCAAGGAATAAAAAGGTTGATTTAGCTTGGTGCCTGGCTGGAACCGGACGATAGCATCCAGATGGTGGATGCCGAACTGCCGCCTGAGAATCTGATTCAACGAAATGCCGCCTGTTTTCCGAAGGTGGCAAAACGCAAGGATTTCAGAATGGGATTTGGACATCAACATGCTGGCTGGAACAGAATGTGGAGCAAGTTCATGCGCGTCGTTTGGAGTCGTTCTTAGCCGTAGCGATTAAAAGAGGGCATCGCATATTGCCTGCGCCTGTTCCGAGTCGGGGCCACTGGATTCATTTCTCCATCCGCTGTGATGCGCAGCGATAGTAGACCGATAGAGATTCCCATCGCTAGGTTAACGCCTCTTGCCCCTAGCAAACCGTGATTCGCCATGCCAAAGGTCAAAAACACTAGGATAAGTCCCAGCGAAAACGCTCGTATCGGTTGCGATTTGCAATTCCAACTTTCAATGCCCCAGACAATCAAGAAAATCACATAGAAGGTAAAGCCAATCACTCCACTTTCACCAATCAACATCACATGGGCATTGTGGCAACCTAAACCACCAGAATAACGATCAGGCATGTTGTGGAGAGTGCCCAGCCCATTTCCTGTCCAAGGACTCTCAAGCCAATACGCGATTCCGGCACGTGCGCCATCGATGCGTCCTCCGATATCCTCAGATTCTACTTCTTGAAAAGTCAAGAGTTTTTCCACGCTTTGAATGCGTCGCAACTGCTGATGCGTCCATTCAAATTTATGGTAACCATCCGTAAAAAACCAATAAGTCAATGCGAACAGAATAATCCCAGAAACAAGGAATCCGACCGCCCGTTGTCCCAATCTGGCGGTTAAGAACTGAAAACCAATACCGCAGGCGAGCAAGGTCGCCAGAGCACCGCGAGAGAAAGTCAGCGTTACCCCAACCCCCGTAATCACAATGGCAGATGCAAGGAGCCAGGTCCTTTTTCGAGGCAATGCCAAGCAGGCAAAGCACCCCACTGCTGCCAGACTGCCAGCATACCCCGTCTCATTGGGATTGGTAAAAAATCCCAGAAAGCGACCGGCATTCGAGGCGACTTCCGCATTGGAAGAATTGCGATAGTAACGTTGTAGAAAAGGACTCAGAAAAACGCTCCAAGCTCCGAGGCACATGAACAAGCAAGTGATCCTCAAGAACTTGTCGAGTCCCATGGTCGAGACCAAGGCCCTTGTCGCGATTGCGGCACAATAGGTGAGGAACAAGGAGCTTACATAAACGAAGACGTAGATGTTGTTTTGAACCTGTGCGTAAGCTACGCCCAAGTACATGGCAATCATCACAAAGTAGGCTACAAAAATTCTGGAATTCAACTTCTTGCTGATGTGAGAGGCTCTGGCAAAGAAGTAGACACAGCTTAAAACGATCGCCGCAGTCGACAAGCGGCCGTTTTTGAACAGAATGACTCCCAGTCCGGTGAGATTCCAAAAGCAACAGGCCGCCAGAACATAATAGGTCCATTCGAGCATGCGTTGTCGAGGCAATCGGGATGGGAGTGATTGCAGTACGGAAACGCCTGCCGGATTAATGGAACCGACCATTTGCCGCGGTGTTTGTCCACCAACTTGAGGATTCATGGAAGTTGCGCCTGCTGAGTTGAAAAACGACTCTGAGTGGGAATTCGTCGCCGCGATGGTCCGAACGATTCACGTAGCCGCGGATACTGGGCTTCGATGTTTGCAAAGCTGCCGGGGACAATCGGTCCGGCCTGTTGCCATGAGCGCTGCGCCACATGCAGCATAAAGGAATACGGGATACACCCCGCAATCATGCTAGTCAAATGCAGCATCATTCGTTCTGGAAATTGGAAATAGGAGCCTTTTTGGCTCGGATCGTTGAAGGATGTGTTGGGAATTTTGTCAGTTTGTTTTTTGCTATCGGAATCCAGTCGTGACATTCCCCATTGTTGGAACAAATGCGTCAGCTCTTCGTCTCGATGGCTCATAAACCGTTCGTACTGGACAACCGGACATTTTGCCAAAGATTGCAGTCGATCGAGCATTTTATTTTCTCGAACATTGGCAAAAGTCGCACGGGCAACGTTCCAAATCAATCGGTTGTCTTTCAACTTGCACACCGATCGCACTTGATCCTGCAATTGCCGTCGGATGATAACGAAATGAGCTTTTGGAAAGTGCCTTGCTAGTTCCAATCCGGCGATTGGCTGCGCTTTCTGAAGCCAATAGGGCTTACCCTGCAGTCGAGCGTACTCATCCATCAAGATTCCGAACATCGTCAGGGTGTCGTTCGGAAGCGGATGAGTGAGGTAGAAGATCGATTTATCCACGCCGGTGCGATGGAAAAAATCGCTGGCGGCCCACAGCTCTACTAGCGCGATGTATTCATCGATGTTATTTAGATCGAACTTCCGTCCGAATCCGCGGAACATATTCGTCTCGCGGATGCCCGTTCGCTCGTTTTGTACGCAAGCAATCTGCGGGTGCTTGGCCAACTCATTGGAAAGCCACTTCGTTCCTGATCGATTCAGCCCGACAACGAATATCGGAGTAGTCATGAGTTATGCGCCCGCTAAATGGACGCGAGCGTACCACAGTTCCAAATTCACCAGCGACCAGAGCTGAGCCTGAAATCGCGTTCGCCCCTCCGCATGATATCGAAGCAAGCGATCGACGGCCAATCGCTCGCAGATACCATCTTGCACCAATTTCGATTGTGACAGCAACTCGACCGTCCAATCCCTGAGTTGCGTGCGGAACCAATGGGCGACCGGAACTCCGAAACCATGCTTCTTTCGCTCCACGAAATCCTTCGGAAAGTCACGCAGAAGAAGTTGCTTGAGCAAATGTTTCAAGCGTCCCGAGGGAATTTTCCTAGTTGCTGGTAATCGCGCCGCGAAGTCAACGATGTGATGGTCGAGAAACGGCGATCGACATTCCAGGCTATGGTGCATGGCCATTCGGTCGACTTTCACCAGCAAATCTCCAGGCAAATAGACTTGCTGATCGGCCAGCAGGATACGGTCGATTGTCTCTAAAGGCAGCCCATCAAAAGCGGTTGCGATCGGATGCCAAGTCTCCAACGCATCGACGGCCTGTCTCAGCGCGGGCGAAAGGATCGATCGGCGAACCTCCGCATCGATTCTCGAGGCGCGCTCATAAAATTCCGCCAGCCCTAATTGAGCGTACTCGGCCCACCGAGCGGCCTGACGCACCGGTGCCGCCAAGCCCAGGGGACTTCTTCCGAGACCTCGAACCAACCCAACACCTGCATCCCGAACTAAGCTCGGAATCCTGCGAAACTGTTCAAACTGCAACGTCGATTTGTAGCGAGTGTATCCCGCGAATGATTCATCGCCACCATCACCATTGAGCGCGACCGTCACATGCTGCCGAGTGAGTTGAGACAAATAGTAGACTGCTAAAGCAGAGCTGTCGGCGAATGGTTCATCGAATGCTTCAACCATGGTCGGCAAAACGTCGACCGCATTCGGCCTCACGACGAATGGATGGTGCTCCGTTCCAAACTTGCTCGCAACGAATTGAGCATGCTCTCGCTCATCATGCGATTCTTCCTCAAAACCGATCGTGAACGTCTTCACGGGAGAAGACGCCTCGCGACTCATTGCCGCGACCACCAGCGTTGAGTCGATGCCTCCTGAAAGAAATGCCCCGAGCGGAACATCGGCGATCATGCGCAGACGCACGGACTCGCGCAGAAGTTCATCAAGCTGCTCAAGGGTTTCCTGCTCGGAAAGTTGGACCTTGTCTTCAAAGTTAGGTGCCCAGTAACGAGTGACCGCGATACCTCGACGAGAGACCAGCATCCGATGAGCGGGTGGCAGCTTTTCTACATGCTGGTAAATCGATCGGGGCTCGGGGACATAACGGAACGCAAGATAGGCGTCGAGTGAGAGGAGATCGAGTTCCTGCCTCACTTGGACATGCTTCTTCACGGCCTTGAGCTCGGATCCAAAAACGATTCCGCCTGGTAGACGAGCAAAGTAGAGAGGCATTTGTCCCATGCGATCGCGAGCGAGAAACAACTGCTCCTGATGACCGTCCCAGATCGCGAAAGCGAATTGCCCCCGAAGATGATCGACCATATCCTGGCCATACTCTTCGTAAGCATGAACGAGCGTTTCCGTGTCTCCGGTTGTCTTAAACTGATGGCCTTTAGCAATGAGATTCTTCCGAAGCTCCTGAAAGTTAAAAATCTCTCCGTTAAAGATAATCCAAATGGATGCATCCTCGTTGCATAGTGGTTGGGCACTGCCGACCAGGTCAATGATGCTTAGCCTGCGGTGGCCGAGATGGACAGGGCCTGATTCATAGAATCCTTCACCATCCGGGCCGCGATGCCGCAAAGTGCGAGTCATCGCTTCCAGCATGGGACGATCCGGCCCCAAATTCTCGAAGTCGAGCCAACCTGCTATGCCACACATGCGTCGATCCCGTGCCGCTAGTCCAGTATGGACTCCAAGGAACGCCTGTTTGCGACGACCCAGTCGTGGATTTCCTCGACAATCTGACTTGGATTCCGCTTAGGCACCCAACGAAAATCGGTCTGCGCCTTGCGTGAATCGGACAGATAGATTCGAACGTCAAGCGGATTCGTTGTCGGCAGCGAGTTTAGTTCGATTCGATTTCCGGAGACCTCACTACAAAGCTCGGTAAGCTCGCGGAGGCTCACCGAACAAGCTCGTCCTCCGCCGACGTTGTAGACCTGACCGGACCACTGGTCGATGCTCTCGATCTGCATCACCAATAGCTCGAACAAATCGTCCACGTGCAAGATGTCCCGAACTTGTTTCCCTTGGCCTCCAAATCCGGTATAAGTTAGCGGGCGATGGAACACATGCCGGGCTACCCACAGAGTGATGACTCCCTGATCTACCTTGCCAAACTGCCAGGGGCCAGTCAGAATTCCGCAACGATTGATCAGGGCTCGAAGTTTGCGATTGAATACGTACTCCGTGATCAGTAACTCGCTAGCCAGTTTCGACGCTCCATAGTAAGAACGAGCACCCTCGAGCGTAAAGGCCTCTGCGATGCCGATCGCTGACACTCCCTCGTGGTTCGACGGTTCCATCCATTCAAAGCGCGCTTCGTTTTCAACGTAGGGGAGACCATTGATCGGTTCGATTGGGTAGACGCGGCTGGTGCTGAGAAACAGAAACGCAGCGCCCCGATTCGCGGCTACCTCAAGGCAATTGAGGGTCCCAAGCAAGTTCGTATTGAGGACTCCTCGAGGCGAACCCGTGGCTCCGGCATGAACCGAAGGTTCCGCAGAACAGTCGATCAGCAGATCAAATTCGGGAAGCGCTTCGAGATCTTCGGCGTTTCGAATATCACCGTGAACGAAGGGAATCTTTGCACCGCGCAGCCGTTCCAGATTCAGCTCGCTTCCCCGGCGTTTCAGATTATCGAGGGCGGTAACGCGAAACCGCTCGGAGGATCGCTGAAATGCCAGCCCCAGATTCGAGCCTACGAATCCCGCACCACCGGTGATGCATATTTTCATTGCCGACAGTCCTTTTCGGCTTCCTTGGATACTGACTCCGACTGGCCGATGGCTCGCTGAAACGTTTCGAGCACTCCTTGAGGCTGGAACTGCTCTGCTGCTTTGAGTGCGTTGCGGCTGATGCGCTCGCGCAGAGAAGGATTTGATCGCAAGCGATGGACGGCTTCGATCAGCTTCAACGGCTCCTCCTCGTCAACGATCAGAGCACAGTCTTTTCGGATCAGCCAACGGTTGAAGGAACTGCGAGCGGGGGAGTGAACCAGAAGGGGACGCCCAGCTAACAAGCAAGGAATCGTTCGCGTCGGGAAAATCGTATCGTACTCAACCTGACTGAACTTCCCCCGAAATCCATGAGGGATGAAAATGATGTCGAACTGGCGTAGGGTGGCGACGACCACCTGAGGAGCGACTCGCGTATGTCGAAAATTTGGGCCACTCAATCCTCGCGACTCAAAGAATTCGGCGGACGCTCCCGAAAAAGTCGTGAATTCGATGTCATCGCGTCCTTGGATAGCTCGTACAAATCGAGAGAACGCATCGGCATTGGATTGATTGAAGGTCCCCAAATAAGCGATCCGAGTAGGAGTTCTGGGAGGTGGCGGTTCCTCGAAATCGGGAATCGGTTCCTCATTGATGTGGTTCAACGTCACAACGTTCAACCCCGGATAGTTTTCTTCGTAGAACTCTCTCATGCCATCATTGGCGACGAATACAACCTTGCTGGAATCGAAAACCTTTTTCTGCAATGTTGCTGCGAGCGATCGTTTCCAGCCTGTGCGGTTTTCGAGATAGGTATTGTGGAGAAACGGATAGAATGGGACTCCTAGTCTTCGCGCCAATTGAAACGACGACCACAGCCAAAACTCGTCCGGGAACACGCCGATCACCCGATCGAACTGTCGCGGTTGAGCAGTGCGAACCATGCGACGAAGAACGATTGGGTAAAGCCAGTTGCGTACGGTCTTTCGTCCAACAAAATTATGGGGAAAATACACGTGATGGGTTCGAGGCAAATGGCCGGGGCGAGTGCTGGGCTTTCCCTTCACTCCTTCTCCCATCAGTTCGGCGTGCTCCGGTCCGAGCAGCGTTGCCAGTTTGTCAACGATCGAGGCGGATCCGACCACGGTCGGAGGGATCGTCCAACAAACGATGAGATTCCTTCCAAGATTGGAGCGACGGCCATCGGTCGCCCATTGAACTTCGTTATCAAAAAGTGCGGTCATTATGCTTTGGAAAGGACAAGATCGCGGTCGTTGCTGGCAGCGGACCGGGAGTGTCTGGCGAGAAGCTGCAGAGCGGAGGCAGTCCGAGCGCTCGCTAGACCGTCGAACTCGTTCAATTCCTGCCGCAACATCGCCTCACGCCCCGCCCGATCTGCGGACGGATCATTCAAGTAGCGACGAACGAACTCTGCGAATTGTTCAGGGCGATCGGCGATAGCGATGCCGCCAGTTCGCAACAATCGCGCATAATGCGTATATTTCTTGAATCGCTGTGTTGAGACGGCAGCATCGACCGATGTGTCACCATCGTAAAAGATATTGATGATCGGCGTATCGAGGCAAGCTGCGTCGATGCTCAAGGTCGAGCTTGTAGTCACAACGATGTCCGCCGCAGCAATCGTCTTGGCCAGGTGGATCGCATCCGACTTCGGAAGATCCCAACTGAGCGCGTCCGACTGGACCGGCGGAACTTCGATGTGAACGTCTTCGGCGGCCATGTCGAGATAGGGCTGAATGATGTGTCGAGAATCTCCCTTAACCACTTGTGGGTGCAGCCGAACCCACAAATGACATGTTCGCGGAAACTGGCCTTCGCGCATTTGCCGAATGATGCTCCTGACGATCTGAGGCTCATGCGGGCAGATTGGCGGATTGATGGTACCGTACACGATCAAGCCAGCATCGGCAGGAATCCCACGTTCGGTCCGCCACGCGGACCGATCAAAGTGTTGGCGGAAGTTGAAGTAGTGATCGAATTGCGCGGCACCACACCATTGAATGCGTTCCCGAGGATAGTCGTGGTACTTCATCGCATCGTCGGCCATCAAGTCGCTCCATACGATCAAGTGGACGGGAACGCCATTCATGACACCTTTGGAAGTCAAATTATCCCACGACAGGATGACGGAAACACTTGGAATTCGAAGGCGTTTTGCGGCGCGGAGCAAATGGGCATCATAGGCGTTGAAGCCCGGGGTTCCGGTAACCACGAGGTTCGGCTGATGTTGATGCAGCAATGGATCGAACTCGGTGCCAGGAAAAATGGCTCCCTCCGCCCACATGTAAAGATGACGAATGGGCGTCACTCTTCCAAGAACGCTATTCAACAAGCAAGATATTCGGTAGCGTTTCGGATTCTGCGTTTTCAGCGCCTCTTGTTTGTGATTCAGCGTCTGTCCCAGTTTGGGATTCATCAACGCGTACTGCCGAATGTTCATCATCTGCATTTCGAGCTTGGAAAAGCTGTGGGGCATCTTCACAAGTTCGATTTGCGGGTGATCAAATTCCTCGCGAAAATAGACTTCGTCCGCATTGGGTGAACAGATGATGAGACGAGCGCCGTCCGCCAAAAGCCGTTCACTAATCTCGGACCGCAGGAGCATCCTGGCCTGAAAGCCGTGCGTAATATTGAACCAGATCGAAATCATTTCAGAAATATCGATGGAGCGCGACTTCGTCCCGTACAATTACCAAGTCGGCAAAGGAAGGGGATTTCGGTTTGTTCCGCGTTTAATGCCGATCCAGTGGGACGACGAGGAACCATCCATTACGGTTTTTTCGCTGTGAGCAGGCAGCAGCTTCCAATATGCTCGGATGTTTGCAATGACGGAAGACGTCCCAAACACCGAACAAACGAATAGTGCAGCTTATACCAACCCAGGACCCACTTGTTCAAATACCAACTGTCTGCGCAGATACGATGATACGGATTGTAAGGAACACATTTCGCATCCGTGAACCCAAGGGATGTAGCTATGGAAGCGTATTCAGATGTTCCGAAGTTCGTACGTATCATGTCGACGTTTTTCTTAATGTGCTTTTCTCCAACGGCTCTTTTCAATGCGGTCTTGAGCAAGGACGAGGGATGAAATAACAGTCGGCAAAAGGCGGATTTAGAGAAAGGATAGTCCGGTACGATCACCATGAAGATGCTGCCTGACGGGCGTAGCAATCGAAAGGACTCTTTCAAAAAATCGCTTGGATTCTCGAAATGTTCGAGAACACCAATGTTGTAAATGCAATCAAACGATTCGGATGGGAGATTGGTGTTTAACGCATTGGCACAAATCGTCGTTGGAGCGGCCACCTGCTCGGACTGAAAATTCTCGATTGCTTGTTCGAGAATTGGTTCTGAGAGGTCGAGAAGAGTGATGTAATCGAAGCCGCTTGATGCGAGGTATAGAGAGGTTGTACCGCGTCCTGAACCGAGCTCTAGAAACTTCCAGTCTTTTGAGGGCTTCAGCAACTCCATTAAGTCGTCGAAGTAGGCTCGTTGCCAAAACTGGTTTAGTGTTTTCGGCTTTCCCCTAACGAATGCCTTCATCCTGGGAGCTTGCGACGCCCGCATCTTGGTCCATATACGATTCCAAGCTGTCGGACTGCCCTCCACTCCCATTCGGGCGATCTCCGAAGACTCCGTCGGATCGATGGATTTCAAATTTGATGGTGTTGGCACGAAATCGCCTTTTTGCTTCGCGAATTAACCGCGGTACCAGTAAGCGAACGGTTGCGATCGTACACTGCAAAGTAATGCGATGCGCTCTCCACCGGGCTGACCTACGCTCCGTCGGTGATAGCCACAAACATTGGCTAAAACAAGAGTGTTTTTCTTGCACTTCAAGGCGACTTCAGATCTCCCCCACTTCTTGAGCTCTTCTTCCTTGATTCGTCGCGACGGCTTGTCCGGCTCCAAACTGTGTTCGTAAATGTACTTCCATTGAGTCGTCTTTAGTCGATGAGTGCCTGGGACAAATGCAAGGGGCGCGTCCTTGGGCTCGACGTCGGTCAGGTAGAGCCAAGCCTTATGCGTGTGGTAGAACACGTCGGAATGCATTTCCGTTTCGGGATCGCCTTCGGTCGTTACGTTGCCCTGTTTCACATGCTCGACAGCGCGATGCACCAACCGCATGTCGATTTTTCGCTTCTCAGCAGCTTGCATCAACCCGACAAGCCGCGGGTCCGCATAGAACTGATCGATGAACTCTGATTTGAAGTCCGGATAGTCTTTCAGAGCGGCAACGGAGTACTGTGTTGGCCCCATTTCCTTACGCGTGATTCTCTTTGGATCAAACTCCAGCAGTCTTAAGCAGTCTGCTTTCAAACGCTCAAACGCTTCGTCGGGTAGGAAGTTTTCAATCATGACCATTCCATCCGATTGCAGCTTCCTCAGCAATGGACGGAGATTCGCGTCAACCGATGCGGGGCGGATGTTGTACCACCAACGTGCCGCATAGGAGCGCGCGATCTGCAAACCCATGCGGTTCAACACGGGGCTCTTGACTACCTTGGCACTTGTAAAGGCCTGAACCAATGGCGAATTCTTCATCTGTTTACCCTCAAAAGCTCAGCTAATGAAATTGTTCTCATCTGCTTTTTAGCAATGCTATCTTTAGCAACGTCAAGGTGAGGTCTCACCCTCTTCCATCAAAATTCTTGGGCAGCCATCCTGACATTGCTACTTACCTCGCGATCAACATGGTTGTTTCGCGAAAGGTCGTATTCCGATTGATGGCTCGAACATCCTTGGAAGAGCCCGACCCTCGCATTTCCGGCAACTCTTCGATCTCGTAGCCACAATCGAACAACATCTGCGTAACATCACCAGCGGTCGCCTGAAATCCTGGAAGTTCCGTCGGATGCAATTCGAGGAAGAGCAGAGGTTTGTGATTTGCGATGATTGAACGCATACCTTGAAGTACCTGTAACTCCGCTCCCTGAACGTCAATTTTAATCAAATCTGGAGGAACTGAACGAGATGCAAAGAAATCATCCATCTTCATGGAAGGAACCTCGATCAACGTTCCCCCCGAACGAAGGTCCACGTTCGTAGCGATACGGTTTGCATCGCTACTAAGTGTAGGCTTCCGCAAATAACGGACGGTTCCGGTCTCAGAAGATAGCGCAATGTGATGAACCGTGGCATTCGAAATGCCGTTCAAGGCGACATTTTTTCTTGCAATCATCACATTCTGATCGTCCAATTCGAAGGCATGGACTTCACCGTTGGGTATGGTCATGGCGCCAAAACATGTAAACCAGCCCAAGTTCGAGCCGACGTCGACAAAGCACTTTTTCCCGACCAATGCTTCGAGCAGCAACCGAGTTACTCGCTCTTCGAAGATCTTCCCTTCGAACTTAGGGAAAAAGAAGTGTTTGGAATAAGTATCTTCCGTGGTGAAAACAAGCTTATGCCCTAGAAATTCGACCTCATGGGTGAGCCGATTCCCGTACCGTGCCTGAAATTCTGCCTCGGAAGCTTGTTGCTTCTCGCGATTCCTGCGATCGAATCCCAAGGCTGCATAGACAGCTCGCAAGGGGCGCTCGAAGCCTGCTGATCTAGCAGCGCGGCGAATCCAACGTATGGGACTTAGGCTCATGGAAGGTTCCTAAAATAAATGGATCAACGGGACCAATGGTCCGAGGCTGAATGGATGCCCATCTCGTCAGTTGGATGCCGGTCGGCGAACACGTCCCGATAAGAAGCCGAAGCGAACCTGATCGATGGCCCAAATGACATCATGATGATTGATGCGAAACATTGAGGATTTCGTCGGCGATATTCGCGATCGGTAAATTCGCACTGCCATGAGTGCAACCGCAAAGTAAGAGAGGGAACTCGCAATTGCTGCCCCTTGCATACCCAACCATGGAATCATCAGCAAGTACAGCGGAATACTAACCACGACACCGAATACCTGTGCCAGACTCGCTGTGAGCGGCTGGCCTACCGCTCCAAAGTATTTGCTGATTACCTTGATGGAAATCAACCCAACGATTCCAGGAAGAAACAAACACAACAACAATGGCGCCCCTTCGAAATCTGGCCCCAAGATAAGTGGTAGGATCCAAAAGCCAGCAATGGCTGCCAACGTAGCAGCTATCCCGACGATCAGAATCAGGGATCGATGCACTTGATCAACTAACTGAATGCGCTTCAACTCGTCCTTTTCGGCTGCAATTTTATTGAACATGACAGCCCCAACCGAATCGGGAATCAACCAAAACAATTCCGCGATCTTCAAGGTGATCGAATAGATACCGAGCGATCCAGCATCCGCAACTGCAGCCAATACTACCTGATCAAACCTCAGATTCACTCTGCGAGCCAGGACTGCTAACGAAGACTTCCAACCGTAGGAGTAAGCCTTGGAAAGAAATTGAAAGTCCAGACGGCATGCGGGACAATGCGCTCGCCAAAGTCCAATTAACGCCCACCCCAAGCGAAAGAGCTCCGATGCGAGAACGATGTAAACGGCAGCACGCAATCCCAGAGAGAGCCATCCCACCAACAGCAACAGCAGTGCAGTCCGAAAGCCCTCCGATATCAGCAACAGCCAATTGGCAAACTTGAAATTCGAAGTGCCGATGAGGATGCGACTGATGATCAACTCCGCTCCCTGGAACGGAAGCAACAGCAATATCGGAAGCATTTCGGCAGCACCGACTAATTTCGCCACCGAACCCAACCATTCGTTCTGCCAAAGTACAAACATCAAGCAACTGCAAACCGCGCCGGTCAACAATCCATTGCAGATGCAGGTGAAGCCAATGTCCCGAACGGTGTATTCCTTTTTACTGATGAAGTAGACGACGGCGACATCGAATCCCACCATCAACAGAGGTAGAACGAATCCATTGCAAAGAAGCAGGAAAGCGAAAATCCCTCGATCGTCCTTGCCCAGCGAGCGAGCAACGATGACGCTGGTGGCTGCCGTCAGCGGCAATAAGACCACTTTGGTCATTAGCGTTCCAATCGAATTGCGCGCCGCCTGCCCTTTACGCTCCTTTCGCGGTGGTGTTTCCGAAATGGATTCTTCTTCTGAAAGTTCACTCACGTTGTTGCCGAATCGTCAAATTTAGTTCTGATGGTCCGCGATCGCGTAGTCGTGAACCCAAGCAGCGTCCTTTTCATATCCCATTTCGACGATGGCTGAGGGAAGTTCAGGAAGAACAAGCAGCATGTCGATCATGCGTTCGCGGTGCTGAGATTGCTTCCAGCGACCGATCGACTTCGTATCGACTGGGCGGATGCCGTTCAGTCCACGAACTTCAAATCCTTCTGGAACGGATTTATGAAAATCGCGAAACGATTGCTTTAACTCCCAGTTCATCAGAGTACTCAATCGTTCTTGAATCGCGTCAGGGTCGCGAACAAGGTCCTCGTATCGCACCACCAGCACATCATGTTGGTCGCGCACATAAAGGTAATGTTCGTAAAGTGAACGCCAACGTTCTGGACTCAAGTAGTACTCATTTGGCTTGCTGGAGTGGAATGACGTTAAAACGTCGCGAGGATCTCTAATGAGGACAACAAATTTTACGTCGACTTGGTTCGCGGAATAGAAAGCTCGAATGTCGTCAATGTAGAAAATGTCATTCGTTCTTTTGGTGATCAGCAGAGGCTGTTTCAAATACTTGCGGCGCATTCTCGTCGCAACGCGCAACGCTCGCATTTCAAAACCGAACACATTCGCTCCGGTAACAGCGGTTTCCGCCATTGCCTGCATCAATGACGTTCCAGACCGCGGAAATCCACAGAGAACTAGATGAGTCTTTAATCGTCTTTCTGCCGCCGAGAATCGATCGCTGCAAGCGACCGATAGCCGCTTCGCATGTTCTAAAATGGAACGCCACCAGGAACGTTTTGGTTCCCAGTCCCACGAAGGTATCTCTGGTCGGCGACCAAGTTCCATTCCGCGACTTGGGGCTTCCGAAAGTGTTTTGCTTAAGTTGTTTTGAAGTTCAAGTTGCGACATGGATGCCTCTCGAGAATCGTACGAATAGTTCGGGATGCAGAAAGGCTTACTGACGTTTCGTGATCGAAGTGACCATTTCCTCAACAATGCTCGGCAAATCGTGTTTGAGCTCCCAGCTCGGATAATGGGACTGGAATTTCCTTAAATCGGAGTAGTAGCAGATGTGATCGCCGGTGCGGTTTTGATCGGAATAGGTCATCTCAGGGCGCGAGCCGCTGTATTTTTCGATCAAGTCGACGCACTCGAGAAGACTCGCCGCATTGCCTTTGCCGCCTCCTAGGTTGTACACTTCGCCTGGCCTCGGCTGCTGAGCGAAATGCCAAAAAGCGTTGATGACGTCGTAACTGTGAATTTGATCACGCACTTGCTTCCCCTTGTAACCGTAAATCGTGTACGGTCCGCGCCGAACGGCTTGCGTAACGAGATAGCTCAAGAACCCATGCAGCTCCACGCCCGAATGAGAAGGTCCGGTCAAACAACCACCTCGGAACACGCCGGTCTTCATGCCGAAGTATCGGCCATATTCTTGAGCCATGACATCAGCGGCAACCTTGGAAGCTCCAAACAGCGAATGCAAGCAACGATCGATCGAAAACGTTTCCGCGATTCCATGTTCATAGGCCGGGTCGCTGAAGTCCCACCGCGTTTCCTTTTCGACCAGCGGAACATGGTTCGGTCCATCGCCATACACTTTGTTCGTGCTCATGAAAATAAAGACGGCTTCCGGTGAATGTCGGCGACAAGCTTCCATTAAATTCAGCGTCCCAACAGCGTTCACATCAAAGTCGTCGAACGGAATTTTGGCAGCTAGGTCGTGGCTGGGCTGCGCCGCTGCATGAATGATCAGCTCGAATTGGCCGTTCTTGAATAGGTCGAGAACGGCGGCTCGATCGCGAATGTCGAGGGTTACATGCTCGAACCGTTGGCACTGCTCCAGCAGACGCTTTTGGTTCCATCGCGTGTCCCCTTTGTCGCCGAAGAATTCGGCCCGCATGTTGTTGTCGACTCCCGTGACCGGGAATCCCATGCTGTCGAAGAATACGACGGCTTCTGATCCGATCAATCCACTGCTGCCTGTAACAAGCGTCTTCATGCCTGGTTCTACTGTTTTTCCAAAATCTGATGGTGTGATGTGTGGTTCATGTTGTTTTGTTGGTTCGTCGTGGTATTTGTCTTCAGCCGGAACGCGCTAGCGTCCGGTTGTCGACGCGCCGGCTATGGACTAACGGTACAACCGTGTGTTCATGCGCAACGGTGATTCGCCTATTTCAGGAGCCCATGATTCGTTCAACTTGCAACGCGCACAGTGGCGACCAGCTTTTCTGCCAAGAACTCTTCGGTCCGTTGCGTCGAATCCGCCGTATTGCCGCCGATATGCGGAGTGATCAGCAATCGATTGCTTCTCCGTGCGAATTCGATGAGCCTTTTTCTCGCATCGACTCCAGCGTATTCATCATCGAGAACGTCCAAAGCTGCTCCGCGAATCTGCTCCCGCTCAAGTGCGAGCAACAGGGCCGTTTCGTCGACCAATTCCCCTCGCGAAGTATTGATGAAGTACGCATCCGGTTTCATGCGGTGAAACTGTTCGACACCAATCATGTGATGATTGGCAGGTTCATAGTTCACGTGCAAACTCACGATGTCTGACTTGCTCAGCAAATCGTCGGTCGCAACGACTGGGAAGCCATCGACGACCGTGTCTGACTGGAGTTCACGGCTTGCGACTAAAACGTTTGCGCCGAGAGCCTGAAAGTATTTTGCGACGATCCGGCCGAGGCGGCCGTATCCCAGGATACCGACGGTTCGCCGATAGACTTCAACTCCGCGAAACAGGTAGCGATCCCAGCTACCTTCCATCACGTGCTGGTGCGCTGCCGGGATTTGCCGCAGCAACGCCAGCGTCAAACCCAAAGTCAGTTCCGCCGTCGCTCGAATGTCCTTGAGGAACTCCACTTCGCCGCGAAGCGAGAGGACGCGAATATTCCTCGCCTCGGCTGCTTCAAGATCGATGTGGTTCAACCCCGTCGTGTTGGTCGCGATCATTCGGAGGTGTGGAGCATGATCCATGACTTCTGCATCGATTCGATTCCGAAGCCGAACCCAGAGGACATTTGCGTCCGCCACACGGTTCAGCAGTCCAGCTCGGTCAAAGTCTTCGCAAGCGACTTCAAAATGCTCGTTGAGGAGACTGAGTGCTTTTGGCGAGAACTCAGACGACTCCGCAATCAACAATCTTCCCAATTTTCGCGCGGTCATATTGGGATGCAAATCGGCTTTAAGCAACATGGGCGGCGTGACCGGGATAGCGACTCGGATTTCGGCTGAGGAGCCATTCGAACATCTCTAAATCAAACGGTTCATCGATGTTCAACGCTCGCATGGCGGGAATGATCCATGCTCGGCAATCGTTTCCCTTAATGGAATTCAGCTCCATGAGGACTTCGCGGCGAGTTAGATAGACCGATCCGTCACGCAGGTAAAACTTCGGCAGATCTTGCCGTCGCTGTCCCTCGAACTGCTCTGCAAAGGGAGGATCGATGACGCGACCTTCTTCATCGATGATCTTCATGCGAGCGGGATGTCGTTCACCGACGTCACTGAATCCGATCACGGAATCGCAATGAGTGCGTTCCATAAGAGCGATGGCTCCGTCAATATCACTGGAAAGTCGGAGCGGATTGGTGGGCTGAAGTGTGTAGATCGCGTCGAACTGTTCGCCCTCCGCTTCCAGTCGCCGAACCACATCTTGCAGCACCGGAAGGGTTGGTGTCGAATCCTGAGCCAGTTCGGTCGGTCGCATGAAAGGGACGTCCAATCCGAGCGAGCGACCATGCTCGGCGATCTCCCCATCCTCGGTTGATAGAACGACCCGGGCTAAGCGACTCTCCAAGGCAACGTCGGCGGTGTAGGCCAACAGGGATTTTCCTCGAACTTCGTACAAGTTCTTTCGCGGGATCCCTTTGGAACCACCGCGAGCGGTGATGATGCCAAGTACGCGCAGTAGCGAGTGCGTCATGACTTCCTTAGTACGCTATTCGCTTCTCGATACGGAGGGGGCAGGATTGCAGCACCTGAGCAATCTTGTCGCCGGCTCGGCCATCACCATAAATGGGATCGCTTGCGTAACGTCCATGTTGAACTTGAGTGCGGATCGCATTCAAGATTTGTTCTCGGTCATAGTCGACGTCGATCACATTGCGGCCTCGCTGCCTTCCCGCTTGTCGAGAGCCGATATTGACCACTGGAACCCCGAGAAACGCGCATTCGCGAATGCCGACGCTCGAATTTCCAACGAGGCACTGGCTCCCGAGAAGGAGTTTCAGAAAGTCATCGGGAGCCATGTTCTTGTAAAAATGGAATCGCGAGGCATCGCGATTTTCGCGGAAGGCGCGGATCCCCGAGCTTGTTCCATCGGCACCAGCATCGACGTTCGGCCAAAACCACAATATCGGTAGGCCGCACTCCGACGCTGCGGACAGCGTTTGCTCGATATGATGTCGAGACTCTTTGTATTCCGTCGTTACTGGGTGTTGCATCACGACGACATAGCCGTTCGACAGATCCAATACCTTACCGACGCCTCGATATTTTTTCATCGGATCGAAGGGTTGCCCGTTAGACCTAGCGACCTCGGCGGCCAGATCGATCGATGGGCAGCCAGTATTGAACACCATCTCTGGGTCTTCACCCAGCTTGATCACCCGATGTCGTGCGTCTTCGGAAGCTACCAAATGAATGTCCGCGAGCTTCGTGACGGCGTGGCGCACTTTCTCGTCGATGGAACCCGTAACCTCGCCACCTTGAATGTGGGCAACCGGGATGTTCATGTAACTACCAGCAATGGCCGTCGCCATGGTTTCGTACCGATCCGCGATCGTGACGACAATATCCGGATTGAGATTGAGCAACGTCGTAGCCAGCTCCATGACACCCATGCCGGTCGTCTTGGCCATCGAAGTTGGATTCTCGCCTTCGAGAACCATAAAGACTTTCTCGCGGATCGTGAAGCCGTCTTTCTCGATTTGATCCACGACACTTCCGTAGCGGTCCAAAAGCGCGGAGGCAGCCACGACCAACTGCAGTTCCAAGTCCGGATGGGCCTGGATCGCGTCCAATGCCGTTTTGACTCGGCTGTAGCTAGGGCGAGCAGTAATGACAACGCAAATTTTTCGCACGATTGCTGACTCGATCAGTTCAACGCACTGCGCATGGCACGTAGCCGGTCCCAATTCCCGATCGCTGACTTCAATTCCAGCAGCGGCAACAACTCAAATTCAATCAATCGCCAGTCGAGGATATCCTTGCTGCGGATTAAAATCTGATCGAGGTCGAACCAATCTCGGTCGCGTCCGGCAAAAGCCTTGTGGACCACTAAATCGCTTGCAGAACAAACAGGAATGGTTTCCTCGGTAGTCACTGACACCTGTACGGCACGTTCGACCGTCCGATACTCGAAAGGCATGCCTCCCAGACAAATATCAAGTGGAACGCCCTGCGCGTCGCGCAGGAGAATCACGCGATTTGCTAAAGCGAACTCGCGGTAGTCTTCGCGGCGTGGAGCGAATCGTTGTGCTAGATAGTCTATGTAAGGCAATTCTTTTCCGAATCCAGAAAGGAGAGTCAGATTAAGGTCGATGGTGTTCCGTGGTTCGCCCCAGAATTGAACTGCCAAACCTCCGATAAAACAAAACTTCCATCCCTGTTCTTCGAGAACGCGCGTCAAATGGATCGCAGAGGAAACCAATGAAGCTGATGGCAGAATGGGACTATTCCTTTGGACCTAGTAGAGATTCCAGCTCTAACAATCGCTGACGCATGAACCATCGCTGCTGAATCACCAATCCGCTCCAACGATTCCGGTCACTGGTGTCACCCTCAGGTTCTTGCGGTGCCACCACAGAAATGAGCTGTCCGGGAGGAAGTTGCCGCAGCTCCTGTTGTCTAACGATCGGGAGATTTCTTTCTGCGTTCCGCCACTGAGCCATCCAGGCATCCGCCCATTCGGGGATTCGGTCCGGATCACGTTGATCGGAACTCATTGGATGTGCTCCAAGTCGCGGATAGAATTCGTTTCTTGCTCTTTCGACTCGACGGCCTCAAAGTCGCAATCGGAAAAAAAGTGGTCGACGGGAACGTCGCGAAGCAACTTTCTTCCAAGCAACCGTTGAGCTTGACTGGCGGGTAAGCCGGTTCCAGGTTTCTTGAATGCCAAATCGTTGGGTTGAAGGATCGTACCGCTCGTGAGGGCGCGGGCGGCGACAATGCTCTTGGTGAATAGCTGATGGAGGTGCGATAATTTCTCGGCTTGCGCGTTTTTATCTATCGGATTTCGCAAGGCAAGCTCCAACGCACGAACATCTTCGACGAGCTGCCCCACTTGATCGAAAGTCAAGCTAGCTTTCGCATCCGGTCCGAATTGCGATTTGGAGAATGCCACATGAAATTCCAGCATGTTTGCACCAAGCGCGATAGCTGCGATGTTGGGAACGATGCTGCCACTGTGATCGCTCAGCCCGACTGGGCAGTGGAATCGCTCTCGAATTTCACCCAGCACGTTTAGGCCCCAATTTTCCGGTGGGCACGGATAGGACGTCGTGCACTGGAAGATACCAAAGGTGCCGCCATGCTGATTGACCAACGTTACGGCTTGTCCAATCTCTTCCCAGCTGCTCATTCCACTGGACAGCAATAGTGGCTTTCCAGAACGACACATCTTTTCGAGCAACGGGAAATTGGTCAATTCGCCAGATGCGACTTTCCAAGCGGGGACGCCGCAGTCCAAAAGCCATTCCACGGCAAGATCGCTGAAAGGCGAACTCAGAAACAGAAGACCTTTGGCTCGAGCATGCTCCGCGAGTTCAATCCATTGAGTTCGTGTAAAACTGGTTCTCTTCCAATAGTCATAGCGCGTCGCGTCTTGTGGGAACACGCGGACGCGGAACTGTTCCTGTGCTGTGCTTTCTGCTTCGGCAATATGCGTTTGGAATTTTACCGCATCGACCCGGCATTCCGCAGCAGCATCGATGTAAGCGTGAGCACTGCCCAAACTGCCATCATGAGCCAAGCCCACTTCCGCGATCAGGAACGCTGGTTCTCCGGTGCCGATGCGGCGACCGCCTAGGTCGAACGTCTTCGTTGAGTCCATTGGCATGTGGAGGGTAGCCATCAACCCTTTGGTAATACGATCTGAGCCGACCAGGGTTTGTTTTGCTGATACCAGGCAACGCAGTTCGTTAAACCTCGTTCCAATTCAACTTGCGGTTTCCAGCCGAGCAATCGATGTGCTTTCGAAATGTCGGCGGAGGTCTTCAACATGTCGGCTTTGTGGAATTCGCGATTAACCATCTTGGCGTTTTTGCCCAAGAGTCGTTCCAGAATGGAAATGATTTCGAGCAGCGAAACGGGCTCGATGCCACCGCCTAAATTGATAACCTCATACCCGACTTCCTTGAGAGCTGCGATGGTGCCGGCAGCGATATCATCGACATACGTGAAATCGCGGGACTGGTTCCCGTCGCCGAAGATCTGAATGGGCTCTCCCTCATCGATCCAACGAATGAAGCGAAAGATGCTCATGTCAGGCCGACCTGCGGGCCCATAGACGGTAAAGTACCGACAGACGGAAACGTCGATGCCATACAGGTAATGGTACGTGTACGCCATGACCTCTGCAGCTTTCTTCGATGCGGCATAAGGCGAGATCGGCGTGTTCACGGGCAGCGACTCCGAAAATGGCATCGGTTGGCCAGCATACAGAGATGAGGTCGAAGCGAGCACAAATTTCCGGATTCCATGTCGGCGAGCGGCTTCCAGCAAATTGAGATTTCCCATGGCATTCGTCGTCATATAGACATGCGGATTCTCCATGCTGTAGCGAACGCCTGCCCGAGCCGCAAGATTCAGGATTCCGTCGAATCGATGTTCCGCGAACATCGCATCGACCGCGACCCGATCCTCGATATCCAGCTTGGCAAAGCAAAACCGATCGTGCTTCAGTTGCTCCAATCGATGTTGCTTCAGGCCGACATCGTAGTAGTCGTTCATGTTGTCAACGCCAACGATCCGGTCTCCCCGATCGAGAAGCTGTTTAGCAACCTGAGAAGCAATGAAGCCGGCGCAGCCCGTGACGAGGTAGCTTTTGGCTTCTGTGTTGGAGTCAGTCGTTGTAGTCACAAAATTCAGAACTCAACTTTCAACCGGAGGTGGGATGACCGGTCATCGGACGGATGAGAAAATCTAAGGAGCGCTTCGCGATACCAAACTCGCTCGAGCGATGAATCGCCTCGCAATCATGCACTTGAAAGCGGTAAAACCGTCAAGTCGCTGCGTTAAGCTTTGGTGACTTTGCCTTGGGTGTCTAGGCCATGAGTCGCGTTTCGCGTGTCGATCACGAGCTGTGACCAGTTGATGAGCTGCTGGTAGTCAACGTTGGCGTGAGCCGTTGCAATCAATGCTGCATCGAACGAGCCAATGGTCTTCTGATCCCAGGCGACCGATTTCGTTCCTGCCCAATGAGCATGTTCGCGACTCGGACGAATCACAGGAATGTACGGATCATAGAAGGCGACTTCAACGCCTGCTTTCTGCATCAGTTCGAGCAGAATATAACCGGGCGATTCGCGGTCGTCATCGACGTTCGCTTTGTAAGCTAGACCGACCAGCAGTACCTTGCTACCGTTCAGAGGCTTTCGCACAGTGTTCAGTGTTTCCGCCAATTTCTGAATGACGAATTGGGGCATGGCCGTATTGATCTCACCGGCAAGCTCAATGAATCGAGTGGCCTGACCATATTCTCTCGCTTTCCAGGTCAAATAGAACGGATCGATTGGAATGCAGTGTCCTCCCAAGCCAGGGCCGGGGTAGAAAGCCATATAGCCGAAGGGCTTGGTTTTGGCCGCCTCGATGACTTCCCAAACATCGATCCCCATCGCTCCATAAACCACTTTGAGCTCATTGACCAGCGCGATGTTGACACCACGAAAGATGTTCTCGAGGAGCTTGGTGGCTTCCGCAGCTCGGCAACTTGAGACAGGCACCACACGCTCGATTGCCTTCGAATACAGTTGCTTCGCCTTTTCCAAACAAGCGGGGGTCAAGCCGCCGACGACTTTAGGAATCCGCGCGACTTGGCTGTTCGGATTACCCGGATCCTCGCGTTCCGGCGAGAAGGCAAGGTGGAAGTCGCTGCCAGCCTTGAGGCCAGAGCCTTTTTCGAGGACGCCTCGCAAATCCTCATCTGTTGTTCCCGGATAGGTCGTCGATTCAAGGACAACCAACATGCCCCTTTGCAAATGCGGCGCGATGGCCTCACCTGTTTTTAGGATGTAGGAGATGTCGGGTTCGCGATTCTTGTTCAGCGGCGTGGGGACGCAGATAACGACAGCCGAGCATTCTTGAACGCGGCCAAATTCGCAACTGGCATCGAAACGACCATTCGCAACTTGTGTTTGAATTGCTTCCGAAGGGATGTGGTGGATGTACGAGTTGCCGGCATGAATGGCATCGACCTTTTTGGAATCGATGTCCAGCCCCAAAACGCGGCAGCCGCTGCGAGCGAACTGCAACCCGAGCGGCAAACCGACGTAGCCTAAGCCAATAATGGCAAGATCGAACATGATTCTCCGTTAACTTTTGCCGATGCTGTGAATCTCGAACCCAGCATCGGCAAGCTGCTGTCGGTCGAGGATGTTGCGCCCGTCGAACACGAAGGCCGGGAGATGCATGTTCTTCAGTATTCGCTTCAAATCGACGGATTTGAACTCGTCCCATTCCGTTAGGACTGCGATGGCATGGGCGTCTTTCGTCGATTCGTACACGTCGTTCACTACTCGAACATGTCGCATGAGCAGTGCCTTATCGCGGTCGGAGACGACCCCATTCGCATCCGCGAACACTTCTTCCAAATCGGCGCGAATCTGCGACTCAGGAACGCGCGGATCGTAGATGGTCAGATGGGCTCGCTCTTGCAGCAGGTCGCGACAAACGTAAATGGCAGCGGATTCGCGCGTATCGTTCGTATCTTTCTTGAACGCGAATCCCCAAACAGCAATCGTCTTGTCCGAGACAGTGTTGAACATGGTTCGAACGATGCGACTCGAGAAACGGCGTTTCTGGTAGTCATTCATCGCGACAACGCTTTCCCAGTACTGGGCAACCTCGCGAAGTCCGAAGTGTTCGCACAAGTAAACCAGATTCAGAATATCCTTTTGGAAACAAGATCCACCGAATCCAACGGAAGCTTTCAGGAATCGCGGCCCAATGCGTGAGTCGGTGCCGATCGCGCGAGCAACCTCATCAACGTCGGCTCCGGTGGCTTCACAAAGGGCCGAAATCGCATTGATGGAAGAAACGCGCTGAGCGAGAAATGCGTTGGCGGTCAGCTTGGATAGTTCGCTGCTCCAAAGATTGGTCGTCAGGATGCGCTCACGAGGAATCCAGCGAGCATAGACCGACACGAGCTGTTCTACCGCAGTTGCCGATTCACCACCAATCAGTACTCGATCCGGATTGAGCAGGTCCGCGACCGCTGTTCCTTCCGCCAAGAACTCAGGATTGCTCAACACGTCGAATCCGGTTCCATTTCCAGCGTTTTCAAGGATCGTTCGGACGGCTTCGGCGGTGCGAACCGGAAGGGTCGATTTTTCGACCACGATTTTGTGGTCTTTGGCAACTCGCGCGATTTGGCGAGCACACTTTTCGATGAATTCAAGATTCGCTGCTCGGCCGGCACCGATCCCAAACTTCTTGGTCGGCGTGTTGACCGCAATGAAGATCATCGTTGCTTCATCGATCGCTTTGTCCACCTGGGTCGAGAACGTCAGATTGCGACCACGAGCTTCGCGGACGACTTCGTCCAACCCAGGCTCATAAACAGGCAAATGGTCGGAGTTCCAAGCATCAATGCGAGCTTGGTTAAGATCGACAACATGAACGGGAATGTCTGGACATTGCTTGGCAATCATTGCCATAGTCGGACCGCCGACGTAGCCTGCTCCAATACAGCAAATCCGTGTCATCGCACGCGCTCCTGTGACGACTGGAGTCGACTTGCACGCAAGCCCTGCCGAATTCTTTGTTGCCGTGTCAGAAGCATGAAGGATCGTTTGTGAATCGAGCAACATCGCTTACCTGTTCATCTGTCCAAAGGATGTGAAAACGACTGAGTTCCTCGCAGCGAATCGTGAGGAATGCCCATCGTGATCGTGATGATTCGGTCAGGGATTTGTTCGATATTCAGTCCTCTGTGAAAGAAATTCGGATTTTACGATTGTACAGGTTGATGGGATGTCGAACGATCCCCGTCAGCACGCTCTTCCGACTCACGTTCCGCGAGCTCCAGATCGCTGCCGACCATCTTGCGTATCAGCTCATCAAAGCTTGTCGACGGGGCCCACCCCAGACGGGACTGCGCCTTGCTGAAATCACCGACGAGCCTGGGCACATCCGAAGGGCGAAAATTGCTTTCGTCAACACGCACGAATTTGCGCCAGTCCAGCTCCAGTTGCGTGAATGCCCTATCTAGAACGTCGCGCACGGAATGCGATTTTCTGGTCGCAATCACGAAATCATCGGGTTCCTCTTGTTGCAGCATCAACCACATGGCTTCGACGTAATCAGGAGCATAGCCCCAATCGCGGCAAGCATCCAAATTGCCGAGTCGCAACTCGTCTTGCAGTCCCAGCTTGATCCTGGTTGCGGCTCGCGTGATTTTTCGAGTAACAAAATTCTCTCCGCGTCGAGGCGACTCGTGATTAAACAGGATGCCGCTGACCGCGAACAATTGATAGGCTCGCCGATAATTCGCGGTCTGAAAATGGGCATAGACTTTCGCACAGGCATAAGGACTTTGCGGATTGAAAGGCGTTCGTTCGTTTTGCGGAGACACCGTCACCATCCCGAACATCTCCGACGAGCTTGCCTGATAAAAACGTACCGGTTTTCGTTGATCCAATGCTCGGGCCGCTTCGAGGAGGTTCAATGTTCCAAGGCCGACAACGGAAAGTGTCAGTGCGGGCTGATCAAACGATTGCCGAACATCACTCTGGGCTGCCAAGTTGTAGATTTCGTCTGGTTCGGAATCCAAGACAACTCGCAATACGGACGCACTATCGGTCACGTCTCCCGAATGCAGGAAGATGCGATCGCGATGGGTTTCCTCCTGCCGCAAGCGATTCAAATAGTCGGGCAAGGGCTGGCTTACTCGTCGCACCAAGCCATGCACGATGTACCCCTTGCCGAGGAGGAACTCAGCAAGATAGGAACCATCCTGACCAGTGATGCCAGTAATTAAGGCAACTTTTCTGACCGACATTTGCTACTCAAACGGGATCGACCTGACAATCATCAAGGGCGACGCTGGCGCCCTGACCCATGTAGCGCACCGATATCAGCAAGCGCACCTCATTCTCTCGACGCATGACCGTCCCTTCAAATCCTTTGAAGACGCCGGAGCGTACGCGGACCTTCTGACCCTCGACGATACGGCGTTCGGGAGAAAGAGGTGCCCCCGTTTCGATGAGAGCATGAATCTGGAGTAAGTCCTCGAGCAATTCATGTGGGCAGCGAACTTCCTCCCAGCGGCTTACCGTCCCCGTGCAAACTGTTTGGTAGCGAGTCTCGGAGTCGCCACATACAAATACATAGTTGGGAAAGAGGGGCTCAGTGCTTAATCGTAGTTTTCCGTTTGGCGATCGATAGCGCCGACTGATGGTCGGGCCATAGAATGGAATCTCCAGCTCTACCAGCTTTCGCATCAGCTTCTTCTCTTGCCGAGCGAGGGTGTACATGCACCACCAGTCTTGCTGCTTGGCAGAAGCCGATTCGAGTAGATCGATCGGCCACAAATCGATTTCAGGTTTGAGCAGTGGCATACGTTCAATGCTTTTAATTTCGGCCTGGTCGGGGCACACTTCGTTCCCGTGGGTGGCCTCTATCCCATCTTTTGCCATCGTAGCGCTTCGCTTCCATGAAGCTACAAAGCGTTCCGAGTTATATTCAACCTATGTCACGGCCAACATTTTGAAAATGATGGCCGCTTGGAAGGGAACAAAACTCGCTCCTTCCCTCTTGCCCAAGACTCGCAGCAGGTACATTCCCCCCGCTTTCGCCTATCGTGACACGTCCTTCCATCGAAAGATATTCCTCGCCAATTGACGAGAAATCGGTAGGCACTGGGAGCGAGCAGCAAGACTGCATAGATGATCCGCGGGATGATTGCCATCGTCAAATCCGCGCCACCTGCTCCGAAGCGAGGAGCGTCATTCCTTCATCAATTTGCTCCAACTCCGATTCATCAGCAAATACGTTGTGATCGTTGTTTTCGGATGCATTCTCAATTGCCGCCACGACGGCTTCCATCGAGCTTAGCTTTGTGATCTGAGGCTGAAGGTCTTCCAGAAGCTCAGCAAGCTGCCCCAATATCTCGAACACATTGCCCGACTTCGTGTTGCCAATCAGTTCTAAGCGTCCAAGCATCCGTCCGGCGCAGACAATGGGAATGGTCGTTGTCCATCGATCAACCGTTTCTGGCATTCGACTCTTTTGCCAATTCGCATGAAAGCCTTCATGTAGCCAAGGCATATTGAGATCGAGGCAGATCCGCGCCAAGCCATGCTTTTGAGCGAACTCCGTGATCGATTGCCAGATGATTTCCCAGGAACGATTCCCTTGAAGTCGAACCGTCTGCTGGACGACTGCTTCGGGACAAGCCTTACGCCGTGTAAATAAACTCCCACCAAAATGGATGGCTCGATTGACAACGAGTTTCATTTCAGCGAAACCAAAAATGCGACTGGCCACAAGCGAGCCCAACACAGTCGCCATCGAAATCAATGCAACCAGCTCATTTTGAAACGCAATGCCCAGGAAAGCACCGATGGCGGTTATTCCGCAGAGAGCCGTCATCAAAACCACCAATCCGGAACTACTCCAGCCAGCTCTGAGCAAATTGTGATGGAGATGTCCTCGGTCGACGGTGAAGATGCTTCTTCCCGTGAATTTTCTCCGGATGATAGCCATGCTCGAATCAAAAATGGGAATGGCCAAAACCGCGACGGTTCCGAGTAGCGAGATAGCAGTTGCACCCGCAAGATTCGTTCTCAAAGCCAAGGCCCCCAGGAGCAAACCGATAAGCATGCTCCCGGCGTCTCCAAGAAATATCTTGGCTGGCGGGAAGTTGTAAACAAGGAAGCCTAAGAGGGAGCCGCACAATCCGGCGGCAATCGCTCCTTCGACCGAATGACTGCCAATCGTTGCCATGGCGGCAATCCCAGCACTTGCCGTCCAGCCTACAGTAGAACAAAGCCCGTCCGCACCATCAATCAAATTCAGGGCGTTGATGGTGAGAAGCAACCATCCCATTGAGATCGGAATAACCAATAGGCCAAGGTCGGTGCTCCATCCAAAAATGGAAACTGTCTCCATTCGGAAACCACATGCAACCAAAATCGCCACAAGTACAACTTGGCCTGCCAGTTTCTGACGCCCACGAATGACGATGGCATCATCCACGAGACCTAAAAGGACGATTCCCGTTGAAGCAATGCCGAGTCCGATGACATGCCAAGGCAACTTAAGCACGGCTGTTCGCACCGATTCCGATGCTAACGTTGCCAAGCCCGCAGAAAGTATCAAACTGAGAAAAACGGCTACACCACCCGACAACGCAATCGGCTCTCGATGCAACTTCCTCTCAGGATCGGGTCGGTCAACCAGTCCAAAGCGTATGGCCACCTTCCGAACGATCGGTGTGATCAGAACGGCGATCAGGAAACCACCAAGCAAGGCACAAAGCTGCTGCTGGGCAGACTCGAAAACGGTCAGTAAACTCATTCGAAGTCAACCAAAGATGGAGGAGAATGCTGACTCAGATCCTATTTCCCCGAAACGAACCAAGGTTCGCAGGCGGAGACGGCATCCTGATCTGAAACGTCATCGTAACTCATTGTAAACGAAAAACCATCTTTGTCACGCCAAACGAAAGCGCCCACTGCCGAAAGCAAATTCTTCCCCTTCTTTCGCAAACTTTCAATTTCGGCGGGCAGCACAGTTTTCCCTTTCCGCAAATTTGAATCGTCGACACACTCCTTTTGAGTGGTGAACGGGACTGCGATGCCGAATTGGCCAACCTTTCAAGGGTATACCGCTCCAAGTGAACGACTTCTCTGAAATGAGGGTTCCGAAGGCCACTGGGAAAAGAGACATGAATGTGCCTGCACGGACAAGCGGATAACGCGCTGCCTGCAATATCGTTGGTGAAATCGCCGGAATCCTCTCGACCATCCCATCCCTTCTTTCCGGGTTCTATCTGGCAGGCGGAGCTTCAAATCGATTGCCGATTCCTTCCAGTGCTCGGTTGCGCGATTTGGAAAACATGCAGCGTTTCCAAGGCAAGAACTGATTTCGAGCCCTTCCTTGTTCTCTCAGCGGGATGCCATGCTTCTTGGCAAATCGAATTGACCTCAGAATGGAATGCTTCAACCTCCGGTCTGGCAATCGAATCAACGTTGCTGACGTTGTATTGGGAAATCTCATTTTGAGTATCTTGTGAAGAAAATGGAAACATTCGAGGAAAATTCTGTTTAGATCTCTTGAACTTGAACAAATTTATGTCAGTCTGAAGGAGTTGTGGCGAAATTTAGGTCTGTCGCCTGCGCGTTTGCGCGTCTGCAAGATCTCGCATCGGAATGCCGCAACGAATTGAATCACTTGTGATCATTTTCAGCTATGAGGGTCAATTTATGAGAAAGTGGCTTTTTCTAGTCGCTATCGCACTTTCGATCAGTTTCGAAAGCGTCTTGAGCGCGGCAATTTTTACCTACGGTTTTTCACCAGCAACCATAACAACGACTGCGGCGTTTTACAGTATCGATACTACCGGTGCTTCTGGTCGTGCTCGAGCTTTCTATGTCACGGGGGATTGGAGCGTCGCCGGAGGTGACCCTTGGTCGAACGAGTTTCGGGTTCAAATCACTGGATTGACCAATCTCGGAGGGGGGGGTCTTCAGCGGGCGATGGGTGGCTTAGGTAATGGGTCCGCTTATACTTTTGGTGCTCCAGCCGCGAGCACATGGTCCAACAACACAACATCGCCCACAGGGATGGGCGCGGTGACTTACTTGGCTGATGTTGCCGCTGCTGATCTAGGTGGCATTTATTCCGTTGGGCTGCGGCAGACATTCGGCGGAAGCAGTGCGAATCTCGCCAATGCTGCGGTGCACTTTGCTACCGATGTGATCACACCAGTAGCAGTGAATACGATTGGAGGACCATCGATGTCCCGACGCCCATCGTCGCTAACTGGGCTTTCCTCCGCAGGTACCTATCGTTATCAAACGCTTAGCTATACCGCGACCGCATCCGGGGCTCACCATTTCGGCTTGTATACGGGCGGTGCCGACGGCTATCTGTTCGTGTACAACGGCGCGTTTAACCCTCTCAGTCCGCTCACAAATCTAGTTGGTCTTGATGATATTGGCGATTTAGGAGACGCGAACAGCTCGAGCATGTGGCTGAACATGAATGCTGGGGATACGTACACTATGGTTGCGTCGGTCTTCTCGAGTGGAGCTGACGTTAGCAATGGTACGTTCACGATTGCCGGGCCGGTCGGTGCAGTCATTCCTGAGCCAGCCACCATGGGTTTGTTGGCAACGCTGTCGATGGGTGGCTTGGCTTTCAGACGAATTCGCAAGAAATCCTAAGGAGCTCTTTTCGCCCGCATCTCTTAGAGGTTTGTACTGTGTGCTTTTCTGAACGCCGTCGCTTTGCGACGGCGTTTTCCTTAAAGTAATGCGGAATTGTTGGTCTGAGCTACAGGTTCCAGGTAGAGATTGATAATTTGACTCTGAACTTTGATGGCTCGAATCAGAGTCCAAACATGGCTTGGAGAAAACTCGCAGGGGCTTGTCGCGGCAAGATTTTCAAGCTCGTCGGCTACGGCTGAATGTTGATCGTGAGCCGCTTGAAGTCGGCCCAAGAGCAATTGAATGCGACGTTCCAGTGTCTCCGAGCGGTCCAGTCCATCAAACTTCGGCTGCTCATTTAGCAAGAGCAGCGCGATCCTTGCCAATGTCTGCGCATCCGCCTCTGGACGAAGTTTCTGAATGCTGACGATGAGATCGCAAAGGTTCACTATCAACTCCTGTTTTGGCGTGGACTGCTTGTTTTTTCTCGCTTCCTCCGAAGAACGAACGTTCGCAGGCGCGGACAAAAGGCTTCCACCTCCAGTTCACGGATGAAATTCCCAAGCGACATTTCGATCCGATGACCTAATGCGGCCCGATCGCTATTCCTCTATGCCACAGAAGGAGGATAGGTCAGAAATCCAGCGATGCAATCATCCAACCGGATCCGAATCCGATCTCTCAGAGATTGATCCGAGACAATCCTCTGGTATCGAAGGTAGCGGTTATGCTGCTGTCACTGCAGAGCAGCTTCGATTGCAGGGGCGATACTTGCCGGCGTCGCCATGGTGCTGTAACGATTTAAGACATTGCCCTCTCGGTCGACAAGAAACTTCACGAAGTTCCAGCCGATGCGGCGAACTCCCAACCAGCCGGCACGTTGCTCCTTGAGAAAGACGTAGAGCGGATGAGTATTGGGACCATTCACTTCGATCTTGGAGAACATCGGAAAGGTGACGCGATATTTGGTCGAGCAAAATTCGCGAATGGTTGCCTCTTCGCCCGGTTCTTGACCTCCGAACTGATTGCAGGGAAATCCCAAGACTTCGAATCCGCGATCCTTGTACCGTTGGTACAACTCCTCAAGGCCGGCGTATTGAGGAGTGAAACTGCAACGACTAGCAACATTGACGATCAGCAGCACTTTGCCTCGGTACTTCGCAAGATCTGTTGTCGTTCCATCGATCGATGTCGCGGAGAAGTCAAAAACGTTCAACTTGCCACCGTGTCCTTCATTTTTGGGGGTGCCGTCGCATAATCTCCATCACCGAACCTCAGAATGAACAATTCGACAGCCATCCGCGATCGATCATCCGAGGAATGCGATCCCTTGAGCGCCATTTCCAAATCGCAGATCCAAGTCGGCAACATCAATGCTCGACGGCGCCCGATTCGTTTCAGTTGCTTTTCGGCCTTCGCCGTTTCAAATGGCCGAAAGCCTGCTTGCGCTAAGATGGACCCGATGTTCGGACGCTCGCCATATTGTTCACTTTGAGCAATCAATCGGGCTGCCAACCCAAACCGACGAAGTGACCACGAAATGCCACCAAGCAACGCCAAAACATGCTCACCCGAGTTTAGCAAACGATCAAGATGGGTGATGGCTTCGGCGATATGGCCATTGGCGATGGCTTCGGCAATTTGAAACGCCGTATGGGTCCGCCACCCTCCGACGAGTTCCTGCAAGTGCTTTAAGTCAACTCTTCCCTGATCGTCTGCGAACAAGGCAATCTTCGCAAGTTCGCAGTCCAGGAGCCCTATCTGGTTGCCCACTCGATCCAAGATAAAGGTTGCTTGAGAAGGACTCAGCTCGAATTGATACGTCCCGAGGGCTCGCTGCATCAGCCACTTCTGCAACTTCTTTGCTTCCGGTGGGGAGCAATCAACGATCATCCCTCGCTCGATCGCCATCTTGTAAATACGAGTCGTCTTCAGTATCGAACGGACGCTCAAAAACAAGTGCGCATTTTCTGGCGGGCGCTCGATCATCTTCTCGAGGTGCAGTCGATTTGCAGAAAGAAAATCGTCGGCGTAGAACACGACGGCCACCCTCTGATTGCGTGTATCAAACAGGGAGAATGTGGAAAGTTCATCATGCACGCTTCGCCAATCAGCGTCATCAGCATCAAACCATCGAACGGCGTCTTCCGAAAATCTGGATATCTGAATGGCATGTTGAATTGCCAGTCGCGCAACAAAGCTCTCGCCGGACGCGATCGTAATAAAAGGAAGTACGGATAGCGAACGCACTTCCATGAAATCGAACGCATGCATCGAACTGCTGAATTTCATGGCTGATCCGATTTTCGCAACTAGGAGCTTTCATTTGGTAACAGTGTAACAAGTCTATTGTGTCGCAAAAACTCAATGGGGTACGATGTTCCCCCGTCGCAAACCAAATTTAACGATATCTCCGCCAGCACGGGAGTGAATTTGAATCCGTGTCCGGATAGTCCAGCCACAAACACAACATTTTGAAATTCTGGATGAGCATCGACGATGAAGTTCTCGTCAGGGCTCATCGTGTACAGGCAGGTAGCATGTCTCGTTGTGGTTGACGAAGTGTATCGCAAAACACGTTGTCGGAAATCGTTTACTCGATCCGCGTCGTGTTGATCGCGGGTTCGGTCGGCAATTGACGGGTCCAAAACGCTTTCGCCTCCGGAATGCTCGGCCACCTTGACGCCGTCTTCGCTGATCTTGGGAAAGCCATAGAAGAAGCTCCGATCTGGCTCTTCAAAGAAGAAGCAAGGTGCTCCAGACCATGGATGCGATTCAGCACCAAACCAATGTAGATGTTTCCGCACCACTCGGAACCAACGAGCACTGCGAGCAAGCTTCAGGACATCTGGTGACCATGATCCAGCGGAGATGATCAACCGTTTGGCTCGGTATTCTTCAGAATCGGTCGTGATGGAAACCGTCTCTCCATCCGATCTCCAGTCGAGCACTCGCTGTCCAAACAAACAATGAGCTCCTAGTTGCAAGGAGAGTTCGATCTGGGTTCGAACACACTCTTCGACCAGAAGATACCCTGCGTTCGTCTCGAAGACAATCTCCATGTCGCTTGGGATCGAGAACATTGAAAAGCGTTGTTCGGCTTGCGCGATCGTCAAGCGCTCGATGGGCAAGCCATGTTGTTCGGCACTGCGAATGACGCCTGGAACGACGATTCCGTCACATGGGCCAACTTCGAGAAGGCCGCAACGATGGAAAAGCGTTCGTCCGCAGGCTCGCTCGAGGTTGGTCCACAATTGATAGGAACGGCGAAGGAGCGGGACGTAGTCCGGATGCTCAAAGTAAGCCATCCGAATGACTCGGGATTCGCCGTGCGAACTTCCTCGATCGTGGGCTGGCTCGAACGCCTCGATGCCAAGAACCTTCAACCCACGACGAGCGGCCTGATAGATGGCTGAACTGCCGACGCCTCCGATGCCCAAAACAATCAAGTCCCACATACTTGGCTCCGGCAGCGGTTCGCGGGCATTCCTAATCGTTACTCTTCGATTTCCTTTGCTTTGATCCAGGACATGAGCCGTCGCAGTCGCTTGCCGACTTGTTCGATCGGATGCTGCCGCTGCAATCGTCGCATCGCCTTGAACGTGGGAGCTCCGGCTCGGTTCTCCAAGACCCATTCCTTGGCGAATTGGCCAGTTTGAATCTCGTGAAGAATCTTCTTCATTTCGCGCCGCGTTTCCTCGGTGATGATGCGAGGACCGCGAGTGTAGTCACCGAACTCCGCAGTATTGGAAACGCTATAGCGCATGTAGTTCAGACCACCCTCGTAGAACAGGTCGACGATGAGCTTGAGTTCGTGCATGCACTCGAAGTACGCCATCTCTGGTTGGTATCCAGCTTCGACCAACGTATCAAAGGCCGCTCGGACCAGTTCACTGACTCCGCCGCACAGCACGACCTGTTCACCGAACAAATCCGTTTCTGTTTCTTCCGCGATGGTTGTTTCGATGACCCCTCCACGAGTTCCACCTATCCCCTTGGCATAGGCAAGCCCGATTTGCTTCGTAGATTCACTTGCTCCTCGTCCGAGGGCGATCAAGCAAGGGACACCGCCTCCCTTCACGAACTCGCTGCGAACCAAATGCCCCGGTCCTTTCGGTGCGACTAGCAACGTGTCGATGCCAGCGGGCGGCTCAATCTGACCAAAGTGGAGATTGAAGCCGTGAGAGCACATCAAAATGCTTCCGGGCTTCAAATGGGGACGAACGTACTGGCGAAAGAGGTCGCCTTGCACCTCATCCGGCAAGAGCATATTGATCAAGTCCGCCTTCTGGGCAGCTTCCTCCAAGGAACAAGGTTGGAAACCATGTTCGACTGCCAAGTCATAATTTTTGCTTCCCGGTCGCTGGCCGATAATCACCTGGCAACCGCTGTCGCGAAGATTCTGAGCTTGGGCATGACCTTGCGAGCCGTAGCCCAAGATGGCAATGGTTTTTCCCTTTAGCCGTGCTAGGTCGGCATCATTGTCGTAATAGATGACGCAAGTCATTGGGCTCTTTCATTAAGCAAATGGTTCAAAAGCTAGTTCATTTACGATTCCACATCTTCGGAGATCGTCTCATCGTTTTGCCACTCCGGTTCGTCAACACCGGTCCGACTTCCGCGAACCAGAGCGATGCGTCCGGTTCGGACAAGTTCGTTAATCCCGAAAGGTCTCATGCGTTCGATGAACGCCTCGATTTTGCCTTCGCGACCGGAAATCTCGATCATCAATTCTTCCGCACCCACGTCGACGATTCTTCCCCGAAAGATTTCCACGAGCTCACGAATTTCGGTTCGCTTGCCGGTATTCGCGCGAACCTTGAGCAACATTAGGTCTCGCTCGACGTAGTCTCGAGCGCTGATATCATCCACTCGAACAACGGTAACTACTTTCTCCAGTTGTTTGCGAACCTGTTCCAGTATGCGGTTGTCGCCGACGACGACAAACGTCATTCGAGAAAGATGGGGATCCTCCGTCTCGCCGACCGCGAGTGAATCGATGTTGTAGCCACGAGAAGCGAGCATGCCTGAAATATGCGCCAACACTCCTGGAACGTTGTGGACCAAAGCGGAAAGTAAATGCTTTTGTTGCTTCATCGAATTCCTCACAGCAAGCGAACCATACCCGCTCAAATTTGGGGAGTGGTTAACGCAAATTGAGTCAAGATGATATCGTCGGTTACACGTTATCTCAAGGACCGTGAACCTCAAGTGTCATCTCGGCTTGAGCGGTAGACATGGCCTGGATCGGCCACCCGCGTCTCGACAACTCTCCAAGTTCCGTTTTCATAGACTCGAAAAAAGCACGAACGATAACCTTCATGACAAGCAGCACCGGTTTGCAGAACTTTTAGCAAGACGCAATCGGCGTCACAATCGACTCGAATTTCCATTACCCGCTGGATATGGCCACTTTCGTCCCCCTTGCGCCAAAGCTTACGCCTGCTGCGACTGTAGTATGTTGCATATCCGCTACGCAGTGTTTCTTCAAACGCTTCCGCATTCATCCACGCCACCATCAAGACTTGCCCCGTGTCAGCATCTTGAGCCACAGCAGCAATCAGTCCGGAAATGGGGTCAAAGTTCAACATTGTTTAATTAAGAATCCGTGCGATTGAGTTCTGAGTCCTTTGCCGATTGTTTGGCGCAGTTCGGTAAATCGAATGAATTGATATCTCATCGTCTAATTCTGGCAATCCGACCGATGTTTGGATAGTGTGCAAGCATTTCCGGTTGCATTCTTCATCAGCAAGTATTTCCGGGTTCGGAAGTGAACCGCTCCTAGGTGTGATTGTTATGTCAAAGCCCAATCTCAGTGTGGTTGTTCCAGTACGAAATCAGCAGTTTGGTATCGAGCGGCAGGTCGAGGCCTTGTTGGATCAATTGGCTGAACTTACGTCTCAAGTGGAATTAATGATTGTCGATGATGGATCGAAGGATGCAACTCACGAAGTGTTGGATGATCTTCGGAGAAAATATCCTCAAATATCCGTTTTGCGACTTGAGAAATCTCTGGGAGCTTCCGAAGCGGCGGAACTTGCCGCGAAGCGTGCCCACGGGGAATTCGTCGTTACCCAAGAGTCCTACGAGCCGATTTCGATCGAAGAATTACAAAAACTCTGGGCGCTTCGAGACGATCAGGACTTTGTGATGGCCACGGCCGTCACTAAAACAAGGCGCATCGATTCAGATTTGATTCAAAAACTCACGGAATGGGGTAGAAAACTGGAAGACGCTTGGGATTTGAGTTCTGATCGCTCATCGGTGACACGTATGTTCCGCCGCAATGCTGTTCAGGCGGCTGCCGAGTGCGAGAATCCCAAGCAAGAGCTAGAGATCTCTCATGTCTCGCACCGGAGCATTGCACCTCCCAAAATTCAGCGATTACCAACCAATGCTCCGCAGACTCTGAAGAAGGTCACTTGACCAACCCGGTAAACTTTTATGGAACGGGTTGGTGACATGAGAAGTCAAACAACTAGGTTGAGCTTCTGCCGATCGAGCGAGTCAAGGAATCCATTGGCTGGCGTCTCGACCATCATGGCTTGGTTGCCAAGGAGTGAACTATGGCGAGTGTTGTGCCCAACAGTAACGCGACAGGTTCTGGAGCTGCCGCGCAGGCTCCAGTTGTTTGTCTTCCACCGCTTCATCGAATTCGCGAAGTCCGTACTGAGCAAGGAATCTCCCTGAAGACGATTGCCAAAAAAACAGGGCTAGACGAGCGGACACTTCAGCAGCAAGAGATACCTTCCTCGGATATTCACGTTTCGGATTTGTACCGCTGGCAGGCAGCATTGGATGTTCCGATTGCGGATCTCTTGCAAGATTCAAGTGCGGAGCTATCGGCTCCCATACGTCAGAGAGCGAAGCTCGTTCGGATCATGAAGACTGCCCAATCGCTTTTGGAAGCCGCCAACAACAGTCGGTCTCAGAGGCTGGCGGCGATGCTGATTGAACAATTAGAGGACTTGATGCCTGAACTGAAGACCGTCGTCGGCTGGCCGTCGCAGGGGTCACGTCGTGCGAGAGTTGACCTCCCCAAAATCATCGAGAACACGGTTCCGCTCAGTGACGTCGCCAGTAACTTGATCGATTAAGGAGAGCCCTAGCGCTTCTGAAAGGGCAACGACTTATTCAATCTTCATCGAGCTTTCGAATTCGTTTCTGCTGGCGACTCTCTAAGGTCTCGATTTTTGGGGGCCCGCTTCTTGGACGGGCCGGCTTACAACCCTTGTGCAGCGTAACCCGATGGCGCATTGCCTAATTCAAATTGGGGTTCGTGGAGAGGATCGAAGGATCGATGAGCTCTGCCAGGATGGATTTGCCGACGCGACGCACGAGCTTGAACCACAGATTTTCTTCATTGGAGAATATTTCGTCGCGGTTGATCGTGATCGTCAACCAGCTCCCTTCTTCTAATTCGGCTTCCAGTTGCTGAGGACCCCAACCGGAATAGCCAAGAAAAAACCGATGGACACCGTCGACATCGTCGGCCAGCTCGAGAATCTTCGCTTCCTGTGAGCTTAAAAAAATTCCGTTTCCGCAATCCAACTCCCCCAACGATTCTTTTGTGTGGAGACAAAGGATCGGTCCTTCGACGGGACCGCCAGAGAATAGCGGAATCTCACGGTCTCCCTTCCAGTCGCATCCATCTTCCAAGATCGGATTCAGCAAAAATCCGGTTGGCTTGTTCAGTATCAGCCCAAACGCCTCGTTATCATCGTGCCTTAGCATCAACACAACGGCATGAGCGAAATTCGGATCTTGGAGATGAGGAGACGCCAACAGGCACTGTCCTTTTAGGTAGGGCATAGCAAATCCAAACTCGAGCTTCGATCGAAGTAACGAAATACGCTTAGGCGACAGGCAAGTAAGCGACTGGCAAGTAAGCATCTACCATTCCTAGCCTGTGCGTGCGGGAGGGATCAGAGTCTTCTTCCCTCAGGAACGTTTCGGACTAGAACAGTTTAGCGTGCCGCTCGCTTAAGCCGCTTAATTATTGTAGCCGATTGACGCTGGAAACGTCCGTTCATCCTTTGGGAGAGCCTATCCCAGAACCATCAACTCATTTACGCTTCGGGCTTCGATGCAACGGTAATGGGAATGATTGCAAGGAACAGCAAAAGAAATCGACTCGTTTAACAGTCAGCCGAAGGCGTACTTGCATCATTCTGTCCCGCATCTGCAATCGCGCCGGCAGTTGGTTGATGGTACCGTCAGTTGGTTGATGGTACCGGCAGTTGATTGACGGTACCGGCAGTTGGTTGATGGTACCGGCTGTTGGTTGACGGTTGAGTTCTGCCTCAAATTGAAGAAATGCAACGTAAATGGCAACGAACCATGACCGTCTGAGCACGGGCCAAGCAACTACTGAACGAACACAGCCAACTGCGTGACGGAGCGATCATCGTCTCGTTCCTCACTAGCGTTTCAGACTGGTTTAGGATCACCTCGCGATTGCCTGAGCCATGAATCGAGGAAATTTCCATGCGAGCCGCAAAGCCAACGATTGCGGTTAGAATGATCGAGCGTCGCGATTTTGTGTTTCTCTGAAATGGGGAGTGATGGCGTGGGAACGGCTGAGAATCGACTTCCAACCAACGATTTGCCAACTGCGAGCTATCCGTTTTTTTCCAACTTGGCCAGGATGATCAACTCGGGCCAGTCTCGTTCGATCGTTTTGTGCGGGAACATCTATGATCTCTACTTCGACGGCAAGGAATACATGCCGATCCTGCCATTTCTACTTTCGAAGACTCAAGTTCCCGGGATCGTACAGATTGTCTACGAGCAGAATGGACCGATTCGATTCTCCGATCAAGATCGCACCAAACTTCGCGACGCCTGGGCTGCGTGGAAAAACGGTGTGTCGGTGGACGCGGTTCCGATGAAAGAAATACTCCCGGATGGATCGAAATTCGAGCTTCGGCGCAAAGAGTTTGACCAGTTCGCGCGAGACGCCATGGGCAATGCAACGATGGCGCTCGAATTTCTGAGGCAGTTGACGATATGTTCTCGGGCCTGCATGAAAGACAATCTGCTGATCTTCATCGAGGCGGCCGACATGTTGCTGCCTGCGGGGGACGGCGACGTCGCTCGAATGAACGATGCTCAACTTCGTCGAATTGCCATCGTTACTGATTGGTTCGGTGATCCTGCATTTTTTGCTGGGCGGGATACGGTTTGCGTCTTGGCGGAATCGCGAAGCCTGATTCACCCTCGCATATCCCGATTACCGCAAATTCTGAATATTGAGATTCCGGCACCGAATACTGAACAGCGGTTGCATTACATTCGCTACCACGCCGCGCAGAACCAATCGAGTGCACCACAGGATGATGCGATGCTGGCGGAAGCGACGGCCGGTTTAAGTTTGCACGCCTTGAGACAATTGTTGCTTCTGGCCGAATACAACAAGGAGCCCGTTCGTCGCGAAGCTGTGACGGATCAAGTAGAGCAGTTCATCCAGTCGCAGTTAGGCGAAGACGTGGTCGAGTTTAGCAAGCCTGTTCACAAGTTAACGGATGTCGTTGGGTTCTCCAAGCTGAAAGAATTTCTCAGTCGTTACTTGATGCCGCGCATGAAACTGACCGACGATCGAGCATTACCAGGAGCTGCCATCGCTGGTCCGATCGGTAGCGGCAAGACATTTATCTTTGAAGCAGTTGCAGCAGAGCTGGATGTTCCCGTGCTGGTATTAAAGAACATCCGAAGTCAGTGGTTTGGTCAAACCGACGTGATTTTTGAGAGGCTGAAGCGGGTGCTTGAGGCACTGGAAAAGGTCGTCATCTTTGTCGACGAAGCGGACACGCAGTTTGGCGGGGTCGGAGAGGGCGCTCACGAAACCGAGCGACGCCTGACCGGAAAAATTCAAGCCATGATTAGCGATCCCAAATTGCGTGGAAAAGTCATTTGGCTCCTCATGACGGCTCGAATTCACCTCCTTTCACCGGATATTCGCAGACCGGGGCGGGTCGGTGATCTGATCATTCCCATTTTGGACCCAACTGGGGATGACCGCAAAGATTTCATTCGATGGATGTTGAAGCCAACGCAACTTGTTTCGGACGATTTGGTAAACTGGTTGCATGAAGAGGGGCTATCGGAAGATTTCTCGTCGGCTGGCTACGCGGCACTGCGCAGTCAGTTCAAGGCGTTTCCTCCAGGATCGATCGAAGAGCTCAAAGAAACCGTTGCCGACTTTTTGCAACCGGCGATTCAGCAGACTCGACGGTATCAGACATTGCAGGCGTTGGTCAACTGCACGCGACGCAGTCTGTTGCCGGATCCTTCGGTTTCCGACGAGTCGCGCGCCCACTGGGAATCGGAAATCCGCCAATTAGAGCTTCAAGGAATTCGATAGCGCTCGGTGACAATTTCACGAACGTAAAGCAAAGCGAAGGGGGACTCCCATGTTGCGAAGTTTGTTCATAGGTACCTGGATGCTGGTCGCGACTTCGCTGACCGCGCAAGAGAAGTTCAAAGACTTGGTCGGTCCGGTCAATACTCAACCTGTTTCGAAAGCCGCGACCGTACAGGTCCCCTTCATCACTTGGGGTGGGGACGTGGCGACGTTTCTTGCCAACGGTGACTTGAAAACCAAAGCAGGTTCAACCTTCCAGCAAATGGGACTCGACATGCAGTTGGTGCCTGCAGACGATTTTATTGGGCAGGTGCGGGACTACATGTCGGGAAAGACACCTTTCTTGCGGGGCACACTGCACATGCTCGGGCAGGCGAGCGAAGTCATCGGCTCCAATCCTCAAACTAAGCCGGTCATCATATTGCAAATGTCCTGGAGCGCTGGTGACCACATCGTCGCGAGAGCCGAAATCAAGTCTTTGAATGAACTGAAAGGCAAGAAGATTGCCTGTCAACAAGGTGGGCCGCATGTCGGTTTGCTTTACGATTCATTGTCCGCCGCACAAATATCCAAAAATGATGTAAACATCGTTTGGGTCAAAGACTTGACGGGACCTGACGGTGCGGCCGCCGTTTTTCGCAACGATCCCAGCATCGATGCCTGTTGCGTCATCACGCCGGACATGATCGGGCTGACGGGAGGTTTTGATCAGAAGGGGAGTGGAGCCGAAGGAACGGTGGCAGGTGCTCACGTCGTCAACAGCACACAACAGATGAGCCGTTCGATCGCGGACGTTTATGCGGTCCGAAAAGATTGGTTTGATGCCAATCGCCCTTGGGTTGAGAAATTCGTCAGTGGCTATCTCAAGGCTACCGAGCAATTGGTGGCGATGCGCAAGCAGTTCGAAGAAACTCAGAAGATGTCGGAACCCTATCGGCAAATTCTGGCACTGAGCCAACGCATCTATGGCAAGGAAGTGCTGCCAGAGCTTGAGATCGACGCCCATGGACTTTTATTGGATTGTTCCTTCGTCGGGCTTGCCGGGCAGATCGCGTTTTTCTTGGACAAGACCAACCTCAGTGGCTTTGATTCGGAGACGAAGGAGGCTTTGGACTTAGCAACGACGTGGGGCTATGCGACGACGCGAAATGGGTTCGATCCGGCTCCATGGGATTACAAGAAGATTGCCGAGATCGCGGGCATCACGTATGTCGAACCGACCAAGACGGAACGCTTTTCGCCCGGAGCTGAGTCGACCGAGATGTTCTTTGGAGAGAATTTGGATGCGAACACGATCGTCAGCTTTACGATTGCGTTCGAACCGAACCAACAAGAGTTTTCGGCAGACCGTTACGGATCAGAATTCTCACGAGCCTTGAAGGCCGCCAGCACGTTCGGAAACGCGCGAGTGCTTGTCCGCGGCCACTCGGACCCAACAAAAACGCTGTTGGACTTTGTGAAGGCGGGCATGGCGAAAGGGTTGATTCAACAGAGCGGGACGGCACCCAATTACAAGTACTTCTTCAACGGCAAGCCTTTAGAATTGGCCGACACCAAAGTCGTATCCGAGCTGATCTCGAAGGGGGCTTTCAGTGGAAAAGACCCAGACCCTGCTGCGACCATGCAAGCGGCCATGACATTGAGCAAGCAACGAGCTGACGCTGTGCGGGATGCTCTGGTGCGATATGCCCAACAAATCAATGTTTCCGTCGACGTGTCGCAGATTGTGACGGTTGGAGCAGGAATCGTTGAACCGGTCATTGCAAAGCCTCGAAATATCGAAGAAGCCAAAGAGAACATGCGGGTCGAGTTTCGCATCGTCAAAGTCGATGCGGAAACCATCGCGCCAAGCGATTTCAATTTCTAACGTTCGAACTTCCGCTCGTACGGAGAGATAGGCTCATGTCGCGATGGTTATGGTCGCTGGGGTTCCTTGGTTGCATGGTAGTGTTCAGCGAAATGACGCAAGAAATCGCTGTTGCTGACACCGTCGTGATCCTGCTCGACGACAGTGGCTCGATGGCTGAACGGATGAAAGCGAGCCAGACGAGAATCACTCGAATCGATGCTGCTAAGAAGGCGCTGACCCAAGTCATCGATTCCTTGCCCGACGATACGGTGTTGGGAATCTTGTTGCTCAATGGCGAAAAGCAAAACAATTATTGGCTTGTTCCATTGGGCCCCATCAATCGGATGCAGGCCAAGTCGCGGGTTCAGTCGCTGAAAGCCGAAGGAGGAACGCCCCTTGGACAGCGAATCGAGCAAGCGATGAACGAACTGCTGACGATGCGATCGAAGCAGGTTTACGGTTCGTATCGATTGATCGTGGCGACGGATGGCGAAGCGACGGACGCGGATCGATTGCGCCGAATTTTGCCCGGAGTGCTTGCACGCGGAATTCCCGTAGACGTCATCGGCGTGGATATGGCTCAGAATCATTCCTTGGCCACACAGGTTCGATCGTATCGACGCGCCGACGATGAGTCGCAATTCTCGCGGGCAATTTCGGAAATCTTGGCGGAATCCCAAGGGACTGATGACGGAGCGGAATCGGATTACGAGTGGATCGCACCGCTGCCCGATGAGCTGGCGTCCGCGATCTTAGGGGCGCTGGCGAAACCAAACAACGCCCCTGTTGAGCTGAACGAGAATCCACTCGGCGAATTGCGCGATGCAGTGGCGAGCCAGTCTGGCCCTGCCGAAGAGCCTTGGGCAGGCAATTTTCAACAGCCGGCTCCGGCGAATTCCTTCTGGAGTGGGTTGCTGGGGGGGGGATGTTGTCTAGGCTTCGGGTTCTTAGCCATCGCGATGATCGTGATCATTTTATCTAGCAACAGGAAGCGTTGATGTCGAAATCCAAGTTGCTTCTGGCATCGATCGTTTGGTTGCTCATCCTGGGTGTGGGTGTGCTGCTATGGAAATTCGTACTTCAGCCGAAAAAGGCAGCGGAGAGAGAAGTCCAGCAAAAAGCTGAGCAAGAGCAGAAGCTCCGTGAAACGCAGGGATCGAGTCGATACAAGATGGAAATCAACTTGGGAATCGACTCGTTTTCTGGCTATGCGATCCTGAGATCGGAAGCGTTTGATAACGAGTTGAAGCAGCGCGGGATACGGCTGAATATTGTTGACGATCAGGCCGATTATCCTCGACGCTTGTCGGACTTGGAAACGGGAAAGCTGCAGATGGCGGTTTTTCCCGCAGATGCTTTGATTAAGACGAGCGATTCTCGCACGTTTCCCCCTGCCACGATCGTTGGCCTGATCGACGAGACCAACGGTGCGGACGCAGTGGTGGCCTACCGATCCAAGTTTCCCAGTTTGGACTCCATCAATAACGCAGAGACGCGATTCGTATTGGTGGGTGATTCTCCGAGCGAGACGTTAGCACGGGTGATCATGCATGACTTTGATTCCTCGCGGATGGCGAAAGATCCATTCGTGCGCGTCGAATCTCCGGAGGCGGTAGTCGAGGCTTACAAAGCAGCGACGCCATCGTCGCCGCGCGTCTATGTGACCTGGGAGCCTTACGTTTCCGTGTTGTTGGCGAATGATCAAGTCGGCACGTTGGTCGATAGTTCGCGATTTACTGGATACATCATCGACACGTTGGTCGTCAGCCGCGATTTCTTGTTGAAGAATCAACCAATGGTCGAAGAATTTTTGGAGTCCTACTTTCGGGCACGTTACAGTTTTGAGAGACAAAGCGCGGACGACGGCGCTTTTTCTCAGAAGATGCAAAAGCTGATCAAAATGGATGCGAAGCAGTCTGGCACGACATTGTCAGACGCTCAAGCGGATCGATTGGTGAAATCGATTGCTTGGAAAAACACGATTGAGAACTTTGCACATTTCGGACTCGAGCCTGGGCGAGTCATGCACATCGAAGACATGTTGACGCGGATTCATCAAGTTCTCAAGTCGACGGGGGCACTGGCAGAAAAGCATGGTCCAATGGAGTTGAAGAATCTATTTTTCGAGGGACCGTTGCAGTCATTGCGCAGCCGTAATTTCTTTCCTGGCATGAAGGACGAGAAAATCCGCGAGGATGCTGACTTGCCGAAGTTGAGCGAAGAGCAATGGAGTGAACTGATTCCCGTGGGAACGTTGCGCACGCCGCAGTTGGTTTTTGCGAGAGGAACGGACCGGTTGACCGAGCAGAGTCGTGTCATTCTTGATGAATTGGCAGTGAATCTTGCATCTTGGCCGCATTATTATCTAATGATTCGCGGAAACGCATCATCCGTCGGCGATTTGGAAGCGAACAAGACCCTGGCTGCCAAGCGAGCTCAAGCTGCTTTAGAATATCTTTCCACTCGTGGAATTCCCGCAGTTCGCATGCGGGCAACGGGAGGTGAGATCACCGGCGAGACCAGCGTGACGTTTGTCGTGGGGCAACTTCCGTTTTGATCGTTTCTGCTCCGGTACTGCAAGCTTGATCGTTAGGCGACGTGTTCAAAAACTTAAAACAGCGAATCCTTCAGGAGATCATGTTGGCTCCGTCGGTCGTCCTCCCGATCGTCGGCGGAGTTTCTGCTTGGATTCTCTCTTGGGCTATGGGTGGATCGGTTCCATTGGACATAGCGGGTCTAGTCGGAGTTTTGGGTGGTACGGGGTGGATGGCGACGCGATTCATCTTTTTGACGGACAAGATCAGCGACAAAGTTATTCAGGAAATTCGTCAGAAAGCCAAAGATGAGGAGAATCGCCGACTCAGCGAGTTACAGAAAATGTTGCGTCGAGACCGGGACTCGCGAACGCAGGACTATTTGCTTCTGCTGCGAACGGCAAAAGACGATTTTGAGGAGGTGGCGAGCCGTCCTGGAGTTGAGAAGCGTAGCGGCGAGATCGTTCTGCAAGTTCGGCAGTTGTTTGAATCGGCGATTCAGCAACTCGAACGCTCCTACAAGCACTGGGAATCGTCTGAGCGTCTGGCAGGAGCAGAGCGAGTCAATGTCATTCACCAGCGCGAGCAAATTCTCCAAGAAGTCAAGGCTGCAGTTGACCATTTGGAAGATGTCGCCAAACAATATCGGGATCTCATGGCACGCGAGCGGAATGTGGATCTCAGCCAATTGCGCGATGAGCTGGATACCTCCCTTCGCATTGCTAAGAGAACTGAAGAACGTATGCGGGAACTGGAATCTGGTCCAAACTACGAGTTTTTGCGGGAATAGCCCATAGGAGAGAAGAGCAGTGTTTAAGGCAATCGGCAAGTACTTTCGAGCATTGGGATACTTGATAACCTTTCGTATCAACAAGGCTCGTGAGACGCTGGATATGAATCCCGGCGTGATGATGGCGAGCTATGATCGCATTCTGGAGGACAAGCGAGCGCGTTTGCAGCAGTACAAAGATGCGATCAGTGCCATGATCGCACAGGAAGAGTCGAAAAAGGAAAAACTTCGCGCTTTGACGGATGAAATCTCCAAGTTGGAGAAGTTGAAGGCCGGAGCCGCCGCCCGCGCGAAACAAATCGTCGACAAGTACGTTGGCGATCCGGCTGCCGTGAAATCGGATCCTGAGTACATCAAGTGCCAGGCCGCCTTCAAAGATTTCTCATCAACGCTCGCGGAGAAACAGGCACGAGCGGCTGAGCTGGATGAAGATTTGAAGACCATGGTTACCAATATCGCGGGGCACAAAACTCAAATTCAATCTCTCATGCGAGAGCTTGAAAAGCTCAAGGATGAAAAGCATGACGCCGTCGCCGAAGTCCTGTCAGCTAAGGAGGAAAAGCAGATTGCGGACATGATGACCGGACTTGCGAATGATCGCACATCCGAGGAACTTCGCGAACTTCGAGAATTGAGATCCAAGGCGTCTGCCAATGCCCGTGTCAGTCGGGAGCTGGCCGGTTTGGATGCCAAGCGGGCTGAAAACGAGTTCCTCGAATATGCTCAGAACACCGAGGCCGATGATGAATTCGATCGACTCATTGGCTTGGCTGCCAAGAAGGAATCGACCGAAGCTTCGGCGGCTGAAACTCGAATTCCCGAAGCGTGATGGATCGAGTTCCCACTTCATTTTTTCTTCATTGGTACGGAGGTCTGACTGTGATGTGTCGATTCAATCATGCGAAAGTTTCTGTTGGGCGTTTCTTCGTCCACACGAGCTGGATCGGTTGCGTTCTTTTGTCCGCAGGCATGCTCCTAACCACGGGGTGCGACGGCAAGAGCGACATTTCGGGGAGTTCAACTGCTGCAACGGGCGTCAACGGAACATCGTTAAACCCAAGTTCGAAGCCCCCCGTGTTTAGTTTGGCTTGGAGCGAGTATCCGTCTTGGAGTGTCTTTGGCGTCGCCGCCGAACAAGGACTCATTGACGAGGCGGAAGGCAAGCTCGGGGACATGGAAAAGAAGTGGAACGTGGATATCGTTTTGAAGCAAACCGACTACGACACTTGCATTCAGTTTTATGGTGCCTCGCAAGCTGATGCTGTTTGCATCACCAACATGGACATTCTTGGGCCTGCCAATTCCCGAACCGCAGTTGCGATACTTCCAACGTCGACGAGCGATGGTGCAGACGCCTGTATCACCGTAGGGATCGATGACCTCGACGGCTTGGCGGGGAAAGCGACGTTCGGGTTGGAGAGGAGCGTTTCTCAGTATGCCTTCGAGCGCATCCTTACGCTAAAAGGTAAATCGCCAAAGGATTTTCCGTTCCAGCAAATGGACCCGTCACTCGCTGCAACCGCGATGCAAACGGGAGACGCCTCCGTCCGCTCGATTATGGTCTGGAATCCGTTCGTACTTCAGACCTTGAGAACTCAAAAGAATGCAAAATTGCTGTTCGATTCAACGGCGATTCCGGAAGAGATCATTGATATGGTCGTCGTCGCGAAGGACGCTCTCGATCGTCCAGGAGGCAAGATGTTTGCGATGGCCGTGCTGGATACCTACTACGAAATGAACCGGCGACTGGCCGATCCAGCGAAGGGCAATGACACGCTGATTGCGATCGGAGCAAAATTCAGCAATTTGGGACTCGACGATATGAAGCTAGTCGTCGAGCAAACCAAGTTCTATCAGAATCCGGAAGCAGCGCTGAAGCTTTTAGAGAGCCAGAAATTTCAGAAGGAAACGATGCCTGCTGTCGCTCAGTTCTGTCTGGAACATGGAATCTGCGAGAAGAACCCGACGGTTAGTTTTGATTCGTTGGATGCGCAGCTAAATTTTGATCTGAGCTACCTGAAGGCGATTCGCGCAGGTGCGACTCCGTCTGGAAATTGAATCGGGGATGGAGTTGCAATGATTCGACGTCCGATCCCGCGATGGCTGGTAGCGACATTGAGTTTGGTCGGATTTGCGATCCTGATCGGCCTCTACAGTTGGCTCTCGATCAGGCAGACGCAAAAAAATCCCGAGCAAACCATTTTGCCGAGCCTGTCGGGCTTCCAAGCTGGCTTTCAGAAGATTCTGAAACCACAGGGCTCGGAGACTAGCCCGAAGCCGGCAATGTTGTGGTCGGACCTGGGAGCGACCTATCTGCGTCTCTTTCTCGGGATGTTGGTCGGGGTCATTCTTTCGGTCATGGTAGGCGTTGCGATGGGAGCGTATCGTTATGTGGAGGCACTGCTCAGTCCCGCGATATCTTTTCTTTCGAAAATTCCGCCCACGGCGATGATGCCAGTCTACTTCGTGATGGTCGGAACCGATCAAAAGATGTTTACTGCCATGGTTGCTTTGGGCATCTTTTTTACGATGGCACAGTCCGTTTACCAGGCGGCGCGCAAGGACGTGTCGGATGACGCGATTAACAAAGCCTATACGCTCGGAGCATCGGATGGAGAGATCATTCTTGACGTGATGTTTCGGCAGATACTTCCGAGGATTTTGGACAACATTCGACTTCAAATTGGGCCTGCGATGGTGTTCTTGCTTGCTGCAGAAATGCTGGTGGGCGGACAAGGGATGGGGTATCGAATTCGCATGGAATCTCGCATTTTGAACCTCAGTGTGGTCTACATCTACCTCGTCATCTTGGGTACGTCTGGACTATTGATGGAGTGGGCTTTGCTCAACTTCCGCCGAAAACTCTTCCCGTGGTTTGGGGAGTAGAAGAGCGATGATGATTCGAATTAGAGTCGAGCGCCGATCGCATGACCAAGGAGGTAACTGCGGATGTACGCGTTAGAGATCATCGACCTTAATCACTACTTTGGATCTTTTCGCGTACTGTACAACGTCAATCTTCAGATCGCTGCGGGTCAGATTGTTGCAATCGTGGGACCGAGTGGTTGCGGCAAGACGACGCTTCTGCGAGCCATTCTCGGAACGGACCCACCCAAGGAAGGCAAAGTCCTGGCTGCCGGACGTGAAATGCGAGCCCCGGATCGTGACGTCGGCATCGTCTATCAGAATTATGTTCTGTATGATTTTCTGACTGCCGAAGACAATGTTGCATTCGGATTAACCTTGGATGGCACATCCCTATTCAGTCGCATTCTGGGGCTTCCCAATTTCTTGAGAAAACGGCGTGAGCATCGGCAACGAGCACGCGAGTTTTTGGATCGAGTCAACCTTCATGCGGCCCACGGGCGCTATCCATCGCAACTGTCGGGAGGCATGAAACAACGCGTTGCCATCGCGCAAGCCTTCATCCTGCAACCGAAAGTCGTGCTCCTTGATGAGCCGTTCGGAGCATTGGATGAGAATACGCGGGAATCGCTTCAGATGATGCTCTTGCAATTTTATAAGGAGAATTTGCAAGCCCGAGCTGAGAAGCGCCCACCGCCATACACCATCATTATTGTGACGCACGAACTGAACGAAGCACTGTATGTTGCTGATCGGGTCATCGGACTATCCCGTTTTCATACTGATTCCGACAAAGGCGCCACAGTAGTTTATGACCGGCCCAGTCCAGTTTTTCGCCCGGAAGATCCGCGGGACTTTTCGAAATTTATCGAACAGCGGGAAGAACTTCGGAGGGCGGTTTTTGAGCCATCCTACGTCAAGCATCACACCAAATACGTGTCTTTTTGGAACGAGATCGCTGCCGCCAAGGTTGAGTCGAACGGTGATTCTCAGCTGGACATGGATTGATGTATACTCATAGTGCATGTGTTGCCCCCCTGTACTTTTTGCGTCACATCTGCGCCCTCCCTTCCTCTTGCAATCAGGACCATCAATCATGAAACGAACCGGAATCCGATTTCTGTCGATTCTCGCCTGCTGTGCCATGTCGCCAGCAATTGCTGTTGGCGATGAAGTTCCGAGTAAATTCTTACCCAATGGGGTTACGCGGAAGGTGGGAGGATATCGACCAATTCGAGCGGAACTCGACAAGGAAGCAGACATTGTCAAGGTCGTTCCGGACAACTTGGTCGCTCCAAAGTTCGGAATCCTTCAGCTAGGCGATCAAGAGTGGGTGGTCATTCTCGACGAACCGGAAGACCAAGCGGCCCGACTGTTCGTCGACTCGAATGGCGATCGAGATTTGACGAACGATGTCGCAGCGGAATGGAAACGCCAAGACAACGGTATGTATTCGGGTTCGTGCGAGGTTCAACTGGCTGATGGTAACAATGGGACCATTCAGCTCTATCGCTTTGATCCGAATGACGAATCGCGGAAAGCCTTAAAGAATACTCTGTTGTTCTACTCGGATTACGGATACGAGTACTCGTTGGACTTGGACGGCAACGTAATGACCACATTCGTTTCCGGATCAATTTCCAGTGATGCATCTTTGCCGGTCGATCGCGATGGAAACGGCAAGTTGAGCATGAATTACGAACGAGTTACTTTGGGTCAGCCATTCAATTTCACCGGCACGACTTACGTTTTGGAGGTCAAGGATGGCAAACTCCACCTCTCCAAGGCGGAAAGTGAACTCCCCATGATGCCGCTTCCACCGGACCTGTCGATTGGAAAACCGGTTATTCCGTTTACAGCGACGACACTTGATGGGAACGAGCTCGATTTCCCGAAGCACTACGCTGGAAAGATCGTGATGATGGATTTCTGGGCTACTTGGTGCGGGCCATGCATCGGAGAAATTCCTCACATGAAGGAAGCGTACAAGACTTGGAACGAAGACGGTTTTGAAATTCTGGGAATCAGTTTCGATCGAGAGGACATGACCGAAAAGCTGAATGAATTTCTCGAAAAGAACGAGCTGCCTTGGACGCAAATTTATGAAGGAAAATTTTGGTACACCGATCTCGGGAAACGCTACGACGTCAGTGCCATTCCGTTTACTCTTTTAGTGGATGGCGATACAGGAGAGATTCTTGGTGATTCACGAAATCTTCGAGGCAAGGGGCTGACAGATTTTGTTGGCGAGAAACTGAAAGCCAAGTTCGGAGATCGAATCCAACTGAAGCCGAAAGCCGACGACCAGTAGCTTTCGTCGGGTGCTTGAATCCTGCCGTTCTCCAAGGATCTCGCTTGATGCAAGCGTTCACGATGGGAGCAGGCATTCACGTTTCGCGGCTGGGCCTAAGCAGATTTGGCGAAGGACAACTTGGTTGCAATCGTCTATGCAGTTCGCCAGACTTGCGATATCCTAGATTGGAGCGTAAGCTCTTTGATGCGTTTCGAACGTACTGCTCGGCCCCGAACGCTCAGGTTCATTGGCTTAACTTGAGCGTGTCCTCCGGCTACAGCAGCGCGCTCGCGCTCCGAGAACCTCAGTAGATTGATTATGATCTTGATACCTTCTCAATCGCCAGATCTTCTCAAAGTTGCCTCCAATCGAAGGGAGAGGAGAGGGAGCGAAAGGATCGTAGGAATGTTCGATCGTGGACCAGGGGCTCAACGAGTCCGAGCCCATCGCGAACGAAGAAACATGGAGATTGCGAAAGAGACCTGGGAGTCCAAATCGATTGTCTTTTCTAAGGATCTTGGGAATGGCAGTGTACGCGATGACATCGCACAACCTCCCAACGACTAAAGCGATTGAGTGCCATTGCGTTCGAACTGCTCCACGGAGACCGGCGTGTGGAAGAATCGACGATCGGTGACAGTGATAAGAATCGGCAGGAACCTGCTGAGAACAAACCAGAATTCGGAACTCACGATGGTGGTGACTTCGCGACGGATCGCGATTTTCGTGATGAACAAGCGAAAAACAGAAGGTTTGAAGTACCCAAAAACATCGCCGAATTTGAAATCCGACGCATCATCGGAGAAGGAGGGTTTGGAGCCGTTTACGAGGCGTATGACTCGATACTCCAGCGATCTGTCGCCATCAAGATTCCTCACATACGCCCGGGCGGAACTTCGGTTGACTTCCATCAAAATCTCCATGAAGCCCGAGCCATCGCTTGGCTGAATCATCCCAATATCGTTCCCGTCTATCAAGCATCGAGCACTCCTGAGGTTCCTTTTTATATCGTCGTCCGCCTCATTCACGGCAGGACGCTCGGTGAATGGAATAATGAAGTGCAACCGTCGTTCGCGCAGATTGCGGAAGTCATTGCTACGATCGCGGATGCGCTTGGCTATGCGCATGCTCAAAACGTCGTCCATCGAGATGTGAAGCCGAGCAACATTTTGGTTGATCAGGAAGGTGTGGCGTATATCGCTGATTTCGGATTAGCTTTACGTGAGTATGATCCAGAGATGGGACCTGCCTATGTGGGTACTCCCTCGTACATGAGTCCAGAACAAGCGCGAGGAGAAGGGCATCGCGTCGATGGCCGTTCCGATATTTTTTCGCTGGGAATCGTTCTGTACCAATTGTTGACGGGAACCCGCCCCTTCTTGGGCAAGAGGTCGGAGGTACTTCTTCAGATCAAGTCAGTGGAACCGCCTCATCCAAATCGCGTCAATCCCAATGTACCATCCGAGTTGGCTCGCATTTGTATCAAGGCTCTTTCGAAGTCGTTGCACGGTCGATACCAGCGTGCGGAGGAGATGGCTGCCGAGCTTCGCGAATACGGTCGGATTTCCGCATCCGGTATGAGTGGTACAGTGGACAGGATTTCTGAGAGAGAAGCTTTGGTCCCATCGAACGGGATGCAGGGCAACATCGCGACTTCATCATCACCATTCCCAGTGGTACCGAAAGGTCTTCGACCGTTTGAAGCTTCGGACTCGGAATTCTTTCTTCAGTTATTGCCTGGCCCGTACGACCGGTACGGAGTTCCGGAGATCATCCGGTTTTGGCTCTCGCGCATGCACAACCGAAAAGCGAGTGAGGCGGTCAGCGTTGGAATCGTCTACGGTCCCAGTGGTTGCGGAAAGACTTCACTTTTTCGCGCGGGCATTCTACCTCGGTTGAGTCGCGATGTTCGGACGGTCTACCTTGAGGCGAGTGAAAGCGGTACTGAGAAATCGCTTGAGAATTTGCTATCGAGTATCTATCCAGCAACCAATCTCGATCGGCCCAATGCGTTCGTTCAGGATTCCGATCTCGCGCGGACAGTTGCGCGGATACGTCGTCATGGTGAACGAAAGACCGTGATCTGCATCGATCAATTCGAACAGTGGCTGTATGCGCATGCGTCGGATTTAGCAACCGCTCCCTTGACCCAAGCGCTGCGGCAGTGTGACGGAATCCATCTTCAGTGCATTCTGCTCGTGCGCGACGATTTCTGGATGGGAATTTCGCGATTGATGCAGGCATTGGAGATACCCATTTCCGAGCATCACAATACGGCCTGCGTCGATTTGTTCGATTTGGAACACGCGCGTCGCGTGCTCGCCTCGTTTGGTACGGCAATGGGAAAGCTTCCGACGGACGAGTCGCGATGGAGCGTGAAACAAAAGCAGTTCGTGATTTCAGCCATCGACTACTTGTCCGTCGGGGGAAAAGTCGTTTGCGTTCAACTCGCGCTATTTGCCGAGATGATGAAGCACCGACCATGGGACGATCCCAAACTCTTCACACAAGATGGTGGGGCAGGCATCGGAGTCGCATTTTTTGAGCAGTCGTTCGGATCCGATTCGGCGCCACGGCACTTTCGGAGTCATAGCGAGGGAGCACAGCGACTTTTGCGGAAACTCTTACCCGCCGCCGGAGCGAGGATCAAAGGGGCCATTCGCACCAAGAACGAGCTGCGCGAGGCAGTAGGTTATGTCGATGAAAGCGCATTTGCCGAGTTGTTGCGAATTCTTGATTCCGAACTGCATCTCATCACTCCAACCACCCAAGAAGACGAGACAGCATTATCCTCCCAATGGACGCACAGCGGATCATCCATGTCCGAGCCTGGCTATCAGTTGACTCACGATTTCCTGATTGCTCCTCTTCGAAAGTGGCTTGCAATGCGGCAACTTAGTACTCGGGCCGGTCAAGCTATCGTTCGATTAGAGGAGTACACGGAGCTTTATCGCGTCCGGCCACAACCGCAGTCGCTTCCGTCGATGTTCGAATATTTGAACATGCGATGGTGGCTTCCGTCGAATTCGTTCAATGAGCATCAACGAAAAATGTTGGCGAGCGCAAAACGGCATCATGTTCATCGAGCCCTGCAATGGTTGCTTGTCTTCGGCTTGATCGTTTCGGGGATTTTCGCGGGCAAACTGGTGCTGAATGAACAAATTCGTTTTCGAGACGAGCAAGCACGAGCGGAAGCATTTCTCGTGGCTGATCTGCCCCATGCGGTAGAAATGTTGTCAGAGTTAACGCCTCATCACACGTATTTGCGGAACACGCTCCGCATTGAGTTCGAGAAAGGCCACTTACCGACTGAGCGACGATTGCGGGCAGCATTCGGCACGGCATTCTTGGACAGAGCGGCGACGATCCCCAACGTCCGCGAATTTCTTTATGAACAAATTCTTAGTGCTTCGCCTTCAGAAACGGTAACACTCCTGCGAGTTGACTGCCTCCGGGAGCTATTCTCTCGAGATGAGTGGATGTCTCGCTACAGTCAACTAAGTTCAGCGTCCGAGGAGTGGCTCCGTTTGTCTGCGTATCTTGTCCAGAACGAGACGACTCGACAGGGAGTTCTCAAGCACATCGATCAACTCGTGCGGTTGATGCAGAGTGAGAATCCGCTGCATTTGAACGAATGGACGGAGGCATTTTCACCAATTGGCCATGAGCTTTTGCCTGCCGTTGAAAAACGGTTTCTCGCGAGTGCATCTCGGGATGGTCCAGAGACAGTGAATCTTGCTAATATGCTGGTCAAGTTTGGCCCAGATGTTCACGACAAGCTGGCTTCGATGGTGGTTCAAGCAGGACCATCATCGCATCACATTCTCGTTTCAGCACTATCTCAGTCGGATGATGGCCAAAACGCCATTCGAAACGAAATTGAGAAGATTGACCATATCGTGCAGGACCCTTGGAATCCCGCGCTCTGTGGCACAGAGTGGTGGCAGGATACGACGGATGAAAGTTCTTCTTTGGTGCGGACGGCTCCCAGTATCCAATCGGATGCTCATCGAAATTTGCTGGCACGCCTTCAGTCAAATGGATGCGTAATGGACGAGAACTTCCTTTTGAGCTTTGGAATTTCAGAGGCCGAACTACGAGAGCTTGAAGAGCCTCTCCGATCACTGGGGTACCGATTGGATGCGATTGCTCCCTATAACCGAGATGGCGAATGCCGAGCCATGATTCTTTGGAAGCGAGATGGCCGCTCTTCCATGTGGATTTGGCCAGCTTCAGCCGAGTTATTGCTTTCGAGAAACAGCGAGTTCGTCGAGAAGGGCTTTTATCCGGCATCGCTTGCCGAGTATGCAGCGGACGATGGTGAAACATCGAGCTTCGCCGTTGTCTGGACGAAGACTCCGCCATTCAACTTTGTAGTGAATTCAGGTTTCTACCTAGATGTCCCGTCGGAGAATCATGAACGGGAGGGCTGGCGACCATTCACCGATCACGGGTACTTGCCGAGGACAAACTTTCAATTTAGGAACTCGCAGAATCTCGAATTCTACACATCGCTTCGATGGAAATTGAATGCTTGGTTCCCTTCGTTTGATGCATGGAACGACAATCAGTGCGTTTCTGATGAAACGCTCATCCATGCGCGTCCTGATGACGTCCTTGTGGATGCGCATTGGTCACTCGAAGCGGATCGAGTGAACTCTCGTGGCTTAACGCAAGTGTGGTGGAGTGGATTGGACATCGAATCGCGGTGGACGGGTTACGCGGGCCAGGACGACCACATGCAAAGATGTGAGGAACTTCGTGGTCAAGGCTTCCGTCCTGTGACGATCCACGCTTCCGCTGATGGTCAAAACAACATCGAGTTCAGTTCGGTTTGGTGGAGGCCTCGAGCCAATGAGGAGAAGCTTGCTGAGCTAGCTCGACGCAAGGCTCGTTTGGCCATTGCACTACATCAACTTGGCGACTCTCGGGAATTGATGAACTTATTGCAAAGTGCGATCGCGGACCATCGAGGAGCTGCGATCGATGCTTGTGCTCGATATCAAGTTGAACTTCATTGGATGCTAGATCGATTATTGGATCTTCGAGTCGATGTGGCGGTACGGCGTGCGATTGCCAATGCACTAGCGCTCTTGCCGCTGGAGAGACGCTCACGGCAAATGGCAGAAGACCTCAGCGAGCACTGGGATGACTTGTGCAGCAGTTGCGACGATCCTGGTCTTCGTTCCAGCATGTTGGCAGTCCAACGAGGCTGGCAGCTTTCAGTTCCGTGCACCTCAGAAGCATTGAATCCCAACCGCGAGCTGAAGACAGTCTCAGGCAAACGGATGGTCATTTTGGAACCCCCTCCCTTGTTGCAACTCGGATCACCCAATAGAGAACCGGGGCGCGACGGCGGCAAGGAGTATCGGAGAATCGTGAAGATGCCGAGAATTTTTGCGATTTCCACGGAAGAAGTGACCTCCGTAGAGTTCCTTCAATTTGATCCCGACAAGAAATATGCCACGGACTACTGCCCCACCGAAGATTCGCCCATCATCGATGTTACTTGGTTCGAAGCCGCTCGTTACTGTCGTTGGTTGAGCGAACAAGAGGGGGTGCCAGAAAAAGAGATGTGTTATCCCCCAATTTCTGAAATTCGATCTGGAATGCAGCTCAAATCGGATTATCTTAACTGCGTAGGTTACCGTTTACCTACGGAAGCTGAATGGGAGTTTGCTGCTCGCGGTGGATACCCACAGGGAAGGCACTTTGGGTTCCTGACGGAACTGCTCGATCAATATGCTTGGACGGCAAACAATTCGAATTATCGAGGTCATCCGGTTGGCCGTCTACTGCCGAACGACTACGGACTTTTTGATATGTTTGGAAATGCGATGGAGATGTGCCAGAACCGATTGAACGCATACAATCGAGATGAGATTTCCCCAATCGCTGACCCGGCGGAAAGGAATCTCCGGATTTATCACGAGGATAATATGGCCAGTCGAGGTGGAGCGACATTATTCCAACCGCTGGATGCGCGAGCCGCTCACCGCGATGATCATCCTGCCGGCGAATCGCGTCCGTATTTGTCCTTCCGAATCGTTCGCACGATTCGTCCGTAGTTCCCTCAGAGAGTCTTGCATTTCAGGCCAAACGCGGAATAGCCCAACTTCCATAGTTTCAAACTTGAACACATTTCGGCTCATTCAATTCTCCATGGAATTATTCAAATGATATCTCGCGACGACTATCGGCAGATGCTATTAGCTGGCACGGTCAGCTTTCCCGCAACGTTTCCGCAAGTGGGCCGAATTTCCATTCATCATCAAAGGCTTCCTGAATGTGATGGTGACGAAGTCGCAATCGTTACGGTTACGGAAAAGCCTTCCATTCGCGTGACACTGTCCCGCAAAGTATTGGCAAAGTCGATTCGCGCGATTTTTCTACCTCGCGACCAACGCCACAATCATTCCGATCATGGTCTATGGCTTCTTGGTAATGAGATTGTGCCATACCTGACGAGACACTTGAACGAAAAGCGTGAGAGCCTTTACGGCATCGTTTATATTCCGGAGCACGCACCGAGCCTCTTGCAAGTTCACGCTGGAATGACCGCTGCCGAGAGTGTCCAGTATTATCCACCATTGCCAGGGGATCCATCTCATAACCATTACAATGCTTGGCCCTCAGCTTCCAAGTCATGGGCGGCGGCGAGCTGTTTCGCCAAAAGTTGCCTGGTTGGAGTCGAATGCGAAGAAGCATTGTCGTGTCGCATCATCGAAGATGGATGCGAATCCCTTTTTCTGTCGTGCGCAACGATTGACGACGAAACGGTGGCTGCGTGCGCGCAAGCGCAGGACGACGATAAATTCGAGCCATTTTCATCTGAAGATGACCCGTTTCAATACGATTTTCTGAAAAGCTGCTGACCGCGATGAATCCGCAGGCCTTAACGGATGTTGATGAAGTCGACGTACGGATGCTCATCAGACCGAGATCCGTTCCACGACACGCTGTTGTGCAAGCAGTGCGTGAACAACTGTCCGTTCGCGTGCGTCTCCACTTCCAAGTCGGTGAAGGATGGCCGTCCGATCGACATCGGTGGGATACGATTGCGCGTGCTCGCAATTTGGCGAAATTTAGAACTCAAGCTAAGTGGGTGATGTTCGTCGATGATGATGTTCTCCTGGCGAGCGATTGCATTTCGGAATTGCTTCGCGAGCTGAAAGAGGACGAAGGTTTGGCAGCGATTGCGGCGGACTACTCTCATGATGAAGCATTGATCGGCCGCGCAGGCCATGTTGCCATGGGAGCTACTTTATTTCGCGGTGATGACTTGCGAAAACTCGAGTTTCGGGCCACCGAAAAGCTATGCGAATGTTGGTGCGCCTGCCTGGATTTGCGCGCACGCGGAAGACAGATTCGCTATTCCCAACGTGCCAAGGCGACGCATCTGCGGGACTCCTGTTCAAAACTTGAATTGACCTCCAAGCCAAACGCTCCGACGCCCCGAGAGGGGCGTTTCGCGCCGCGAATTTACGCCGCGTTTGATCGTCGGGATATTGCCAAGTTCGAGAAACCATTCCTTCAATCCCTTCGGAATCACGGCAATCATGAAGAAGTGGTCGCAGTCGCTTATGGATTGTACCCTTCCGAACGAAGCAAGCTCATGCGAATCCCCGGAGTGACTTGGCATTTCGAAAATTACAATGGTCAAATGACTCCGGTTCGTCGAGTGGCCGATTTCGCAAAACTCCTGGCGGACTGCGATGATCAACTGCCAGTTGCGTACTGGGATGTTGCGGATGTTGTTTTTCAGGATTCGCTTCGTGAGCTTTGGAATGAAGTGCGTGCGACGCCCGATCGATTACTCGCTGTCGCCGAGCCCAAAGGTTATCCACAGAATCAAGTCATTCGACCTTGGTGTTTGAGCATTTGCGATCCAAGTCATCGCCACCGTGCCTTGGAGTTGTTAATGAAGAATCCGTTTCTGAACAGCGGCTTCGCGGCGGGTTCGGCCTCGATCATGCGTCACTACTTCCAATTTGCCGTTGCGGCCAGGAATGGCCCGCAACTCTCGGGCACGACCGATTGGGGAGATCAAATGTGTCTCAACCTTTTTTGTCATTCCCAACCCGAACGATGGCGGAGGATCGATCAGAGATGGAATTACTGCGTTCATGATCGACCTGTCGGAGAAGTCGTCGTGCGTCCGGATGGGAGGATCGTTTCTCGGAGCGGCCATGCCATTTCGGTGGCGCATGGCAATGCTCGCTCGCTTCGACAGTTCGCCATGGCGACAACGATATAATCATCGTACTACCGACCATCCCTCCGGATGATCCAATCAATCTGTTGATCGGCGTTTACTGAATCCAAGCTCGACAAACGCAGCTTTTCTTTGCGATTGGATTCGAAGAAAGCTCCGAACGAGAGGTACCGGCTTCATCGGCGAACAAAGTGGTAAAGATCATGGCAAGCCGGAGAAGTCTTTCGTGATGCGTACCTTCGTGATATCACTTCCGGATGCTCGTCAGCGCCGGCTCTCCGCCATCAGAAAGCTGTTGCCTACTGGCATTCCCTTTGAAATCGTTGATGGCGTGGAAGCCAAAAAGATGCGATCGGAGTTCTTGCCCTGCGCTCCCGAAGCGCGGCATTGGTTGAGAGTGAGCGAAGTTGGTTGCTACCTCGCACATCTACGAGCCATGCAGCGCATCGTCGACTACGATCTACCATTGGCCTGCGTGCTTGAAGATGATTTCTGCTTCGAGCCCGATCCTGATTGGGGTTTACTTCAAATTCGAGATCATCTTCCTAACGATTTTCGCTATGTTCATCTGCAACGCGATGTCGGCATTAACCCAAAGTTTCGTGACATTGAACGTGTCGGCGGATTCTGCCGAACGTACGAGACTCCGTGCTGCACGACGGGTTACATCATCTCTCGCGAACTTGCGGAGTACATTCTTCAGCATGAATCGCACTGCCGACTTCCCATCGATCACTTGTTTTGCGAAATCTCGCACCAGGGCGGGTTTTACCGAACCTACAAGCCGCTCATCGGAATTGAAGCGGAGCTCGGAAGCGAAATCCTCAACGATCGCCAGCTCATGGAATGATCGTTAATGAGGTTTATTGGATGTGTGCTCGATAGGCCTTGATCGTCACATGATCCCAGAATCCAGTTGGAAGATGTTCTGCGAACTCCAAGAAAGGGCAAGCATCCAAAAAGTGGGCATGTTTGTGGAGGGGGGCGTACACCAAATCAAGCTGTCGAGGCCGCCGCTCCAGGGACTCGCGTACACGCTCGAGAACTTGGTTCATAACCGATTGCTCGACAAATGGGTTGTACATCAGAATTTTGGTAACGTCGTCGGGAACTTCGAATCGCTCGGCATCGGCAGCGATGATTTCTATCGGACACGCTAAGCGAGCCTTTCTTTTCGCGGCGGCAACATGTTTGTGGCAAAGATCGAGACACTCTTCGTTGTTTTCGACTCCAAGGACACGGCGAAATGGGCGGCCTGCCGCCGCGATGATGGCTCGCCCTAGTCCGCATCCATAATCCAGAAAGGTATCGTGTTCAGGCGCAGGACGAAAATAATCCAGAATGATATCCAGGCAGCGATAGTCGATCGGATCATAGTACTGGCCCCCATTTTTACCCCAGATATTGATACCGTAGGCATGCTCCATGGTGTTGATACCCAGTCGCCGTTCTCGCAATCGAAATTGCATTTGGTAGAGAGACCAAGCGAACAAATTACCGACGCCATGTTCGCGAATTCGTTTCGATATGCGCATCGGCTGCTGTTGCAGTTTTTCAATTACAAATTTCAAACTTATGGCTGCCATGAAAATGAACCTATTCGTTCCTGGGGAAAACGATACAACTCTTGTCCACGTAAAAACCTTCTGCGAATCCGGATCTAGCATTCGTCTCGATCGCTCGAAGGTGCAAGACGGATTGGAAGGTCGAGCGGCGGTACCAATGTCTTGACTGCTGAGACGGAAAATGTTTCATCAACAGGTCAAGTTTGCGCTCTGCCATCGGTGCAGAGATAGGAACGTACACATTAGGACGTCCCAAATCGCCATCATACTTCGGGATTTCGTACTCCCAGATCCAGTGATTGCGAAACGTTTTCCAAGTCAGGGTACCAAGCGTCTGGTGGTCTTGATGCAAATCTTTTCGTCTGGTCGTAAAAATGAGGTCTGGATTGAATTCCTTTGCGATCTTTCGAAGCGTTTCCTTCATCGCCTGGCCGTGCCAAGGAAAATGGGCGTCCGGAAAGTCGAACAACGTCAATCGACATTGAGGATAAGAACCACAAAAATCATTGAAGCTTGCCTCGGCCTCATGTTTTCTGACTTCAGTCGCGGAGAAGACGACCCACTCCATGTGGACTCGGGGATGTGCTTCAAGCAGGGAGAGGATGGTACCTCCGCACCCGATTTCAATGTCATCGGGGTGTGCTCCGAGGCACAGCACTCTTTCGATCTGATTTGGCTTCAGTAGATACATCGCTGTTTGTTTGCGAAATGAAGGGGGGGGTACAGATTCATGCTCCTTGGTTCACTTAGACTTCTAAGCGAGGATTTGCGAGGCCTACATGCTCTCCCTGGTCGCGTTTGACGCTTTGGGGTGCTAAACCGCTTCGACTACGGTGCCAAACCTCCCACGGAGTGTTTCCTTGCGAGTGCATATCGTCGAGCATCTGCTTCTCCTTGTACGTATCCATACATCCGAAAAATCCATGGTGAGGGATGGTAAAAAGCTTTTTCTTGGCGATCAGCCGATTGAACGGTTCTACCACAAGATCGTCTCCTTCTGCGATGCAAGAAAAAATCGCTCGATTCAAGACGAAGAAGCCCGCATTGATCCACATGGCAGTATCGGAAATGGCTTCGACTTGCTGAACAAGTCCATCGCCATTTGCAGAAACGCAATGGAAGCTTTGAGTCGGTTTCACCGACATAAATGTGGCAATCGACTGTCTACGGTGATGCAAGTCGATGATTTCGCTCAGAGGCAGATCGCTTAAGCCGTCGGTATAGTTTGCAAGAAAGTTCTCCTCTCCCTCCAAGTAACTCTCTACCGCTCTGAGTCGTTGTCCAATATTCGAGCGCATCCCCGTGTCTACGAAAGTGATGCTCCAGTTCTGAATGTCACTGTTGAGCAACCGAATCGAACTTCCTCCACCGGACATCACAAAATCGTTGGATAGGCATTCGTTGTAATTAAGGAAGTAGTCCTTGATCATCTCTCCTTTCCAGCCGAGACACAGAATGAAATCCTGGTGTCCGAAATGGGAGTAGTATTTCATGATGTGCCAAAGAATTGGGCGGTGACCGATGCAAACCAACGGCTTCGGTATGGCTTCGGAATACTCTCGAAGACGCATCCCGAAGCCACCACAGAAGAGAACGACTTTCATGGGTTTTGTACCTTTGGAAATTTTTCCTTTGGATTGGTATTGAGAGCGTTCTTGCTCAGTACGCTGCATCCGCCAATATGAATGGAGCCGCCGATCAGACTGCCCGCCGCCAAGGACCACGCAGCACCTGTCAACGAAAATTGCGCTGTGAGCAATGGCAGCGACAGAATGGAAACCAGCGAACCAGCAATTGTGCCCCATAGAATCATTCTAGGACGCATGAGTGCACCAAGTCCGCTACTGCCGATGATTGTCAATAAGAAGCCGATAGAAGTGAATCCTGTGATCGCGACTAGGTGGCCGTAGCCCTCAAAATCGGAACCGAATGCCAATCGGAGAAGCCAGTCGCCGAGGAGCCACAGTCCCATTACAAATGGAGTGATGAGAACCAACGCTATGACCGTAACCCGATTCAGCAGATGAATCAACAGCGATGCGCCACCCCTCGCAAATTCTCTTGCTGCAACTGGATTGAGCCAATTGGCTAGTCCTAGCAAGATTGGGTTCGACAACAGCACCAAGGTCTGGCATGCCATCAGAATACCTGTCGCTTCTGCAGAGTAGAAGAACGTCAACATCCATGGCACAGCATATGCCTGAATCAAGCCTACCAATTGGCCTGCAAAGAACCATTTGCCGAACGACAAGTTCTTCATGGCATCAGCACACAGAAGTCGCTTGACGATGCGATAACTTCTCCGTTGCCATATCAGTACGGGAACGCTTACCGCAACGCAGCACGCACCCATGATCAGCAAGGATCGACTTACCGTTAGCTGTCCAAACAAGCCCAGTGCCAATAGCGAAGAAATTTGAAGGACCGCCAGCATGCCGTCCATGATTGCGGCGGCTTTCATTCGGAGACGAGAAAAGGCCTGACGGCGCATGAACTCCCAGAGCAGGACGCCTGGAAGAACCAACACCATCGAAAAAGCAACTTCCGGAATGGTCTCGTGAAGTTTCCAATTCGCAAATACCCCACCGAAAATCGCTGCAATAAGTGAACACAGTATTGCCAAGCACAGCATTTGAACAAGAGTCGAACCGTTGTATCGGCGAAGCTTGGCTCCTTGAACATGTTGCGAGAATATCTGAAAAGGCTTGGCAACCAGCGATTCGTGGCTGAGCGACGCCGCAAGAACGATCGAGAACGCCAAGACATAGGTTCCTAGGCCTACCGGACCACAAAAGCGTCCGACAATCATCGTCGAAGCGAAGCGGAGTCCGCTGACGATGATCTGGTCGACCATCGACCACATCGCAGGAGATAACAGTGCGACTCGTATGCGATGCCAAGTCGATGGAGACTGCGCTAGCGAACGCTTGTCGATGGAATCGACATCATCTTCTAGGTCTTCGCATAAATCTTCCCCGTCGGTCAACTTCCCATCTGCTACCGACTTTTGCGTTCCGAAGGAACATGAGGGGTCCGAGGTTGTGTCATGCAACATAGCAGTCACACTGTAGCCCTAACTCAGCGACTTGCTGTTTTATTTCTTGCTCATACAACGCATTGGAAATAATGATGATGTCAGGCTTGATGGTTGTCAGATAGGAAGGCGGCACGATCTGTTGCCCCGAGCCTGGAACAAACTTGCCATGCTTGTCGGGGTTGATATCGACCGCATAATCGATCAGCGAAGCGATCGAAGAGCGATTGAGAAACGTCACACCCTTGCCTCCCGTTCCCCAAAAGACCACGGACTTATTCTGAGAGCGGAATTCATCGAACTTTGCCTGCCAGAACCGGCATTGTTCCTCAAAATAACTCGAGAGTACTTTCAATTCGTCCGGAAGCTCTTTGGCAGTCGCTGATCTAACCGCTGTTGCGTTGGGAGCGCTCCCCTCCATCGGGCACCGGCCATCTACTTCACCGTCGACATACAGGTACTGATCCTGTCCATAACAGCCTCCGCTGCTGATGACTCGAAATCCATTCGACTGAAAAAGTGAATGAAATGAAGCTTCAGAAAAGTAGCTGCACTGTTCGTAATGGATACTCCAAATTTCTTTCTGACGAAATGCGCGTGCAGCATTAAACACTTCAAAGTAGATGGCTACGCCGGTTGGGTCCAACATTTTCCTCAAGTCGCGAACCAAGTTACGCGGTGATGGGATATGCTCCATGACCGATAAACAGCAGACGATATCAGGACGCCATTCCTGAAAACGATCATAGAATTGAGAACCGAAGTACTCACGAATATGTTGAATTCTCCAACGATCGCCGTCCATGCAACCCGGTTGACTGATCGTCGGATCGATACCGATGCCGACGTTCCTTCCGCGTTCGCAAAGCAAACGCAGGAACCATCCGTTCCCCGATCCGATTTCGACGATCGTCTTTCGATGGAGACCGTGAAGTTGCGTCAATCGCTCTGCAAGTGATTCCATGAACTCTCGAAACACTGCAGAGTGGTGAAGAGCGACTTCATAACCAGGGCGATAATCAACTTTGCTCGGATCGAATGCCCGATTGAAAACATGGCCGCAACTGTTGCAATAAACGAGTTGGACGTCTCCTCGCGGCGATTGCCTTGCCGAACGGACATCCTCGTAAAATACGCCGACATGGACGGGAAGATTGTCGATGGAAAAAAAGTGTGTCGAGTCGTGTGCTCCGCAAGCGATGCAGGGAGTCGAAGAAACATCTTCCTCGCGACTTGAAATGGGATCCGCAATCATCGTTTTCGAAACTCCCGCTGCTGCAATCCCGAGTTGCGCGATTTTGAAGTCATCCTTCGTTCTGAATGCGTGCGCCGAATCGGCCGGTGAAACAATTCGGACCAAAGCAGGTTTGGCCATTTCGAGAACTGGGTCACGTACTTGAAAAGGGCAATGAGGCAACGCGCACGATCACCAACGGTCATCGGAACGTTCCAAATCGAACGAGCATGACCTGAAAGCAACTGCAGACGAGTGGAGAGGATGCGACGTCGGTTTCTGGAAGCCGTCATGACGGCTTCCTGCTGCTTCCTGCTGGTCAGCCCGCCTGCCGCAGCGGAATGAATGCGTTGGTAAAACAAAGTCTCCGGAACCTCTTGGTATTTGCCTCGCAGCGCCAGTTCCCCGAGAAGCACCTTTTCGGCTCCATAGCAACCCGGCATCAATCGGCATTGATCCAGAACCGATTTGCGAATGAGTCCGAAAATATCGGCACACCAAGTCGATCCGAGGAGGACTCCTTCGAAACGTAGATGTCTCCGAGGAGAGTTGTAAAACGGACGCGGCAAGTTGTCTTCGCTCGAATGAGCCAAACCTTCTGCGACAGCATCCGTCGAACTGAGAACTCGTCCGGTGGAATCGACTTTGCCAAATTGAGAATGCGCCCAAATGACTTCGGGATCGGATTCGATCCGTTCAAGCGTTGCTTCTAAGTAATTCGGCAAGCAAACATCATCGGCTGCCGCCCATTTGAAATACTTTCCACGAGTCAAGCTTATCAGCCGATTGAAGTTGTAGACAGCTCCCTGGTTGGTATCCAATCGGCTGTAGTGGATGCGAGGATCGCGGTTGGCGTAGCTGATGCAAATCTCCGAAGTGGCATCTGTCGATGCGTTGTCCGAGATGATCAATTCAAAGTTCGAAAAAGATTGTGCAAGCAAGTGATCAAGCGTCTCCTGCAAGAAAGCGGAGCCGTTGTAAACGGGCATTCCGAGACTAATAAGAGGAGCTTGCAGGGACATACTTCACGACAACTGAGGTTCCTTTGACTTCATCGAACGATTACACATTGGCATCCGCTAGGTCAAATTCGTTCAGACGATCGAGGTTGAAAGGTCCATGATCAGTCAACCGATGGATTGCCACGAAATCATCGCGAATCCATGCACATGTTCGCCGCATACCCTCGGCCAGTGGAGTACTGGGTTCCCATTGGAAGAGCGACTTGATCAACGTATTGTCGCTGTTTCTACCATTCACTCCCTTTGGAGCATCGAGCTGATACTTGCGCTCCAGCGGAATACCGAAGAAACTCTCAACGAGATCGACGAGCTGATTGATGGATACGAGCTCGCTCGATCCCAAGTTCATTGGATTCCGATAATTGCTATTCATGAGCAGGTGGATTCCATGAATGCAATCATCGATGTAAGTGAAACTCCTTGTTTGCTGGCCATCACCCCAAATTTCGATCTCGTGGCGACCGCTCGCGACTGCTTCGATGACTTTTCGGCAAATGGCCGCTGGCGCTTTTTCTCGGCCACCGTACCAAGTACCATTGGGACCATAGACATTATGAAAGCGAGCCACGCGAGTCTCGATTCCGAAGTCTTCAAAAAAATGTCGGCACATGCGTTCAGAGAATAGCTTTTCCCAACCATAGCCGTCTTCAGGATTGGCTGGGTAAGCATCGGACTCCTGCAATGGCTCGACGTCATACTTCTTTTGCTTGGATGCATTGTAGACGCAGGCGGAGCTTGCATAGAAGTATCGCTTCACTCCGGCTCGCTCGGAAGCCTGAAGCAAATGCGTATTGATCAGGACGGAAAGCATACAAAGAGCTTTGTTGTTCTCGATGAATCCCATGCCTCCCATGTCTGCCGCGAGATTGTAGACCTCGTCCATACCGTCGCAAACTTGCTCGCATCGGTCGATTCTTCGCAGGTCGGCCTGTACACATTCAACGCTGGGGAAAACTTGAAACCACTCCTCGAAAGGCTTGATATCGACAGCACGAACGCGCACGTGACCACTTTTCAGCATGTTGCCAACGAGATGCCCCCCGATGAAGCCCCCCGCTCCTGCTACCAAGATATTTTTTGGTTTTATGGACATGACTTGCACTGGTCCTCAAACGGGAGGTGTTGCGGATTCAAAGTTGAGCTAAGACGAGGTCTCATATTCAATGAGGGATTCTCTCTCTGCGATCTAGCTGTCCCTGTTCAGAATAGTAGTTCGAGAAGTTGGACTTCTAAAGAACTGTCGAATCATCGCGAAGATAAATTTGAAGTTGGTGGTTGCATAGCGACGCCATAAGCGTCGGGGTTCTTGACACAATCGAAACAACCATTCCAGCCCGACTCGTTGCAACCAGGCCGGAGCCATGCGTTTGTTCCCAGCGTGAAAGTCGAAAGCCGCTCCAACGCACAGTTGAACGGCCTGAATCTTTTCGCGATGGGCAGCTGCAAAAATATCTTGTTTTGGATAGCCAAGACCGATGAAAACGCACCCAGCACCGCTTGATCGGATGCGTTCCATCGCCTGTTCATCTTCTTCCGGAGTGAGAGGTCGAAAGGGTGGCGATTCTCCAAAGATCCGCAAACTGGGAAAGCGATGCTGAAGCTGTGCGATGAGATCGCGGAGGACACTTTCCGTACCGCCATAAAGGTAGATCGGAATGGCGTTGTCGGCGGCGGCGCCGCACACTCTGAGCATTAGCTCCGGACCGTAGACCCGTTCATTGAGCCGTTTTCCATGAAGCCACTTTAGCGCCCAACGCACGGGTTGTCCGTCGGGCGTTACAGCTTCAAAATGATTCACCTGCTTGCACAAGTCCGAATCTTCGGAGGCAGTGACGATGGCATGGACTGCGTGACAACTGACGATCGCGGATCGTTTCCGTTTTGCGCAAGAAATGATCGCTTCTGTCAATTCCTGATAGTTCGTCGCGCTGACCAAAACGTTGTAAACACGAAATTTATCAGGCCAACATATTGCTGGGACTGCAGGCGCGGAACCAGCATCGATCGAGGGCAATTCTAGAGGAATGTTCATGTACAATTACTGTGTTGAGGCCAGTCTCGAGTTCATCGACCGTCGGTTGAGAATCGCTTTGTCGTAAATCGCCATCAGCATTTCGTAGTTTCGTTCAGAGGTGTACTTCTCCAGGTACTCTTTCCGAGCCGCTGCGCGATAATCCGTTTGTGTTCGATCGCATTCGAACATAGCTTCCGCTTTCTGTGCCAAGTTTATGGCATTCCCTGCTTCGAAGAATTGGCCGTTCTGGCCGTCGCCAATGAGCTCGAGCATAGCACCCATTGAGGAGGCAAGAACCGGCGTTCCTACCGCAAACGACTCAATCACCGTCCGTCCAAACGGTTCATGCCAAACAGATGGAACAATTGAAAAATTCGCACCTCCCAGGAACGCGCAAACTTCTTGCAAGCTTCTTTGACCAAGCCATTCAATTCGAGAGAGGCTCTTGCTTGCGCGATCTACATCAGGAGCAAGAGGACCGTCTCCGACAATCATGAGTTTCCTATGGGGGGAAACGTGCTTCCAAGCTTCGAGCAGTGTTCCAATGCCTTTCTCTGCGGACAATCGCCCAACGAAGATAGCGTAGTTACCGCCCCCAGGATGAAAGCCTGGATCGGGACGCAGGAAGTTGGGTTTCAGGGATAGGCTTGTCTCGGGAAATCCAGCCTCTAGATACTTGTCTTTTGTGATCTGCGAGGGAACGATGAATTGATCGACATACCGAAACCAGGTTCTTTTCCAGCGATGATAGCTCAGCATTCCAGCGACAACGGCAGAGGCAAAGCGATCGTCGCGATAACATCCATGGATGATGGCCGGCCATGCGAACTTCTTGTCGATGCACTTTTCGCAGACGGCGTCGTTGCGCAGCAATTGGGCCTTGGGACAGAATAGCCGATAGTTTTGCAGCGTCTGAACCATGGCGCAGCCCATCGACGAAGCCACTTGGCAGATCGCCGGAGATAAGAGGGGAAACGAATTGATGCAATGAACCACGTCGGGCTGGAAATCTCCAATCAGCGACCGTATGGCGTTCCCGGCTTCTCGATTCCAAAAGGTTTTGCCGATAACCTCAACTTTGGATAGCCCATCGATGGCATGGTTCGTCAGTGTATACTCTCGAACTTCATGTCCCTTCTCGCGAAGCAGCCACACTTCGTCCTCGAAGACCTGATCCTCACCTCCTCGCTGCTGGTAGTAATTGTAACCGTTCACAGCCCGGTGCGAGGGTAAAAAACTGGTCTGGACATGAAACGA
>JBBIUE010000016.1:0-70942 GCA_037440405.1 Pirellula sp. | reverse complement strand
CTTCCAGCGTGGTGATGGTATTGTCCGTACCCGCTGGTGCATCGTTGACCGAAGTAACAGTGATATTCTGCGATGTGACATGTTCTTCTGAGAATGCGGCGCCGGAGGTGCCTGGATCGATACCGGTATTACCTCCGTCATTGGTGGTCATCGTGAGGGTTACGACGCCATGGAAGTTGGCTAGCGGATTAAAGGTTGGCCGAGAGCCGCTTGCCAGGAAGCTGTTGAGAGCAGAGAGAGTTCCCGATAGCAGGAGCGAGCTAGTACCTGAGCCGGTCACGGTAACGCCTCCGCCGGAGGTAGCGGTAAGTGTTCCAGATGAGGCAGTAAGTTGAATCGTCATAGTCCCCGATCCTGCGTCTGGATCTGCGATCGAGAGGCCGGTCAAGGCGACCGAGGTATCTTCCAGAGTCGACCATCCGGACGCTGGCATGGTATTCACTGGAGGGTCATTGACGGCCACCACGGAGATGCTTGCCGTGGCGGTGTTCGATGCAGCAATGCCGTCGTTGACCTGAACTGTGATGAGTCGAACGATGCTTGTAATTGGAGCATCGGAGGAGTTGTTAAATCGGATTTGTCGGATGGCGGTTTCGTAGTCCGCCAGTGAAGCTGAGCCGGAGAGTGTGACAGTTACCGTGCCTGGCCCGGAGGTGATCGACGAGGAGATTCCGCCGGGCAAAGCGCCTGAAATCGAGAGATTATCGCTTGTTTGAGCATTGGTTAAGACGATGGTGGCGCTGGTGAGGTTAGCGCTATTGATGTCGCGGATGGAACTGGCCGCTGCAGCGATGGCGACGGGTGTACCTTCGGTGAATGTTGCTGAGTAGTTTCTGCCGGCGACAGCGTCGGCGGTTGTTATGACACTGACGTTGTCGATCGTGATATCATCGGCTGAGCCTGTTCCGTTAAATGAGAAGACGAGATTGCCGGATGCCGCGACGGAGTCCGGCAGATTAATCACGAGGTTTGCTAATGATCCTGAGGTCAGCGATGCAAGGTTTCCGTGAGCGTTGTTGAAGTAGGTAACGGTTCCGGTTGTCGAAGTTCCGACAGATGTGGTGACACGAGCGTAAAGGGTTCCCGCTACGGAAATATCCAGTGAAGCAGCGCTAGTTAAGCCTGCAGCTACAACATCGGTCCAGAGAACATCGAGTGTTAGCTGAGCGGAACCTGAGGGCGCGTAGCCGGAATTCCAGTTGCTAATTCCGGACTGTGTGAGAGTCCCGGTCGTGTTGTTGGCTGTCCAGGATGCGACCCCGGAAGCGATGGTCGTAGCTCCGGCGAGGGTCCAACCTGTGCCACTTGAGAATCCACCATTGGTAATCGCTTGGGTATTGGTCAGCCCAGAATTCAGATCGACGATGGGAGCACGGTTAACGGGAGTTGTGACGGACGACGTGTTGTTTGTTGTGTCACGATCTAGCGAACCGGATCGAACAGTAGCAGAAGCGGTGACTGTGTTCGGTGCATTATTGGTGACGCGAACAGTGATCGTAATGGGATCAAGTGTACCACCGACACCTAATCCACCTTCATGAGTCATCGTGATAAGCTGGCCGGAGTTGGTGACTGTCCAAGTGGTACCACTGCCTGAAACAAACTCAAGTCCCACGGGGAGTTCTTCGGTGATGACGATGGGACCAGCTGCGAATCCCACCCCTACGTTACTAACTGCGAAAGTGTAGGTGTAGGTCGAGCCCATCTCAAATACGGAAGATGGGGTCGTCTTGATCACTTGAAGATCGGTTGCTCGAACCATCGACGCCAAGTCGCTCATGCTGTACGTTCCCGTGCCGAGAAGCGTCGCCGTCGCCGTGGTTTTATCGACTCGATAGACGTTATTTCCGGATGCAGCGATGATGCTTCCGTCGCTGGCGATCGCGCCACCTGCGATTGCGGATACGCCTGTTGATCCGATGAGGGTGGAAGTCAAAGTCATCATGTTGATCGAGTAAAGCTGGTCGTTGAGAAGGACCCAGGCATTGCCGACATCATCGATCATCATGTCACCACCTCCGGAGGGCAGACCGCTGACGATTCCTAGATAGGATCCTGCTCCAGAAGTGAGGTTGATGGAATACAGTTCCCCAGCCATGCTCATACCGTAGAGGACACCGCTCGGTCCGAAGGCAAGTCGTGGCAGATAGGGAACAGACGCGCCTAGATTACCCAACAATGTATTGGAACCGACAACAGGATCGAGAACGGCGACTCGTCCGTTAGCCACTCCAAATTCGGTGTAATAAAGCCGACCGGTTTCAGGATCCCGGGCAAGCGAAGCTGACGCAAACAGCGCACTTCCAATGACCGTTTGCGCGCCCGAGTTCAAATCGACTTCAAAGATGTGGTAAGGAGCCGTATTGGTGATCCCGTAGATGACATCATCTCGATAGTTCACAACAAAACGTTGGAATGCAACGCCGGTGCCATCTCCGGGGACATTGCCGCTCCAGACAATGACAAAATCTCCCGACTTCGCGACAGAGATCGACGAGTATTGTTGCGCGTTGCTGGTGGTTGTGTTTGCTCGAACTTCACCACTGAGGGCGTTTCCGAGAGCGTCGTAGCGTCTGGCGTAAATGCCGTTGTTGCTTCCGTCTTGTGCAGCACTGGTCCATGTTACGATGAAGTTCCCGCTGTTATCCATGCCGACCGCTGGATAGAACTGATTTCCGGAAGTGAAGTCATTGACTCGAAATTCTGATCCGAGGGCTGTACCTGAACTGTCGAAGCGCTGTCCGTAGATTCCCCAACCGGATCCATCCTGCAAATTGCTCGACCAAACGATGACAAATCGTCCAAGGGGATCGATAGCGACGCGTGAGGACTGCTGATCGTTGGCAGTCGTCGTATTGACTCGAAACTCGGAGCCCACTGCGCTGCCAGTGCTATCGTACATCTGAGCGTACACTCCCGTTCCGCCGCCATCTTGACCTGCGCTCGTCCATGTGATGACGAACCTTCCATCGCGTCCCATCGCGGCGGACGGCAACGTTTGGTCACCGGAAGTAAACGTGTTGACCCGAAATTCCGATCCGACTTTTGTTCCTGAAGCATCGAATCGTTGAGCGTAAATTCCCTGGCCCGACCCGTCTTGGTTTGCGCTCATCCAGGCAATCAAGAATTTGCCGTCGGGAGCCATGGCAATGCTCGGATCCTGCTGATTACCTGTTGTGAATGTGTTGACAAGAATTTCGCCGCCGATCGCAGTGCCAGAAGCGTTGTATCTTTGAGCGTACACCCCGTAGCCGCTTCCATCCTGATTGTTGCTAGCCCAAGTCACGACAAAGGAGCCATCAGCGGCCATGGCGACGGTGGGACGCTGTTGGTGGTTTGCTGTGGTTGTATTCACTCGGAATTCCGTACCCGCAGCGGTACCATCGGCCAGATATCTCTGAGCGTAGATTCCGTTGTTGCTTCCGTCCTGGGCAGTCGAGGTCCAGACGACGACGAAGTTGCCATTCTCATCTTGAGCGATTTGATTCGGGCTTTCAATGCTTGTAAATTGTGAATTAGTCGTATTGGTGTTTGCTCGAGTTTCAGCACCGATTGCGGCAATGGAGAGCATCCCGCTCCAATCAATGGACCCTTGATCCGCAAACAGACTTTTTGCCTCGATTGAGCCTTTTTGAAACTCGAGAACCCAGTTACCATCGCGATCATGACTGCCGGTTAAATCTTCGGACGCGGCCACATCGGCTCCAGTTAAGACGCCGAGTAATTCCATAAATTGCCGACCAGCCTCATCCTCCGCAAGGTTGCAACCATAGAAGAGCAGGTCAGCGTCAGCGGCTAATCCTTGTGACCAGCTAGCAAAGTTGCCAGCGTACGACCTGAGGTTCTTCTCCGTCACCATACTCGAACCGAGTTGCAGGATTCCTGATCCCGCATGAGAAAGCACATGGACGGCATCGTAGCGATTATTCGCAGACGTGAGTATTTCAGTGATTTGCTCGATACCATCTCGAGTGCCGTCGAGCCGATGCAGCTCGAGAGCGATGTTGGGATAGCTCTGCAATAAGGCACCAATTAGTCGATCAGCGTCTTCGACGGCACTATCGATAATGACGAGTTGATGTGACGATTGTTCGGATTGTTCTGAATAAGCATGCTGGACGTGGAGTTCTGTTGAAGCAGCCTCCATGCCAAGTAGTTCTGGTCCCGCGTCGGGAACACCATCGAACAGCTTTCGTTCCTCGAGCAGTTCAAGGATGGAGGCGGAAACAAGGGCAGTTCTAGGTTTTCTGCGAATACTCATGGAGTTGCAATCTCTGAATGACCTACCGAAATCACGAAACGATCTCGCTAATGCACTTTGGCCTTGGAATAAGGCGCACGAAAGCACCCAAAGTCTAGTTCACGTTTTGCGGCCTAAACTACCGACCGTTCGCGGCGTAGAACATCAGACAAGTGCGGATTCAGCGAAGGTGAATCGGCTTCCAGCTATCACAAACTTTCCTAACTAGGTGGAATTTTCGAGTGGTGCGGATTCTGCTGGATCGTGCGAACAACGATGCATGAGCAAGTTCGTGGCCCGATCCTCTGGCCGATCGATATGGCAGTTACCTGAGCGGTTCTAACTCGGATTGTGCACGTTGCATCGGTCTGGCAGACATTGCCAACATTGATGCGTTGTCGGACTGAGCACGGGATTCCACTTCCTCAGTTCTTATTGATTGCAGCATCACGGTTTTCCCGATTGTAGTCTGCAAAGGGAAACGTGCACTTTTTGCGCACGCATCGGATTGGCCGTGCAGATCATCTTTCCGCGAGGGGATGAATGTTTGGAAGATTCGCACCAAGTCAGCACACTAGGATTATAACTTCGATGCGAAACCGATTCAGCTTGGCAGCATTCTTGGGACTCTGTTTTTCTTGCCCGGCAATCGGACAAGACGCCAGAGAATTTCGAGTGGGGCAAGTTCTGCAGGAGCTGCAGATACCGATGGCCCATCCCCAAGAACTCGCGAATGTATGGTGGGACGCCCACGTCGTTCAACCGATACGTGAAGAGAGTCTGCCGACTTATATCGACGTGCATAGTTTGCTATCGATGGCGCTCCAGAGCTCTGCGCAAATTCAAGTTTACGCGGAAACGCCGTTAATCCGCTCGACTTCGGTCCGTGAGGCGGACGCTGCATTCGATTGGACAAGATTTGCGGACACGATGTGGAATGACTCGAACTTGCCCGTCGGAAACGCGCTGACCATCGGAGGAGCCGGAGATCGATTTTTGGACGATCAGTGGACCGGTCAGGCGGGCGTGCGACGCAAATTGACCAACGGTTCTCAGTTTCAGATGGCTCAGCAATTCGGGTGGCAGAATACGAACTCCAACTTCTTCATACCGAACAACCAAGGAACGAGTCGAATCACGATGGATTTCACGGTTCCCATGATGCGCGGCCGGGGAACTGCCTACAATACCAGCCTGCAACTTCTAACGAGAACGGACGTAGACACCGCCCAAGAGGAATTTCGCAGACAGGTGCAATCGCATCTGATGGAAATTGCTCGTGGTTATTGGGCACTCTATCTGGAACGAGGCGTCTTGGCCCAGAAGATTCGGCTTTATCTTCGAACCAAGGGAATCGTTGAAGAGCTTGAAGCTCGGCGTGCCTTGGATGCCAATCCAACACAGCTGATCAGCGCTCAGGCGGCACTCCAGAATCGTCTTTCGGACCTAATTCGGGCACAAGCGGCGACAAAGAACGCTGAGACGCGACTGCGAGCCCTCATCAATGCTGTTGAGCTGGGAAGCGCCGATCTCGTCGAGCTGATACCACTCGAGATTCCTGGGGCAGATTTCGTTGCCGTCGATTATATCGGCGAGACGGAGACTGCACTATTGCATCGACCCGAAGTCAAAGCCGCGATTCTCGAAATCAAAGCGGCTTCGGTTCGGACGCAAATGGCGCAGAACGAGCTGCTGCCGATGTTGAACCTTGTCACTCAAGCATACGTCGCGGGCTTGCGAGGAAATAGTGATTTAGGTGGAGCGTGGACCGATCAGTTCACACGCGGAGCACCGAGCTACTCGATTGGCTTGCAGTACGAGGTCCCGTTTGGCAATCGGGCCGCGATCGCTCGTCGCGACCGCAGGTTGATGGAGCTTCGGCAATTGCAGGAGCAATATCGATCGACGCTCGAAACGATTCGAGCCGAAGTCGAAATAGCTGTTCGTGAATTCGAAACGAGCTATCGAGAGCTTCAAGCAAAAGCAGCGTCGCTCTCGGCGGCGAATGCCGAGGTTGCGACCATCGAGGCTCGATGGAGACGAATGATTGATGGCGATGGTACGGCTAGTCTCAATCTGGAGTCATTGCTCCGAGCGCAGGAACGAGTCACCGAAGCCGAGTTTGGATACCTGCAGTCATTGCTTACCTACAACTTGAGTTTCCTGAACCTGAAGCGAGCGAACGGTACGCTTTTGGAATGGCATGGAGCCGCCTTCGGGACTTCGAATGAGAACGGTGTACCGCGCATGCAAATGGACACCTTCGAGCCAGTGCGGACGGAACCGGTTCCAGGAGAATTCGTCCCGGCGATCCAGGCCAATCCGTCGTTGTATCAACCTCTGGAATCACCGAGTTACTCTCCAGACGAGTTGCACTACAGATCGAAGTGAGCCAACGGTTGATCAGAGAATCCAGCATGCTGTACAAATGGAAGTCGAATCTACGGCACAGTCGCCGAAGCGAAGTGGATTACGGTCGGCTTCGGTTTCGAGTGGCTGAGAATTTAGACCGATCCGACTCCGAGTTGAGATCGATGTCGGAAGACTTGATCGGCGAGTGTCGGGGTAAGCAGGAATTGACGCGACCGCAACTTCTGCTCGGTTTAGAACTCGGCGCTTTGGCGATCCAGCGAACGTTTGGGTTCCTGCCACACGACGTTCAAGTTCTGGCCGCCACGGAATCCGCCCGCGGTCGTATCGTTGAAATGAAGACCGGTGAAGGCAAGACAGTGGTGGCGGCTCTAACCGCTTATTTGCTTGGGCTTTTCGGTCAGGGAGTGCATGTTGCGACCACCAACGACTATCTCGCGGAGCGCGACTGCAAACTCGTCTCACCATTTTTTGATCGCTTAGGAATGAAGGTGGGCCTTCTGGAACGAACCGGAGCTGATCGTCGCAACCGCGAAGCGAATGCCTGTGATGTCACGTATGGACCAGGCTATCAGTTCGGTTTTGACTTTCTTATCGATCAGATCACGTTGAGACGGGCGGAAGAGGGCGGTCTGGGGCGCACGCTGCTCGATTCTTTGAACGATCACGACCTCACAGAGCAACTGATTCAAGTTCGTGGCCATGGATGCACCGTCATCGATGAAGCCGATAGCGTGCTGATTGATGAAGCAACTACCCCGTTGATTCTAAGTGGTGGCCTGCCCAAAATCGCCGATCCTCAACCCTACGTCTTGGCAAAGCGTGTGGTCGAACAGTTGGAAGCAGGTAGTCATTTCGACTTTGGCCCAGCCCGCCAGATCTATTTCACCGAGCGCGGCAAACAACTCATTCTTGATGCGATCGAGCGACACGCTCGTCTCCCTTTGGATCGTCCCTGGATCAACTACATTGAGAACGCATTGCGAGCAAAATTCTTCTTTCATCGGGACGAGCACTATGTCGTGCTGGAAGGAAAGATTCGAATTGTTGATCAGTTTACGGGGAGAATCTTCGACGATCGCACTTGGCAGCACGGCTTGCAGCAAGCGGTCGAGGCCAAAGAGGGCTTAACGATCTATGCTCCGACAGCTTCCCAGGCCCGAATCACACGCCAACGCTACTACCAGAAATACAAACGACTGACAGGAATGAGTGGCACCGTTCTCGAAGTGGCCAGCGAGTTTGGGCACGTGTACCGAGCGAGGGTCGTCTCCATTCCAACTCATGTTCCTTGCAAGCGCAAAGTGCTGCCGACACGATTCTTTCGCGATTGGGAAACCAAACTGGCATCCCTCTCAGCTGACGTCCAACAGCGGCACTCCCGAGGGCAGCCGATTCTAATCGGGACGAGGACGATCAGAGAAAGCTGTCGGGTCGTTGAGTCCTTGTCTCGGTGCGGAATTCAAGCGACTCTCCTCAACGGCGTTCAGGATGCTGAGGAGGCCGAAATTGTAGCCCAAGCTGGTTGGCGGGGAGCGGTGACCGTAGCAACGAACATGGCCGGACGCGGAACCGACATCAAGCTCGGAGAGCACGTTCTGGAAGCTGGAGGGCTACACGTCATTGGCACCGAACCGCATTCGTCGAATCGTATCGATCAACAGTTGATTGGTCGATGCGCTCGGCAAGGCGATCCGGGGTCCGCTCAGTTCTATGTATCTGCCGAGGATGAATTTCTCGTAACTCGAGCGCCGAATTTGTCGAGAGAGATCGCGAGGTCTTGCGATGTTTCCGGCGACTGTCGCAATGCTTTCTCGCTCTCTCTGCTCAAGGCGCAGCGGCGCGAAGAGCAAAGGCAGTTTCAGGTTAGGCAACAACTGATTCGGCAAGACAATTGGTTAGACGAGGTACGGAGGTCGATCGCCCATGCACATTGAATTCATCGCAGGTGTCTTTGACGGTTTCAGGCGTCGGTCCACTTCGATTTTGAGGGCTTGCCGTGTCCTTTCGTCTGTTGGCAGGAAGGGGGGCCGAGTGCGAATCGTTCCGGCGTTGCTTTATTTTCTTCTCGCAGGTGTCTTTAACCCGCTCCAGGCGCAGATTACCAAAACGTTTACGCAACCGATCGAGCAATGCGAGGTGGCTTCTTCAGAAACTGGAGTTGTCACGGAAATTCGCGTTCGCGAAGGGGACAAAGTTCGTCGAGGCGATGTTCTTGGGATATTGAACATCGAGGTTTTGGTGGAAGCAGAAAAGCTTGCCGTGCTTCGCTCGGAATCGACGGCAAGGATCGAATCGACTGCTGCGATCTTGGCAATGAGACAATCCAAACTTCAAAATCTGGATTCACTGGTCGGCCAAGGACATGCGAACCCTTTCGAAATAGAACAGGCAAAATCTCAATTTCAGTCAGCGCAGGCTGAGTATAAACTCGCTCTCCAAGAGGCCCAGGAGAATCGCATTGAACTGGCGAAGATCCGGGCTCAGATTTCGCAGCGCACGATTCGCAGTCCGATCGACGGACACGTGACCAAGCTACATCGGCAGCTCGGAGAATACGTTTCCAGTTCATCGCCGGCATTCGCGACGGTAGTTCAACTCGCCAAGCTGAAAGCGAACTTCTATCTCGATGCTGACAGCGTGGCCCACTTGTCGGTCGGCCAGCAGGTCTCCATCGCCGTCGATCAGCAAGGACTGGTGGATTCGATCATCCCGGCCCGAATTCAGTTTCTGTCTCCGATTATTGAGCCAGATACAGGTACGGGACGGGTGGAAGTCGTGTTGGATAACGAGCGCGGCAACATCTTAAGCGGAACCACTTGTCGGCTATTGACGAGTCGAGCCCTTGACGCGCGCAAATCGTCTTCGACTTCCGGCGTTGATTCAGCGCAGAGAGGGGAGAAGCGATGACCACGACAACGAAGGACATGCTAGCGGAAGCTTTGCGCGGAACAGCTGGCGCACACACCGAACGCGATCGACCGAGCTCGATTGGCACCCAACTCGATCAAGGGCTGCTCGAAGCTCAATTGCTGGCACTTGCTTTGGAGGACGGAAACGAGAACGAAGCGAGGCAGAAGTTTCGTGCACTTGCCCTCGAATACACGACCGCGATTGGTGTCTGCCATGCCATTCGTAATGACGACGGCGTTTGGGATGTCCAGCCGATGCACACGACCGGTCGCGTCCCTCGTCGTGTCGACTTTGCGGGAGAGCTTGGTCAATTCTGTGAATCGGCTTACGAACGAGGGACCATTCAGCTTCGACGTTGGACCGAAGGCTTCGCATGCCAGATCTATCTCGCACCAATCAAGTTGTTCGCGGCGACGCCTGAAGTGTTTGTGCTCGTGCTCAGCCAAGAGACACAACACGACCAAGCGCGTCAGGTGCTAGAGAGACTAACGTCTTCGATGACCTTATGGTTCAAGGGAGTGACAGCACGGAAGAGTGATTGGAAGCTGGCGTCACTAGCGGCGCTCATCGAGATGGTGTCGAGAATGGAATCCGCACCGAATGTCGAACAAGCCTGTCACTCGATCGTACATGACCTAACCAAGCAACTGGGGTGCAGTCAGGTCGCCATTGGATTGAAACTGAGGAAGCGACTTCGATTACTTGCAGTTTCGGGTTGTGCCATCAAGTCATTGACAAGCTCAACGTCGCGCGCCTATTTGCAATGTCTTGGCGAATCGATTCTGCGTCGGGAAGCGTCAACGTGGCCGCCTCTCCACGAAGATCAAAATGCGCATCAACTTCTCACGCACAAGCAACTAGCGAGAACGTTGCAAGTGGAGGCAGTAAGTTCTCATCCACTCATGACTCTCGATGGAACCATGATTGGGGCGATTTCGCTGGTTGGTCACAAGGAACTCGTTCAGCACGAACGTTTCCGCGGCTTCGTGAAAGCATCCGCTCCCCGAATCGCATGTAGCCTAAATTTGTCGCGCCGAGCCGAACCCAATCGCATCACACGGGGTTGGCGAAGAGTCCGAGGGTTCTTGCTCAAACAAAAGCGTTGGAGGTTGGTTACCTGTATCGTTATTGCGGTGTCCATCTTACTGCAGATTCCCTTCACTTATACTGTCCGATGTCGATGCAAGGCAGAGCCGACGCTCCGACGTTTCGCGGTGGCACCGCTCAATGGACTGATTGAAAAGGGGTTTGTCAAACCAGGCGATTGGGTCGAAAAAGACCAAATTCTCGCTCAGATGGATGGCCGTGCCCTGCGCTGGGAGTTGGCGAGCGTTCATGCAGATCGTGAGCGCGCTTTGCGACGTCGAGAAATCGAATTAGCCAACAAAGAGATTTCACGCGCCCAATTAGCAGAACTTGAAGCAAAACGGCTGATCGCACAGGCGGACCTGCTGGAGCACCAATTGCGTCAACTCGATATCGTCAGTCCCATCGATGGCATTGTCCTGAGCGGCACTCTGGAGCGGGCCGAGGCCGCATCGGTACAGACCGGCCAAGTCCTTTTTGAAATCGGTCTACTCAAACCGCTCCGCTTGGAAATTCTCGTTCCTGCCGACGATATCCCTCATGTTCGAGTAGGGATGCCGGTGACCATCTGGATTCGCGGGTTGGAATCGAGGCCCGTTCGTGGAACGATTCTGCGGATACGACCTCGCAGCGAACTTCATGACTCTCGGAACGTCTTTGTGGCCGAAATTGAGACGGACAACGAGGAACTTCAGTTGCAGCCGGGAATGGAAGGGGATGTCCGCATCGACTGCGATCGTCATGCGCTTGGATGGAATCTTTTTCACAAGCCCTGGGAATATGCAGTATCCAGACTGTCTTGGTGGTAGAAAGGCAGCCCAAATCTCATAGAGGATCATTGAAAGAGGGGTGCTGAATTGACAGGTTTCTCCGATACGGCCAGTTTTGAGCTGGGGAACAGCCGCCTTCGTCTGAAGGATGGACTCAAATTCACTTTGCATCATACCAATGACGAAACGCCTTGGTACATGATCGAAGATGAAGTCAGCGGGAACTACTATCGAGTTGGTATCGCCGAGTACACGCTCCTTTCGTTGCTGGATGGGAAGCGGACGTTGTCGAACGCATTAGCGTTGACCGCAAGTTCCCTCAAATCGACGACGCTCGACGAAAACGAAGGGGCCCGCATTTGCCATTTCGTGATCGAATCAGGATTGGCTCACAGCGCTGCTTCGCAATCCAGCGAACGTGTACAAGCGAGAAAAGACAAAATCGATCAGGGATTATGGGCTCGCCGAATCCATCCGATCGCGATTCAAGTTCCTCTTTTTCAGCCAGACAGTTTGCTGACTGCGGCGAACAGGCTGCTGGGATGGCTCATTTCCTGGCCTGGGTTTCTCGCGTGGCTGGCCGTGTGCGGGTACGGATTTCTTGAATTGGCTATGCATTGGTCCGAGTTTTCGAGCGAGCGAATTCAAACGTTCTCGCAACACGACTTTTTCTGGATCGCCGGAACTTGGCTCCTCTTGAAAGTTGCTCATGAATTCGCGCATGGTCTGACCTGCAAACGGTTCGGCGGTCGAGTCGGACTATGTGGCTTCGTGCTGCTGCTCTTTGTGCCATTACCGTTCGTCGATGTGACTAGCAGTTGGAGCTTTGAAGATCGAAGTCGCAGAATGTTGACCAGCGCTGCGGGAATGATGGTCGAGCTGCTGCTTGCTGCGATCGGGGTGCTGATTTGGGTTCGCGCGGACGCCGGCCCCCTCCGATTTCACATGGGCAACTTGATTCTCGCTGCTTCTTTGCATACGCTCCTCTTTAATGCAAATCCGCTGATGCGCTTCGACGGCTATTACATCTTGTCAGACTGGCTTCGGCTGCCCAATCTTTATCAGCATGCCCGGCAGTACGTGGTGGCCATCAGCAAACAAGCATTTTGCGGAGTGCCCGCCAAGACTCCTGCGATGCCTCGACTGGCGTTGTTCATCAAATTCTACGGTATTGCATCGTTGATCTGGTCCAGTCTTCTGGTGGTATCTTTGCTCGTCGCAGCGATCAATCTCTTCGAGGGCGTAGGATTCGCCATTGCCATCCTGGCTGGATTGCTTTGGATCGGCATTCCGTCATTTCGGTTGATCAAATACTTGATTCGAGGATCGAAACTGGAAAAGCCGAACCCGTTGCGGTTTGTGTTTGTTACCAGCATGATGATCTCAGGTCTGTGGATTTTCGGAAAAGTGATACCGAGTCCGATCCTAGTTCAGGCTCCGATTGTGATCGACTACCAGCACTTGCAAGTGGTCCACGCAGAAACACCTGGATTCATTCGTGAAATTCGCGTCCAATCGGGGAAAGCCGTCGAGCCTGGAGAAATTCTCATGGTTTTGGAGAATCCCGATCTGAACGCCGAATTTGAGATGAATCTCATTCAGGTAACGGAAAGCGAACTGAAGTGCCGCATCCTTCAAAGCATGGGGAATATCTCCGGCTGGATGTTGGAGCAAGAGGATCTTCATGCCCTAAGAGTCAAGCAGAATGAACTTCGCTCGATGCTCGGCAACTTGATCATTCGAGCCAATACTGCAGGAGAAGTGGTGACTTCGAATCTCTCGATTCTCCTCGATACGTACGTGGCGAGTGGTACCGAGCTGATTTCGATTGCCCAAGGGAACGACAAGAAAGCGATTGCTTTGGTAAATCAGAATGATGCTAGGTATCTGATGGCTTCTCTGTCTCGCAATGTATTCATTGATCTTTGGGGGAGTATCCACGGATCCATCCGTGGTCGCTTGGTCGAGATCGATCCACGAGCGAGGGATGAGCTGCCACATGAAGCATTTTCCTCCGCCCATGGAGGTCCGCTGGCTGTTCTGCCGCGAGCGATGGAAACGGAACCTCAACGAACGTCTTTGCCAGCACATGCGATAGCTACGTCCCAAAGGAACTCACCTTGGAAACTAGCACGTCCCCACGTGCTAGTTCGCATTGATCTGCCAAGCACCGATGGAGCGTCGCTCCGCGCGGGCCAATCGGGAACGGCTTATATTGCGGCCAGAAAAGAATCGCTTGGTCCGTTCCTATTGGCTCGCGCGTCGCAGTGGTTTTCGGATAAAATTCAGCGAACGCATGGCTTTTGATTTCGCTTGCGAAGTTGCGACCGAACAGTCCCGCGATCACTACCTCAATCCTTTTGGAAGTTCCAATTGCATCCGGTTCTATCTCGACTCTTGTTCGTTCCGACTTTCCTGTGGAACTTTCTGCTTGGGCGGCTACTGCGACGCCGTCACTGGTGGGATCGGGTCGAAGATCATCTGTTGATCGGAGCGCTTCCTCTCAAACGCGATGTCCAAGCGCTGGCAGGAGAGGGAGTCGTGGCGGTCGTGAATATGTGCAAGGAGTATCAAGGGCCAACGTCGGCATATTCAGAGCTCGGTATCGAGCAGCTTTGGCTTCCGACGGTTGATTTCAATCCCCCTTCCTTGGAGGATACACGTCGAGGAGTCGATTTTATCGCGTCGCGTGTGAACGCTGGCCAGACCGTTTATGTCCATTGCAAGGCCGGCAGAGCTCGGAGCGCAACCGTCGTTCTTTGCTTTCTCATGGCGCATCGAGGTATGACGATCGAAGAAGCCCAAGCTTTCCTCCTTTCAAAAAGACCTCACGTCAATCCCCGCCTCGCACGGTCACCGACAGTTATCGCGTTCGCCCAAGGTATGAACCGGTATCACGGCTAAGGTTTACCTAAGCTGCAGAGATCGGTTCTGGCTCGCGGAAATCTTCGATCCTCACGATTTCCAGAGCGAAGGCGAAGCGCTCGTCAAAAGTATTTCACAGAATACCAACTCGGCACTTCTGAACGGTTTGACTTTTCTGCAACTTATACTTAGCTTAGAGATTGGCTTTTTCGCCAGGAATGCGGTCAGAGTCTATGGGAGGAGTCGATGGCGATTACCCTCCGAGTGGTCTTTAGAGCGATGACTTGCAGTTTCAAGTGACTTATGGGTTGGCTTTCATCGAAGTTAAACCGTTAGAACGTATGGCACTCTTTTCCGTTGCCCATCCATCTGAATTTCGAAGGCCCTGGTGCGAGCAGCTCCTGGTGATTGGCGTTTCTCAATTAGCCATCACCTGTTTGCTTTTGACCATTGGATTCGTTGGGGAAGGCCGAGTTTGGGCTGGTTGCGACTCGTTGACTCAAGATGGATGGTATTTGCGGTCTCATGAAATGTTGTACGAGAGCATCGTTACGACCAACACACTAGTTGCTCGACGAGATGCTCAAGTGTTGGTCCATTATGAAGCTGGAGTCTTCCGATTTCGTTTGACTTCTCATCCGAAGCCATGTCTGGGGCCAGGTTGCCAGGGCCGGCCGCCCCTGCCGGAATCCACCTTCCACTTGATTCGGTCGTACGATCCACCAACGCTTCGCGGCGATGCAGAATTCGACATGGTCTTTTCTCCTGCGGTACCTGGAGAGCGTATCGCCTCTTTGAACACGTGGATGGAATCCGAAGAGACCCCGCCTCCCACTCCTCCGCCGCGAGCACGTATCGAGTGATCCTTTCTGAGTGAGTTCATGGCCTCGGTGGAAGACTTCCGTGCCGGAACTCTCCTGCAGATTGCTTGCGTTGATCGTTTGCGTTTGAAATTTGCTTTTTTTCTTTCTGCGAATTCGACGTGTCGAGAAGTTCCTGGTCTTTCAGGCATTCTCGCCCTATGCTCGTTCAAACTTGTTGTCTCCCTAGCTAGACAACTTCCATTCCTGATAGCTTTTCCAAACCCGATGTCCACAAAAGAATCCACCGGTCACCTTGCGGATCGATCTGAAAACTCGCCACCAACTCCGACTGCGAAAGCAAAACGCGTCATTGGACCGAAAACGAGAATCATGTTGGTTATCGTTCTCGGACTTTTTTCAGTGCTTCTTGCCAACGGTATCTATCTCAGTTCGATCACGTTTGCTGAATGGTGGACGAATCGCGTCTACCAAAATTACTTTTATCAGTACATGTTTCTTGCACATCTGGTCTTGGGTTTCATCTTATTGGTGCCCTTCATCGTGTTCGGCTTCGTCCATTGGAAGGCCGCCCACAAGCGACGCAATCGACGTGCGGTTCGCATCGGATATGCACTGTTGATCATCGCGATCGTCGTCTTGATATCCGGCGTTTTATTGACTCGGATGGGGGCGTTTGAACTCAAGCAGCCTTCGGCGCGCCGTATCATCTATTGGGCACATGTGATTTGCCCGCTGATTGCGATGTGGATGTATTGGCTGCATCGGCTTGTCGGGCCAAAGATCAAGTGGTATGTGGCGCGACGGATTGGTGTGGCCACGGCCATTATCGTTGGCTCGATGGTGATCTTCCAGATGCAGGACCCTCGGAAATGGAACGAGTCTGGCCCGAAGGAAGGTGAGAAGTACTTTCAGCCGAGCCTCGCGCGAACCCGAACCGGTAACTTTATACCTTCGGATGTGCTGATGAACGACGAGTATTGCAAAAAGTGCCATGCGGACATCTTTCAGGATTGGTTCCATTCGGCGCACCATTTCAGCTCATTCAACAATCCGGCTTATCTTTACTCCGTGCGGGAAACTCGCAAAGTAGCGTTGGAACGTGATGGATCGGTTCAGGCGTCTCGCTGGTGTGCTGGCTGCCATGATCCGGTCCCCTTCTTCAGCGGTGCTTTTGATGACAAGGACTACGACGATGTTCAAGATCCAACCTCTCAAGCGGGAATAACTTGTACGGTGTGTCATGCCATCACCCATGTCAATTCGACGCGAGGCAATGCTGACTATGTCATCGAGGAGCCAATGCACTATCCGTTCACCTACAGCAAGAACAGCCTACTGCAGCAGGTGAATCAGCTATTGGTCAAAGCAAAGCCGTCGTTTCATAAAGCGGAGATGCTGAAGCCATTCCACAAAACCGAAGAATTCTGCTCGGTCTGTCATAAGGTGCATTTGCCTAAGGAAGTCACGGCTTACAAGGATTTCCTGCGAGGGCAGAATCATTACGACACATTCTTGTTGAGTGGTTTCGGCCACGGTGCCAGAAGCTTCTACTACCCTCCGAAGGCACACGACAACTGCAATGAATGTCACATGCCCTGGAAGGAATCGAATGACTTTGGGGCCAAAGAAGACAATCCACTGGGCAAACTTGCTGTTCACGATCATTTCTTCCCCGGTGCCAATACGGCTCTTCCATTTTGGCGAGGTGACGGCGAGACGATCAAGCGAGCACAAGCCCTGCTCGAAGGAGTGGTTCGCGTGGATTTATTTGGTGTCCGCGAAGAAGGAACGATTGATGGCCAAATGACGGCACCTCTCCGGCCGGACGTTCCAACTCTTGAAGCCGGCAAGGATTACTTGCTCGAGGCGGTGATTCGTACTTTGAAGATGGGACATCACCTCACTCAGGGAACGGTTGATTCGAACGAACTATGGCTCGAAGTCACGGTTCAAGCGGGCGATCGGATTATTGGGAAAAGCGGCGGGCGCGACGAATACGGTTCCGTCGATGATTGGTCCCATTTCGTGAACAATTTTGTCCTCGATCGTTACGGCAATCGCATCGCTCGCCGGAATGCTCAGGACATCTTCGTCGCGCTCTACGACCATCAGATTCCTCCGGGGGCAGCGCAAGTTGCTCACTATCAGTTGAAAGTACCCGAGGACATTGAAGCTCCGATCACAGTAAACGTAAAACTGAACTATCGCAAATTTGACAAGGGCTATCTTGATTTCATGAATTCGAGTTTTCGAGAAGGCGATCGCGAATTCGCGGAACGGGGGCCACCGAGAATCACTCCGAACCCCCTGCCGATTACGGTCATGGCAGAGGATACGGTCCATTTTCCGGTGCGAGGCAAGTCAGGCCAGTTACATCAGCCAACCTCGGAGTCATCCGCTTATCCTCAAGAAGAATGGCAGCGTTGGAACGATTATGGCATCGGCACCTTGCTCGCAGGCAAAGCTCAACTGAAGCAAGCCCATGATGCTTTTTCGGCAGTTGAGAAACTTGGACGCTATGATGGTCCCATCAATCTTGCTCGGGTATTTCTGGCAGAGGGAAATTTGGATGCCGCCACGGAAGCATTGGCACGCGCGAACGCCATGGACCCTCCACCTCCTTCCTGGACCTTTGCCTGGCTCAGCGGTGAGGTCGCCCGTTTGCAAGGGCATTTAGAAGATGCCGAACAGAATTTCCGATCTGTTCTTTATGACAAGACCAAGGAACGTCGCGATCGGAATTTTGACTTCAGCCGCGATTACGTTGTCCGCAATCTTTTGGGATCAACGTTGCTCGACTTATTCACGCAAGCCGATTTTCGCGGAGACACGGAAGCAAGCAAGGAGTATCTTGAACGAGCCAAGTATGAGTTTCTAAAGGTCCTCGAAGACGACTCGGAAAACGTGACAGCTCACTTCAACCTTTCCTTCATTTTCGAACGCATCGGTGACGAAGCGGCGGCCGCAAAACATCGAGCTCTGAATCTTCGCTATAAGGCAGATGACAACGCCTCGGAGCAGGCCAAGCCGATCGCTCGTGCCAAATATCCGGCTGCGGACCACGCAGCGGAACAATTGGTGATTTACTCGCTACATCGCAAGGGGGCACCCGGCTTAGCCGCCGCTAAACTCGATGAGGAACGACCGTCTCCTCAAGCTTCGGATTCGAATAGTTCCAGCGAGTTGGATCGCTCGATCTCTTCATTCACTCAGGACTCGGACAATTTGTAACCATGAACAAACCCAATTCAAAGAAAGCTCCACAACAGGTTGTCCAACGTTCCACAGCCGAGCTGGAAGACGATGATGTGCAGGAAGACGCGATTATCGGAAAAGCCCTTTGGGGTTCACTCGGCGTTTTTGCCGTCATCGGCGTTGGGATCGCAATCGCTCTTTGGGTCTATGCCATGAGGAAGCCGCCAGAGCAACAAGTGAGCACACAAGTAGCGCAAGCGGAAAAACGCGATCTTGCTCAAATGGAACTGCCCAAGATTCCCATGGTGGATATCACGAAGGCTGCTGGAATCGATTTTGTCCACTACACCGGCAGGGAGGGACAGCGACTCCTTCCAGAAACGATGGGAGGTGGAGGCGGGTTCTTCGATTACAACAACGATGGGCATCCAGATATTTTTCTGGTGAATGGCGATGCTTGGCCTTGGGCCAAAGACATCCCCGATGCTTCGCCAACGATGAAACTCTACGAGAACGACGGCAAAGGAAACTTTCGAGACGTCACGAAGGATGCTGGTTTGGACAAGACCTTTTACGGAATGGGGCCTGCTTTTGGAGACTTTGACAATGATGGATGGGTCGACATCTACGTCACTGCCGTTGGACGGAATTATCTGTTTCGAAACAACCAAGGCGTCTTCATGTGACAGATGAGCAGGGCGTCGCTGGGAGCGACGAAGATTGGAGTTGTCCAGCCATGTGGTTCGACTTCGATCGCGATGGCAAGCTGGATCTCTTGGTCGGCAATTACATCCAATGGTCTCGCGAGATCGATCTGCAACAAGGATTCACTATCACCGGTGTCGGACGAGCCTATGGACAACCGACGAATTTCGCTGGCACTTTTCTGAGGCTTTACAGGAACACGGGAAATGGATTCGATGATGTCAGTGAGAAATCCGGAATGATGATTCGTAACGCGAACACGAATGTGCCAAGCAGTAAATGTTTGGCGTTGGCAATTGCCGATGTCAATCATGACGGTTGGCCTGATGTCGTCGTAGCGAACGATACGGTGCAGAACTTTTTGCTTTTGAACCGACGGGACGGCACCTTTATGGATATTGGCGTGCAGGCTGGAGTCGCTTTTGATCGATTCGGTAACGCAACTGGGGCTATGGGAGTCGACTGTGCCCATTACCGCAACGACGAGAACTTGGCGATCGCAATTGGCAACTTCGCAAATGAATCCTCCAGCTTTTTTGTCTCTCGAGGTAAGACGCCTCAATTCTTCGATGCGGCAACACCGACAGGTTTTGGACCGCAAACATTGCTTCGACTGACCTTCGGCATGATGTTCTGCGACATGGACCTGGACGGTCGATTGGATATCGTATGCACCAACGGCCATCTTGAGGAAGAAATCGCGAAGATCCAGCCGACTCAACGATACGAGCAGGCTTCTCAGTTGTTTTGGAATGCTGGGAAATCGGCTAGAACCGAGTTGGTCGAGTTGGGGGAAAATGAAGTGGGGAAGGATTTCCTCAAGCCGATTGTTGGGCGAGGCTGTGCCTTTGCCGACATCGATGGGGACGGCGACATCGATCTTTTGCTGATGACCAACGGTGGCCCCGTTCATTTGATGCGAAATGATCAGCGACTTGGCAATCACTGGTTGCGAGTTGTCCTCAAGGGGACTCGCGATAATCGCGATGCGATTGGCTCCGAAGTTATCCTGCGCGGGAGAGACTTTGCCACATTCCGTTGCGTCACTCCAACCCGTAGCTATCTGTCCCAGAGTGAATTAGCAGTGACCTTTGGTTTAGGGAAGCTTACCCAAGTTGAAGAAATCGAGATAATATGGCCCAGTGGCGGGGTGCAACGCGTGCCTGTGCCAGGAGTTGATCGTACCATTACCATTGAACAAGAGCGCTAATCATGGACTTGGCATCCAACGCCAACCTAGTCTTGGCGTGGGCTGCCTTAAGCTTTTTCGCAAGTCTTCTGACTTCCGCCCATATCGTTCTTTGGAAACGAAGTAGCAAAGCGGCGGTCGGGTGGATCGGCATTGTTTGGCTGGCACCGACCATCGGTTGTGCTCTCTATTTTCTATTTGGCATCAATCGAATCGCTCGTCGGGCGCATCGCTTGCGCCCGGCACCTTCTGTCGGCTTATGCGCGCTGGTGGATGGAGAGACGGCAGGATTGGATCGGCTTCCCCCACATATCAAGGAGTTGAGCCAGCTAGGAAGGTGCTTGACGGGCTATCCCCTAGCAGACGGTAATGATGTCCAGATTCTTTTTCGCGGTGAGCAAGCGTTTCCTGCGATGCTGGATGCCATCCACTCGGCCACCAAGTCGATTACTCTTTCGACATATATCTTCGATCGCGACCGCGTCGGACGGCAGTTTGTCGAGGTGCTACAACTCGCTGTGCAGCGAGGTGTCCAGGTCCGAGTGCTCATCGATAGCGTCGGGGCACGTTATCACCTCCCCACGGTGATTCCTCTGCTGCGCAAGGTGGGAGTCCCAACTGCGACGTTTCTGCCATCGAGTTGGCCGTGGGAGTTTCGATATGCGAATCTGCGCAATCATCGCAAGTCCCTCATCGTTGACGGCTGCGTGGCATTTATTGGCGGCATGAACATTCGCGAGGGAAATGATTTTCGACTCTCCACTCGGTCACCCATCTGCGATATCCAATTTCAGATTCGAGGGCCAGTTGTACACCAGCTACAAGAAGTCTTCGCGATCGATTGGCGATTTACGACAGGAGAGCACTTGGATGGAGAGTGTTGGTACGGTTCCCTCCAAAAAAGAGGCTCGGTCCTGGCGCGCGGCGTTCCTGACGGTCCTGATGAAGATTTGGATCGCATTCGCAAAATGCTGCATGGTGCCCTCAGCGTTGCACAGGAGTCGATTGGCATCGTCACTCCTTATTTCCTTCCCGATGATGCCTTGGTGACCGCATTGGGAGTCGCTGCGCTTCGCGGGGTATCGATCGACATCTTGTTGCCGGAAAAAGGAAACCTCCGATTCGTTCAGTGGGCGATGGAAGCTCAATTGTGGCAGGTTCTGGAAAATGGTTGTCGAGTATGGAAGACGCCTCCTCCTTTTGACCATGCGAAATTGATGGTTGTCGATGGCCAGTGGTCGTTTATCGGTTCCGCGAATTGGGATCCGCGCAGCTTGCGTTTGAATTTCGAACTCAATTGCGAATTCTATTCGGAGGAACTAGCTCAACAACTGCAGGACGTCGTCGCGGATCGCAAAGCGCGCGCACGTCCAGTTACCCTTGAAGAAATGAACGCGCGACCATTGCCAGTTCAAATCCGAGACGGAGTTGCCCGACTCTTTTCTCCGTACTTGTAGAGTACTTGGTCGAGCGGCAGGAAAAAAATACCAGTCCGAAACGCAAGTGAGGTACGAAACCATGATTCCTCACGGACCCATCGGGCAAGTGGCAGATACGAACTTCCTCTCGCCAAATCGCAGACCATGCGCCAGCGGCACCCGAAAATGCGCCGACACAGCAAGTTTCCAGCAGAAGCTGACAGCTTTCAGACGAATGACGAACACGGCAGCCTGCACGGTACACGTGATCAAAGAAAGCCTGAGAAACTAGACAACTTCAATGGTATTTGACCAGCTCATCAATCAACCTCACGTGCTAGTTGTTCGTCTCTTGCCTTGTCGCTGTGACGGCAATGTCCAGGTATTTCGTCCCGTCGACATCAAGCACGGTGAGCTGAAACTCGTGTTGATCGTCGCTGACGAACCGGACGGACATGGTCATTGTCTTACCGTCCTGCGGTTCCGATCGAAACGCGAACGACTGCTCCGCAGCGCTGAAGCCGCCACGGGCCTGGCTCGGGCTGCCGTCCGGCGTAAATGACCAGTAACGATAATCGCGACTTTGCGGGTCGTAGCTGAACAGTGATAACTGACTGGTCTCGTTTCCGTCGGTCCTCGTCGCCAGCAAGAACCGCTCGTTCAATACCCACTGACGCTGCCACGTCGCTGTGGTCTTGGTCTCCTGCGGCGTCCAGACCGCGGGCTTGCTAACGACGACGGCCTCCCACGTTCCAGCGAGCCGTTCCAGGATTTGCAACTCTTCTGGCCGATCGGTCGACGGCTCGGCTCGGGACCAGTCCGCAAGAATCGCGTCGGCGGAATCCGCCTGCTGACGCAATTTCTCCGCGTGGGAGTCGAGCAGCAGCGTTCCTTTCTCATCCTTCATCCAGACATCGACGATGTTCGTGTCGGCATCCGGGAAGCGATTCGTGGCGCGACTGGTCCAGCCGGCGGGGGTATCGGTGGCGCGACCGGTCGCGGTGTTATTGGCCGCGTCCCGGGTCAGCGACCACTGGCCTCCCATGAGACCCGCGCTGTTGAACATCCAGAACGGATAGGTTCTTTGTCTAGCGTCGTAGGTCATGATCCAGAGTCTTTTCTCCCCATCCGGTGCACTGATCTCGCGGCCCAGCAGATATTTGCCATTCATCACTGGCTCGGCGACTTCGCGCACTGCGAAGTTTGCCCCGTCCGGAAACCACTGGCAGGGTTTCATCGAGCTGGTGGTCTGCCAGACGCCCGCGAAGCGTTCGAGCATCCCTGGATCGGCAGCAGCAGGAGTCGATACCGGGGGCGAGGCTGCCGCGCCGGGCGGCAACTGCGCGAGTCCCTGCATCCACGCGGGAATGCTGAAATCGACGCGCTCCGGCGGAATCTCGGGGTGCGCAAGATCGTCCTGAAGACGCTTCCAAAACGCCTGCTTCAGGGCCTCGTCGTGAAAAACCAGGTTGCCGCTCGCCTGGGCCTCTTCCGCCAGCTTCTGCATGGCGCCCGCCGCCTGCAGGCTGATCTGTCGCGCCACGACTTTGCCGCCGTACTTCCTGTAAAGTGCAGCTTCGAGTCGCAGCGGCAGCAGGTGTTCATACGCGATCATCGCTGCCAGGGACTTGAGTTCCAGGGCCCGTTGAAGTTCCGAGACCTGAGACTGCAGGGTGAGTCGTTCGAGCAGCGGGAGATCGGCGGCAGCCAGCTTGTCCTGAGCCTGCTTGAGTCGCCCTCGAACGGCGGCTTCGTCGAACACTGGCTCGGGCGCAGGTTGTCCCGGATTGACCCGCTGCGCGCCAGCACGCATCGCTTTCCAGAATGCGTCGATCTCGGCCTCGGTGAGGTTCACTTCCTGCGATTTTCTGAAATCATCCATCAACAGACGGAACACCAGGGCGCAGACCCCCACGTCGACAGAACCAATCCCCTGACTCGGACTCAGGCAATCGCTGCGCGTGATTGATTGACCCAGCACTGTGGCGACGACATCGGTCGCCCCTGCGGGTTTCTTCTCGACTGGATTTGTCGTCTGCGTCGGCGAAGTCGCAGGCGACGCTGAATTGGTGCTGCGGGAACCGGCATTGCCGGAGTCGGCTGGCTTTCTGCAGCCGACGAGCAAGCAACTGAAGCTCAGCAGGAACAGGGCTTGACGCATGGGACTCCTCTTAGGGTTGCGTGAGGGGTGAACTTATCAGTGAAGGCAAAGGCTGTCCAGCATCGCGGAGAAAGACCGCTCCGGCATCGCCGGTTGTTGCCAATCGTCTGCCGTCGGGACTAAAGGCCATCGAGAAGATGCGACCATTATGACCGGCGATCGTGCAGACCTTCTGGCCGGTATCGACAGTCCAGAATTTAAGAGCAGCGTCTGCGCCGCCACTCACTAGACGCCTACTGTCTGGCGTGAACCGCAGACAGTAGGCGCCAGGTTCTTCCAGGGAGAACTTCTGCTGTCCCGTCTCGATCTCCCAGACGGCAATCGCGCCCGTTTGCGACAGCGCCGCGAACCACTTGCTGTCGGCATTGATTGTCACAAACCGGATACGGTCCTGGCCCAGTCGGGTCGTCCAGCGCATGGCACGCCGAGACACGTCCCAGACCGCAACCTCTCCAATTTCGCCGCCGCTCACAAGCCATGCACCGTCAGCCGAGAACGCGGTCACTCCGACACGCTCCGTCACACCGGTCAGCGTTTCAACCCGATCTCCGGTGTGCGCGTCGTGCAATCGGATCTCCGCTGTGAAACCGGTACCTGTCGCGAACAGGTCACCGTTCGGACTGATCGAGAAGCTGTCGTATTCGCGAGTCCCTCCGCCAATCCGAAAGAGTTCCTTGCCAGACGGGACTTCCCACAACTTGAGCGAGCCATCCCAACTGCCGCTCAGGACTTTGTCGCTCTCGGGATGGAAGGCGACGGTGTGGACGGTGCCGTTGTGTGCCGGAATCTCGATGACTTTGTCGCCCGTGGACGCATCCCAGATCGTGACAATCTTGCTACTACCGCCGACGACGCGCCGTCCATCCCGACTGAAGGCGACCGAATAACCCCACTCGTTGAGAGGGAATTCGGTCGGCAGCGAATGGGTGGACGTGTTCCAGAGTTCCAGAACTCCCGCGTCGTTTCCGTTGATGAGCAGTGCTGCATCCGGGGTTACTTCTAAGGCTTGGTCGGAAGGCGAACGGGACTGAAACTGACGCACGATCGCGCCTGAACTGGCATCGCACTTGGTCAGGAGACCATCCATCCCGATCGCGAACACGAACTGATCATCAGCGGTAAAACCCACCTGACGCGCTCGAATCGGTATCTGGCAAAGGTTAGGATCGCCCTCTTCCCCCATTCGCGAGACATCCACGACGCGGACCACGCCAGTGGATGCGTTGGAGGGATCAAAAACCCCGATCGCCATCCGCTTCGAGGTGTGATCGAACGCCAGGGCCGCGAGGCGACCTGCGATCGACATTCTTTTTGAAGCATCTGATGAGGCATCAAATGACCAGACCTGGATTTCACTCTGATGACCACTGGTCAGCGATCCGGCAGCGAGCCAATTCCCGTCCGGGCTAACGGCGATGGTCACTGCTGCGAGGGGAATCGGGATCGATCGATGTGCGCTACCGTTCAACGGATCCCAAACGGCAATGCTTCCGTCCTTGTTGTGCGTGACGACGAGGTCACTCCCTGCGATGAAATATGCACGACTCGCGGCCAAGCCAGCGATGGGGCTGGTCACGATTTCACTCTGTCGCTGTCCGGTGCGGGGGTCCCAGATCCGTAGCTTTCCCTCGGTGTCGACGCCGGCCACTCGACCTCCATCTGGGCTGAACGTCAAATGTGTGACGAATAGGTCGCTGGCGAGTGTCACGATTTCCCGTCCCTTGGCGCTGTCCCAGATTCTGACGCTCCGGTCCCGTCCAGCGCTGGCGAGCAGCTCACCGTCTGGACTGACGGCGAGCGCCAGGACCTTCTGGTCGTGACCCTTGATAGAGAGTCGCAGCGACTGCTCGTTCTGCCGACGTAGGAAGTGATATTCCCAGCTGCGGCGTTCCTGCGAAGTGCGATCAAGGATGCTCGTCGCCAGAGAGGGATTGTTCAGTTCCCCCTCACGCTGTGCAGAAGCGATTTCATTCGTGTAGAGGAACCACTCAGAGCGGTTCAACTGCGCTTCGGTCAGCCTAGTCTGCTGATCGGCAGCTTCTCGGTTTTTCCGCTCCCCCTCTGCCCGATGGCGTGCTTCGACGGCGAACATCATCGAGACAATAGTGCCCCCGACGAGACTCAGGGCGACCGCGACCAGCAGCGAAGCCACTAGCGGATTCCGTCGGCACCAGCGCCACGCGCGATCGAATCTGCCAACGGGACGGGCAAGAATCGGCTTCCCCTCCAGATACCGGCGAAGTTCTTGAGCCAGATCGCCGGCTGATCCGTAACGCTGGCGACGGTCCTTTTCCAAGCACTTCAGGCAGATCGTCTCCAGATCAAGCGGCACTGCGGGATTCAGGGCTCGCGGCGATACGGGGTCTCGCTCAATGACCTGCATCATCGTATCGAGCGGATTGTCCGCATGGAACGGCGGTCGACCGGTCAGCATGGAATAGAGCATCGCCCCAAGCGAGTAGATGTCGGCGGTTTCGTTCACTTGGTCGGCGCGGCCGGCGACCTGTTCCGGCGGCATGTAGCTGGGGGTCCCAAGGATTTGTCCCGAGGCGGTGAGGTGACTGGTCCCCTGAATGCGTTTCGCCAGCCCGAAGTCAGTCACCTTCGGCTGACCGGCTTTGTCGAGGAGCACATTGGCAGGCTTCAGATCGCGGTGAATAACACCTCTGCGATGCGCATACTCGATCGCTTCTGCAACACGAAGCAAGATTTCAGCGGCGACGCGAGGCGCGAGCGGGCCGACCGCGATGCGTTTGGCAAGCGACTCACCGTCAACGAAGCCCATCGAGTAGTAATGATGTTTATTGTGTTGGCCAACCTCGAACACTGGCACGATTCCGGAGTGGTCCAGTTGGGCGGCTGCTTCCGCTTCCGTATAAAACCGCCGAACCTCAACCGAACTGGCGAACTGCCCTGACAGGATCATCTTTAGGGCGACAATGCGGTTGAGCCGGACCTGCCTCGCCTTGTAGACAACTCCCATTCCTCCCCGAGCGATCTCATGCAGCAACTCATAGTCGCCGATGTAACGAATTTTGGTGCCGACGCCGGGAAAGCCCGAGGATGAATGGTCTTCCCATTCGATGCCGGTCCGCTCGTCTTCCCCCTTGAGACCTATCGTTTCCGTCACGGAAGTCGCGCCGTCAGTTGCCATTGCCGCCAAGTCAACGGCTGAATCCGACAAGCCCGCTTGCAAAAGGCACTTCGGGCACATTCCCGACGGGGCATCCGGCGGAATGGGACTGCTGCAATTCGCACATAGCGGGTAGGAATTCATGGTTGAGCCTGTGTATTTTCTCTGTGTAACACTGAAGCATTCGCTTCCATGCGCAACATGAAATTCGGGAACTTCACTTGGAAAAAGCAGTAAACAGCTGCCGGATCTCGTCCTCGATTTCGTCCGCCGAGCAGACCGTATGGGCAATCTCTTCCTTCAACAGTTCCCGATACCGACCCCTCAAGCGACTGGCAGCCATCCGCGCAGCCGCTTCGCTCATCCCCAATTCGACAGCGGGCGTGGCATACGAACCTTGCGCGCCGCCGATGAACTCGCGGAGCGCCTGGAACTGCCGGCCCTGCCCGTTCCGTTCCATCTCGCGCTGTAGCCGCTCCATCACGCTTTGGAGCAGCGCAATCGCCCATTGCCGTTCGTAGACGCGTTCTGCGGTCCATTCGTCATCCGTCGCTGGGGCACCGGTCTCGTATCGGTCGAATTCGAACACGAAGTGCGTGACGTGTCCGCCTCGCTTCTTAGTCCGAGCCTTGTCCCACTCGTTGGCGAGAAAGTGTTGGAACGCGGTGATCAGGAACGCCCGAAAACGCCCCCGTTCGCGCTGGGCCTGCGCGAGAAACTGCTTTTCCAGCAGCCGCTCAATGAAGGCCTGGGTCAGATCCTGAGCCTCGTGCACGTCGCGCACGCGCCGGCGCACATACGCATAGAGCGGCGGCCAGTAGGCGCGGCACAGCCGCTCCAGTGCCTGGTCCGCTTCCGCGTGACGCCGATCTCCGGCAGCCAAAACGAGGCTCCAGTGAGTCGTTTCGAAGATTTCATCGCGTGAATGGCGATTATATGAGTTCGGACCTTGAAAAGCCATTCGCTAAAGTCTACTAGATTCCTGGGTGGAATGCACAAACTTTACGATTTCTCGTTGCGGTTCGAAAAACGTTCATCGATCCATCAGATTGCCTGGAAATGCTTTTTTGCTTTTCATTTCCTCGGCAGATCTACTGAATTTTCCGACCAATGAGGTTTCCCCACGGTCAGGCGCTCGTTTGAGACTGCCTAGACCATTCAAGAGGAAATAATCCTACCAAACCAGTGAGGACGAGGAGGATGCCGTAGACAGGTAATCCAGCCAGAAAGCAGATGGTCGCGCTCATGAAGGCTATCGCAGCGACGAGGAGGCGGCCGCGTCGCGTCGACCACAGGGCATGGATCATCCTCCAACCAAACCAAATCACGACGACGGAAGCCGCGAGTGCAAGGATGGCCACGCCACGTGTGGTCGCTTGCTTCGAAATGGTTCGGCCACTCAGTTCCAAATCCCCACCCGGAGTCGAGAACATGTATTCGACTCCCCGCGTCGGAAAAGGCAAATCAAGGCTGACAAAACCAACAAAGGAAGGTTGAAGCACGTCCGCCGCGTTTTCGGGTCTAGGGTAAGTCGGACGATCGGCTTCGAAGGTCTGAAGGGCACCGCGCTCAACCGCTTGGCCAGAGCGTTGGGTTTGCTCCATCTGGGGCAAACCTCTGCCGAGGTCACGCCGGTCGCCATCTTCTATAGCTAACGGAGAGGCACTCGGCACGTTTGAATCAAGGGACTCTGACTCTCTGAAGCGACGAAGTTCATATCCTGCATTGGGCTCGCTCCCTGCAAGCTCGGAGACTCGATTGCTTCTGTTGAAACGACCCTGTCCATCGATTCCGCCCATTGCATTGGGAGCATTCGATTGCAATTGAGCCTCATATTGCTTGAGCTTCTCCTCGATCTCTTCTCCTTTTGCCATTTGCTTTTTATCGGCTTCCAGCTTGTCAATACTTTCGATTCGAAGAACCGTTGAGCCCGGACGCTGAGCAACTTGCGGATTGCCTCCTAATGGACTGGTTTCCGGCGCATGCTGAACTTCGTCGGTGGCGTTGCCGCGATTCATCGGAGGTTCCGCGTCTTTGATCGACTGTGGAGCGCGCTCATCAACGGAAAGGGGTTCCGTCTCATGAAAGAAATTGTTTCCATAAGTCATCACCGAATTGGTGCCCCCCTTTAGCGATTGCGCGGCATACGAACGACTGAGAAGTGTCCGATTGTCTTCGGTTTCCTTCTGCCAAGTTGAAGCGTCTTGGTCGATATCGAGAACGCGATCGTTTGGAATGACGTTGGCGCCATAAACAGCATAGGGCGCTGTCCCGAGTTGTCGAAGATTGGCTTTGGCTCGTGATTGCGAGAAGGAGTCAAACTTGCTTTGCGCTTTGCTCTCGATCACTCGCCGCAATTCATCGACCTGCTTCTGCTTAAATGATAACAAACCTGCATCCCACTCGGACTGAGTGTTGATTCTGCCCAGCGTTCCGCTGAAATCGAACCAATGTTGTTCGTCAGGAAGAAATAGTCGCACTTGACTTTGTTCCGGTCGAATGTTGGCGACACGAATGAATGGAATGCTCCATCTTCCCATGACCGTCGGCATCGCAATTTGTCCGCCGTACTTGATGATCACAGGATAATCGAGGCTGCCGACTGGAGTTTTGATCAGTGGGATGCGGAGTCGCTGCGGCTGGTTCGATAGCATCGGCTTCATGGGTTCTCCTGCGACCGTTGCAGTCCATACACTGGCTCCCGTCGGTAGCTCAATTTCAACAAACGGCTCATTCCGATTTTCGACTCTCAGTTCCGCAGAGGCTCGATAGGTGCCGGAACGATCAAGGGCAAGAACGGTGAGGAACAAGCCAATTCTCGCACTGACGGTTTGGATCGCAGCTCGTTCGTCTAATGAGAATCGCAAAATGGGAGACTCAGCTTGATTCCGAACGGAAAACGCCTGCGCTGATTTCGCGCCCAAGATGTTTGTCAGTTCATTCCATTCAGACGATTGCGCGTGAATCGCTTCCACACCGCGGCTTTCTCCGATGATCAGCTCGTCCCTTCCAGCGTTTTCGAGAAGGACAAATCGCTTCATGGCTTGTCCAGTTTCGATGGTGGGAATGGGTGCCTCCCGGATGCTTGAATCGAGCGAGCGATCATTTTCGATTTTGACTCGAAACTCGCCAATCACGTCGTCCTGTAAATCGATCGTGAATCGCACTGGAGCGTCTGCTTGCTCGGCAGACAGTCTGCGCTGCAACTGCCGAAGCCAAGGAGCGCTGACCCGAGCATCTCGCATCCAATAGGGCAACACGAACGAAAACGATTGAACCGATGCTTCACGAATGGTCCAGTCAAGCAGGATGGTTTCTTCGATAGCTTTCTCAGTGACGCGGATATTGGAAATAGAGCGCGCTTGAATGACGGGTGACTTCTTGATGGTTGTCGCGAGCCCGGAGAACCTATCACCTCGGATGGATAGCACAGCGCGAACCAACGATTTCTGCTCAGACTGCATCCAAGCATCCGCCGCATTGGGACCAAGTAATTCTGCATGATCGAGTTGTTCTAAGCGGACGTTGAAAGATGGATCCGCCTGCAACACCAGAGTGCCAGCTTGCTTGGCAACATCGACTGCACGAAAACTCGGCACCAAAAACTGTGCAGAAATCTGACCATCAACAAGTTCGCGTTTCCTAGTTCCAAGGACCACGATATCAAAAGAGCCAGAGAGTCCTCGTTCCGGAAGAATATGGACAATCTGTTCATCTCCGCTCTCATCGATATACCAATCGTAATTACAGGGAACCATGGGGGGCTGCAGCTCGAACATCCGAGGAAAAGCCAATCGGATGCGATGAATTGGGCGAGCGTTCGCCGAGTACTGGAACTTGGCCTCCAAAATGAGTTCTCTTGGAGCAATTTTCAGCAGCCCCTGCCAATTCACCTCGGCTTGTGGCGATACCGGTGACGCAGTCACGGTCAATCGAAAAGGAACCGCAAGGAAGCGGAATGATTGGAATGGAATCAAGTCGACCGGTGCGAAGCGATCAACCGATTCTATGTCACCTTCGTTCGCGATCAAGTCCATCCGACTGATGAACTCGTGATGCTCACTCCGGAGATCGATCCACCGACTTCTGCGAATGGTGAGCGTTCCCTGCTGCAACATGCTATCCGGTACACGAACCCAAGGTACGTCGATCTGCTCCGTTTCCGCTTTGAAATTGCGGCGATGGCTAATGCGCATCTCCAGCGATTCGCTGTCCTGGGCGGTCCCAAGTAACTCTACGTCGACAAATCTCTTTTCCTCGGAATCTCGAATTGTCCAACCGCGAACATTGCTTCCCAGAACCTCTTCAACGAAGTAGTTGGTTGGGATTTCAAAGGTCAACGATTCACGACGTCCTCGCCGAAAAGTCAAGTTCGTTTTCCAGCTCATTCGAATGGCATCCTCACGAATGTTGATAGTAGCTTGACTTTCGGCGGAAAGACCTTGGTCAACGCTCGCCTCAGAGATTCGTGGGCGCCATTGGATGCCAAACGAGCCATCTCTGGCGATGGATGTGCTGAAGATCGTCTCATCCGCTTGCGAGCGAAATTCGGTGCGGTCGACAACGCCTGCGAGCTTCAACTCAGTTCCTGCCAATGGAATCTGGATGTCCCATTGATTCGCTTGTCCGGTTGGGAGAAGCCCAGAAACGATGCGCCAGCCTCCTTGTCGTTCGACACCGAATTGAATCGTGACCTCGACGGATTTCGAGCCTCGTCCTTCCGCTTGCAGCAGGAACAAACTGCTGGCTTGGTTCGGAACCGGTCGCTTGGCCAAGGCTCGGTGTTCCGCTTCGATTTCGACAGCGCGATCAGCGGTGACGACCGTTAGCTTTGCGGGTTGACCGTCCATCGTGACCGATGCGAGTACACCTCCTAGAACAGGGAACGGAACCGTAACGATCGCATCGCCGAAGACTTCTAGCTCCATGCGGCCGCGCATCATGAATCGGTCCCCTTCCTGAAGACTGGATTCGTATCGGATTCCTTTCCAAGCCCAGTCGCGGGGCGGTTGTTGTTCCGTTGGTTGTTGCGCGGCCTCCACCTGTTTTCGAAGTTTCTCGTAGGTCTCCAATGGAACCAATATCTCTTGACCATTGCTCCACCCGTCCGACGAATCAGGGTCGTAGGGGATGATGATCGCGTCATCGGGTACCTGAATGGGGGCGGCTGCCTTCAACAATTCGATTAGTTTTGCTGCTTCGCCCGAAGATGAGCTTTGTGCTCTTGCGGGAGAGCAATACGATTCATAGACCAACGACGCACAGATCACGGACACAACTGCTCGACGCAGCCATCTTATTCCCAAACGACTCGCCAAGCTTCGGAATCCCTTGGCGGCCGATCCAAGCAAGAAGCCTAGCAAAAATATTCCAAGGCTGATGATCGCCACTAGTACAACCACTTCTGCCAACATTCGCGCCGTTTCGGTCCATGGCAGAACCAGCGGAGACAGGCAACCGACAATGACTAATACAAGCAGCCATCGAAGCTTTTTCTTCGCGTCACGATTCCAAAGGTAAAATGAACGGGTCAACAACATGGCTCCGATCGCATAGACCAACCAACTCCAGCGATTTTGCTGCGCGATCTGGAATTCTAAGAGCGGCCGTGCTCCGAAGCTTTGAAAGATTAAAGTGTTGGCGGGCTGTTCGACGTCAATGTTTAGACTTTTCCAGCCTTCATTGAGAGCTTTACGGTTTGTGTAACCTTCTTTTCCAAATCGGGCTAGCGGTTCGTTTGAGGGTTGAGAGAGTTGAGGAACCACACCAAGAAACTCCTCTTGTTCCATCAATTGACCTTGCGCGTTGGAATCCGTTTCCACCTGAGCAATCTCGGCATTCGGTACCGGTTGAGAATCCATGGGCACGGCACTGCTAGCGGGGGCCGGTGCTGCGATCTTGGGAAGACCTCGATATTCAGCGTCGTGAAAAGCTGCTTGAGAATCTACTCGCGTGGAAAGGTAGGTTTTATTTTCGTCGTAACCTCCGAGAATAAGCAGCCAGCGCCCGAAGTCTGTCCAGCGTTGCGACCAAGGGTAAACGCTCGATTCATACAGGCTCCCTTGTGTGGAGACGATCTCGTAACCGTAAGGCAGCCCGATCTGCCACTCGACGTCGGCGGTGGGAACTTCCATTCGTTGATTCGCCCTGCGGTCGAGTACAAACAAAAACGGAGCCACTAATGTGGTGCGTGCCAAATACTCCAGTCGCGCGATCGGGACTTCGTAGACGATTTGAAGCTCATGGGTACCCTGATTCGAGTTGGCTTCCAATGGGATCAGTAAGGTACCTCCATCGTTTTGCGGCACTACCGGCTGGTTGTCGAGAACGACCGACCACAATTCCGCTTGGTTCGGCAGTTCGAAGTGGAGAGCCGGGCTTTTGGCTCGCAGCTTATAGTTGATGGCCGTTTGAGCTCGCCCGTTGACTCCCAGCCAAGTTGTCAAAATCGCTTTCTCGACCAAGATCATCGGCAAGCCAGCGTGTTGCCGATCGGCTATCTGAACAACGACGGGTTTCGGCTCTCCCACAAAAGCATAGGTTCCGACTTGATGACGACCAATCGAGTAAATGGAATCGACCAATTCTCCTTGATCGACCATCCTTGGATGTTCGAGGACGTTCACATCCAGATCACTATGACCTTCGACCGCATAGTATCCCGACTGAAGCAGTACGTCTTCAATGCGAAGGTCGGGGAGGTTCCATCGATCGTGACCTTGGGCCGATAGTGGTTGCACGAATTCGACAGACAGCTTGATCGATCCCATCGATTTCTGAGCCAAGATAATGGTCCAATGTCGCCGATCATCGCTCAAGATCGATGTTGTTTCTCGAACCGCGATTCCATCCAGGCCTTGGATGGAAACTTCCGAAGGAGTCGATTCCGGCAATGAAAAGTGAACTTCTTGGATTCGTGCTTGCTGGACGTTGAGTCGGAGTTCAAATTTTGAGGTCAATCCCGTTGGTTCGATCAGGTAGAAACCAAGAGTGGTGGCCGTGACCACGGGTTGATTACGTTCGATAGTAAACAGTGCAGACCAATCACTCGTCTCGAATCTGTACGCGAATTGTGTCGGAATCTCTTCGAGCCGAAACTTTTTCTTGTCTGCGTCATTCAAGATCGTGAGATCGACCAATGCTTCTGGGCGTACCGACAGATCATCATGGACAGCGATCGCACAGGCACCTTCGTCAAGCGAGCTACTCACGACTTGCAGTTTGGGGAACTCGAGAGAAAAGGATGGCCAACTCCCTAGCCAACCCGGTGGGACGTATTTGGCCTTAACGATCAAATTCACTGTTTGACCAGGCCGTACTGCATTCGGCAGAGTGAGTCGTAATCGACGTTCACCTGAGACAGCCGATTCACGCCACGGAACAGCTTTTCCATCCTGGCTCTCAATCGACATGACAGTCCAGAGGGGAGGAACTTGAAGCTCGACCTGGACGAGCTGTTCCTCAACGACCAGAATGGCGATACCAGTGTAAAGCTCCAGTTCGTGTTCTTTGGCGACAAGAACGAGGTTCGTCGTTGAACGAAACTCGGCAGGCTTTTGGACGAGGCGGCTGCGGATCTCGAACGTATCCTGCGGAGCATAGTAGGCGACGACGATTTTTGGTCGAATGGCAACGCCGGAAGTCGCCCTCCAATTCGCGATGCGGTTTTCTAGAACAGCTCCATCGATGGGAATGACGCCGGATTCTTGAATGGCTTCGAGTTTCAATCGATCGTCAAGCAGGACTCCAGCGATCGTCGTGTTGGATTCCACGTCGAGCAATTCGATTCTCGGGAAAGACCAGAGTTCCTCTTCCCTTCGAGCGCGAGATGCCGTCAGGTGCACTACCTCACGCTGAACTTCCTTTCGATCCATGGTTCGCCGGAGGTCAATCGTCAGCAAGCGAGATTCGAGCTCATCGTCGATTGACCAGCGAGCGAGGGACTCGCAGCGAACATCGGATACATCGAAACCTTTGGGTAAGCGGATTTGAAATTGGTCAGTGGTTCCATGCAATACATGAAACGTTACTTCTGCATTGATCGTTTCCCAGGAAGCGGATAAGGTGCTGGTTATCAATGAGTTGGCGGTAACGATCTTCTGATCTTGGATGCTTCGGTTATTCAGGCTCAGTACGATTGACATCGGACCGCGTTGAGGAAGCACTTCGAACCGAGTTTCGTTCGCCTCAGCAACGAACTCTCGTCGGATGGCAACTGCACCGGATAAAATTTCGACATTTCCGGGAACCGTCAGCGAGATCGTTGACGAACCTGTCTCTGGAAACTGAAGATGGAGCGTCTGAATGGCTGCCGATGTCGAAACCGGAGCAGTCATCGTCGCTTCAAATCGATGCGTTCCTCGACCGCTGACGAGCAACAGTACTTCACCGCGATCACCGCGAGCCATTGCGGCGCTTGTCGAGTCCAATGTCGCTTTTTGCATGCCCATGCCACCGAATACAAGGGGGACGGCATGCACGCCGTCTTCGAGCGATTCCAATGTCAGGGTGCTCTGAATTGCGGCACGCCCTTCCCTGAGGACGATCTGAAAGTTGCCTTCCGAGGCGATCACGCTTCGAGGAATCGGAAGAGGTACAGAGACTTTGCTGTTGAGGCGAAGGCCTTCGAATTGTTCTCGCGTCATGAATACACGTCGAGGATAATGTTCCAGTAGCAGCGGCAGCTCAGCTCGGGGCACAAATAATTCGCGAAGCTTCACTTCATCCTCGTCATCAGCAACGCTGATCGACACATTCGTGAGCGTTGCGACAATCACCGTCAAGCAAGCAAGAGAGACGATCGAGAAGCGTCGCGTAAACTCTTGCAAGATCAAGCTCAAGGCCTGGCGGATCATGATGGGGTCCCTCCTTGGATGTCGGTGCCGTTTACAGGCGGTCCCGTCGACGCCGGTTCGATTGGAAGATCGGCAGCGGCCTGGGGCGTCGCTGAAAGGGTACTCGCTTCTTGAGCTCTTATGGCGCGGCTCGCGAATCGCGGCGACCACCCTCGACCAAACCGGACAACGAGGATCGCCACCCACGCAATTCCGCAGCACGAGATCGCTGTCGCCATTTGTTGGGATGTAAAATTCTCCACCAGCGTTGGAGCGAAGACGGCCAAAAGTAGAACTCCAATGGTTGCCGCCGCAACGAGAGCCACTTGTTGTGGGAAACGGAGAAAGAATAGTGCCACGACAACGATTGCTGCGAATGCGAGGCCCATGGCAGCGAACCCGCCGCGATTCATGCTTGTATAGTTCAGAAGACCATCGGGCGGAGGACTTGGACGTAGCGTTGCAAACAAGAACATCTTGCCGTCAACTTGAAATGGGCGATCGCTGATGGATTTCGTTCCGATGCCATCTCGCACCCAATTGCGAAGCTGGGCCTCATTCGTATTCGGGCGCATGTGGTTCCTCTCGGACCATTCGTTCGCCCATGCTCCGGTCCAACTTGTCAAAAGACGATCGTTTGGCAGATACAGACTCAAGTAGACTTTTTGCACTGCTGGGTCTTCAGGGAAGGCCGGAAATTGCAGTCCGATGGCAGGGTCGGTTATTGTGTACTGCAGTTCAACCAGGACGGATTCTGTCGCGGGCCTGGACACCAAAGGAATATAGAAGGTATTCGCATCACCTCGTTCAAGAGGAACAGCCTTGCCATCGACAAGAAGCGGTTGCGAGTCGAACTCCACTTCGGCTGGCAATGAAAATGCAATTCGCTGCCGGGCTGTCTTCAAATTGTAGAACGCCTGTACGTTGATCGGACCACTTCGAGTTGGAACCATACGAATCCAGCAACGTTCGATGCTCGTCCGCTTGACTTCTTCTAGCTGAAATCGAGTCACTGCAAGGTTCAACTTCCAATCGCCGTGAAATTCAAAGGCTCGAGATGCATCGATGGCACCGGCTTCGGGCATGCGATCAAACTGCGGATCGATGGGTCGCAGATTCTCTGCGTCCTCCTGCGGTTGGACATCCAGCGACTCCGTCTTGGCGATCATGATCTGCCCCCATGCTCGATCGACTTCCAATGGACGAAGTGAGGGCACGGGAAGCTCCATGGTTTGCCCAATGGCCATGGCATCGAGGTTGCGCTCCCACGTCAATCGAACTTCGACCGTTCCGAGGAGATCATTGTCACCAGTGAAAGTCCAAGTATCGTATTCACCAACTTGACCGTCCGGTGCGGGTTGGATCGTCTCTCGCAAGTTCGGCGAGGTATTCCTGACGAGCCCAGCCAGCGAACGAGGCACTTCAACACCAAGTGACTTGACTGAGCTGTAGTGAACATCGAAGAAGATGTGCGATTCAAACTTGGCAACGCCCTCTTCGACACGGACAGTCAGTAGCTGTTTTGATGTCACAAACGGCTTTCGCCTCTCGAGACCGATTTTCAAGTCGGTTGCATGATCGGTATAGGCGAACGCCATCGATTCTCGAGCGTTAGCGAATCCTGGATCGGGAGGAATGGAGATGCCCTCTCGGGCTTCCTGGAATCCAAGTCGCCCCAGTCCCTCGGAGGTCACCGCGCTAGCGCGTAGACTTTCGTCGGTAGAGACAATCAATCGTCCTGTAAATTGCTTGACCGCCGCAAACTGAAACTTTGGAATCGGCAATTCGATCTCAGATGCCATACCTGTCGGCACCAGCAAATTGGGATCAGAGAGTGTGCGATGTAGATCAAGAGCCAGTCCGACCTTACCAAAGGCCTTGCGAGCCAATTGAATCGTAACCAATTTGTTTGTTTCATCGACATGAAAAGAATCGACCGCAGCAGCTTCGACTCCATCCAGCGAGACGCCGCGAACTCGTCGCAATTCAAAACCTTCAGGAATCAACGCGGTTACTTGAAATACACCTGCATCTTCAATCTGATAGCGCCCGATAGCGCGAACTGAAATCTGCTGTGCATCGATCATATAATCCACCCACTGATCGATCGAAACTCGAGGTTGGATTCGTTCGACGTCGAAGGCCAGCGAATAGGGGGGACTCGCATATCGAAAGGCAAATGACGATTCTTCAGTGAGCCAGCCTGGAGGAAGCTCGGACACGTCTAGTTGGGATACCCCTTGTCGTTCACCGATTTCCGCTCGCAATAGAGGATGAACGCGGACCGCGATCGTACCCTGCTGACGATCAGCATCGACAGCACTGACAGCGGGTATGGATACGCGTTGATCTGGGGCTTGTTCAAGAAGTTTTTCGAAATCCAAGATGACTGATTGATTCGCCGTTGCAGGTTGAAACAGTTCTACCCGAATGCGTTGCCTGCCGTCCAATTCCTCGACAGACCATCGCTTGATATTCGGATCGAAGACACTGACGACCTTTTGATTTGTGGGAACATCGATCGCCAAATCACTGAGTTGGGAGCGGCTGATCTGGTACTGCAACGACACTCGAGTTCGGAGTGCGCCGTCATCAATCGTCGTCAATTGTTCCGATTGAACGCTGGCAAGGACTTTGAGGCCGGTGGCGCCCTCAGCTTTCGGAGTCCACTCGATCCGCACATCGGGGGCAGCACCGACGTAGGCGACCAGCATCGATTCATCGCCGCGAGGGGAATCTTGAGCATCGCTATCGTGGGAATCGGATGGATCAGGTTCATCAGGTGCGATGCGTCCATCCGTTTCCCATTCCGGAACTTCGCTGGCGGCAATCATCGGATCGATGGAGACTTTGATTCCGCGTTCGGGGACTCGGATTCGCCAGCGATTGATGGGCGCTTGCGGCGACCGAAACGACACGCTGTTCTTTCCGGCTGAGCGTTCATAACCTGCAGCATAGACCAACTTCAATTGAACTTGCTCGACATGATCCGATGCATGTTCGAGGATTATCGAGTACGAACCGTCGCTTTCCGCAACAACACGGGCAGGTGCATCACCGATGGTTGCAGCGAGCACGGCTGCACCGGACAGGCGAAGGGGAATCTGAAGCCAGCCCTTCTTCATGAGCTCGAATTTGAGTTTGGCGGTAACGATGACGACGTTGCCTTCCACGCGCGCATCGTTGTCTGCCTCGATGAGCAACCAGTCAATGGGAATTTTGGGCAGTTCGGTAGGGAGTTCGCGCTGCGCTGCTTTCTGAAGTTCGAGGAACTTATCGTAAGGCAAGAACACACCTCGGCCTGCCTTCTCGAAGACTTCATTAAACTTGTTGTAAGGAATGTAGATGGCCTGTGCTGGTGATTTTGCGAGGGATTTCGAGTCGGTGGCTGCAGCCGAGACCTCGGTTGGGGAACGGACATCCGGAGGTTCATCAGGATTCTGAGAATAGGAAACTGCGCTTCCGCGAAGGAGAACGGTTGTGATCAACAAGAATTGCATCAGCCCGACGACAAGCGGAACCCTCTTCCAGCGCATGCTCAACCTCGCTATGAAAACCCCTACAGTCGTATTCTTCGACACTGGCGATCCGAAGGATGTAGACGCTTGGCCCAGCATCTCGGTTTTCAAAAATAGGGCAGAAGTCAAAAAGAAAGGAAAAATTCAGAAAAGGCGAGAGCGGCGTCGCCGAATGGCTCTGGGGCTCTCTCGATTGAACGCTAAAATCGGGTTCTGCGAGGCGAATTCACAGACTAACGAACTGCGAAAACTTGACGATTCGGATCGTCGCTGGTCCGCTATAATCGCTTTTGGAGCGTACTCACCTCATTTCGGAGCTCCTGAGTCTTCGATCGTTTCTGATGATTCTGACTTAGAATCCGCTATTCCGTCGCATTTCCATCAATCGAGGAGTCGATTTGACCAGTCTAAAAATTGCTCGGTTTTTTCGTCTTTGGCGAAAAAAACGTGGTCAACGCATGACCGGCTCGTGGATGTGGGGAAGCATCGGCGAAGCCATGTTTTTTGCCATGCTATGCCTTCTCGGAGTCATGACGTTGGCGATCGTCACCGGTTGGCAGCTCTACTCGCCAGAAACCCAAGTTTACCGTATCGGATTTGGTTTCTGGGTCATGGTTGCGGCCTCCGTGTCGTTTATTCTGACCGGTGCCATTGGGTTCTTCTACCGAATCATGCGAGTGGTTGTCAGCGAAGAGCGCAGACAGGCCCTGGCTACTCAAGCGGCGGACCTCAATCGAGAGTCGCGGCGAAATCGGAGGCTGTTACCCCCGATGATCCCGACGCTTCAGACGCTCAACGATAGTCCAGGAACGAAATTGACCTATCGTCTACCGAGTGCTAGACCGGAAGTTCCGCCGTTGATCTTAAGCAGTATCTTCGCATTGGCATGGAACTCGCTGGTCGCCATTTTTTTGGCGATCGCCATCAGCGGCCTGCTTCGCTGGCAGCCCGATTGGCTGTTGCTCCTATGTCTACCGCTGTTTGGAATTGCAAGTTACTATGCCACCACTTGGTTTTTTCGCAATTTCCGGCGCGTCCTCGGCTCGGGACAGACCAGCGTGGAAATTAGCGATTTACCCATCACGGCGGGTGGACAGTACGATTTGTACGTCGTACAGTACGGCCGAGCAGTTGTAAGAAGAATTTCCGTTTCGCTTGTTTGCGAAGAACAGGTGATTTACCAGGAGGGAACCGATATTCGAACCGAGAAGCATGAAATTTTTCGGAATCTCTTGCTCGAACGGGGACGTTGCCGGATCGACTTTGGGCTACCGCTTGAATTACAATGTTCCTTCGAAATGCCGAATGAAGTCATGCACTCGTTCCAAAGTCCGCACAATGCCGTCCTTTGGAAAATCGTCGTTGAAGGAGAAGCCCATCGGTGGCCATCGTATTGCCGAAATTTCCCCGTCGTAGTCTACCCAACCACTCTGGAGATGAAACAGAAACAGGTGTGATCGTTCGACTTGCGCGCCGTCGCGATTTTTACGTTCCCGGTGAGAAGATCGAAATCGAGTATCGGCTTGCCAATGTGGATCCGTTGCGGCTGAATGCTTTTGAGATTTCGATTACTTGGACTACGCAAGGCAAGGGCACTGAAGACCTCGGAGTTCATTTCTTTCGTAGGAATTCGGGAAGCACATTGCAAAAGATTGATTGGAAGCAACCTCAGGCGTTCTCAGTCGAACTCCCCGATGCTCCGCTTTCCTATCAAGGTCGATTGATCAAGATTGTATGGTCCGTTCGGGCCCGAGCTTATTTGGATGATGGTACGGAACTGTTCACCGAACAGATTTTTCACCTCGGCAAGTTGTTCCAATCGGCAGAAGAGGATTCGATCCAACGTTCAATCGATACTATGCCGCTCGACGCCGGGGAATGATTCGAGTGCTTTCCATTTGAAGGGTCTGCGACTCCATTCCAGCTTCGGAGTCAGAAATGGCTGCTCGCTGTCTCGCATCAGCTTCTTCAATGGTTAGATCGGCTCTGCATTCTGATCGCCGCTGTAGAACCTGAACGTATTCGGCTCCAAAATAGATGATCGATACCCCGTAGTAGCACCAAAGCAACAGTGCGATAAACGATCCGATTACTCCATAAGCAAGCGTGTACCTCATGCCGATGAGAAACATGCCCAAGATGATTCTTCCAAGCTCCCAGATGGTCGCCACGAGAAGTCCTCCACGAAACGCATGAGACCACCGAACTTTGGCTTTCGGAAGAAAGCGATACATCAAGCAGAACAGCGTCGAATTGGCAAGCAGAGTCACAAGCGTGTCGAACACGCCCAGCACATGAGTCAAGCTCGGCATGCTCGTCGTCATTACGGACCGCAAATGAGCGACGACCATCTCACAGACGAATAGCAATGCGATCATTCCGCCTAACGAAAGAAACATGAGGAACGCCCAAAGTCGTCCGCGAATGATGCGCTTGGCGGAAGTCCAAAGTGACGTATCACGCCGGGTGCCAACGCGCCACACCCGATCGAAGCCGCGATCGAGTTGCGAAAACACGCCGATCGCAGCGAGAATTGCCGTAAACACACCGAATGGACCTGTTACGATCGCGTGTTGCCGCAGTTGACCGACAACTTCAGTGAATTGCTCACAGATGACAGGCGAGCCGTAAACGAGTACGGCATCCATCAGCTCTTTTTCAGCATCATGTCCAAGCCTGGTGAACTGCAGAAAAAGTCCAAGACCCGTGGTCAGAAGCAACACCAACGGAAAGAGCGACAACGCTAAGTAATATGCAACGGATGCAGCCATCGAGCTGGCATCGTCTTCGCTCCATCGCTGAGCGGCATCGCGCAGGTTTGGAAAAAGCGATTGGAACCAATCGTTCAACATTCGTCCTCTGCCAGTTCGCTGCTAAAATCTTCCTGAGGAAACACGGATCGGGTTGCTCCGATACTTGAGGCTTCGTGCATTGGATCGCCACTTGAATTTGCAGACAGAATTCTCTGCAGTTCCATCGGCGACCGGGAGTGACGCCTGGGGCTCTCGATTGACCGTCGGTATGTGCTCTGCGATCACTCCGTCGAGTCATCACCCTGATCATGAACATGGCATCATTACTCAATGCGGATAAATTTCTCCAGATGACTCTGACTCAATTCACAGCCGAATCACTATTGCTAGCGTTCACCCAAAATCACCAACATGACGATCACTGAACGTTTCGACGCACAACAACTTGATCGCGCTGCCGAGATTCTCCGAATCGGCGGCCTTGTTGCTTTTCCGACCGAGACGGTATACGGCCTTGGGGCGAATGCTTTGAATCTCCGCAGCATTGAACGGATATTTCACGTAAAAGGCAGACCCTCGAACAACCCGCTGATCGTTCATGTCGCAGATCGCAATCAACTTGAGTCCATTTGTTCAACGGTGAGTCCAATCGCTGAACAACTCGCTGCAGCTTTCTGGCCTGGACCATTGACCTTGGTTCTGCCGAAGCAGACTTCGGTTCCCGACCTGGTTACTGCGGGATTTTCAACAGTCGCCGTACGCGTCCCCAGTCACCCAGTTGCTCGAGAGCTACTTCTTCGTGCGAATGTCCCCGTAGCTGCTCCAAGTGCCAATCGATCGGGCAAACCGAGCGGTACGACGTGGCAATCGGTTCTTGAGGACTTAGATGGATGTATCGACGGAATTGTTTGCATCGAGGAGCCAACGGATTTCGGTCTAGAAAGTACCGTTGTCGACGTTTCATCAACCGAGCCTACCGTCTTACGATTGGGTGCCGTAACGATCGAGCAGTTAGGCGCTCTCTTTCCATCAACCGCTTGGCAAGTAGCTCCGAAATTCCAAACTGCGAATTCGCCCGGTCGACGGCATCCTCATTATCGACCAAAAGCAAGAATCCTCGTTGTATCTTCGGCACCGGATCAAACGAACCGAAGTGCGTTGAACTCTCGATCGAAAGCATTCATCGGTTTAACGCCGCCGCCGGGTGGCATACCATTCGATCTCGTACAAATATGCTCGTCGGTTGAAGAGTACGCTCGATCCCTCTACGAATTCTTTCGAGCTGCCGATCGCAAGTTGCTAAAAGAAGTGTGGTGCCAGCCCGTTCCAATGCACGGTATCGGCATGGCCCTGATGGAGCGAATTGCACGGGCCGCAGAAAATCGGTCTGATCTCGACGGGCCAATTCAGAACGTACTCTGAATTCTCGAAATGGCCCACCAAACAACCGCAATCACGATGGCGATTAGCAAAAAGGTATACACCGTAATGACGATCGACCAGATCCATTTTTGGCGATGAGAGAACGCAGGACTAAGCCAAATCAGTGGAATCCCGAGTATCGCAAGGACCAAGAAGCACATTCCCAGGATCACTACCGGTGAATGTAGCAACATCTGCCAGGAACTGGGCTGGGATGTTTGATCTGGTAGGTTGGGTGCTGCTCGCTTCATGATCGGCGCTATTCTGATCGACCAAAGGAAACGCTTGTTCTCTGGCGGATGTGCTGACACACCAGGACGCCATTCTAACTTGAATTTTGGCGCGCAGGAACGTGCTTCGTCGCGGGCGGGGCTTGGTAAATTCTTCTTTGAGCTTGGATGCACCCGTTTCTGCGTTACCGCTCGCGAATCCATCAGGCCAGGGTAAGCTTGTCATGGCTTGTGGACAAGGCTCATTGGCAAACGGCAGGCAAGAATCCATCAATCATAAACCGCCGCTTGAATGATGGACCAACGTCGCGTCCCTCACTAACGTTTCGGTCTAGTTTAGGTTCACCTGCTGTTCGCCTGACCAGCTAAAAAGTTCCATGTCCAATATCGAATTTGCATCAGCTTGGTTGGTGGACACGAACGAATTGCGAGAGAAACTGAGAATCGTCGCGTGTTGCTCATGGCTGCCTTGACTTGCAGGAAGGCACAGACACACAAAAGCTTCTGAGATCCTCGCGACAAAATCCGTAACTTCCAACGTCCGCCAATTCACAAAAGCAGCTCGTGTCAGCCAGCTTAAGCTGTGGTTTCACATAGTTGGCCGCACACGATGGGTGGCCGCGCAACTTAAGCGACTTTTCGTTCCTCGAAAGACAGGAACGCCTGAGTGCTGGTCGACATGACTAAGTCGCCTCGGGAATCAAAGAGTTTGATTTGGTCTTCTTCGAGGAACCAAATGAGAGTGTGCCCTGCAAACACGAACTTCCGGCCACAATAGTATCCGTTCCGTAAGACGATGGTCTCGCGAATCGGTTCGTCTGAAGATGCTCCCCAAAACGAAAGCAACTGTCGGAACTTGGTCTGAATGGTAGTCGATTGAGCTATCGGCATCGCCGAGAATCCTGATTGTCGCGAAATGTACGACTGTCCCATTTGATTTCGACGTTCATGGCGATTTAATAGAGTGCTTTTGCTACCAAACACAAAGCTCGCCTAGGCGTTACAGTTCTCCGAATTGTAAACAGCTCCCATCATTTCAAGAATGAACTGGCGACGAAGCATCGAAACGTGCTATCATTCGGCTGAAGTCATCGCGATGGTGCTTCCCTGCTTCAATCGGAACGGAGTCTGCCCATGCTTCGAAAGTTCAAAACCGGCCGCTCGATCATCGGCGGTGTCGTGCTTTGGTTGTTCTGGTTCGCTCCATTCGTTCCCGCTTTTCCCGATGACGATTGGGGAACCAATTTCTTTGACGTTGACGGGACGGTCGATCCATCCGAGAGACCGTCCAGCCTGCATTTAGACCTGCCTGAGTCTTTGGATGAGATTTCTCCCATTGATGAATCGGACTTTCCGGAGCTTGCGGGGTGGATTCGATGGTTAACGCTGAAAAATTTGCCTGAGTCTTATGAAGACAACCGGAAATGGGGGAAGCAAAAAGCTGTCTTTGAGAGGATCGATTTCGACATCGACAAATTTAAGCTAAGCGCCAACAAGAAGTACAAATATGTCAAGCATGGGACTTGGTCTCGCTATTTTATTGAACTGGTGGAACCCAAGGAGCGACTGACCGTCAACGTCATGAACCTCGGACAACCAAGTCCGAGCGCTTTGTCATTCGATGTCGTGGTGGAAGCAGATCTGAAGGCTTTCGGTCGCATTAGTCAGTGGCAGCGCGATATTCAGTTGTATAGCATTTCCGCCAATGCCGATGGACGTGCCCGTTTATCTGCCAACTGCGAAGTCCAATTCGTTCTTATACCATTAAAATTTCCGCCGGACATTGAAGTTCGACCCAAGCTGACGAGGGCTCATATCGAGTTGCTCGAATTCAAAGTCCGAAGGATTAGTCAGGTAGGTGGTTCGGTCGCCCATGAAATGGGAAAGTTCCTAAAAAAGGCGGTTGACGAAAAATTGAACGAGTACGATTCCAAGCTCGTTGAAAAGGCGAACAACCAGATTGAGCGGCAAAAAGAGAGGTTGCGATTGTCATCACAATCATGGCTCTCCTCGACCCTAAGCGGGGTTATAACCCCCCAACAAGAAGGGCGTGGACCGTAAAGCGACTGTATTTGTAAGTTTGTCGCCGTCTTGCGCAGAAGGATGCCGATTATTTTTCCGTTGAAGGTCGTAGGCAAGGGAATACTCTGTACTTCACGATGACGGTTTCCTAATCAGAGTGCCAAACCGCAACTATTGGGGATTTCTGGTGTTTACAAACCTGCGGAAACGTTCGTTTGATGGGGTGCCGCTCGACTATACTGACTTGATCCCGCCGAAATAGCATTGAGCGCGCGATTGCGTCTCACGCTCCCCGCAACCTTCGAATGGTGCATGCTCTAGAGAGTCATCGAACGTTGTTAGCCAATAATTTCAAGTCCAATGAACGCAGACCCAGGAGGGTCCATATGCATCGAATTCCGAAACGGTTGTCGCGTCGAACGAACAGTCGCCGAGCCAGCATTTGGCTGATCATTGTCATTGTCATGGCGATTACTGGAGCTATCGGAGTTGGTTGGTGGCAGTTTAGCGGATCGAAATTCCGAAGAGATGACAATCTGCCGATGCTGCACACTGTCGAGAGTGGCCCCTTTGATCACGTCGTTTTGGAGCAAGGGGAGATTGAAAGCAGTAGCAATGTCGAAATCAAGAGCAAAGTGAAGTCCCGGGGGGCCTCAGGCACTCCGATCATTTGGGTCATTGATGAGGGAGCGTATGCGAAACAAGGAGATGAACTTGTTCGTCTGGATAGTTCCGCATATGAGCAGGAGTTCAAGCAGCAACGGATCGTCCTCAACTCTGCCGAAGCCTCTGTGATTGCTTCGGATGCGGCATTGAAAAAAGCGATCATCGCCCGCGAAGAGTATCTCGAAGGAACGTATTTGAATGAGAGAACGGCGATCCTAAGCGAAATCGCGTTGGCTCAGCAAGAAATGCGAAAAGCCGAGCTTTCGCTAGCGAGTGCCGAGCGGCTAGCAGCGAAAGGGACACTGAAGTCATTGCAAATCGAAGCCGAGCAATTTGCCGTTCAGAATGCTCGCAACAAATTGGAAGCCGCCGAGGGGAAATTGAGAGTTCTCGATGAACTCACCAAGGCCAAGATGCTGGTGCAGTATGACAGCGATATTGAAGCTGCTCGAGCGAAGCTCGAGTCCGACCAAAGCTCATTGGCAGAAGAAAAGAACAAGTTGAAGGAGATCGAAGCTCAGATCGAAGCCTGCACAATCCGTTCTCCCGCCGAGGGCCAAGTTGTCTATGCCAATAAGTTCAGTTCCCGAGGAGGCTCTGAGTTTGTGGTAGAGCCGGGAGCTATGGTCCGCGAGCAGCAGACAGTCATCGTGATTCCAGACCCCAACAAGATGCAGGTCAAGGCCAAGATCAATGAATCCAAGATTACATTGATCAATGAAGGTATGCCCACAAAAATTCGCGTGAGTGCTTCTCAGGGCGACCTCTTAGGGCGTGTCGAGAAGGTTAACAAGTATGCCGAACCTGGTAGCTGGTTCAGTTCTGCGGTCAAAGAATATGCGACCTTCATTAGGATCATTGATCCACCGCCGACCATTCGAACGGGCATGACTGCCGAAGTACGCATATTTGTCGAGCAGATTCCAGATGCAATCCAAGTTCCTGTTCATGCGATCTATGAGCTGAAAGGGCATCATTTCGCTTTAATTCGGTCTGGTTCATCTTGGGAAACTCGTGAGTTAAAGATCGGTGCAACGAATGAGAAGTTTGTGACGATCAAGGATGGTCTGACCGTTGGTGACCAAGTAGTACTCAATCCGCGCGAGCACTTAACACTCATGAAGCTTCCCGAGATCGAGGAAGTTTCGGATCGAGAGAAACTGGCAGAGATCGCTGCGAGTGCTCCTCCCCCTTCTCAATCCAGGGGAAGGGGAGAATTTGCAGATGCTCCGAATGGCGGTGCCGCTGGCGGTCGGCCATCCGGTGGGGCTGGCGGGCCTGGAGGAGCTGGGATGGATCCTGCCGCGATTGCAAGCATGTCCATTCAACGGCTGGATACGGATTCTGATGGCAAAATTAGTAAGGATGAGGCATCGCAAGACGAGAGAATGAGCGGTCGGTTCTCGGAAGTTGATACCAATAATGATGGATTTATCGACGCCGGGGAAATGGCTGCCTCCTTGCGAAAGATGATGCAGCAAATGGGAGGCGGATTTCAAGGCGGTCGCGGGCAAGGAGGTCCAGCTTCCAATCCATGAGCCGATTCGCCTGTAGCATCCGCGACTTAAAAAAAGAGTACGTCCTCAAAGGCGAGACTGTGCGAGCTTTGCGTGGCGTCAGTTTTGACGTTCCCGAGGGAGACTACGTCGCCATCATGGGACCTTCAGGTTCCGGAAAGAGCACACTCTTGAATTTGCTCGGTTGTCTCGACAAGCCGACCTCGGGTTCTTTATTCCTCGGCGAAGATGATGTTGCCAAAATGACGGATGACGAACTTTCCAGCATTCGATCGAGACGCATTGGATTTGTCTTTCAATCCTACAACTTGATTCAGCAGTTGACAGTCGTCGAGAACATCCAAGTTCCTCTTTATTATCAAGGACGACTGGGTGCGAAGGAGACCGCTCACTGCGTCAAGCTTGCTGAAATGGTCGGATTAGGGGAGCGTTTGAGCCACCGTCCCTCACAATTGAGCGGCGGTCAACAACAGCGAGTCGCGATTGCGAGATCGCTCGTGAATGATCCCTACTTCATATTGGCGGACGAACCAACAGGAAATTTGGACTCGCGAACGACTGAAGAAATTCTTCAACTCTTTGACCGACTCAATCAGGAAGGTCGAACCATTATTCTCGTCACGCACGAAGATGATGTTGCCCATCGCGCGAAACGGATCGTTCGACTGAAGGATGGATTGGTTCAATATGATCGATTGAACTCGCCTGAAGTGCGACAGCAAGCAGCACGCATGGCGATCGAAAACTTGCCGGTCGAGGTCTAGGTGCTGCGATGATGTGGTTGCGAACGGTCCAATTGGGAATCAAGAGTCTTTGGCTCCATCCAATGCGTTCCGTGTTGACGGTCTTGGGCATCTTCATCGGCGTCGCGTCGGTGATCTGGCTGCTGGCGATCAGCAAGGGCATCGGCGATGAAGCTCAGCGGCAAATCGAGAGTCTGGGTGCAGATACGATCATCATCCGCAGTGTGAAGCCGCCAAGTGAAAAGCTCAGCCCGCAAGGCGTCACCCCGTATGGCCTAACACGTGCAGAGTTTGACCTGCTGACGACAACCATCCCTACCATTCGCAGCGCGCTTCCGATTCGGGAGATTCGCCGACAGTTTCAGTTCAAAAATCGAACCATGGACGGAAGATTGGTTGGCTGCACACCGGAGTATGCGGAAGTCACTAAGCTGAACGTGGCACGCGGCCATTTCATCACGGATTCGGAAAACTTCCTCAGGGAAACCAACTGCGTGATCGCTGCGAAAGTCGCGGAGAAGTTATTTCCCTACGAAGACCCCATTGGTAAACGACTTTACATTCCAGAGCACCAGGATTTTTACCTGATCGTCGGTGTTCTCGAACATCGCAATCCATCCGCAGCGATCGGAGGTTCCTTGGCGGCTCAAGATTTTTCCAGCGACGTGTACATTCCGATTCGGACACTACAGCAACGGATCGGCGATACCATCGTTACGCGGCGAAGCGGGAGTTTCGAGGGGGAAATGCTCCAGCTCAATCAAATCACCATTCGAGTCAGCGACATTTCCCAAGTCAAAAAGACGGCGGCTCTCATTGAAGATGCGCTGGCTTCCCATTCGAAGATGGAAGATATTGCTGTCGTTGTGCCACTCGAATTGCTGGAGCAAGCTGAAACAACGAAAATGATGTTCATGGTCTTTATGGGAATGATCGCAGCGATATCGTTGATGGTTGGTGGCATTGGGATCATGAATATCATGCTCGCGACGGTGACGGAGCGAACGCGAGAGATCGGCATTCGACGAGCTCTAGGGGCAAAACGCCGCGATATTATTCGCCAATTCTTAGTTGAGACCAGCGTGCTGAGCATCGTCGGTGGCATCACGGGCATTTTGTTCGGTCTTCTTTGCGGACCTTCCGTTGAGATGGCCCGACGATTTGCGATTAAGAATTTTCCTCAGACGATGGCAGCCCTTCCGGATGTAGTTCGTACTGTCCAGCCCCAAATCGTTCCAGAGTCCATTCCGATCGCGCTTTACATTTCGCTGGCTGTCGGAATCGTATTTGGAATCTATCCGGCCATGCGGGCCGCCCAAATGAATCCCATTGAAGCGTTGCGGCACGAATAGGCCGCGTCGAAGCCGCCATGGTGTGTTCGGTTGTCGGCAGACGTCCTTCATGATTGCTACTTGCTCTGAGTTCATCGATTCGTGCAACGCACTTTTGGGAAATCGCCGACTTGATCCTACATCAACAAGTCGCAGCGAATGATGGACTTGAACTCAAACCAAAAGACCTCGAGCATCGACACGATGCTCGACCCATTCGTTATCGTCGTACAACCAAAAGCTGTTCTGTAAGTTTACGCAGACGCAGATGTGATTGGGGATGATCGTCACTCGCTCCCCGACGGGAGGCGCGGTTGAGTTGGATAACTCAATTTCACCATGCTCCTCGCTCAAACGAACGATCCGAGCGTCGTCGAACTCGACGACGACACCATAGCCGGACTCAGGCGCTGGCCCGCAACGGTCTGACGAGAGCGTTTTACTGCCCGCATCGACCACGAATTTGCGGTCATGGGTACGCGATACGACGGTTGCCAGAACTCGAGCAGCGCAATCATCCGGCATTGCAACATTCAACCGAAGCTCATTGACATCATTAAAAACATAGGTTCCAGGACGAATCTCGGTGAGCCAGGGGTTGCGTTCGGAGAGAGTCGCCGTGGGAGTCGAGCCACCACTTACGACATCGCAGCATAGACCTCGTAACCGAAAACGTTGAATGACTTCGCCCAAGAAATCGGCGTAGGAAATCCAATCTTCCGAAGAAGACTTAGGGGTCAAGTGGCCTGGAAAACACATGATCCCGCGAAGTTGAAGTCCGGGTAGCCCATCAATGTAACTTGCCAATGAAACAGCATCTTCAACCGACGGGACGCCCGTGCGATGAAAACCGACATCGACATCGACGAGAATCTCCACGACGACGCCACTGGCAGCGGCTTCGATCGATAGGAGGGTCGCTGCTTCGCGGGAATCGATCCCGATTCGAATCTTGTTTTCCCGCGCGATGGTTGTAACCATACGGAGCCGAGCCGAGCCGATTGCTGGATAGGCGAGGAAAATATCATTGCAGACTTCCGACATCTTCGCTGCTTCGCCGCCTTTCGCAACGGTTAGCCCCTTCGCTCCCGCTCGAAGTTGCCAATTCGCGAACAGAAGGGATTTGTGGGTCTTCGTGTGGGGGCGGAGGGCCAAGCCATTTTGATTGCAGTAGGACTGCATGGCATCGATGTTTCGTCGGACCGTCTTGGCGTCAATCAGCAAGCTGGGCGTCGGATGATCTGATGGAATGGATTCAAGGGAAAACATGTTTGGGTTTCCGACGCAAAAATCAAGGTGCCGAAAGAATGGAGAGTGAAGTTCGAAGTCGTATCGTCAATCTAGCAGCCTTTGGGTTACAATTCCAGACGATGCTATTTCTCGAGGGTTCGGTGAGTGTACAATCTTCCGACATGGATTCTTCTCTTGACTCAAAAACCATCCCGAACGCCAATAGTTCATCTGAATTGCTGTTGTATCACTGTGTTTGTGGACAGGAATTCAAGGTCGAGATTTGCACCGGAGGCACCTGTCCCAAATGCGGTCGCGTTGTGCGTCCTGAAGCGATTCAACTCGCGATGTCTGCCACTGTTACGATCGGCGATTTGTCCAAGGCGACAGCTTTCAGTCTCAAAGATCATGCCGGCGACGACGCCTTCATCGGTCGGACCTTAGGCCACTTTACACTCGATCGCCAACTTGGCCGCGGTGGCATGGGGGCCGTCTACCACGCCTTGGACAACGCGCTTCAGCGATACGTCGCTGTAAAGGTTGTCCGAGGCGATGCCGATGACGGAAGCACCAATCGCAACCAAATAGCGAACATGATGCAGGAAGCCATTGCCCAAGCAAGACTGAACCATCCGAATGTAGTCACGATCTACTATGTAGGACAACACGGAACCGATCCCTTCTTGGCGATGGAATTGGTTGCTGGACCGACGCTCGCCGAGAAGTTGAAAGACGGACCTCTGAGTTACGACCAGAGCATTCTGTTTGCATTGCAGATCGCGGATGCCCTTCGGCATGCCGCTCAATTCGGCATCATCCACGCGGATATCAAACCGAGCAATTTATTGGTCGCCAGTCCTAATCAAATCAAACTTTCCGACTTTGGACTTTCTCGCATTGGATCTGCCGAAGTCGAGGATACTGCGATTGCAGGGACACTTGCTTATTTGGCTCCGGAAGTCATCGACGGGGTTCCCGTTTCTCAACAGTCCGATATGTATGCCCTGGGCGTCACTCTCTTCGAATTGGTTTTCGGTCGCCTGCCCTACGAATTGAAAGGCAGTAATGCGCGAGCGAGATTGGAGTCGCGGCGCAGTGCGCAGGTCGAGTTTCCGCACCCCTGGCCAAAGCATATCCCGTTGGAGTTTAAGGCACTTATTTCTCGGTTGCTTGCGGATCAGCCGGAAGACCGCTTTCCCGACTACGACTCGCTTATCTCTGCGATGTCCAAAATACAGCCTTCCGCGAAAACGCCTGCGGGTTTCGCTCCGCGCGCCATGGCGTATGCGGTTGATCAGTTGCTATTGTTGTCCCTGATTGCTCCATTCTTTGCCTTGCTACTGTTTGTCAACGTCTATGAACCCTTGAGTCCCTATCGATGGGTTTCACCGTTCATCGCGTTGCTTTCGTTCAGCGTTCAAATTGTCTATCTGTTCTTGATTCGTCGGGGCTGGAGATCACCAGGACGATTCCTGTTCCAACTTCAGATTGTGGATGAGCATGGCATGCCTTTGCGGAACGACGTCCAAATGGGGCGAGAGATGCTCAGAAGCATGTTCACTCTGTTGATACCGATCGCTTTTTACATCGGCACATTCTGGCCGGTGATCGATCGAATCATCGATACATCGTTGTTCTTATTCATTTCGCTGGACGTCATTTTCTTTTTCGTGACTCGCAATCGCAAAACGCTCCACGATGTGATCTGCCATTCCCACGTCGTTCTCGACGTCCGCAGCTCACAGTTGGGATCACCCTCGACGCTTCAATTGAACCAGATTGCAAAGCCAAAGAACTGACCTTGAAAGACGCGCGTCAGTTGCTCCCAAGTCTCAGGTGTGCTGAGAGGTCCTTCTTCCAAATACGATTCCAACTGCGAGCCATGAATCAGGAGCACAAGATCAAAATCGCTCGGTGACAAGAACCACGTCTTCAAGTTCACACCAAGACCTTCGGCAGGAACGTCAATCTGTCCGCGGATCAAGCTGGCCGCATAGAGTCGCCAGAATGGAATCAACTTCTCCCCCTGAAGCACGGATTCGAGTTCATCTAGTACACGATGCCAGCCAGTGATCATGTCACGATTGGTACGAAGACGCAGAACGCTGTCCTGTTTCGGATTGGGAATCCATTCACGATCGTTGTCGGTCTCGGCCAATGCGTGTTTCCAGGATTCCCGACTCAGCCTCACCATCGCCAAGAGATGTTCATGGCAACTTGCCATTCGAGTTTTGTCGAGAAGCGGAAATCGAAGGAGGTGAATCGCAGCGATTGCATCGAGTATCTCCGATTCAAAATCATTGCCATTATCTTCTGAGCTTATCTTCGACACTCGATAGGGTGAACGGATTCTGGGGAAAATCAGTTGTCCGCAACGTTCAAATAAGTCTCGCTCATCGTAGGCCAAGGCAAAATCGCAAGCAGCCATGAGGACATGGCAATACCCCCGCAACCAAGCGACATCGGCATTGTCCAAGCCAACCGAAAAGTCCGAAGCCATCTTTTCGTCGATGCCCGAATTGAGTTCGGCAAAGATGCGCCAAAGGGTCTCCTGGTCCGACAGAAGACCATCGTTGTTCAAATCCAGACGTACCCGACCGATAAAGAAACTGAGCTTTACTGGTTCGTCAGGCAGTTTGGCAAGCGTTTCTTCGGCACCGCGGAGCTTCGTCTGAAAGGTGGAGATGATGCTTCGAATATCCTCATACGAAACTTCATCTGGGTCCGAGTTGATCGGGATAGGCATTCGAGCTATCGGCAGCATTCGAGCGTACTTGCTCAACAAACCGTATCGATAATTTGATTGTCCGAGTCCTTCGATCGCCTGCAGAAATTGCGTGATTCCTAAAGCAACGATGGCTGACGAGTCCTTGGCATCATCGATCGCCAGCTTGCTGAAATGCTCGTTGGCTTGGACCAGTTGCCCTCTGCTCAAGAAAGCATCCAGGTCCTGCGAGTGATCGGGCGATCCCAACGCCGCCCTGGGAACAACCGACATGAGCAAGGACATCAAGCATGAACAGACAGCCATGCTGAAAGAAGCAAGGAGCGGACAATTTCGTCGACCAGACATCTGATTCATTTCCTTCGAGTGGCAACTACTCTGGATTCAGCTCACGTATCATGACGTTGCGAAACTGTACCAAGGACGGCGGACTGGTCCATTGGCCATCTCGTTTCGCTCCGTGATGCTGCAATGCGATCGGGCCCTCACCCGGCATCCCCGGAATCGGAGCACTCTCGACGATTCGAACACCGTTAAGATCGACCGTTACCGTCGATCCTCGAACGGTGATCTCAAAGCGATTCCATTCGCCGATTGGATGGTCGGCTTTTTGCTTGGGAGTAACACTGGCGCGAACATCTGCGGGCATACTTCGATCTGTGCGCACTCCGTACATCTCTCCGGAACCAACGGGCCAGCACCAAATATTGACTTGAAACTTGCCATCTCCCCGCAAAAAGATTCCGGAATCGGAATCAGGAATGGCAATCTTGATCGGCACACCCCGTTCGTCGGATTCCTCATCGCCATTGGGAAGGATGTTGTAGGCGTTTGGATTGACATAAGGAGTTTCCTTGATCCGCCAATCGACGATCAGTTCAAAGTCCCGATAGCTTTGCTCAGACCAAAGCGATTTCTCGCCATCGGCTTCGCTTTCGGCATCGTAATCGATGACTTCATCAACAATTTTCCAATGCCCACCGTCACCTTGAGGAATCTTCCATCCGCGAAAATCAATTCCGGTAAAGAGAGGGACGAATCCGTCGCCCGACCAAGCAGTTTCCGATTCAGTGGCTCCCGTCGAGGGCAACTCCTGAATCCGAATATTCCGAAAATGGCATTCGCTCCCCTCGGATTCCAGACAGATATAGCCTTTCCGTGGCCAGCAGGATTCTCCACGTGTGACAAGGATACCATTGACGCTCAATTCGACATTCCCATCGTTTGCAACGACTCGGTAGTGATTCCATTCCGGAGAACTCTTGGAATGCTCCTCCGTCGGAAAACTCCGGACGCCGGATTGAGCAATTCTTCCGACAGGATTCATCCTAGCACCGTGTACTGGAAAAATGTCACCGTGAGTTGTGAACCACTCGTTTTTGCCTGGTATATCGAACGCATTGTCGAGGATTTGCACTTCAATTCCTCGAGCGAAAGGAATGCCTGTGGAAGCTCGACCGTCACCCCAAAGGAATAGTCCCGCATTTCCTCCTGGCTTCATGTGTCGCCACTCTAGTTCAATGACAAAGTTTTCGTACATTCGATCAGTGCGAAGCATGCCGGTAGGGAAACCTGTTGAAACAATCATGCCTTCCCTGGCCGTGAACGTGTCAGGAGCAACATTGATGGAAACCCATCCCGCCAAGTCCTTTCCATTGAATAGCTCCTTCCAAGGCTCTTCGGAATGGCAGGTCACGGCTGATACCACGATCAACCCGAGAACCCATGCACCGCTGGTCGACATCGCTCGATCCAATCGAAACATCACGACACCCCACTCTTGGAAGTTAGCAGCTCTCGTCGCAGTTCCTCTAGCAAGCGAACCGCAGCACCAATCTCGGCCTTTTGCCTTTCGGGTTCTTGAGGAATTTCGCGTTCAATGGTCAGCGGTCCCAAGTATCCAATCTCCTTCAATGTTTTCAAATACTGACGCATGTCCACCTGACCTTCCCCCAAGGGGACTTCACGACCCCATGTGATGCCGGGTTGATCGCTCCATATTCCGTCTTTGCAATGGACGCTTCGGACGTAGGCTCCGACTTTTCGTAGAGCTTCGATTGGATCACCAGTGCCATACAAAATCATGTTCGCGGGATCAAAGTTGACGAACAAATTAGGGCGATCAACATCGCGCAAAAACTGCAGGAGGGCATCAGCGGTTTCTTGCCCCGTTTCAAGATGGAGGTTCTGCTCATTTCGCGCGACGTAGTCACAAATGCTTCGTGTCACGTCGATGACCTGGGAGTAAGCTTGGGACGTCGTATCGTGCGGGACAAACCCGAGATGCATCGCCACAACGTCGCAACCAAGAAGCCTCGCGAAATCGGAAATTTCGCGAGATTCCTGCAGTCGAACAGCTCGCGTTTCCTCTGGGACAAGCCCAACCGTTTTTTCCACGGTCGGAATATCCGCGTAGCTTTCTCCACTAAAGCCACAGAAGACGCAGGTCAGTCGAATTCCCAATTCTTCAATCCGAGTCACGAACTTCGTCGCCATTTCCGGAGTTCGCGTTTCGCGGTGTGGAGCGTGCAATTGGATGGTAGGAATCCCCAACTCATGGGCGACCTCCAGCTTGACGCCGAGTCCAGCATCAACGCTTGTGAATACTCCAATTGGCCAAGACTTCATTCCAATGTTCCTGTCAAGGTTTCGAAGCAAATCAAAAACTCTTTCGGTTTTGCCAGCACATTCTAACGACTTGACAATCGAATTCGACTAGACAAGACCTTGGTTTTGGACTGATTCCATAAAAAAAGGTCGCGAGTTCATTTGAACTCGCGACCTTCGGTCTGATGATCGAAAACGTTCCGACTTGCTTACGGCGCGAACGTGCTCGTGCCCAAGGCTCGCTCTTCTTCCTCTTCTGGAATGATGATTCGCGGAGTGACCACCATCATGAGTGATGAGGTTTCGCGACCGATCCCAACGTTCTTGAACAACCGGCTGACGTAAGGGATCTTGTTGAGAAACGGCACGCCGCGTTCGACTCGGCCTTCCCGAAGTCGTTTGATGCCACCCAACAGGATCGTTCCACCGTCTGGAACCGTAACCGTCGTTTGAACGCTGGTCGTTCCAAGCGTTGGCAACTGAACGGTCGTACCAGTACGAGTAACCTCTTCGTCGTTCTTGGAACCGGAAAGTGATCCATCTGGATTGAGGACGTTTGTTCCAGATTTGCTGGTTACCGTTCCTTCGAAGGTGAAGGTACGGTCAGCATCTTCGATTCGGGTGAACATCGGGACAAGCGTCATTCGCACGAACCGCTTATCGGGTGAGACTACCGATTGAACACTCAACTGCGTACCATCGTTCAGGACCACGATGATCGGTTGCTGCGCTACCGCAAAGTCCCCGACGATCGGCTGTAAGCTAATCACGAAGGGTCGCGATGCAAAGTCAAGAACCGATGCAACTTGACCGTCGAACATGGTGACTTTGGGAGCCTGCATGACGTTCGTTCGTGTATCCCCTTGAGCGGCTTCGATAAGGAAGAACAGTTCGAGGTCGCTCAAGATGGCAAAGCCGAATTGGGCTGCCGAACCTGCATCGAAGTTACCGAAAGGAGGCGTTGAGGTACGGAAGCTGTTTTGGCGGAATCTCAAGTCCAGGTCAGCCGTTGGTGTCCCGTCTTGGTTCAAACCGATGGTAGCGCTGGGGCCACGATCTTCCGGCGGAATCGCCCGAACATTGTCATCGATGTTGAAATCGAAATCCACGCCAATTCGCTCGAAGAAGTTGTCGGTCAAGGTGATGAAGCGAACTTCGATCGTGACCTGCAAGTTCTGCAACCGACGCAGTGTTTGAAGCAGATCGGCGATTGCTTCATGCGTTTCCTGTGGTGCCGACACGACGATGCTGAGTACGCTTGGAAAGGGCTCAATCGTATCGGTTTGTTCTTCCCAACGGCCAGGAATGGTGTTCTGAATCAACTCGATCAGTTCCGTGAAGTCAGCGCGACTGACACCGCCCAGACCGCCTGCAGGAGCACCGGAACCGAATGGATTGCCTTGAGGGAATCCTGACAACGGTGGTCCTCCTGCGCCCATCGGCATGCCAGGTCCAAATGCACCAGGTACTCCGCCGGGGCCTCCAACTGGAATACCCATACCCATTTGGCCCAAGACGTTCATGCTTGGATCCAAGCTTGCCAATTGATTGGTCGTCGCTCCCATGCCACCCATTCCGGATTTCTGCATTTGCGTCTGAACCAACAACTGATGCCCTTGATTCATGTAGGCAGAGCGGAGTGCTCCCGCAAGCCCTGAGTTGTAGTCGACAGTGAAGTTCGGAATCGGGATGATCAAGTCCTTAACCGAGTAGGTGCGTCGAATGGTTGGACGATCAGCAGCTTGTTTGCTGGTGATCCGCATCACGTCATCTTCGATAACGTAGGTTAAATGGAGAGGCTCCAGCATCAGTCGAAGCGCGCTCTTCAGTTGGATCGGACGCGACCCGATGTCGAGCGTGACCATGGTATCGCTGGTCATCCCTTCCACGGCCAGTCCCTGCTGATCGATAGCGATAGAAATATCCGCCATCTCCGCGATCGTCTTGATGACTTGCGAAAGAGGTCGCTTGTCGAAAGATACAACGATCGGCTCAACGAGCTTCTCGCGAATTCGCTTTTCTTCAACAGAAAGTCGGTAATCGCCATCGCCAGAATACTTGTCTCGCATGCGACGGAGGGACGCCCAGTTCGCAGGCATCTGATACGGATTCCGATCATCCATCGGAATCGCGGATTCGTAGACGCTATTCCAGGCATCGGCCGTCATTTCCTCTTTGCGATTGCGAAGCGAACTCTCCTCGTGGATGCGACGAGCTTGCTTGGCATTCTGGTAGAGCACGGAAGCGATGACGGAATTCGGATCAAGTTCTCCTACTTTCTTTGCGACGATCTCAGCTTCGGGGTACATGCCCTTCTTGATCAGGTCATTAAATTCCGAAACCATGTTCTCGATTTCCTTATCGAGAGCTTTGCGATCGGCGACGGCTTTTTCATTACCATCTTCGATCAAGCGATTGCGTTGATCCAACTCGATCATCACGCGATTTTGATCGATGTAGGACTGAACATTGTTCGCCACACGATCAATCATGGTCAGCATCTGTACGCGGAAGTTGCCGTCAACCTGAGCGCTGTTCACTCGGATTCGCAGCATTTGGAGTCGCTCGAGAGCAGCGATCGGATTATTGTCGTTCGCAACCATCCGTTCGGCTTCGACGATTTCCCCTGTCACCTCGCGATACATCTTCTGCTGCAGCGCACGCTGTTCTTGGCTCGCAGCATCCATCGGCACGATTTCTTCCGGAGTGCGTCCCGACTGCGTTGCTGAGTTCGCACTCATCAAGAGCAACTTATCCTTGAGCTGGTTGCGCATCGAAGGATCGAGTTCCGCTTCATACTTCCAAGCTTGTTTGAAGAGTTCGATCGCTCGATTGCGGTCGTTGGCGGACAAGGCTTCCAATCCCTGGCGATACAGAAGTTCGCCTTGACCTGTGCCACCAATTCCACCGCGCAAACTAGGCAGGGGAACTTCGCCCTGTGCCTGTGCCACTCGAGTCGAGTCCGAAGTGGGGGAGAAGACCCCCTGGCGAACGGTTCCACCAACGGACGGATCGGCCATGGCTGGGGAAACGACTGCCTGTTGGCCAGAAGCCTGAACGACCTGGCTGGAAGGCGTTGGTTGAATGCCTCGTTGTCGTTCGACACGCTCGACCTCCATAGCGATCTGCCACGGACGGACCTGTGACAGTTTGAACTCACTGTCTGGAACGTTCATTGCCAACGCTCGATCGATCAGTTTTCGAGCCGTGGCAACATCGCCCTGGTCAAGTGCAAGTTTGGCTTGGACACTCAAAGCGGACGCTTGATCTCGGTTCGGTTGAACGTCGCTCAGGCTCGCTCGTTCGGATGACTGAGCCATCAAGCTAGGTGGTACCGCTAGGTTCGAACGGGTATCGGTCGAGGCTGCAGCCACGTTCTTGTTTGGTTGGCTGTTTTGCCAGTTGCGAACCGCTTGATCGACCTGATTGATATCGACCGTCTTTGACAGGAATTCGCGTGTCTGCATCAGTTCATCGCGGAGTTCTGGCACTTGTCGGCAGTCGACCGCCGCTCGAGCAAAGCACTGAAGTGCGACGTCTCGGGTGCCTGCATTCATCGCATTGCGAGATTGTTCCATCATCCCGCGAACCCATGCTTGAGACACAGGCTGCTTGCCAAGCTCGACGAGTCGAGCCATCGCCTCCAGGTTCTTGCGCTGCTCGCTCGTTAAGTTGTCTCGTGCGGCTTGTCCCAAGACCTGCTCGGCTTCCTGCCATCGACCCTGTGCCACCAGCAATCTCGCTTGGTCTACCCAGGATGCACCGGAGTTTGCCTCGCTTGCCTGAGCTGTGACAACAGGAGCCGGTGCCTGCGCACCAGCCGATTGGTACATTATTGATGTCGCTAGGAGGACTCCCGTCGACCAAGCGACTGGCGACGCTTTGGCTGCGTGCTGATACAGCCAGCGAAGTTTCCTGAGGGGGTTTGTCTCTTTCAACGCGACTCTCCTTTTTCGCGGTGTCCGTGGCTGGTAAACCGGTCGGCATTCCAAGACCTTGCACGGTCTGTCTCACCGAACTACATGCAAAATCCACAACATGTCAAATCTGTGAACATGCGAATAATGTCTTCGTCATTTGGAAGTCAAGATCAGTCATCAAATCCGGAAAAATTCGAATCTTTGATACAATCAGGAGAGCTTGATAAAGCGAAACAATTTGCCTGGCTTGCCCAAACGACGATCTCCGCTCGCACCCTGGCAAAAACCATTTTGGAGGGCGGAATGGGCTTACGAATTCGCTGCCTTGGGCGAAAAAAGGTTCAAATGGACGAGCACAGAGTCGCAATCTGAACTCCTATCTCGGAGTCAGTCAACCGATTGGTCGGCCCACAGTTTGCCAGAAAATCGCGCCGGCGGAGGTGTTTTTTGTTACAACTGTTGCGATTCTCGGTGAAGATTTCCAATATCGAAGCGTTTCCATTGCGTCCCAACACCTCGGAAGATTCGCAGAAAGCGTCGCTAAGATAGAATAGATAACAGACTGATCAATCTCTCCATCCCACCTTTGCCGCTAAACCTCCCGCCAATGGTCCGATCACTTCGAGGCGCCTTTCAACATAAAACCGCACTTCTCGTGGCTTGGGCACAACTAGCGATCAGTACCGCATCGGTTGCCCAGGATTCGTCCGACCCGATCGTTCCCTCAGAGCGCATTTCATTCAACAGGCATATTCGAACCATCCTGTCTGACAAATGCTTCTTCTGCCATGGTCCGGACGCGAATCGTCGCGAGGCGGACTTGCGACTCGATATACGAGATTCGGCGATTGCTGCTTCCGCGATCGTTCCTGGAGAACCTGAACACAGTGAGTTGTTGGTTCGAATCACAAGCAAGGATGAGGAGGTTCGCATGCCGCCACTCCATGCGAAATTGCCTCCGGTTTCGGAACAAGAAGCCGAACTCATCCGGCGATGGATTGCTGAAGGTGCGGAGTATGAGCAGCACTGGTCATTCGAACCACTTGTACCAGTCCATTCGGACCAGCCATCCCGTGATTTCATCGATCTTCCGATTCGCGAGGAATTGCAGCGGCGAGGCAAACAGCCCCAGCAAACGGCGAGTCGGGAAACCCTCATCCGGCGCCTCAGTTTCGATTTGACAGGCTTGCCGCCTTCCACAGAAGAAGTCCGCGCCTTTATCACCGACGACCGGGAGGACGCTTACGAACGACTGGTCGATCGTTTGCTTCAGTCTGAACATTTCGGAGAACGCTGGGCAACCGATTGGCTCGACGTCGCCCGCTACGCAGATAGCTTTGGATTTCAAGTTGATCGTGATCGGGACGTTTGGGTATGGCGAGATTGGGTCATCCAAGCTTTTCAGACGAATATGCCGTTTGATCAGTTTCTCACTTGGCAGCTTGCAGGTGATTTGCTGCCTCATGCGACGCGCGATCAAGTTCTCGCGACCGCTTTCAATCGATTGCATCAGCAGGAAGCGGAAGGCGGAAGCGTTGAAGAGGAATACCGAGTGGAATACGTCTGCGACCGAGTTCAGACTTTTGCGACGGCCTTCCTTGGACTGACCTTCGAGTGCGCTCGTTGCCACGATCACAAGTTCGACCCGATCACGCAGCGAGATTATTACGGATTGTTCGCGATGTTCCAGAACATCGACGAGGCCGGACTTTATTCTTATTTCACTTTGTCGCCACCAACGCCGACGCTCGCACTTCCCAGTGAAATCGAAGAAGCAAGATGCAACGAGCTGCAGAAGGCGGTCTGTGAGCTAGAAAAACGCAGCGAGCAAATTCGAGCAGAACGCCGCTCATCGTTTGATGAGAGGTTGAGGGATGAAAGGCCAAGCCATTCTTCGGAACAGGCCGAGGAAACGATCTCAACAAGTTCTGACCCTCGCGGAGCGTCATGGTTATCACTCGCGCAAGCCAACGAAATCGCTCGATTATCCTTCGACGAAATTGCCGGCGACCGTTTTACAAATCAAATTCGAGAAGATCAACCAGCTTTCTTGCGTGGTGAGAATCAGCTGGTGGATGGTCGCTTCGGCAAGGCCGTAGAATTCACCGGCGATGATCCCGTGGATTTGTCGATCGGGAACTTCGGAAGGCATCAAGCTTTCTCCGTTTCGCTTTGGCTTTCGATTCCCAGCCACTACGATCGTGCGGTCGTATTTCACCGTTCGCGAGCTTGGACGGATGCTGCCAGTCGCGGCTATGAGCTCTTGATTCTCGACGGCCGATTACAGTGGTCGCTGATCCATTTTTGGCCGGGCAACGCGATTTCGATTGCGTCGAAGGACGTGTTGACGACGAACGATTGGCATCACGTCGTGGTAACATATGACGGAAGCAGTCGGGCCAGCGGTCTCAGCATTTACATTGATGGGAAGTTAGCTTCGACCGAGGTCGTCAAAGATTCGCTGACCAAAGAGATCACCGGCGGCGGCGGAGACAACATCGCGATCGGTGAGCGATTTCGAGATCGGGGCTTGAAAAAAGGCAAGATCGATGAGTTCCGCGTCTTCCAGTCGCGCCTCGTTGAATTGGAAGTCCTATCCTTGTTCGATTCTGAAGCCAGTCAGTCGAACGTCACATTCGCTCATCGCTCTCTCGATGCGACCAGCCGAGATCAGCGATATAACGTCTATCTCGAACGGCAAGATGAAGTTTGGCGGCAACACCTGAGCGATTTGGAAAAGGCACGGCTGGAACTGTTTGGTGTTCAGGACGCGATCGCCGAGATGATGGTGATGGAAGAGTTGCCGAAGAGCAAACCCGCCTTTATCTTAGTTCGAGGCGAGTACGACAAGCGTGGTGATGCCGTGGAAGCGGCAACTCCCGCTTTCCTTCCACCCATGCCTGATGACCTACCGAAGAACAGATTAGGCTTGGCGAAATGGTTGACCTCTTCTCAGCATCCACTTACGGCCAGAGTGACTGTGAATCGATTCTGGCAAAGCATTTTTGGAATGGGCTTAGTACGAACTTCTGAAGATTTTGGGAGCCAAGGTTCGAAGCCAATTTATCAAAATGTCCTCGATCGCTTAGCATTCGATTTCATCGACCACGGCTGGGACATCAAGCGATTGCTCAAGATCATGGTCATGAGCGAGACGTATCGACAGAGAAGTGTCAGTGATCGTGAATCGATGATCGATGATCCCGAAAACGAATGGCTGGCTCGCGGACCTCGATTTCGATTGTCTGCTGAGATGATTCGCGACCAAGCGTTGGCGGTATCGGGATTGTTGGATCGGTCCATTGGTGGTCCGCCAGTCTACCCTTTTGAAATGACGGAAGCATTTCGGCCTGCGACGGTCAGCTCCGGAAGCGGTGCCCACCGCCGCAGCCTTTACACGAGATGGCAACGTACAAGTCCCCCACCTGCCATGCTCACTTTCGATGCTCCCCGGCGAGCTGTTTGCATTGCCAAGCGAGAACGGACCGACACTCCCTTGCAAGCGATGGTATTGCTCAATGGCGTGCAACATTTAGAAGCGGCACGCAAATTCGCGGAGCGACTTTGCTCGAATCCGGACCTTGATCAGAAAGGTCGAGTAGAGGAAGCATTTCTTGCTTGTCTGAGCCGACTTCCTTCGGAAGGGGAAATCGACATCGTGTCCCGATTGCTGCAGGAGCAACGACAAGTTTTTGAGCGTGATCGAAACGCTGCTGATCGCTATACGTCGATTGGAGTCGTCCCTCGGGATAATAGCATCGATATCGTTGAGTTGGCCGCCTACACCACGTTCGTCCAGATGCTCTTTGCTCACGATGAAGCGGTGGTGAAACGATGACGCAGAGGCAGACTATGAACAGTCATGATCTTCCGGACTTTTCTCTGACCCGCCGAAGCTTTTTCCAAACCAGCGGGATCAGTTTAGGATCGATCGCCTTGGGTGAGCTCTTGAGCGAATCCGGTTTAGCGTCGGACGCGACCGCGGCATTGTCAGCTCCGCATTTCGCGCCGCGCGCGAAACGGGTTATCTACTTATTTATGTCCGGTGGACCTTCGCAATTGGATTTGTTCGATTACAAGCCCTTGCTCAAGGAACGGCATGGCGAACAGCTCCCAGATTCCGTGCGAGGCGGCCAACGATTGACGGGGATGTCGGGCAATCAATCATCGATTCCTCTCGTCGGAAGCCCCTTTCGTTTTCAACAACATGGCTCACATGGTGCTTGGTTCAGCGACTTGCTTCCTCATACTGCGTCCGTTGCCGAGGAACTCTGTATCATTCAATCGATGTACACGGAGGCTATCAATCATGGACCAGGTGTAACCTTCATTCAAACAGGGGCACAGTTCGCCGGACGTCCCAGCATGGGCGCTTGGCTGAGCTACGGTTTGGGTACCGAGAACGCGAATCTCCCCGCATTCGTCGTGTTGATCACCAAAGACAAGGGGGGGCAGCCACTTGGAGCACATCTCTGGGGAAGCGGATTCTTGCCGGCCAAACACCAAGGGGTGCTTCTGAGAGCCGCTAAGAATCCTGTCCTTTACCTCCGCAATCCCGAGGGAGTGTCGATGGAGAGCCGCAGACTCATGCTGGATCGTTTGAAGGAACTTCACGAACATCAGTTATCGAACACCCCCGATCCCGAAATTCAAAATCGCATCGAGCACTACGAAATGGCTTTTGCCATGCAGTCAAGCATTCCCGATGCAAGTGATTTTTCGGATGAACCTGAATCCGTCTTTGAGAGCTATGGCCCCGACGCGAAGAATCCTGGAACCTTCGCCGCTAATTGCTTGCTCGCCCGCCGACTTGCAGAACGGGGAGTTCGATTCATTCAGTTGTATCACCAGGACTGGGACCACCACGGCGGTTTGCCGGGAGCCTTGCCGACGCTTTGCCGTGAAACCGATCAACCGGCTGCCGCACTCGTCAAGGACCTAAAACGGCTGGGATTGTTGGAAGAAACACTGGTCGTCTGGGGCGGTGAGTTTGGTCGAACCAATTATTGCCAAGGAAAAATTCAAGCGAACTTCGGTCGCGATCATCATCCAAGATGCTTTACCGTGTGGTTGGCGGGTGGCGGTATACGACCGGGGATGGTTCACGGTCGCACGTGCGAATTCGGTTACAACATCATCGAGAATGGAGTACACATTCACGACCTCCAAGCGACCATACTTCACTTGCTCGGCATTGACCACGAGCGTTTGACCTATCGATTTCAAGGCCGTCGCTATCGGTTAACGGACGTGCATGGTAGCGTGGTCCAACCGATCTTGGCGTGAACCGCGATTGGTCGTTTGCCCGAGTTCGACAGCCTTTCCAGGAGTCCATCCGCTGGAAACTGTAGTGACCTGACTTTGGGTCTGCGGTGAATCTTGTGGTCACGCCTTCTCACGTACCACAACATTCGGCCTTGCTTACGCAACTTTTCGACCGAGCAACTGGACCTCGGTGCAAAGTCCCGGGACCATGGCTCCCACTGTCCGATTCAACTTCCACCAGGACTTGGTGAACTCGAGCGGTCGAAGAATTCCGCCTGATATGATTCGGAATCCGCGAGCAGTCTCAAATCGGACACTCGCACAATTCTTCCACTCCCGACGGAACGTTCGAAGCGACCAAGCTTGCACATGGCCACGAACCTTTTTTACTTTCAACAGGCGGTCCATGACGGGAACCAGATGGCGACGCAGGTATTGGACGCCTTCCGGGAAGATCGGAACGCCAACAATCAACAGACCTCCAGGTTTTAGTACACGGACCATGTCATGAATGGCTGGTTGCACTTGATAGAGGTGTTCGAGCACCTGCTCACAAATCACGATGTCGTATTGAGACGACGGCAAGCCTTGGAGACCGGCATGCAAATCGCATTCATGGTGCTTCCAATCCTCGTGTTTATAGACAAACTCGACTCCCTTCGGATAGATATCAACTGCTTCAAAGTCGATGGCTTGCGCTTCTGGGTATGCTTCGATGTATCTTCGAGAAACACCGTCATAGACTCCGATATCCAACAAACATAATTTATTGGCTTTGCTCGCTCCGCGTCTCCTGACTTCCTCTGCGACGGATTCTCCGATCGCTTGATAACGCGACTGACGTAATTCGTAAGTCGCTCGACGGTCAGGCTCAACACCATACGCCACGTAGGTCATAGCTGCTCTACCCATGAATAGAATCTTCGGAGTTTGTACCGCCGGCACGATGAACATGCGGCGCACGAAATTCGCCACATGCAAGTCAACTCGATCGAAAGCACGACTGCTCTTTTCGGTTCGCAGAATAAATCAAGGAAAGAGCATGAGTCAATATCAATCTCGAATCGGAATTACTGTGTTGGCTAGACGACGAATCATGCCGATGATCTGGTGATTTGCGTATGAATTGCAAATCTGCAGTCACTCGTCGCCCACCGATATGAGTAACGTGCTAAGGCGACAACTCAGATTTGTTCAGACGGTCAGCGTGCGGGTTCGTATCGCGATTCGTTTCCATCGGAAAACGATTGATTTCGGCAAGACTTCCGTCGACTCGATATTTCGCAACCGCTTCGAGATCGGCAGACTTTGGCTGAAACGCGACAGAGATGCCAGCAATCCGCAACATACATAAGTCATTCGCACTATCACCGACTGCGAGGACCTGTTCCGGGGAGATAGCAAGTTGTTCGCACAGGTGATAGAGCACATTCATCTTGCAAATGTGATGTTGCTTGCATCCATTCGCGTGCGTCATTGCCGGACAAATCGTCAATTCACCTGTGGCAATCTCGCGTCGAAAGCGCATCAGGTGAGCCAGACTGAAATCAGCGAAGATGCGACGTCGGACGATTTCCGTCGCGACTCGAAAACTGTCGCTAACAATACCGACTTGATAACCCGCACGTCGAAGAGCAATGACCAAATCGGTAGCTCCCGGCATGAGCGGTATGCTACGTGCCGTTTCTTCAAAGGCTTGCTTCGATACACCAACGAAGATTCGACCAATCCGATGCGTACGCTCCTCTGCGGATAGGGTCGGGTGATCGAGTAGCGAATCAAGCTCTCTCATCTTATTGACTCGCTGAGCCAAGTTGACAACGAATCGACCGCGTATTAACGTTCCGTCCATATCAAACAAGGCGAGTCGCTGGGGCTTGCCGATTTGGGAAAAGACCATGGAGAGCTCTGCTTGCGAATGGCGCTCGACTTCTTCGACTTCACGGATCTGCTCAAGATCGAGCCGCCCATAGGTGCCTGAGCGTTGCAAGATGACCCGAACGACTTGCTTGGCCATGTCGCCAAGTACATGAAGCGGCTGATTGTCGTGGTGAACAAATCCAATGTCCACTTGTTCGATCGCGGCTCCCATTGCAGCAATGTCGAGCAACATTCCGACATCAACTCCGTAGTCTGTTTCCATTCGTAGATTGCGAAGAATGGACCGGCGAACCGCCACGATGCCACCCAAAGGCTGATCAATCCAAGTAAGCTCTGGGAAGAACGTCTGAAGTAAGGGTTTGGCCGTTAACAAGGTTACTCGTCCTGCGCTCCGCGAGAATTTTGCCTTCACAAAATCCGCTCGATCGACAAGGATAGGCGACGTCATTTTCTCAATCAACTGCGGATCGAGCCCTGAAAGGTCGCCGTCGAGGAACAAAAGGACTTCATTCGAAGCGGCCCATGCTCCGTCTTCCATGGACGCGCCTTTACCCATCAGCGTGCTGGTGATGACGCGCGCTCCTGCAGCTCTTGCCAACTCAGGCGTATCGTCCAAAGAGCCATCATCGACAACGATCACTTCGCTAACAAGCGGAGATTGTTGCACGAAACGAATCACCGATGCGATGGTTGGAGACTCATTCAGTACAGGTATGATCACGGAAATCATCATGTCTGCCCCCTGTGTTTCATCCCGTTTTCGGCGAAATGCCCAATGAGACGGACTCTCAAAGACGATACGCATTCACTCGGATGGAGTTTGATCAGGAATTACAATCGGAACAATCCCTATTCTTCGAGCTCCTTCAACCGCATGTTCGAGATTCGCTCCTCTCCCACCTTCCGCAATGCGTTCCGTTCGAACGCCAGTAACTAGTGTGAAGTATCGTGCATTAACAATAGACGATCGGAAGGTGAACACTAACCAACCAGCAACGTCAATGAGGGAGGAGACTAGCATCTCTCGCTCACACGATGGAACTAGATTGGCACAGCTTTAACTGCCGCTCGTCTTATTTCAATGATTGCGAAACCGTCTGCGTGTGTTTATGGGCTTGATCTATCTCGATTACAATTCGACCACTCCCTTGGCCGGTTGCGTTCGCGATGTCATGATACCATATCTTGGGGAACGATTTGCTGACCCAGCGAATCCCCATTGGCTAGGTCGAGTTAGCCGTGAAGCAATCGAGGACGCACGCGGATTCGTCGCGTCGTTCTTGCGATGTGATGCCAGCGAGATCATCTTCACATCGGGGGGCACCGAGAGTGTCAACCTAGCACTCCTCGGGGCGGCATCCTACATCCAATCGATTTCATCCGAAGTCCAAAGACCCCATGTTCTCATATCGACCATTGAGCATGCTTCGGTTTTGCGAACGGTCGCGTGGCTCGAACAACACGGTTGGGAAGTGACGCGAGTCCCCTGCAACAGCCAGGGCATCATTTCTGTTCATCGCTTCGAGGATGCATTGCGTCCAAACACTCGTTTGGTCAGCATTGCTCATTCCAATGGAGAAGTCGGTGTCATTCAACCGCTCCTGCAGTTCGCTGAAGTCCTCGAGGATTCGCCCATCCTTTTCCATTCGGATGCAGTTCAATCCGCTGGCAAGATCGATTGTGGCATCGACCAGCTCGGAGTCGATCTGTTATCGATCAGCGGTCACAAAATGTATGGCCCCAAAGGAGTTGGCGCACTCTATGTTCGCGAGGGAATCGAATTGTATCCGTGGATGCACGGCGATTGGCGCGAACGAGGTCTGCGTCCGGGAATGATCAACGTCGCCAACATCGTCGGTTTCGGTCAAGCAGCGAGACTGCTGACTCGCGCTCAACAGGACCTTGCAGATCAAATGACCGAGCAACGCGACCGATTGCTCCACCTGCTCGAATCACGTCTACCCTGTGCGCTTAAACTTCACTCGAACCAAGTTCCGCGGCTTCCCAATACGCTGAGCTTGGTGTTTCCCGATCGCCGAGCGGTTGAATTACTTCGCCGAGCTTCAGAACTTTGTGCTGGCCCGCTCGGACACCATGGGAGTTCGGATAGCTTTCAAGGTCTTTCATCGACGCTGGCAGCGATGGGCGTCCTACCCCAGGAAGCTGCTAACACCATCAATCTCAGCCTTGGCATGTTCAGCACGGATGCCGAAATCGAACAAGCCGCCGACTTACTCGCGGAAGCTTACATTTCGACCGACGGCCATGTTCAGGCCGGCTGACCAAACGAAGCCAAAACGAATGGAGGTCTAACGGCGTCCGAGCGGTGCCGACGGCCGAGCGAACTTGATCTCACGCATACGCTCGATATCGGAGGTACCATAGGAGAGCAACCAGCGTTTTCGCGTCCAATATTTTGCCGTCTCGGAGCAGTCGATCAACCTCTGACCAAGAATAGATCAAGTTCTCGATTTGCTCGCCGGTCTCGCGCTCCGGATTCCCTTCCCGCAAGTCGGTTGCAAGATAGAAGTGCATTCGCTCATCCAAAATGCCAGGGGACATGACAAATGTGTGTAGGTGTTGGATCGCACCCGCAACGTAACCCGTCTCTTCAGTCAGTTCCCGAGCAGCAGTTATGGCTGCAGGTTCGTTCGGCTCCAACGTTCCCGCGGGCAACTCGATCAGCCAGCTCTGGACCGCAGGACGAAAACAATAAATCAAGCAAACGTGCTCTGCATCGACCAAGGGGAGGACCACGGCTGCCCCTGGATGCCGAACGACATCTCGAGCGACATCGGTTCCGTCAGGCAATCTCTGATAGACTTCTTCAACGTTGAATCGCTTTCCGCGATAAAGCACTCGTTGGTGAGGATTCACGACTACTCCAAACGTTCTACACCGGAATGACCAAGTTGAAGCTCGATGTGGCAGTTCAGGAGCGATCTCCCATGAACAAGCTGCCAATTCCACCGAGATGATTGAGTACCGAGCCTTCTTCTTTGCCACCTATACCTCGAGCCGAACGCAGGATTCGTCCCGCAACGCGCGAGAATGGCAGGCTTTGGAGCCAAATCGGACCGGGGCCGGTCAATGTTGCCAGGAACAGACCTTCTCCACCGAACAACGCATTCTTAATTCCTCCGACGTACTCGATGTCGTAATGTACCGATGGCCCCACTGCCATTAAGCATCCAGTATCCAGTCGCAGTCGTTCACCAGTCGAGAGTACTCGATGCACCATCGTCCCGCTCGCATGGACCAGAGCGATTCCGTCGCCGCGCAGTCGTTGCATGATGAAGCCCTCACCGCCAAAAAGTGCCGTCGCGATTTTCTTCTGGAAAGCAATAGAAATCTCAATGCCTTTCGCTCCGCAAAGAAAAGCATCCTTCTGGCAAATAATTTCGCCGTT
>JBBIUE010000015.1:0-73667 GCA_037440405.1 Pirellula sp. | reverse complement strand
CCCATTCCCAGCCCAAATTCCCCTTACTTCGAGCGCACCAGAGAGATTACACCCGCTTTGCCGTTTAAGGCCGCACATGTGTTCATTTTGTTATTTCCCCTAGCGGTCCAATTCGGCGGTCGGATGGACCAGCATGATTTCCGTGCCATCAGCATTGAATCGCCATGGGGACCATTCTGTCAGAAGGAGAGAGCATCTATGAAGAAATGGTTTTTTCTTGTGTGCGCGCTAGCGACACTGGGCTTTGCGACTCGAGCGCAAGCCGACATTGTAGACGTCGTCGTGGACGTCTCTGGAATTGCGTTCATGGATCTTGAGAATGATCCTGACAACGTCAATTTGAGCGTTGACTTGGGAGCCGGATTTATCAACTACCGGGTAATTGGGATTGGTTGGGACTACACGTTTTCAACGGTTGGTGCCAGTTGGGGGAATGAGGCCGTTATTCGGTTTGACGGCAATCCGCCGGCTCCGATTTTTTTAACAGCTTCCGGTACAGGTGGCCCTGTCGCGAATGAGAACGTCAGCAGTGGAGGTGTCGTTGATTTGATCGGTTTGGCATTGGATTTCGACGTCCCTGGGCAGTTCATTAATCTGCACTTTTTTGATAATTTCGAGGACAATCCAAATGCTGCGGATGCGATCATCAGTACGGGAACAGTGACGCTGCGAGTTGACCGACTGGCGGCGATTCCTGAACCCAGCTCGATGGCGCTTCTAGGGCTTGGAACCGTCGCTTTCGGCCGTTACGTTCAGCGACGTCGTAAGCTTCGCAGTTAGACGGTTCGTCCACTACCAATTTGAATTTTACGCAAGAACACCTTGAGCAATTTGCCAAGGTGTTCTTTTTTGTTACTATGCAGGCCTGTACTACCAATGTAAGGCATGCAATTCCTTCGCGAGTGCTCGATACGTCCAATGGGCAAGCTTTGGTTCATTCTCAGAGAGAACGCGATTTGGATTGCTATTGCAGCGGCAACGTTGCTTTGGTTTGGTCGTGGTTGGATTTGGAGTTCGAACACGAGACATGTCCCCGAGCTCGTTGAAACTTCTGGGATTGATGCAGAAATCGTCGAGACAGTCGCGTCGTTAGTGCGATCGTGTAGACAGTCGAAGCGGAATGATGAGGATTTTCTGCGTCTTGGAATGACTTACCATGCGAACGGACTCGTGGATCTCGCGATTCAGACGTACACGGAGTATTTGAAGGGCAAGCCGAAATCGATCAAGCCGAGATATCTCCGGGCATTGTGTTATCTGAAGCAGGGTGAAATCGAACAGGCATCCGAGGATCTTTCTGAGTGCCGGAGGCTCGAGTCGACCTTTGCTCCAATTTACTGGCGATCGGCGCTGCTCCAGCTAGACGAAGGCAAGTACGAAGAAGCGATCGAATTACTGCGCACTTCCGAAATGCATGCTCCGAGAGATTTGACGGTTCCGCTCGTTCGTGCCAAAGCACTCATGCTCAAAGGAGCATTAGAACCGGCATTGGCGCAATTGGAGAAGCATGACTTCGAGCAGCATCCGAATGAGGCCTACGCTCGATTCTTGAGGGGATCCATTCTTCGACAACTGGGTCGAGAGGACGAGGCGAGATTGTACCTTGACGAGCATGCGAGTCGCCCGGAGTGGACGGACTCTTGGCAAGCTGAGTTGCAACAATACGAAGTCGGGATCACGGCAGAAAGAATCAAGGCGAGCGCTTTGTTTCGCCGCAACATGTTCGACGCTTGCATACCCATGTTTGAAAAAATTGTTGAAGCGGGGCGAGCCGACCATCGCGATTTTGGCATGTTGGCCAGTTCGTATCTTCGCAAAGGAGACTTATCGACAGCGCTGCGCAACGCGAGTCAAGCGGTTGAGGTCTCCCCGAGAGATTTCAATTCCTGGATGAATTTAGGGAACATGCAGTTGCTGGCATCGACGCGATTCGGGCCGGAGTATCTGGGGCAGGCTTTGAATTCGGTCACCAGAGCGAGCGAGTTGCGGCCGGAACGCTGGGAACCACACGACGCTCGCGGACAAATACGTCAGATTCAAGCGCGGCGAATTGAGGCGTTGGAAGCTTACCGCACTGCTGTTTCCATGACGCGATCCGTCGAAATGTGCGAGTGGAGGTTGATCTATTTGCTTCTTGAAATGAATCGCATCGATGAAGCAGCGGAGCGATTGAGTGCTTTCGATCCGCAATATCAATCCAACCCGTACTATCTATTCGCGAGAGCCGTGATCGCACAAGAGGGAGGAGATTCAACGCAGGCATTGTCTTTTCTTTCGCAGATTCGCAAGGAAGATGTAAAGGACGCAAACTTGCTAAAGAAAATTCAAGCGTTCCAGTTAGAATTGAAGTCATCTGGCACGACGCCGAGCAAACCGCAGCCCTAGTCATTCATGCATGTTGTGCAATCGTATCTCAAAGCGACCAGCTACCCGTATCGCAGAATCTCTCGGTTGTATCCGTCCGTACGGAATCTTCGTTTCATTCCTGCTGACCATGTTGTTGGCATCGGCCTGCGATTCGAGAAAGGTTGCTGAGCCAGATCGAGTCGAAACGGGCAACTCGAATCATGGTTGGTTTAAGGATGAGCGAGAGAAGCTTGGGGTCGATTTCGCTTTTCATTCAGGGCACAAGTCCGAATTCTTATTTCCAGAGATTGTCGGCGGTGGAGGGGGGTTGGTCGATTTTGACAACGATGGCTTCTCCGATCTCATCTTTGTCCAAGGTGGTCTGCTGGATCGGACCAACGATCAACGTTACGGAAATCAGCTCTATCGAAATCTGAATGCTCAGCGAATGGTTCAGGTCGCAGGGCAAGCTTGGACGGCCGACCATGGATACGGAATGGGAGTTGCTGTTGGCGATTACGATGGCGATGGATTCGCCGATATGTACATTACCAACGTTGGCCCGAACGTGTTGCTTCGAAACAACGGGGACGGAACGTTTGAAGATGTCACGGAGATGGCAGGGGTCGGAGATGCGAATTGGGGGACCTCGGTTGCATTCTTGGATGTCAACGGGGATGGGCACCCTGACCTGTATGTCTGCAACTATGTGGATTGGTCGCTCGATGGTGACGTGAAATGTTTCAAGAACACTGGCCAGTCAGACTATTGTAGTCCCCAGTCCTACAACAAACCGGCACAAGATGTTTTGTATGTGAATCGAGGCGACGGGACGTTCCTCGATGCGACACGTACATCGGGTATCTCCACGGGGCAAGGAAATGGACTCGGCGTGGTGGTGGCGGATTTCGATGGCAATGGAGCGATCGACATCTTTGTTGCCAACGACATGTCCAACAATCTCCTTTGGATGAATGACGGCTCGGGTAACTTCAAGAACCAAGCCATTCAAATGGGTTGCGCGGTAGATCGAGATGGGCAGGTCAAAGCTGGAATGGGAACCTGTGTCGCGGACCTTTCAGGCAACGGGCTCGCTGACATCTTGGTTGTCAATTTGGTGGGCCAATCCGATTCGTTCTACGAGAACCGAGGAAAGTACTTCGTGGACACAACGGCTCAGCGCGGGCTCGCGCTCCATTCGAGGGCACTTACACGTTTTGGGGTCGGCTTGCACGACTTCAATCTAAACGGAGATTTGGATATCTTCATTGCAAACGGTCGAGTTACCTTGCCGGACAAGCCCATCGATGGTGATGCATTTGCCGAGCCGAACCTGGTTATGCGAGGCAGCCCCAATGGGACCTTCGCTCCTGTCGCCTCCCACGAGAGCGGAGATGCGGCGAAGATTGCGACCAGCAGAGCCGCCATTTTTGGCGATATCAACAATGACGGTCGCACCAATGTGGTCATCGTCAATCGCGACGCTCAGGCAAACGTCTTGCTCAACCAATGCGTGCCGTCGGGGAATTGGATTGGCTTGGATATTCGAGATGCCAGCGGACGGTTGATCGTTGGACCAACCATTTCTGTGTCGGTTGATGGTAGGTCCATGCGTAGGGAAGTGAACCCTCACTATAGCTATCTCTCGTCGAATGATCATCGCATCCTATTCTATTTGGGTATGCTCGATCAGTTGCCAGCGATCGAAGTCCGATGGCTGGGACGGGATGTGAGAATTGACGGTCCTTTCGAGGTCAATCGTTATCACATCGTGCATCTTGGCGAACGTTGACCATCGCAATCATTGACAAGCACTTGTCGTGTCTATAAGGTAAATCATACTCACCGCACGTAGGCTTGGTTCGCCTGCGTTCCCTCTATCGACTTGTTCCCGCTGTTTCATCCTATTCTTGGAACCTTCGACCGATGAGTTTCCCGCTGCGAATTGAGCCGCAAGTTCGGAATCGTATTCGATTCCTGATCTGTGTTGTTACTTTTCTTGCAATTCCTATGGCTGGACTTCGAGCCCAAGTGGAACTGCAGAGTGGCGGCACATGGCAAGGTTCGATACCTGCTGGACAGTGGGTCTATTTTTATGTCGACGTTCGGGACTGGGACTCGACCTTGCTACTGAATCGAGGGGTTCTTGTCGGTAGCGGGCAGCCGGAGGTATACGTTCGTCATGGAAGCTTGCCGACGGCGACGCAATACGATCATTGATTTTTGCCCAATTCCATCTCCAAAGGTTTTTCGATCTCGAATCGGTCGAATCCGCGACTGCTTTCGGGGCGATATTTCATTGGCTTGTATGCACCATCGACGGTGATTGCTCGATTGGGCGTGCAATTACAGACACAGCCTGCATCGCTTGGTGGCATGGGGGCCATACCTCACAACCATGGAACGGTATTTCGTGTTTGGGCACCGTTCGCTAGTTCTGTTCATGTTGCAGGCGATTTTAACGGTTGGAACGGATCGGTTGCGGCGCTTCAAAGTGAAGGAAACGGCCATTGGTCCATCGATTATCGCAATGCCCATCCTGGTCAGCAGTACAAATATGTCATTCGAAACGGGAATCAAACTCTGTGGCGCATTGACCCCCGTGAACAACAAGTCACCAATTCCGTGGGAAACTCGGTCATTTTCGATTCCTCCTATTCTTGGAATGAAGGTGGTTATCAGACGCCAACTTGGAACGAGATGATCATTTATGAGATGCATGTTGGAACGTTCGTGGATGATCCAGGTGGTCGGCCAGGAAATTTTGCAAGCGCCATGACCAAACTCGATTATTTGCAGGGCATCGGAGTAAATGCCATCCAATTGATGCCCGTGAACGAGTTTCCTGGGGACTACTCCTGGGGCTATAACCCGAGTTACCCATTCACCGTGGAGGAAAGCTACGGGGGTCCGTATGAGTTGAAAGCTTTTGTAAACGCAGCTCATCAGCGCGGCATGGCCGTCTTGCTCGACATCGTTCACAACCATTGGGGCCCGACGGATATGGAGCTATGGCGATTTGATGGATGGCATCAAGGGGATAAAGGCGGAATCTTCTTCTACCAAGATCAGCGATCCGTGACACCTTGGGGAGATACGCGGCCACGACTATGGTCGTGGAGAAGTTCGGCAGTACATTCGCGACAACGCCATGATGTGGCTGCACGAGTTCCGAATGGATGGGTTGCGTTGGGATTCGGTTCTCAACATGCGATCTTATTCCGGTGGAGAATTGCCGGATGGATGGTCGCTGGTGCAGTGGGTCAACAACGAGATCAACGCTAGCCAACCTTGGAAGATTTCCATTGCGGAAGATTTGCAAGACAACGAGTGGATTACCAAAACCACAGGCGCAGGTGGGGCTGGTTTCGACTCGCAGTGGAATGCTTCGTTCGTGCATCCCGTTCGCGAAGCGATTGAAACGTTCAGTGACAACGATCGAAATATGAATGATGTTCGAAATGCCGTTCAGTTCAAATTCAACGGCGATGCCTTTCAGAGAGTGATCTACACCGAAAGTCACGACGAAGTCGCCAACGGGAGAAGTCGCGTTCCTGAAACGATTTGGCCTGGAAACGCGGGAAGCTGGTTTTCGAAGAAGCGGTCCACCTTGGGTGCCGTTCTTGTCATGACTTCTCCAGGAATTCCTATGATCTTTCAGGGCCAAGAGTTTCTTGAAGATGGTTGGTTCCAGGACACGGACCCGCTGGATTGGTCGAAGAATTCGACGTACGCGGGAATTCGCTTAATGTACACCGATCTCATGAAGCTGCGAAGGAATTGGTACAATCAAACGCGAGGATTGCGAGGGCATCACGTCAACGTATTTCATACCAATCATTCGGGCAAGCTCGTTGCCTTCCATCGATGGGATCAGGGAGGGAACGGTGACGACGTCATCGTGATCCTCAATTTCCGTGACGAGACGAAGCACAACTACCGCATTGGACGCCCTCATGCGGGGGTGTGGAAAGTCCGCTTCAACAGCGATTGGGTCGGCTATTCTCCGGACTTCGGCAATCACTACACTCCGGATATTACCGCTCAGTCAATTGCTTGGGATGGTTTAAGCTACAGCGGCGAGTTCAGCATAGCTCCGTACTCGGCGTTAATACTTTCCAAGGATTAGCCCGCATTTGGCTGGACACGGTGACAGACCGGAAAGGTCCGCGCTTCGAAGCTGGAGTACCTAAATGAAAAGCCTTCTGATCTCATCTTCAATTCCATTTTGAGTTGAAAAGGTTCGAAGTTAAGCTCAACAATTCGTTTTTTTTCGTCCCAAGTATTGACTCTAATCGAACCGACTGTATTTTGGGAAGGATAGGGGCTTCGGTATAAATTCATCGGATAGGAGCATTCTACCGACCTCCAACATCCCCACGCCACTCTTGTCATCACCTTCCACTATTGATCGAGGCCTGTCATCAATGTCTATGAAGTCTTTCGTATTTGGAGTGTTCGCACTCCTCATGGCTTTCCAAGGGACTCTGCGAGCCGACCTATTCACTTACACAGCTTTTGCAGATCCGAAAGTTGGACCGGACGCGAATCGATTTTTTAATGGCAATCCGACCGGTACCGTTGACCTTTGGTCCGTAACGTTTTCCTCTGGGGATGCAGGCCAAAACGGAAGCTTTATTGGAAATTCGGGCAGCAATGGGGACGGCAGTGGAGCTGGCGCCGGTAATCCGGCATGGGCGCTCTATGCGAACAGCGGTCAGCTCGCAACAGCGACGGCTTCGGTGATTCCAGATTTGGGCTGAACGCTTAGCAAGAAGACAGAGTCCATTTCACTTGATTTCGATAATGGATTTATTGATATCGGTGCATCTGTCGGAGTGCGGTTTCGAGACGCTTCCAATACCATCGTGTCCGAGCTGCGTTTTACCGGCGGCGAATCGAGCTACAAGATTTTTGATAGCGTGGCTGGATTTGATACCGGCGTTGGTTTCACCGATGATGGATTTAAGGTGAAGCTCGAACTTGAGAACAAAACTGGCGGATATGCACTCTCCGTTGGTGCATCAACGTTCGCTGGGCGGACCTTGGGATCGAGTGCGAACGAAATTGCGTCGGTGGTTGTCTACAACTTTACGGCAGGCAACTTTTCGCAGCGCGACATCTATTTTAACAACTTCGAGATTTCCTCGATTCCGGAGCCTAGCTCCATGGCGGTCGGTTTGCTGCTGACTGCAAGTTCCGGCGGTATTGCACTGCGACGTCGTTTCAGCAAAGCGAGTCAGCCCAAAAGCGCTTAATTGCGTTTGGCCAGATATAGACATGAGGCCAACGTTATTTCCGAACTCGTGAGACATCGGATGGTACTGAAATCAAGTCCATCCGACGTCTCACGAAATGCTTGTGCAACGCCTTGGAATTTAGACAATACCGCTCAGCCGCCAAACTCGACGCGGCGACGACCAAGCTGTCCCTGCAGACGCTGCACAATGCTGCTGTGCATCTGACTGACGCGGCTTTCGCTCAAATCGAGCGTCATGCCGATCTCCTTCATCGTCAATTCCTCGTAGTAATAGAGGATGATGATGAGTCGCTCATTGCGATTCAGTCCCTTGGTGACCAATCGCATCAGATCGCTTTTCTGAATGCGACGAGTGGGATCCTCTCCCTTCTTGTCTTCCAGAATGTCGATTTCGCGGACGTCCTTGTAGCTGTCCGTTTCGTACCATTTCTTGTTCAAAGAGACTAGATTCACGGCAGCGGCATCGCTCTTGAGACGCTCGACGTCATCCACAGTTACTCCCAGATGCTCGGATAACTCGGAGTCGGTCGGGTACCGTCCATATCTCTTTTCGAGTTCCTTGATAGCTTCGGCAAGCTTGCTGGCCTTGCTGCGGACCAATCGTGGTACCCAGTCCATGGTTCGAAGCTCGTCAAGCATGGCACCGCGAATGCGAGGCACGCAGTACGTTTCGAATTTGACACCGCGACTCATGTCGAAGGCGTCGATGGCATCCATCAATCCGAAAATGCCAGCACTGACCAGGTCGTCGAGTTCCACCCCCTCCGGGAGACGAGAGCGAATTCGTTCTCCGTTATAGCGAACAAGTGGCATGTATTGTTCGACCAATCGGTTTCGCAACTCTACCGTGGGATTGGCTTTGAATTGCTTCCAAACTTCCTGCAAGTCGATTTCTGAATCGATCGTCGTTGCCATCCATACCTCCGTGAGTGCTATGGCAAGGGCGCTTTCGCCGAACTTTACTCTGGACGAATGAAAAATACCGTCGAGGTTATCAACCTAGGGACCCATCCCTTGGCGTTGTAAGTTTCTGACACAGACTGGTTCCGAGGAACCGAATCCAGGAACGCAAATTAGCAACTTCTCGCCTTGGCGACTATGGCATTCCAAAGCAAAGAACCTGAAAGTTCTTCTCCAGCACGTCATAGTCCACCAGAAATGGATTTCCCAACCTCCTCTCCAGAACTTTTCAGAAAACTCGTCATCCGACTCAAGGACTCGAAAATGACGGGCAACGGCTATTATCGATGCGTCGAGCGAGCTAAGTTGAGTTAAAACGAAAAATTCTCGATAGGAATTGACGTCTTAGCTAGCAAGCAATGCTGGTTGCGCAAAGTTGGATGGCGAGACGATAGCTGTTCCTGATTCAATCTCGCTATTCGATAGGATAATCACATCCAACTGAAGCTTTGAGGTGATCGCTTGAAAGTACGGACGTCCACGCGATGTCACGACAAAGATCGCTCGATGGTCTAATCCGCGAAATGACTTTAATTGAGCTCTCAAGATCGACCGGATACGTTCTAAGGCGGGCTCGGAGAAGTTCGTTTCGAATTGATCACCGTCAAACCGACAATGGGCGATCACTTCATCTTCGAGATCAGGATCGATGTTGATCGCAACCAATCTTCCAGACGAATCGCGGAATCGGTGCGTGATCGTTCTCGATAGCGCTTTGCGAACGTATTCAGTTCGATCGATGATCGAGGAGTTCGCGTCGGGATGGTCCGTGAGGGCTTCGAGTATTTGCTGCAGGTTTCGAACGGGGATTTCCTCGCGAACGAGCTTGCGAAGGATTTTTTGCAATTCACCCAGACTGCATCGTGATGGTACGGCATCCTCCACGATCGCCGGAGCGACTTTGCGGAGTTGATCCAGAAGTTGTTTGGTTGCGTCGCGGGTGATCAGTTCATGAGCCGACGTTCGCAGGGCGTTCGACAAATGTTCGACGAGGACAGTGGTACCATCCTGGACCCGATAGCCATAGACGATTGCTTGAGCTCGATGATCCGCATCGATCCACTTGCCGGACGCGCCGTCTGCCGGATGCAAAGAGGAAATCCCTTCAATTTCACCCGTCGCCTTTCCACAATCAGCGGCGAACCATCTTGTTGGATCCAATTCGGCTGCGGCAATCAACTCTCCGCGCAGCCGAATTTGGTAGCGATTGGCAGCAAGTCCCATTCGATCTGTGATCTTGATTGCAGGGATGAGGATTCCGAGATCTTCGACGAACCGCTTTCGTAATTCGGTCAGGCGCTCCAGCAACGGACTGTTGGGACCACCATCGACGAGTGGGCGGAGCGAAGATGAGATCGCCAATTCGATGGGTTCGACAGAAAACAGTTCTTCGATAATCGAACCATCCTGGGCTTTGACCTTGGGGGACAAGGAACCGACGTCAGACCTCTGCTGTTCGCCTCCTGTCCCCGACAGGCCAAGGCGTTTGCCAAGTGCTCCAAAGGCAATCAAGGAGCCTCCGATAGCCAACATGGGAATCGCAGGTAGGTTGGTAAAGATCAGCAACAACAAGAAACCGCCCGCGATCCAAAGTACTTTTGGCCGTGCAAACAGTTGATTCATTATGTCGAGGGACAAATCTGACTTCTGCGAAGTTCTGGTAATCAGTATCGCGGCTGCCATGGATATGAGGAACGATGGAATCTGGGAGACAAGACCATCCCCAATGGTCAGCTTGCTGAAGACCGTTGTTGCCTCAACGACTCCCATCCGAGCGTGAACCAACCCGATGTAAAGCCCTGCGATCAGATTGATCAATGTGATGACGACTCCCGCCACGGCATCACCGCGAACGTATTTTCCGGCTCCATCCATGGCTCCGAAGAAATCCGTTTGCAGCGCCAGCTTCTCTCGCCGATTGGAAGCTTCTTGGCGATCGATCAGTCCAGCATTCAAGTCAGCATCAATCGCGGTTTGACGCCCCGGCAATCCGTCGAGCGTGAAACGCGCCGCGACTTCGCTGATCCGTGTTGCCCCCTTGGTAATGACCACAAATTGAATGACGAAGATAATAGCGAACAAGATCAATCCAACTTCGAGTCGATCGCCGGATACGAATTCGCCGAATGCACGAATCACATTTCCGGCTGCCGACAAGCCTTCGGAGTCGGCCCGCGTCAAGATCATTCTCGTCGAGGCGAGATTCAACACCAAGCGAAAGATCACGGTCGAAACAAGCACAACCGGAAAGACGTTAAACTCGACGGGCGCCCGCACTTGAATAGCCGTCAGAAGAATCATTGCGGAGATGGCGAAGTTCATGGCGACCAGCAAATCCATGACCGTCGCAGGCAAGGGTACGAGAATGACGAAGATGCACGCGATGATCCCAACCGGAAAGACAAACTCGCGAAGGACTTGGAAGCGATGCAACATAGGGTTGTCAATTACGAAGTGCGGAGAACGCTGGCGCTGGCGGTCGATGAATCGATGCAGGTGTTCGCTGCACTCAAAAAATCTGCTTCAATTTGGCCTATGGTAAAACTCTGGAGAAAGTTAACGTAGTGGAAGCGTCGAAGTCCAGAGCGGTTTGTGGTACCATGATGTCATGCTAGCGAAGGTGAGTAGAGAGGCATGTTGAAAAGGCCGAATGGCATGTCCGTTGTTTCCGAAACAGACCCCGCGAAGGGGACGAGCAGTGGTCAATTCCACCGCTACCCACTTCATTCCCCCAGATTTTGGCATGGGATGACGACGCCGGTTTTGTGGCGAATGATGTTGCGTAATCGTTTTTCGATTGCTCCTCGACGGTATCACGTCGCGTTGTCGGTCTTTCTCTTTTCGTCGGTCACGGACGTGTTGGCTCTTGTTCAAAAGCTCGTGAAGGGACGGGCCATCGCATCCACCGAGATTTCGAATAGTCCCTTGTTCATCTTGGGACATTGGAGAAGTGGAACGACGATGCTCCACGAGTATTTTCAGGAGGATGATCGTTTTGCATCTCCCAGTACCTATCAGTGTTTCGCTCCGTGGCATTTTTTGCTGACCGAATCGATGGTGCAGCGGTTCGGTCGCTTTTTGCTTCCGGAGCGGAGGCCGATGGACAACATGAAGGCCGGCTGGACCCTACCACAAGAAGATGAATTCGCTTTAATGAATCTCGGAGCACCGACGACCTACACGAGAATCGCCTTTCCCAGCAGCGATTGGCCAGTCATGGACGCACTGAACTTGGAGGATCTGAGTACAAAGGAACTCGAGCGTTGGAAAGCGACGTTTCTTTGGTTCTTAAAGGTTTTGACGTATCGTTATCAAAAGCAACTGATTCTCAAAAGTCCGCCGCACACGGGAAGATTGGGGGTCTTACGCGAGCTTTTCCCAGACGCGAAGTTCGTCCACATCGTTCGCGATCCGCGCAATTTGTTTCCCTCGACCCGCCATTTGTGGCGAGCGCTTGCTTATGCTCAGTCATTCCAGAAGCCGATCGCTCAGGAACAATTGGACGATTTCATTATCGAATCCATGTTGCGGCTCTATCGCGGCTTCGACCAACATCGAACTGGCTTGCCCGAAAATCAATTGGTCGAAGTGAAATATGAAGACTTCGTTCAAGAGCCTGTTCAATGTATGAAACGCATCTACGATCAATTGGAATTGGGCGGTTTCGAGGTTATTCGCGAGAGGCTCGTGAAAAGACAATCTGAGAATCAGTCCTACCGAGCGAATCGGCATCAATTGGATGCCGAAACGGAAGCCTATGTATTGAACGCTTGGCGCGATTACGCCATGCGATACGGGTACATTCAAACGCCGATGACAGCCGAAGTCGCTTGAGACCTCTAGGGGACCGCAGGGGGCTCGATGGTCCGGATGGCCTGCTTGGCCAAAGTCCGAATTTCGCGATCGAAATGCGAGGACAATTCTCGCAGCTTCGGTAAGGCATCCTTTGCCCCCGGCCCGATTTTTGCCAACGATTTGAGGACCTCAATCGCATAGGACTCATCCTCGTTGTCGATGGCAGCAAGCAAAGCAGGGACAGCACCTGCAGCATCGCTCCCCATTTCACCTACGGCTGCAATCGCATACAAATCGTGGTCGAGCGAGTCAAACAAGCGGATCAAAATTTCCAACGGCTCCTTGGCATCGCCGGTGATTCGCCACAAGGACAAACAAGCTTGGGAACGTCCAGCAAATTGCGGATTCATGGCCGCGTTGCGGACTTCCTCGACGATGGGAGCCGCAGCTTTTCCGAGCTTGCCGATTCCCTGAACCGCTCGTTCACGAACAACTTGATTCGGATTGTGAAGCAACTTGACCAGAACACCCAGGAGCTGCTCATCATCGCCGTCAGTGAATCCGACCGCTCCGAGTGCAATCGCCGCGCGGCTGCAAGTCGATGGCACCTCGCTGCCGGCTAATTCGTACAATCGAGCCTTTGCGTCTTTCGCTTTCGGCCCAAGGGATGCAATTACGCGACAAGCGATCAACGGCATTTGAAAGTCGTCGTTATTCAGCGCATCCAAGATCATCGGCATGGCCGGCTCGGCGGCAGCTCCAACATGTTCCATGGCGTACAATGCCGACCATACCATGGTGTTGTCGCGTCCTTCCGCCTTGGCAATCAGAGCAGGTACGGCTGGAGCCGCAGCGTCTCCAAGATCATGCAACGCAGCACATATCCCTAAGTACTGAGCCAAATTCGCTTCCGGGAGTCGCTCAATCAAATACGGAACAACGTCCGGGCCAATGCCAGAGAGGGCACGACTGAATGTGATCCACACTTGCTCACGATCGCTGGTAAGAGCAACCAAATCGTCCATGTTGTCGACCAAAGCAGGAGCGGCTGGCATTGCTTTCGGTCCGATCCACCCGAGTACCTCCGCGGCCAGATTGGCAACATCCTTGTTCTTCCCAGACAAGAGTGGGGCAAGTGCGGCAACATACTCCGCGCCTCGATCGTCAGCTTCACTCAGCTCGGCGAGAACCGCGATCTGATCGTCCGGATTTCCGGACTGAAGAGTCTGTAGTATCGACTTATCCTGAGCCACCACAGTATGGATGAACAACGGGAATAGCAAAACGAGTGCTCTGCTCATGCGGATCGGGTTTCGAATAGCCAAGGTCATTATGTCTCCTCAAGGATGGACCAAACAATCTGTTTGATTATACGCGGGAAACTCGCTTGAAGCCGAAACCTGGCGCATTATGGTTCCCGAATCGCAATTAAAATAATGATCGGCGAAAAAGTAGCCTGGGCAGCTTGCGCTTCAAGGCTAGAAATATGGGAGGCTACGGCAAGTACATCGTTTACTGACGAGTGCTCCGTTTCACTCGTTTTCCATAACTCCCCAGTAGCGGTACGATTATCAACTGCCTCACGTGATCGCGAAATTTGGCATGTTTCCGCCGGCCCAATCTCGCCCCGATCGGTTGCGATGCGACGGACGTTACTTCGGAGACAAGAGAACCCATTCCAAGAGTTGAAGGATCTTTACATGGCTTCCCTGATCGATTGGCTCCTGCCGCAGCGATTGTATGTCGTGCCGGCGCTGTTGCTTGCATCGCTTGCATCTTCCAACCATTTGAGGAGTGACGAAGGCATGTATCCCATCAGCGAGCTCGGTCGATTGAACCTACAGAATCGCGGGCTGGAGCTGACACCGGACCAAGTGTTCAATCCGCAGCAAATCAGTCTCGTCGATGGAATCTGCAAAGTGAATGGCTGTACCGGTTCATTCGTCTCGGATCAAGGACTAATCATCACCAATCATCATTGTGCCTTTGACGCGATTCAGCAGGCAAGTCTCCCAGATCGCGATTTGCTGAAGCTTGGCTTTCAAGCGCGGTCGCGAAGCGAGGAGATTCCCGCTCCCAACTACACCGTTCGCATTACTCAACAGTACTTCGATGTGTCGGATTCCGTATTGCAAGTCGTCGACAGTGAAATGTCTCCGCTCGAACGAAGTCGAGTCATTGAACGAAAGCGCAAAGAACTGGAGTTGCAATACGAAAAGGAGTACCCTGGATGGCGGGCCGAAGTCGCTGAAATGTTTGCGGGAAAGACGTACGTACTTTTCCTATACACCTTTCTTCGAGACGTTCGACTCGTTTTCGCTCCGCCACTTTCCGTAGGAAATTTTGGCGGCGAAGTCGACAACTGGGAGTGGCCCCGGCACACGGGCGACTTTGCGTTCATGCGAGCTTACACGGCTCCGGACGGTTCATCGGCGCCTTATGCTCCTGAGAATATTGCTTACCGTCCGAAGCGCGTTCTCACCGTCGCTCCTCAAGGCGTCGATGAAGATGAATTCGTCTTTATCCTCGGCTATCCAGGGCGAACCGTGCGGCATCGCACAGCCAGTTTTCTTCGTTATGAACGCGACGTGCGTTTACCGCTGCTGGTCGAGTTCAATCAATGGCAGATCGGGGTCATGGAAGAAGCCGGACGGGCAAATCGTGAAGTCGCCATCAAGCACTCAACACGTATGAAATCCCTCGCCAATGTCGAGAAGCGATCGCGCGGACAACTGCAAGGTTTGCGGCGCGCAAGAATCGTCGAAACGAAATCCGAGAGGGAAGTCGAACTTCTGAACTTCATCCATCAAGACCCCGCAAGAACAGAAAAATACGGGAATGTCCTTACCGAGATCGAATCCATCTACCAGGAGATGGCAAAGCAAGGCGAATTCGAGCACTACGTTCGGGAGTTGAGAACGGCATGTCGGCTCCTGTCGTTCGCGTTCACAATCTGCGATGCCGTTCACGAACGATCGAAACCTGATTTGGATCGAGAAACTCCCTACATGGATCGCAATTTTGCCTTAACGAAAACGCAATTGTTGCAGGATGTGAAGGATTGGGATCCATCGACGGACCGGCTGATGCTGTGCGGTGTTTTGAAACGCTTGCGCGACATTGCGGCGTCGCAGGAGTGGTCGGAACTCCTGCCGTGGTTGAACTGCGATTCGATCGAGAATGAGGCGATGCACGCACTGTTTGAAGGGACTCGCCTCGGCGAGCCATCGACGATTGAAGCGTGGATCAACATGAGTCCCGAAGAATTGGCGGAAACCGGTGATCCAGCCATTCGAACAATGCTCTCGCTCTATCCGAAGTATCTCCAATTGAGGATGAAGGACAAAGAGCGGGAGGGATCGCTTGGGAGACTGTATGGGATGCTCATCGAATTGGAGGAGCAATTTAGCCCAGCGACGTTTGTGCCTGATGCCAACTCGACATTGCGAATAACTTATGGAAATGTACGAGGCTACTCGCCCGGTGATGCAGCATGGAAGAGCCCGATTTCAACGGTCCAAGGTATCGTTGAGAAGAACTCCGGGATGGAACCGTTTGATGCTCCCGAGATCTTGCTCGAAGCGATTCGCCAACGTGACTTCGGGCCTTTTCTACATCCTCGACTGAATTCCGTACCAGTTGCGATATTGTATAGCACGGATACGACCGGCGGGAATTCAGGCAGTCCTGTTCTCAACGGTCGCGGCGAACTCGTTGGAGTCAACTTCGATCGGACGTTCGAAGCAACCATCAACGATTTTGCATGGAAAGAAAGCTATAGTCGATCGATCGGTGTGGATATACGCTACGTGTTATGGATCACCGGTCACGTCTACGGAGCCACCCACCTGTTGGACGAGATGGGTGTTCCAAAATAGCAGCATCCACAAGCGACCAACGAAGTTCTGGAGCTTCGACGCTGTTGTCCGGATGGCTCTTGGGTATCGCTAGATGATTCCGCCGTGAACTCGGTACGGCGTCATGTGATCAGGACCTTCGAGGAACCAGAATCGTTCCCATTCCATCAACATGTTCCGAAGGTTTTCAGAAGTGAAGATCAATTGCTCGGCTCGCCGTTGAGGCAAAGCGGAATAGGCAGGAAGTACGCAGCCGACCATGGGGGCCAAGCAGCAGCCAAGCATGATTCCACATAGCAAGCGACGCATCATCAATCCTCCGTGAATTCTCTTCTCTTACGTCGAACAGATCAACACTTTGTTAATCTTTTTCCAACTCTTTCTTTGCCGAATTCTTCTTGGTTCGCGAACCTGGGCTCGAAGAGTCGGGACGAATTTGTCCGATGACTCGATGCTCCATTTCTGAGCTGGCCTTGAACACGACAACCGATCGTTCAGGAATCTGCAAGATTTCGCCGGTCGTGGGGTTCTTGCAAATGCGCGCTTTGCGTTGACGAAGTTCGAACACTCCAAACCTGCGAAGTTCGACGCGGCCGTCCACTGCCAGGTTTGTGATGATCGCCTCAAACGTCAGTCGCAAAATCTCCTTGATCTGTCTTTGTGTGAAGCCAGTTCGGTCGGAAATCGCCTTCACGATCTCGTTCTTCGCCACTTGCTCGAATCCTCCCTGAATTAGGGCCATGAACTCGCGAATACTCGAATATCGAGTGTCGGGGAGTTTAGGATAGCAACCAGGGAGCGTCAAGCTCTGGCTAGCATTCCCGCCGAGCAAGCTCGGAAATGGAAATCCTCACCTAACATCCGTTATCGACGGAGTAATCGTCAGACTTGATACAAATTCGAGTGATGGTATTTGGAGGCAGGAATGTGTATAACGGAACAGAATGTCTTCCTGACGGCCAAGTGACGGCCGTTCTCCAAAGCCCATTGGTCGCAAGGTGAAAGCATGTCAAATCTCGTCTACATTCGTCGAAAGTTTCTTCGTGATGCTTCTCTTGGAAGTGCCGGACTAGTCGTCGCTGGGCAATTAATCGGGGATGACAGGATCATTACGCCGTCCCAAACGGAGGGGCCTTTCTATCCGGTCCCAGAGATTTCAAAACAACCCCATTATGATGCCGATTTGACGCGCACGTCCGAGGACGGACCATTGGCGGATGGCGAATTGATCGTTGTCAAAGGACAGGTCATCGATGTCCGCGGTGAACCTCTCAAAGGAACGTGGGTCGAGATTTGGCAAGCAAATGCGTCGGGCAGGTATAATCATCCGCGCGACGACAATCCGGCTCCACTCGATCCCAACTTTCAATATTTCGCCCGCATCGAAACGGACGAGGAAGGGCGATACACCTTCAAGACCATTCGTCCGGGCAAGTATCCGGGCCGAACGCCGCATATTCACTTTCGAATCGATGCTCCGAAGAAGGATCGTTTGACAACGCAGATGTACTTTGAGCAGCACGGCCGTGATAACGATGGGGACGGAATCTATCGCGCCCTAACCAAGCAAGAAAAGGAAGCCGTCACCGTTGCGTTCGCCAAAAGCGATGAAGATGACGGTTTGCCGGTCGGTGAATTTATCGTCGTCGTCGGCAAACACGGCGAGCGAGGGACGACACCTCCCATGTAGTCACGTGCTTGGGAGTTCGCGAATTCTTTTCTAAGAACTTCAGTGAATCCGTTCATCGGTGAATCCATGAGTGCATTTTATCGATGCAGTGATGAGGATGTTCGAACCTTTAACCGCCAAGGCTTTGTCTTGGTTCGTTCGTTATTTTCCGCTGAGGAAGCCGCTATGCTTTCCCAATATGCGAGGGCCGATCAACAGCTCGTCGCAGCAGCCACGACGCGATTGGATTCGCAGGGAGCGAGAACCACCCTGAGCCTCGACAATGCTATTGGCGATGATCTCTACGCGGCAGTTGTTCGAAGTCGTCGAATCGTCGAACCGATGTCCAAATTCCTGGATGATGAGGTATACCACTATCACCACAAAATGATGCTGAAAGAGCCGAAAGTCGGTGGGGCGTGGGAATGGCATCAAGACTATGGATACTGGTATAACTATGGCTGTCTCTACCCGACGATGGCAAGTTGCTTTATCGCAGTCGATCCAGCGACCCGTGAAAATGGTTGCCTTCAGGTCATTCCTGGTTCCCACCATCTCGGACGGATGGATCATGGAAAGGTAGGAGAGCAAACAGGCGCTGATCCAGAGCGCGTTGAGGCCGTCTTGAAACGCTTGCCCATCGTCTATGTGGAAATGAAGCCTGGCGACGGCCTTTTCTTTCACGGAAACTTGCTACATCGATCGGACCAAAATCATAGCGAACATCCCCGCTGGGCGCTCATTTGTTGCTACAACACGAAGTCCAACGATCCCTACAAGCCGTCACGCCATCCTCAGTACGCTCCGCTTGCAGTGATAGAGGACTCCGAGTTTATCACGCTGGCACGTCGCGAAACGGCGAACGTCAGCTAACGTATGGATGTGCCATGTCAATCGAATGGACTAGGCACTATCGCTGCGTCGGAGCGTCGCGCTTCCAACCACCTCAGAACTGAGTTGGCACGTCTTCGATTCGAGAGCGGGGAGTGGCAGTTTCAGGGATCAACCGAGGCAGTTTCAATGTAAAGGTCGTCCCTTCATTGACTTGACTAGCGACCGTGATTTCACCACCATGCTCTTGCGCGATTTTCTGACTGACTGGTAGACCGAGTCCGGTGCCGCGAGCACCCTTTGAAGATTCGAAAAGAGAAAACACCCTGGTTAAATCAGCCGTTGGAATTCCTGGACCATTGTCGGAAACTTCGACTCCAATTTGAGCTCGTTCAGGCCAGTCCACGGCGCGAAAGATCAACTTGCCTCCCTCGCGTGACTCGACCGCTTCGATGGCGTTCGTTGCTAGGTTCAGGATGGCACGGTGGATGGCTTCGGAGTCCAGCAGAACGACCGGAAAGTTCGACGGTTTTTGCCACTCGATTTGAATACCCAGATCATGTGCACGGCTCTGAATCACGTCGATCACCTCATCGACAATGATGGTGACATCGGATGGAACTCGCTGTGGCTCGCGGGCCTTGCTGTAGGTCAACATATCCAAAACCAAGCTGGCAATTCGATCTTGATTTCGCTCCACCGATTTCCATCCCCGGCTGATGAGCTCCCAATCGTGTTTTTGGATTCCCTCTTGCACCAAGTAGCTACCGCCACGAAGGCCCTGCAAGATGTTCTTGACGTGGTGCGAGATCATGGCGGTCGTTTGGCCGATCGCGGCAAGACGTTCAGCTTGCAGCATCCCGCGATAGTAGTTGGTGTCTTCGATCGCTAAAGCGGCTTGATGCCCGATCGCCACCATCAGCTTGAGGTGGTCCTCATCAAATCGATTGGGCTCTTCGGGTCGGATGTTCGCGATGGAAGTTGACGTATCGATGTAGATCGCACCGACAATTCCGTAGCGACCCTGCATCGGAACGCAGATCGCTTCGCGAATGCCGAGTTGCACGATGCTCGCCGCGTTGTCCCATCGTGTATCTTCCTTGGCATTGCCGGTCAGCACTCCCTCCTTCTGAGAAAGGACATAATCGAGAATAGTCTTACTGATTCGCACTCGATCGAAGGAATCGCTTTCTCCGCGAGTTCGCGAGCAACCAACAAATAACTGTCCCGATTCATCATCTACCAGCAATATGCAACCACGGTCACACTGCACCCAGCGAACAATGAGTTCGAGAATCTGCGATAGCAAATCGTCAATATTGGATGTACGCGTTACGGCCAGGGCCGTGTGGTACATGATCTCCCAGTGGCTGCGGTCTTTTCGAGCAGCGATCGAACTTGGAATCGATTGAGTACGATCATCGTCCGATTGAGACAGAGATGTAGAAGCCAAGGAAGTTCGAATAATCGGTGGCTCCGACTCTCCTTGAGCGACGAAATCGCTTTCCTTCGGAACATTCAGCTTGTCGATGAAAACGTGAGAAAAAACCAACAGCGTTCGCCCAAATTGGATGCGATCACCGTGCTTGAGCTTGGCCGACGTTATCCGATTACCGTTGATGAACGAGCCATTACTACTCTGCAAGTCGACAAGCAAGAAGCTTCCATTCTCTTGGCGAATTTCAGCATGGAACCGTGACACTTCCGTGTCGTGCAATTGGAAATCGTTGTTGGGATCCCGTCCTAATCGGGTTATCGGACGCGATAGGGATACTTGCTTTCCCAACTGGCGACCGCGAATAACGTACAACGACGCGATCATCGGCTCATTCGGCTTTACCACCATGCAACTCTCCTTCGGCGCTCCATTCTACTCGATTCGGGTTTGGAACAAGTCGGTTAGGCAACCCCAAGGCGATCCGAACGCAGTTCTCGATTAAGCTTGTTTCAAACAAATAGCAGAGTCCGACCACAGAAGTTGTGATGCGAGGATTGACTTCAATGACGACACATTGATCGGATTCCCAATCATAGAGCCAATCGATTCCGATCCACCCAAGAGGTTGTCCTGGGAGAGCAGCGAATACGGATTCGACAAACTCGTTCAATCGCTTCTCAGAAACGGGCCAATACGGCGCCGTCCCTCCGTTATAGCTGACCGAGCTAGTTCGAAGGATGCGCTGACTGCATGGTGGCAGTATGACGCGCTCGAAAGGACCGCAACAAACAGCCACACTTGCCGCCGGACCTTCGATCCAAGGTTGAACAATCCAGTCGCAGGCAGTTCGATCGATCCATGCATCTTTAAGTTGATCGATCGAACTCACGCAGCGCATTCCTTCACAGCCCGCTCCATCGCGACGTTTCAGTAACCAGCCTGCGGCGCGCGACTCGATTCCAAAATCAGCGATTCGGCGTTCGCTATCCAAGAAAGCTTCGAGCGTCATCGTCGGTGGATGACGGACACCATGAACGGCGAAGGCTTGTGCGGTTAGCAATTTGTCCGACGTCACCTTAAGGAATTCGTCATCGCTGGCCAGCACGAGAACACCGTGTTCTCGTAGCTTTTGCACCAAGGATCGCAAGACGCCGTCAGATTCGGGCGCAATCACTAAAGCAGCATCCGCTTGCTGAGCTACTTCAAGCCACGTTGCGCACTCCGGTTTCGTGGCATCGACGATCGTGACGCCATCGAGCACGCTCTGCAGCGAGTTGGAAACCTCGCGCCGATGTTTCGTCGATCTCGCATGGATATATTCGTGCAAGTTCGATTGAAAGCGAGCATCGATGCAGCAGCATGCCCGCAAGTCAGACCGTTCAACATCCCTCAAGACGGAGCAGAGCATCGCCATGCCCTCCTTGGCCAGGGACTCTGGAATCGCATGCAACGGATGGTGAGCGAGTCCACCGCCGACGATGTATTCGAGGATGGCGATTTTCATGGTCGAAGAGAAGCAATACCCCCGGCAGGATTCGAACCTGCGACCTCAGCTTTAGGAAAGCCGCGCTCTATCCAACTGAGCTACGAGGGCTCATTCCTAGTTACTCTATTCTTTCGGCGATCCAGCACTTTGTCTAGGACATGGCTGCTCGGTGGTTCAAAGATTGAATCACACCGTTCGGTGAGTTACAACTTATGGGTCAGAGTGCTCGGTTCGACGGATATGATTCACGATCAACGGTTGGTGAGTTGCCTATGTTGGTCCATCCAAAGGAATTCAAACGTGAACTTGTTTGCGGCGGCAGAAGAAGCGAATCGAGCACGCAGTCAGCCACTAGCGGCTCGAATGAGGCCTCGCAACCTAAGTGAGTTTGTGGGCCAGCAACATCTGTTGGGGCCGGGGAAACTTCTGAGGCGATTGATTGATGCCCGTGCGCTCGGATCGCTGATATTCTATGGTCCACCGGGTTGCGGTAAGACAACTCTTGCCAAGGTTCTCGCGCATGAGACACAGGGCGAGTTTCGCCAGTTAAGCGCTGTCACCAGCGGCGTTAAGGAACTTCGTGAAACTTTACAGTGGGCCAGAGACGAGATCGCCGCAGGCGGACGACGACCTATCCTGTTCATTGACGAAATCCACCGCTTCAATCGAGCCCAACAAGATGCATTGCTTCCAGACGTCGAGGATGGCGTCATCACGTTGATTGGAGCGACGACCTCAAATCCCTTCTTCGCCGTCAATGGAGCTCTCCTTAGCCGAAGCCAAGTCATGGCCTTCGAGCCTCTCACCAGTCTGGATTTGGAAATCCTCTTGCGCCGAGCCATCGCGGACGAGCGGCGGGGGCTCGGAACCCATGCGATTGATCTAGCTCCTGGAGCCATCGAATACTTGGCCAGCGTGGTTGACGGGGATGCCAGGCAGGCTTTCCAAGTTCTAGAAATCGCGGTTCTTTCGAGTTCAACCCAGCCGGTCCGCTTGACGCGAGAGTTGCTGCAGGAGTCGATGCAACGCAAAGTTTTGCAGTTTGATCCTACCGGTGACGAGCATTACGATTTGGCCAGCGCCTTAATCAAGAGCATTCGCGGATCCGATGTCGATGCATCCATCTACTGGTTGGCCCGAGCGTTGGAAAGTGGCGAAGACATTCGGTTTCTTTCCCGGAGGTTGATCATTCTCGCCAGCGAGGATATCGGTAATGCGGACCCGCAAGCTCTCCCGTTGGCGGTTGCTTCCATGCAGGCCTGTGAATTCATCGGTTTGCCAGAGTGCCAACTGACGCTCACGCAGACCGTGATCTACCTTGCCCTTGCTCCCAAAAGTAATACGGTCGTCAAGGCCATCGATCTTGCTCGCCAAGACGTACGAGAACATCGAACGATTCCAGTTCCAAAACATCTTCGCGACGGACACTATGCGGGAGCAAAACAAATCGGAAACGGCATCGGTTACCAATACTCGCATGATTCACCTGACGGAGTTGCCGCACAGGACTATCTCTCTGTCGATCGGCAGTATTTTGAATCCTCGGATCGCGGATTTGAGGCTGTGCTGAGTCAACGATACCGAGACTTGCGAAAACTTCTTAAGCCCGATCCGTCAGCGGAGTGAAGGTGACGCTTTCGATTGAAAAGGCCTTCGCCTCCAATCATAATGATTTCGTTCTTAGCCTTGATGAGAAAAGGTCAAACCATTTCCAACAAGCCATCGATACCAAGCAAAAATGCCATGCTGCCAATCCTCCGAGGGTTTGGCCCTTAGACGAACAGTGCCTTCAACGAGCGATTCCCATGAAGAAGAATCAGCGACTGCTTAGCCGACTCTTAGGCTGTCACCATCGTGCCTTCACGTTGGTTGAATTGCTTGTTGTGATTGCCATCATCGGAATCTTCGTAGCGCTGTTGTTGCCTGCAGTGCAGAGCGCTCGTGAAGCGACTCGCCGTGCTCAGTGCCAAAACAACATGCGGCAACTAGGAATTGCGTTACACAACTTCGAATCGACGTACCGGGTGTTTCCCGCATCGGGTTGGACGACGGTCGGACCAGGGAATCCTCACGGCAAGTTTGTCGGATGGCGAACCACGATTTTGCCTTATCTCGAGCAATCCAACGTTCGCCAGCTTTATGACATTTCCAAGAACTGGTGGGAAGGAACCAACGTCTCGGTGGGAAGCATTCCGATTCCGATCATGATTTGCCCAAGCGTCCCTGCATTGCCGCCTGTGATGACGGCCGTTGCCAAGAATCCTCGCCCCGCCATGACCTTCACAACTCCATTGGCGCGTACCGACTATGAAGCAATTCAAGGCGTTCAACCCTCTTCCATCGACCCAGAGTTATACAATTCCGAGAATCGATTCTCCGTGATGCATCGCAACTCGACCAATCGCTTCGCGGACATTCGCGATGGATCGCACCGGACGATCATGGTGGTTGAATGCGGCGGTCGCCCACATGTCTTCAGGTCTGGAAAGCAACGGACCGCGATCGCCAACGATCAAGGCATCGGTTGGGCAGATGGAGAGGGCGCGTTTAGTTTGGATGGAGCGAGCGCTGACGGCAGCGCCGAAGGCTGTGGTGCCGCCAACGGATGCAGCTATGCCATCAATAAGAAAAACGACAATGAACCGTATAGCTTTCACCGGTCCGGTGCCCAAGTTCTATTCGCCGACGGCCATATTCAGTTCCTCAGCACCGATATTCCACTCCTGGTAATGGCGGCTCTTTGCACTCGCGACGCCGGTGAAGTCGTTCCCGATTCTTATTAGTCGGCGGTGACGAACGGACTGGTCGTCGCATGAAACGCCTTGAGCCAACGCTTCAGTGATTATCAAGCAAGGTTCAGAAGCCGTTTATCGCAGTACTCAATCGGTTTGCTGTAGGTGCGGAAGCTTTCGCAGAGCATCTCATCGGGGTACGGACAGTTTCCATGGACCGAAGATCGAACGCCGCCAACGGGAACTGTTTGTTCATGCCTCCTACCATGCGTCGGATGGGACTGGGTGCCTAGCAGGTCGTATCGATTCTTAGACGATTGCCACCTTTGCGAGCATGTTTCCTCGAAATTCCCGTGAAGCATACCGCCGGCCGCCAGACGGTTGGTCCAAACTAGTGTTTGTGTCCCAAATTTCAAGAGTCCGTTCGACTGAAATGTCGCGGAAAGTACGGAAGTTTGCGATTCGACGACAACCTTTGTGATAAAGGCTGAACGTTTATGCGTATACAACGTGTCGAGCACTTCGATGCAATTTCAATTAGCTCCAAGGAATGGGATCGACTGAGTTACTCGCGTCCGTTCTTGAGTCGCGAATGGCTGGAATCATGGTGGCGTCCATACGGCAAGGATGGGGATTTGTTCCTGCTCGTGGGTTACGATCACGAAGGAACGGTCGTCGGGATCGCTCCCTTTTGGAAGCAGCGTCGCTTGCTCGAAGGTACCACTCTGTCCTTACTCGGGAACGGTGAAGCCTGTTCGGACTACATGCGTCTTTTAACAACGCCCGAATGCGAACCAGAGTTCTTGACGCTCCTCGCGGATTGGCTGGTGGAGAAGGCCAGCTCCGTCCAAGAGGGATGGGATGTCATGGACATCGACGCCGTATCCTCCCTTGATCCTTCCTGGAAGTTTTTCTTCCATGCTTTGAATCGGCGTGGTTGTAAACAGCAGTGGTTTCCTGCCGCAAATTGCTGGCGACTGAATCTTCCGTCAAGTTGGGATGAATATCTCGCGAGCATGTCGAAGAATCGACGAAAGCAACTTCGGCATATCGATCGAGATTGGTATGCGACGGGCCGTGCAGTTCAAAAAGTGATCGACGATCCAAGTGAGCTACAACAGGGTCTCGATCATCTCTGCCGATTGCACCAACTGCGTCGCCAAAGTCTTGGAGAGCCTGGTTGTTTCACCTCCCCTGCCTTCTCTCAGTTTTTGAGCCAAGTGGCCCTAAGGCTGCATTCACACGGATCGCTGCGGCTCTATCTTCTCGAAATAGACGGCCAAGTTGCTGCGGCCGAGTTTGCGTTGAAGATGGATCGCGTTACCTATCTCTACCAAGGTGGTTTCGATCCGGCACTAGCCAAATTCTCGCCCGGGCAAATCAGCACGCTAGGCATGATCCGACACGCCATCGAGCAGGGCTGTAAGGCGTTCGACTTTCTCCGTGGAGACGAGGATTATAAAGCTCGATGGCGAGCCGAGCCGGTACCCAATCACCGAGTGCGTATTGCAGCAACGTCGATCGCTGCGAGATTTCGCGATCGATTCTTCACGACAGGATTTCAATTTAAGTCTTGGCTCAAAGGTTATCTGCCCACGAACCATTAGCCTACGGATGCCAGGGAGAAAACGGTTCGCATATTACGCGCACCTTCATAACTCGCGTTTCGGATGTGTTTTGACGGTTGTGGACCGGTTGATGGTCTCGAAACAATGTCTTGATCTCCCCTATATGTCGAGCGCCGTCTGGTGTAGCAAATTTCAGCGGGCTCGCGAACTTCCCCTTTCCACGAAACCCTCATTCTTTTTGGTACAGATCCAAGGCACGCAATCCTCAAGCTTTTCGGAGGCTTCACGAACGCTTCTGCAATTGTGGAGTGCTTGCATTGCCAAACCACCCTATACAACCGACCGTCGAGAAGTTGTACCGATTATTCCGTTCGTAAAGCTGATGATCCGAGGGTGCTGCTAGGTTCGATTATTCCATTTCAACCGCGCATAGCGATTCTCCCGATAGTGAATCTCGGAACGAATGTGCTGGTTATTTGAAAGTCCAGCTTGGATTGAACTGAATCGGCGCGGGGAATCATGGCTTGTTACAACAAGAGAGTTCGAGAAAGCCGAGGTGCCAGGAAGTGGTCCTCCAACAAGTTGTTCAAGCTAGTTTTCTGCGCAACCACCTTTGCTTCGACATCGGGCGTTCTCTCGGCCCAGCAACCCCATTGGCCCTATCCGTCCGAGAGATCGAGCCTCCCCACCAATGCGCCGGTTTCCGGCAATCTTTGGAGTCGTCCGCAGGCCGAGTATTCGACCATTCCATCGTCTCCGTGGCGCGAGACGCTTGAACTAGGTAGCGGATCATCATCTTCTCCTTCGACACGTACAAGTTTGATTCGTCAGCCTTCACGATCCAAAGTGTCGAACCGGGGTTTTGGTCAAAGTCCCTCCTTTGATTCCGAAGTCAGCGAAGAAATCATTCCGCTTCCAATCCAAGAAAACCTGTTGCTTGGACCGGAAGCAAGAGTGGATCCTCGATCTATCCCTCGCAGCTCAACATCTGCGAATCATGCGATTGCAAACGGAAATTGGCAGCGATTGCCGTCTCGCGGAATGGTGCTCGAAGGACATTTTGCTGAGAGCCATGACGGTCACCGCGTAGCTGAACCGCAAGTGTTGGCGGAAAGTCGCAATCAACCGACGACTGAGCATCTGGCTTCTGCGGCCAACGGGCCTCGCATTCTGCCTCCACAGAAAATGCTTTCGGGCGCGGCGTCGCATTCGAGTGGAGCTGCAATCGTGGGAGCTACATTTGATCCACTTTCTGCATCGATCCTTACTTCGATGGAGCAAGAACGTACTTCGCGAGAAAGGCTAGCGTCGGAGATTAGCCAGAATATTCTAACCAAGTCCGAGTTGCCCCAAGGATCGAATCCCAGGGCATTGGAAGCCCCCCCTGGTTGGCAAGCCATCGAGAATGAACTGCGAACCCGATTGCGTAATTGCGATCTGATGCTGCGACGAAGTGCAACCCGGTCTGGTCGTCAAGAGGCCATCACTGCGATTCGTTTGCTGACCCGCAACTTGGACCTGCGAAGAGGCGATTGGGTGAGCGAGCCGGCCCTAGATGCCGCGTTGCTAGCCTTCAAGGAGGAACGAGACTTCTTTCAGCCCGTTGCTTCCACGTCGCAAGTGCCGTCGACGCAATCCATCGTGGATGGCCATCAGACCCCAGTGTTGAAATCACTTGTTTTGGATGGAGTCTCACCAGAACTCGCTTCCCAGTACTATCGCGCATTCGCTCGCGAGAGACTAATCGAAGCCGCAGATCAGCATCCCTGGGCGGCCGACTTATATTACGCTCTCGGAAAATCGTTCGAGAAGCAGGCGATCGAAAATCGAGTGCAGAGCTCGATGCTACGTGGGCAAGCAGTCGTATGCTACCAAGCAGCACTCAGTACCACGCCAAATCACGCCGACGCAGCGACTCAGTTGAGTTACGTCTTGTTGCAACTCGACCGCGTCAGCGAGGCGGAGGAAGTGATCGCCGTTGCCTTGCAGCTCCGCAATCGACCAGAAGATTGGCGCAATCTGGCGGAGATTTATCGAAGACAGAACAATTCCGCTGGACAGCTTTGGGCCTCTCAACGACTGCGGGAATCGGAAGCGACTGCGGGAAATCGCTCTCCTTTTCCACCTATTCATCAGGTCGCACCCGATGACTTTGTGCGGATAAGTCCCTATGTCGAACGATCAACCAACCAATCACGGAACGGTGACTCGATTCATGAATCGGTCACCATGACCCTCGGCCCCGCGTCCGACACGAAAGTCGCAAACTCCAATCGATCAGGTGCTTCCTCACGATGAATCGACGTATCGAAACTGCTTGCTTCTTGATAACCGTCGCTATGGCTGTGGCCGCAGTCGATTCCAAACTTCATGCGCAGTTCCCGATGACGGCTGGCTCGGGTTGGTCCGAAGTAAGTACCGTGCAACCGGCTGCGGTTCATGCGCACTCTGGACACTCGATGGCAATTCCGGCGACGATACCGCAGCAACCCGTCGGGCTCACTACTGGGACGTGCCAACCCTGTATTCGAGGCATCGACTGCATGGATGCTCGACCCGATCGCGAACCGAGGTGGAAAGATGCTCATCCCATCGATTTTCAACCACTGCTGCAGGGGGAATACTTCGGTCCCATTCGGATTCCCGCTGTGGCGGAGTATCGCGTGCGCGTCGGAGATGAACTGCAATTTGTCTACTTCTTCTCGCGTGACCCAACGGCTGAAGAGTATCGGCTGCAGGTCGGCGATGAGATCAGTATCGAATCGGTGGTCGATGAGAAGCTGAACCGAGGTGGAGTGGAACATGGAATTGCTGTACAGCCGGATGGCCGCATTCACACGAAGATGCTGGGGGCGGTTCCTGCTGCAGGAAAAACAACAGCGGAACTCCGTGAGGTTCTAGAACGCGGCTACTCGAAGTACTTGAAAAACCCAGCCGTCGATGTCTTACCGGTCAAGACCAACACGCGTCTGCAAGATTTGCAGAATGCGGTCGATAGCCGCTTCAATCAAGGTGGAGGGTTCGCTCGCGATGCCATCGTTGCTCCCGATGGACGCATCGTGTTACCGTTGATTGGCGAAGTCTACGTTCAGGGCTTGAGCTTGCAAGAACTCAGGCACGAAGTGAACTTGCGCCACGCAGAGGAAGTGTACGGAGTCCAATTGGAACCTCGCTTGATACGTCAAGCTCCGCACTTTGTGTATGTCTATGGCGAGGTGAGAAATCCAAGTCAGATTCGCATCGATGGCCCCACCAATGTAGCCCAGGCCTTAGCCATGGCCGGCGGTCCCACGACGGGAGCCAATCTGCGCCAGGTCGTGATCTTCCGGCAGACCGAAGATTGGAGAATCATTTCGACCATGCTAGACCTTCGCGGCATGCACTTGGCCAAAAGACCTGCTCCCTCCGATTTGATCTGGATTCGCGACAATGATCTCATCGTTGTTCCTCCGTCGCCGATCAAGCTGTTCGACAATTTTGTCGAGCAGGTATTCACACGCGGCGTTTATGGAATCGTGCCATTCGGCGGAGTTTCCTTCGCGTTCGGCCAGCAACAATTCACCACGACGCCCTAATCGGGTTGGATCGAGCGAAAACATGGCCCCTCAATTTTGGTGGCGTCGAGAATCGATTCACGTTAGCGCCAGCGCCGTCGAGGCAACGGAAGATGTGGCGATCTACAGCCGTCCCATTCTTGAACTCGGTGGCGGTTCGCGCTGAGTGCTGAGCGGTCAGAGGATACTTTCATTCCACCTTTTCCTGATCCGTGGAATGGTTGCTATTCGCGATCCAGCCACTGAAGAATCGAGTCGGTGTTGGTCAAGTCGGCCTCAAGGCGACACGGTGCATGGGATTCCAATTCTTCGCAAGAGTATTTCCCTGTTGCAACTGCGAGTACCCGACAACCGATTTCACGAGCACAAGCAATATCCAACGGGGTATCGCCGATGACGACGACCTTGGTGGGATCGAACTGTTGACCGAACCGTTGGCGAAACGATTCTGCTGCGAAGCGTCCGAGCTGCAACCGACTTAAATGTCGGTGGCCGAAAACGCCCCAATCAAAAAAATGGTGGATGCCGTAGTGCTCAAGCTTCATTCGAGCTGACTTGGGATCATTACCGGTCAGCAATCCGAGCTGACAATCCTCGCAACGCGCGATCGCTTGTAAGAGTTCTTGAACACCTGCCAGAACGCGACCATCCAGTCGCGACAATAGATCAGGCAGAAGATGAAAATATCGACTCCGCAGTCGGTGCATGTTCGTCTCGCTGACGTCGATGCCGTTGTTCGTCAGCAATTCTTGCAAAATACCGAAATCGGTACATCCATTCATCTCAGCTCCCCTGGGAGATGCAATTTCGAATTCCGCAGTCAACGCGGCTCGAAATGCCTTGCCTCCTGCACCACCTGTATCGATCAAGGTTCCGTCGATGTCGAAAAGGATCAGGTTGGCATCAGCCGAAATGCCGGGAGCATCTGGGAGATCAAGGAATGATGAAACCATGATTCAATCGAAGGCTTCCCGGACGCAGGATTCCACAGCTACAAGCGAACGACCTCTCCTTTGTGAATAGCCGACTCCCACAATTTTGCCCAACTTCCTATTGCAGAACTAGGCTACTTTAGGGCAAACTAATGTTTATCTTTGAAGTCGATGACCAGAACACGGAGGTTCGTGCCGCATGAAATTGGTGAAGAGCATTTCCGATCGATTGACTCGAGCGTTCGTAGCGACGGTTCTCAACACACTTAAGAAGATCGAGAATAGTACGCCGAGCCGCAATTTTCTTCTGGCTCGCTACTCGCAGACGCAATGTCCTCCGCGGTTGGCCATTCTGCCGGACCGCTTTTCGTTGACGTTCGAACTTGCCTCAACGATGGGTGCGAACGAAGTTGACGTTAGCGTCGACATCATTTGGTCTGATGAGGCCGCGCGATCTAACGAAGGAAAACATCCTTCTGAGGTGACAGTTCCGACTCAAATGGCATTTCGATGCTCCTGTCCGCAAGCCTCATCGACCCAATGTTCGCACATCACCTTCTGTGTTGGATTCCTGCGCAAGGGACTCTCTCAAACTACTCCTGAGAAAGGATACCAGTGGTTGATGTCGCTACTGAGCGACGGAACGGAAGTCGGGGCGAGGGTCCTGCAACTGATTGAGCAGTTTGAACCACCAACAAATGAAGTTCGTGCAGCACGACTGCAGTACCGAGTCCGCTTAGTTTCCGACCAGCGCAGTGTTTCCTCCTATAGCCATTTCGACTTTCCCCTGCTAATTCATCCTTACTTGCAGGTCGAGAGGAAGAACGGAGGCTGGACCAAAGGGAAGCATCTCCGAGGCACCTTGGAATCGGTGCCTGAGGTTGCCTTAGTCAGTTCTTCGGATCGGTTGTTGGCAAGTTTGGTTCTGCTCCATAATCGTCACTACGAGGGAACCCTGGTCCGCGATATACTGCACTTGTTACAGGAGTATACGAACGTCGTCTACGACGACGAAGCACTTCGACCGGTGGAGGTGCGGTCCGGCAAATTCGAATTCCGCGTCGAGCCAGACGGAGAACTCTTTCGACCAAAGTTATATCTTCGCAGTGGCAACATTGCTCATCCGGCAGGGTCGCTCTGGGTTTTTCACGGCAGCTCGCGAAATTCCTTTGCGATTGCATTTGATCGATCGTCAAGCGTCCTCTCTTTCGCGGACTGCGACTCAGACACGATTCAATTGATTCGGGAAATGCGATCTGCCAATAAAAAGCAAGCTGCATTCAATCAGCCGATGGCGGAGCAATGCGCTGACCTCTTGGCAAAACGACAAAAGAAAAATCTTTCTGTTCAACTGCCGGAGAAGCTGGCTGGACCGGAAGTTCCGCTCGATCCAGCGATCGAAATGCAGTTGACCCCACGATCCCCTCACGGACTGAATGTCGCCCTGCGCGTGCGCTGTGAAGCAATCGAAGAAGCCCTCATACCCGGACTTGGTGAAAGCTGCTTGCGAGTCAATTCCCCTGCTGGGCGATTCCAGCTCGTGCGCAACCTGGATTTGGAAGCCGAGCGAGCGACTGCTTTCGCGACTTCGTGCGATCTTGGAAAATTATCCTACGATGGCCCTTATTCTTGGATCGCCGAAAGTGATGACATCGCCCTGGAGTTGTTGAAGCGACTGGAGGAACTGGGCGAGCACGCCCCTCCCGTCCTGTGGCCGAAGAGTCCGCCCATGCGAACCATCGGCACCCTCTCGACAAACCAACTGCGAGTCCAACTTTCAAGCCAACGCGATTGGTTCGGCGTGGATGGACGCGCAGACTTGGACGGTCGCGAGATACCTCTCATCGAAATTCTGGCGGCGCTGCGCTCGGGGCGTCAGTTTATTCCTCTTGGCAACAATGAGTTCGCAAAAATTGGCCAGGAGTTGCGAGATCGATTGATGGTACTGCAAGATATTTCTCAGCAAGCTGACGGACCGGTCCGGGTTTCCAAAGCTGCCATGCCGATTCTGGAAGACGTGCTCACCGAGGACATGGAAGTCGAAAGCGACGAACAGTGGCAACAAGCACTTCAGCGAATGGAAGAGGTTCGCAAGTTCGTCCCCGTGGTTCCCAAAAATCTGCAGGCCGACCTGCGCCCCTACCAAGAAGCTGGATACGCTTGGCTGGCTCGGCTCAGCAAATGGGGACTCGGCGGCTGCCTTGCCGACGATATGGGACTCGGAAAGACTGTGCAAACCCTTGGTATCTTGTTGGACAGGGCTCCGGAAGGACCGACTCTGATTGTCGCTCCAACCAGCGTCGGCATCAATTGGGAACGAGAAACACGCCGCTTCGCTCCGTCCTTACGGCCTTTCTTGTACCGCGATGAGGACCGTCAGCACCTGCTGGAGAACGCAGGGCCGATGGATTTGGTGATCACCAGCTATCAATTGCTTCAGCGAGATGCCGCCAAATTTGCGCGGCGGCGTTGGCACACGCTGGTCCTCGATGAAGCGCAATTCATCAAAAACTCGCAAACCAAAACCGCTCGAGCGATACGCGACTTGGAATGTGATTGGGCGGTCGCTCTAACCGGTACACCACTTGAGAATCATTTGGGTGAACTATGGAGTTTGATGCGAGCAATCTGTCCAGGACTGTTTGGCAGCTGGGAACGCTTCCGAAAGCAATTCGCCGAACCCATCGAGAAGCTTCATGACAAGAACAGCCTCAAACGCCTATCCAAAGTTGTCCAGCCGTTCATCTTGCGACGAACAAAAAAGGAGGTTCTGTCGGAATTGCCTGCCCGCACGGAGATCGTATTGGATGCGGAACTTTCACCCGCCGAGCGGGAAAAATACGATGCCGCACGGCTAGCGGCCCTCAGCGAACTCTCGGTCAATTCCGCTACTGAACCGGATCAGCAGCGACGCATCCGCGTATTGGCGTGGCTGACCCGACTGAGACAGCTTGCTTGCCACCCGCGACTGGTTGATTCCCGATGGTCGAAATCATCTGCAAAACTCGATCTGCTGTTGGAAATCGTCGATGAACTCCGTGAGGGTGATCACCGCGCCTTGGTCTTCAGCCAATTCGTTCAGCATTTATCCATCGTCCGCGAGGCTCTGGACCGGGCTGGAGTCTCGTACCAATATCTCGACGGAGCTACACCGGCGAACAAGCGACAGGAGGCGATCGATGCATTCCAACGCGGGGAAGGGGACTTGTTCCTCATTTCGCTCAAGGCAGGAGGAACCGGTTTGAACCTGACTGCGGCCGATTACGTCATCCATCTCGACCCATGGTGGAATCCTGCTGTTGAAGACCAAGCTACCGACCGCGCCCACCGAATCGGTCAGCAGCGCGCCGTCACTGTCTATCGACTGGTGGCCAAGGATACGATCGAAGAGCAAATCTTAGCACTTCACGCCGATAAACGTGACTTGGTTGCAGGGGTTCTCGATGGTGCCGACCGAGCCGGAAAGATGTCGACCGATGATCTGGTCAGCTTGATCCGATTGAGCCAGGTGCAGTCGCACGCCAACGCTTCCTGAATCGAATGGCAAACGACGAGTTGGCGGGACCAGTAACGAACGGTGCATGGAATGAGCAAACGAAAGATGGACGGACCCGGTAGCAAGCAGTTGATGGAAACGATAGCGCGAGGTTGATGGAGCGGGTAGCGGGAGGTTGGTGGAAACGATAGCGAGAGGATAATGGAGCGGGTAGCGGACTGGTGACTCGCTTTTCACGCAATCGCTACTCGCTTCAATCGTTTAACCGTCAGCCGAAGGCGTACGCGACTGGCAGCGACTGTACCCGCCTCAACGTACGCCTTCGGCTGACGGTTAAACGAACGATCTCTGGACGGCCATGCAACCTCGTTAGTTGGAACTCGACATTCGCGGATTTTTCTTACCAGCTATCCAATTTCTTACCAGCTATCCAATTTGTTACCAGCTATCCAATTTGGTAACCGTTCACGACTCACGCGCGGGCCGCCGCAATTTTGGCGGTTGGAACGGATATGTTTCGCCAAGTTGTCATTCGCCAAAATTGCTCTGGCCCTGCGGTTAAACGAAGAGCCTGACTCCATTCGTGAACGCTTACCAAAACAGCAAGAAACAAGGATTCGGCCGACTCCTCTCGTACGGACTTTGCTCGTGAAAAACAGTCTGTTCATGATCGTCATTCCAAGGTTTACTGAACGATGCAAAAGGTGATTCTGCTAGGTCGCGCACGCAGACGCAACCAGCTGCTTGTTCATGATCGTCATTCCAAGGTTTACTGAACGATGCAAAAGGTGATTCTGCTAGGTCGCGCACGCAGACGCAACCAGCTGCTTGTTCATGATCGTCATTCCAAGGTTTACTGAACGATGCAAAAGGTGATTGGAGCTTTGATCGCAGCTGCAGCATATCAGATAGTTCCTTTTGTTGCCATGCGCCAGGTCGGAATCGCACATGGAGTGAAGCAGGCACCAACCAAAACAGAATGGTCATCGAAGGTTCGAAGCTCAATACAACGCTAGGCTCGATAACCTGTCTTATTTGCGGCGAATTTGCGATTCAAGCTTTTGAAGGAGCTGCCAAGTCACAGGCTCCTTCAATTTTTCCAGATCGAAATCGTCAGCGTTGAACTTGAGCGGATGAGATAGTAGTGCCTGAGCTCGGCTGAAGTCCTTTTGTTCAAAATCGGGGTCCCCTACGGTCCAATTGGCGATGAAATATCGTTGCTTGAATACGGTGGCAAATTCGTTTGGGGGGTTCTTTGATGAAAATCAACGTAGACAGGCACCCGATAATTGTCGATTGGCTTCCACGCAATGCTCGTTCGAAAGAGGAGGGTAGTGGCTTCAGTCCAACATTCTAAAGTATTGACACTTTCGTCAACGAATTTCCCCAACTTGTCGCCGTAGAATTCGCTCAGGATCGGCATGATTCCAGAATCGCGGTGAAACACAATGCGCCAGAAACCGGTTCGCGTTGGTTCATGCCAACAACAAACGAAGCCATCTCTCATCTCCCGGATGCTGATAAATTTGATTCTCGAAGCCCAATGCATCATCGAATCGACAGTTGTATCCCCCATTCCGAGACCTTGATAGCTCGTGGTCGGAACACCGAAAGGATGAAAGTGAGGTAAGGAAAAGGAAGTCTTATCATAGGGTTTTTGTTTTTTCAGTCCCCCCCAATAAAATTGACCGTCGATCATCAGTTCCGATTGACACTCCGTCCATTCGACGGAACCATCATCATGAAGGCGGTACTGCCCGAATCTCGCCGACCCAATTTATTTCCGTTGCGAGCATAGCGAACGATCAATGTAACAAATCCGGGGGAAGCCCCCGAATCAGCATCTTTCTCACTCGGATAACGATCATCTTCCAAGAGGTACGAGTAACGACAACACTTATTCACTTCTTCCGCCATCGACACGAAATCGAGCAGAAGACGATTGGCATCATCCTCTGTTTGACAATAACCTGGCCTCGTCCAAAACAAGAACCAGGCAATCATAGCCCCGAATAGGAGTTGATTTCGCTTCATGGACACATACCACCAGACCATATCAAAGGCTTAGGGATTGAGCAGCTCAAATCTGGGGCGCGGAGTAGCTGAGTGAGTGTTCATGTTTTCTCGACCTCTCCCGCAGAGACAGCGTTCGAAAAACAAGCAATATTTTCAAACCCAGATGTGTGCTACCACAAAGATGATTCAATTGTTAATAAGCAAAACCGAATTTTTACCCCGTCGGCTTTTTATGTTACGGTGCACCAGATCGTAGGGTGCGTGATTGTGGAGTGCCCCGCGCAGAGCTTTCTCCGAACCTGTTCTGTCTCTGCAGTCTATTTGAATCGTGGCGATTGATGTCCGCTTGATTCGACTGGGTTTTCGCAACCCACCGTCGCCGGATGTTGCCTGGAGGACGCAACGCAAGCAACTTGAGGTGAGATTCGGAGTTCACCAACTCGGAATCAGTATCGAACTTCTGCAATTTCAACAATAAGATTCCCCATCGCTCGCAGCACAGGGAGTAAATCGCCATACGGGTTGCTGCTAGCTAGCGCTGACTGAACGATGACAATGCGATCGGCAGGAGCGGGGGCCTTGCCCCAAGTCGGATCGATCGGGATCCATCTGCCCTCTACTAGAATTTCGTTCCACAGATGGAAAACCAGCGAAGGTTTGCCGTCTGTTGACGATACCAACAACCCACCAGCGATTCGAGTGGGGAGACCGTGAGCTCTCGCGACTCCGGCGAATAGTAGTGCGTGTTCGGTACAGTCTCCATACATGTTGTAAGCGACATCCGCTGCCGATGAAAAACTACTAGAAAATGGTCTTTTCTGGACGCTTTGGTAAACGCCACGGCAAAGACGTTCGACTAGGTGTTCTTCCTGCGAGCCCAGCGATGCAAACAGTTTGGACACGTCGATGATTTGAGGATCATCCGACTGAATGAACTCCGAAGGGAGCCGATACTCCAACGGCGATTCGGGTTCGATCTTCCACTCGGTAGGAAGGTTAGGTCGAGACACAGTGACTTGACAAGTCAGCGCCGTCAGGGATCGGACCTGCTGAAAATCGGTTGTCGGGAAGACATTCGCGGGATTCAATTGGTCCTTCAGTCGAACCTGGAAAGCGATCTCCGAAATCTGATCAACCTTTTCGATGGACTTGTTCAGCGGAATGGTTGACCATTCCATAATGTCCCAGTCGGCTGAATCACGAACGGCGAGGGCGGCACTCTCGGGGGCTAGGAACGAGCGCAAATCCAATGCTGAAACGTACTTTTTTTGTATTCTTCCATCAGCATCCGTCCACAGCCGCGTTTCCATTCCCATGTTCCCTTGAATGACCACTGAACGAATCTCCAAGAGTTCCATGTCCGAACCATCGAAGGTCGCGGAGAAAGAACGGTCCTTTGCCTCTAAGACGACATCAACCAAGCTTACTAAGACAGGGTCAAAATAGCTGAATCGGCGGCGTTCTCCGGGTTGCATCGGCTTTCGTCGCAGCGACTGTTCAACAGCATTGGGCCCGCGATACGAGCTCTTCCAGGGGATTCGTGATCCCGAGCGTTTCGTTCCTTTTATTTGCGTCCACTGAAGCGTCTCTCCTACCACGACGCCTTCAAGCTTCGTCGTTTCCTCGCCCAAAAGCTGTTCGACGTTGATGGAGATGAGTTCCCCGTTGGGGCGTTCCAATGTCCCAACGGTCAGTCGTTGTTCCGTCAGCCGATCACCTTTTCGCAAGCGCACAACGCTGGTCGTTTCGCATCGCAGTTTCGATGTTTCGGCGGTCAGCGAAGGAGAGGCGCGATATCTTGTATAACCGATCGGACGACCACCCAGATATTGAATCTCCCAATGCTCACTGGGTAAGGCAAGAACGTCGAGCCAGGGAGCATTTGTATCATCTTGTGAGATCGAAGCAATCTCGGGAACAGGCTCAATCACCAGGTCAGGAGTCTTTCGTGTCTCGACCGAGACGGAACCTTCAACGTCGGAATCCAAGATCGGCTGCGCTTCATCGCCAGCTTTTCGGAGAGACGTGTCGGCGGGGTATGGCAGCCCAACCTGCGCTGCCGGACGTTTGCGTTTGCCTTCTTCCTCTCTTGGACGGCGGGAACAGCCAACGAAGATCACCCCAAGCAATAACGCGATCATACCCCAGACTAAGCGATTGGTTCGAGACTGCGTCATGCAACGGTTCCTGCTGAATTCAAAGAAAGGTTCAGTGAATTATAGTCCGCGGCAGCAAGATTGCGCGAATGGCTGACTTAACAATTGCGTTCAGTTTGCCGATTGTAGCGGTCCACATCATGGGGGAAGTGGAAAACTTCGGGGTGTCGTTAATCGTTTTGCTCGATTTGATGACCTAGCTTTGGTTGTGCATTCGCCCGGAGCGATGTGCGTTTACCATTCGAATTGCAGTTTTTGAAGCGAAAAGCAAATCCATGGGTTCTGTTCCAAGTACACCTCGTCGTAACACCACGTCCAAGCCACAGACCTCGGCCTCATCCCAGTCTTCGAGTTTCGATTCGCTGACCAACGAGGAGCTGGAAGCCCATCTCAGCGTTTATCGCTACGGCGCATTCGATTTAACGGATGCCGTCCGCCCATCGTTTGATTTACAAATCGTCCCCCGGCAAGGATTTCGCCATGACTGTTATGAAGATTCTCGTTCGGATACCAAAATCCCCGTCATCATGGCGGCTGCATCGCGTGAACGGTTGTTTGAACTATTCATCGATCTGATCTATCCGCTGGGCGAAGTTGTTGATGTCGTGCTGGAAACCAGCCACAGTGGCGACTCAGGTGGACATGAGGATTTGTACCGCGAGCATATCGACATGCCCGTGCTAAAAAGCGTTCTCTACGATTTCGAAGAGATGATTCTCAACGATGGTTGCACCGGTATCGCCGTACTCAACCCCGCCAAGCGTCAAGAGATTCAGTTCGATGAACACAAGTTGCTCATCGCCTACGGATCGCCTTTAGAAAATTTTGAGCGGATTCTCATTTCGCATGATGTCTACGTCGACAAGAAGATTCGCTTCATCACGGAAGCCGAACACGTTCATTCCAGCAACGACCGTTACGTTGCACAATTCGATCAACTGGCCTTCCGCCTCGGCATTGACCGTAATTGAACGAACTCATTTCGTGCTGACGGTCAAGCTTGTGACCACCTGCAATGCCCGTCCTCATCGTGATGGTCCATCTCATTTCGTCTTGCGACCTCATCCTTGATGGTTCGAAGCGACTCATAATGAGATAGGGACTGAGGCGATAGGAAGTTCGCAACTTAACATGTCGGGTTCAGCCAAAGACGTTTCAATTCGAATGTCTTCATGAATCTGCAACTAAGCTCGCCCTTCAATCCGGTTGGTCTGCCCACGTTGGCTTTCCAAGTTTCGGAGCCAAACAATGAAGTCGATGCCGGAAGACTGAATTCCCATTTGCCGAAGCATGTTGACGATCTGGGCGCGGTGATGGGTGCCGTGGCAGCATAGCTGGACCATCGATTCAATCACCCGCACTGGAAATCGGATTTTTCCAGGATTGGCGATCACCACCCGCTGCATCGCCACATCGTCGGAAGTCTCGATGATTTGATTCCGTTGCGTTGCGATCTCTTTTCGGGACTCAGCGATCATCGACATGGGTTCAAGTGGTTGATAAGCCGGAAAGGTAGAAGATTGATTGTTCCAATTTCCCAACCACCATTTCTCTGCGTCCCGCAGATGAGCAAGGGACTTATGGATCGTTCCCATACCCATGTTGAAATCGCGGTGAAGGGCATCGCGATCCAAGTCTTTGGCAAGCTCTAGCAGAAGCTGGAGCGCCCAGTCGTGATAGGCGAAAAAGTCCTGCATCAATGGTTTTCGATAGTCGACTTGCTGACCGGTCCCGCTGCCCACCTCCAATCCGAACTGTCGCATAGGTTCGACATACTCGTCTATCAGCGGAACCGTTGGATACGCGATGCGAAAAAAGAGATAATCGAGTCCGCCAGCGACCGTTCTGCCAAACTGTTTGAGAAAGTAGAGCGCTTGAGCCCGATGGTGGATGCCGTGGTTAGCGACGTGGATGAGCATTCCAGCAAGGTTGTTGGTGTGCTCAACCTGCTTGCCGTCACGATAGGTGATGGAATCAGACCATCCTGCCAAACGATTAGCTTCGATGAACTCCCGACGTTTCGCGGAAACCTGCCGCAGGCCCTCTTCGATCTCCGCTAAAGAGGCTCCCTGAGGATCGATGGGAAAGCTACGCCAGGGTTGTCGAGTCCATCGTTCGAGCCATATCTGTTCTGCAGCTACGATGTGAAACAGTGTTGCTCGCAATGTTCCGAAGCCCATCTCCAGTCGATGATCAAGCTGTTCATCCGTCAAACCAGTTGCCAGTTGCAGAATTCTCCCGTGTGCCCAGTCGTTGTATTGATAAAGAGATTCAATCACGTTTGCTTCTTTCTGCTTGTTGGTCGTATGGGTCGAGTCGTGGCACGCAATCTCGCAAGGTTCCACCTTGTAATAGGATGGATCGGATGACCGCATTTCACACGTTGATTGCCAGTCAGGTTCTCAACCTTTATTGCGATGCTTCGGAAACTTCTCGCTTGTCCTGAGAACTCCGAAGGATCGTACTCATCGACTTGCAAAACACAGTGTAACGATGAACCAACAACATCTAAAATTCTCGTTCAGACAGCCAAAGGTAGCGATATCGATATCGTACGGAACCAGTTCATTTCTGACGCGAGGATAACCATTTTAGTCTTACTCGGCTTCCCGAAGGAGAGTAGGTGCGTCCTCAGCACATCCACCGTTGACAGGCTGACAATAACCACGCCTGCCAGAATGGGAGATTCCGCTTAGAATACGATTGGCGGAAAATTGAACAGACACTTTCACTGCAACGGCGACACCCTTGAAATGGTTCGGTTTCATCGAGATAGATGGTATTCAGCCGATGGGCAAAGCGAGCTTCACCGTCGATCGCGACAGCAATCATCAAGCGGTTCAGTGAAGATCATCAAGCTGTGCGGTCTTCTCGCTCTCGTGCTTGTCCTCATGCATCAGCTTTCACAGGATGAATGGGTAGACCGTTGGATAACTCCGGTGGTGGGTCAAAAGGAAACGACGCTTCCACATGCAAGCTCGAAGTCTGAATCGGAAACGGAGGGCGATGGCGATAACGCGGCCCCGAGACCTCGTACCATCGTTGACAGTGGAAACGGCTTGAACCGGGACGGCCAAGTATCGATTAGCTCATCGTCGTCATTGAAGACAAGTTCCTCGGAGGACCGGCCAGTTGATACGAGTGCCACGACGGAGTCGGATCCATTGGGTGAATTGCAAGTATCGATTTGGGAGCAGTTACTGGCTGAATGCTCACAGCTCGAGATTAACAATTTGGGCACGTGGTGGTTCGGGTTGCGGGGCGACGACGTTTCTTCCGATCCGAGCAGCGAGCAGAGTTCGAATGTTGGATGGACGGAGCGACGCCTACGATCGTTGGATACTCGGTTGAATGACTGGCACAACGCGTTTCAAGGTTCCGCTGAAACGTCGGCAGATGCAGAGGCTCTTCGTCAATTCATGCTCCATTGGCCGAATTGGCGAGAATGGCTTAGTGGTCCAACCGTCGAGTCATTCGCAAACCTTGCCACCAGCGATCGCGTTCTCTTTGAACAAGCACTTGATCGCCTGCTGTTGAAGACCCTACGCGATGCATCTCCCTGGCGCAAAGTCGAGAATGCAGCGTTTCGACGCGGCTTGGAGCTCGCAAGGTCGAAACAGCTGCAAGGATCGGGAGCTGATCTACGAATGGTCGAAGCCCTATCACTGATGGGAGACTTTCAGAGCTATCGCGGAGAATGGGTTCGGTTCCGAGGGACGCTCGCCGACGGACCGTTCAACCATGCGGCCAGCGGAGACGGTTTTGGGCCGACGGAGTTTTGGATCGTTTGGCTTCAACCCACGGACTCGAGCACGCAACCGATTTGCGTTTATCTTGCGGAACCATTGCCAGAGCTACCGGTGCCGATGAACGCGCAAGCAGTGGATGCCAATACGATTCAAGAGCCTATCTTAGAAGTCGACGCAAGGCCGATGAAGAAGCTAGCCTATGCTTCTAAGCAAGGGGTTGATGTTGCGCCCGTTTTGATCTCGTCGCAAGCGCGATGGATTCCCTCGGAAGAACCGAATCGCCTTTCGTCCGGCATTCCGCAGCCACGAGCGGAGCGACTCGTTTGGAAAGCTCCAAAATCATTGCGTCCGCTCATTGAGCTTCTAAGTCAAAGCTTTGCGACTGGTCGCAGTGAGCTATCTCCGACGTTGCTGGAGGTACTGAATCGCGGAGGTAATCAGTCGCTGCCGTCAGCCATGCTTCGCTATTTGAAGCAACTGGAACGCTATCAAGATTTGATTGACCAAGTGCTGCGCGGAGAGGAGCCACTTCCGAATGATCTGTCCCTCGTCGAACGGAATGCGATCGTGACGGGAATGCAAGTCATCGAGGTTCCGAGCGAGCACCAAGCCTGGTCTGAATCTCGGCACTGTATTCGATTGGTTTTACAGCGTGATCTCATCGACGATGACCCACCTATCTATGCTTACGTTCGGAATGCCCCCCGTTTTTGGAACGATCAGAACCAGTTGCTGCAGCCGGTTCGAGTCCAAGGACTGCGCGTGGGGGGGCAGCGAAACCAAGACAGCGCCTTGTTGATCAGTAAACTGCAGTGGACGTGTTGGGAGGGCGTGTTGGAGATCGCTCAGTGGGTTCCGCCCTTACCCACAAACTGGTTGAGACTAGCGCGCTGGGGGTTGGATCTGAACGAAATCGACCAACTTTCGCAACTGCAAACCAAATCTTTGGACGAATCCGAGTCGCACGCCTTCTATACTCTATTGCGACTTACGAAGGAATGGCCGTCGGACTCATTTCAGAGAATGACTCCCGAAGCGTTCATGGAGTTGCTGAGGAACCCAAAAAATCGAATGCTCGATGAACTGGAATTGACCATGAAGGTCATCCGAGTCACTCGGGTTTACGTCCCTGAAGGTAAGGAGCAAGCGTGGGCAGAGTCAGACGCTTACTTTCAGATCGATGGTATGGCGGACATCGGAAACGTCAGTGTCTCGATGTCGGGGAAGAAGGACGGTGAGCCAGTCATCTTCGAAAGCAAATATCCAGTAACGCTGATTACTTCGACTCTGCCGACATGGCTAGCCCATGTTGAAGGGTCGCGATTCAACGCAGACCCCATGCGGTCCTTGGACAACGCAGACGTTTGGTACCCCACGGCTGAAGTGCAGGCGCGGGGAATTTTCTACCGCTTGTGGGGCTATTCGAGCCAAGCAACGCTAGCTCCTGGATTTTCGGGAAAGCAGTTCGGTCCGCTCCTCTTCGCAACCTCCATTCTCCCCAGCTCGGTCCAATCCGCTGAGACAATCAAATCGCAGTTGAATTGGCTCAACGTGATGATCTTGCTACTTACGATTGGGATAGTGGCATGGGGTTGGATCATGGCGCGAGCGAAGATTGCCAAGAATTCAGTGCGGTTCTTTGCGAGCGATTCTCGTCAAACAAAGCTGCGACAACAAGGCACGATCCTGTCGGGCGATGAAGGAATCAACGGGACGAGTGGTTCCTCGCAAGATAGCTAGCAGCTCAAGAACTTTGGTAACCCGACTTGACGATGCACGAACGATTCCCATACTCAATCATCCTTTGAATGACTTCTGGTCGGCCACCTCATCGATGGGCCACAACTTGGAGGAACATGGTGCGAAGAGCGAAGATTACCATCATCGGCGCAGGAAATGTGGGGGCGACCTGTGCTCATTGGTGTATGGCTGCTGAGTTGGGAGACATTGTTCTCCTGGATGTCCCGCAAACGGAATCCATGCCAGCTGGTAAAGCCCTCGACCTGATGCAGAGCTCTCCGATTATCGGAGTCGATTCCCGGCTGATCGGCACGACCGATTATGCGGATACCACGAACAGCGACGTCGTCGTGGTTACGGCTGGCATCGCCCGCAAACCTGGGATGAGCCGCGATGACTTGCTCAGCACGAATGCCAAGATCGTTTCCAGCGTTGCTGAGCAAGTGAAACAATCCAGCCCAGACGCAATTGTTATCGTCGTCAGCAATCCCTTGGATGCGATGGTACAGCGGTTCTGGAAAGTCAGTGGTTTTCCGACCCATCGCGTCATGGGGCAGGCGGGCGTATTGGACACCGCACGCTATCGGACCTTCATCGCCATGGAACTCGGAGTTAGTGTCGAGGATGTTTCGGCGCTGCTCATGGGTGGACACGGTGACACGATGGTTCCGTTGCCAAGTTGCACAAGCGTCGGCGGTATTCCGATCCGAGATCTCATCAGCGAATCGAGGCTCAACGAAATTGTTCAGCGGGCCCGTGATGGCGGAGCGGAAATTGTCTCATTGCTCAAGACGGGAAGCGCCTATTACGCACCTGCGGCCGCGACGACACAGATGGTTGAAGCGATTGTTCGAGACAAGAAGCGTGTTCTTCCCTGTGCAGCTTATTGCGACCGCGAATACGGCGTCGGAGGTTACTTCGTCGGCGTTCCGGCGGTGTTAGGGTCCCGCGGGGTCGAACGGGTTATTGAGATTAGTCTTTCCGCAACGGAACGAGCGGATTTTCAAAAGAGCGTTCAGGCTGTTCAAAGCCTTGTCGCATCCATGGAAGGGCTTCTGCAGTCGGCCTGAGGTCGATCATCGTCGTTCAAGTTTGCCATTGACCTGGCAAGCTTGACCACCTAGAACCCTTGAAGCTTCCTCCAACGAGTTCAACGAATCATGCTGTCATTTGCTGAGGCGGCCAAACGATTCGTTGCTCTTCCATCCAAGCAGGAGCGATCATGAATCGATTGGCATCGTATTACTTGAGCGAAAACACCGATTCATTCGTGGGCATCGCAAACGAATCGGTTGATTGGAAGCAAACAATCGAAGCCGACTTTCCGAATCGCATTTTTGTTCCCGAATTCTACGAGCCCAGATATGCTTATCCGGTTGTGATTTGGTTGCACAGTCAAGACAGCAGCGAGTACGAACTCGATTCGATCATCCCGCACCTCAGCCTTCGAAACTATCTTGGTATCGGCTTGAGGGGGATTCAGTCGGGAGACGGCGAGGGATTGTTTCGATGGAGTTTGTCGGACCACTCCGTTTCGCTCACAGAGGAACTGATCGGTCGCACCTGCCTCTCGCTTCCCGAGCATTACAGTGTTCGAAGAGACAAGATTTTTCTGGCCGGATATGGAATGGGGGGATCACTGGCTCACTTGATCGCAATACGCAATCCGGCTTACTTTGCGGGAGCGATTTCGATCAACGGACGATTTCCCGACAAGCCAAACAACCTCCGACATTGGAAACAAGCTCGGTCCGTTCCGCTCCTGTGGATGCACGGCAAAGATTCGCATCATTGCGACTGCCAGGAATTGGCAAACCTTTTACGATCGGCCCATCGGGCCGCTTTGCAGATTTATCCGGCTCAGTTCCCGACCGCTGACGAACTTGATACCGCCATGTTATCCCTGGCGAATCGATTCATGATGCAGATCGTGACTGGTGAACCGATTCGAGTTTGCGATGACGTTGCCGATTCATCGCGCGCGAAAGGTTTTCGATGACCTCCGACCTGAGCAAGTCATGGATTGCTGACCGAACGAAGTCGTTCGATAGCAGTGGGATTCGAAAAGTTTTTGATCTTGCGGCCAAGATCAAGAACCCGATCAACTTGTCGATCGGTCAGCCCGACTTCGATGTCCCAGAAAATATCAAACGTTCTTGCATCGACGCCATCGAAGCGGGCAAGAATGGTTATGCTCCAACGCAAGGGATTCCAGCACTTCGCGAACGGTTGCAAAACGAAGTCGATAACAGGTTCGGTCACGACGATCGGCAAGTCATTATCACCTCCGGTACCAGCGGCGGCTTAATGCTGGGATTGTTATCGATGATCAATCCGGGTGACGAAGTCATTCTGTTTGATCCCTACTTCGTCATGTACCCAGCCTTGATTCAGCTCTGTGGCGGAGTGCCTATTTTCATCGATACGTATCCGGATTTTCGAATTGATCCCAATCACGTTGCGAAAGCGATCACGCCGAAGACGAAACTGATCCTTTTTAATTCGCCGAGCAATCCAACGGGCGTGACCGCGTCGGTGGACGAGGTCCGTGGACTTGCGGAGCTGGCCAACCATCATGGCGTCGCGCTGATCTCTGATGAAATTTATAGCGGCTTCTTGTTTGACGGAGAGTTGGCCACACCTGCCAACTATAATCCTGAAACCATCGTCATCGACGGTTTCTCGAAGAGCTATGGGATGACGGGCTGGCGCTTGGGATATATGCACGGCCCATCGGCGTTGATGCAGACCATTCTCAAACTACAGCAATATAGCTTCGTCTGCGCACCAACGCCGGTTCAGTGGTCGGCACTCGCGGCATTGGACACGGATATGTCTGGATATGTTGCGGATTATCGATCGAAACGTGACAGGATCGTGGCAGGATTGCAAGACGATTTCGAGCTGGTCGTTCCGGGCGGTGCGTTTTACCTCTTCCCAAAAGCTCCCGGCGGAGATGCGTCTGCTTTTGTAAACAAAGCACTGGAACGCGATCTTCTCATCCTTCCTGGCAGTATCTTCAGCCGAAGGAACTCTCACTTCCGCATTTCCTTCGCCGCCAGTGACGAAACCCTCGATCGCGGCATCGAAGCACTAAAGTCCTTAGCCCAGGCTGCCGTTTAGCACGCATTGCTACCGGTTCAATGCGTCACTGATGGATGCCGGAAGCCCGCTAAAAAATCTAAAATCTGTCGAACGCCGAACGGCCAAATGGATCAAGAAACCTACCGTGATTTGTATGCAATTAAGAAGAACCTACCGAAACGGGAAAGCGGCATTGATCCGAACCTTCCAACAACCGACCTATGCGGTAAAGTTATGAGATGACAGGGATGACTCCATTGCAAAGGAGCGACATTCTACAAAGCAGGTGATCGATTGGTTTGTATTTCATCCGAGTACGGTATACACTAAAAGGTCGAGTGTTCCATGATGCGTTACGAGCTCAAAACGCTAGTGAGCGATGAGATTTTCATCCAAGTTCCTTGGCGGGAAATGATCGGTAGCTAGTTCGCTTCCGCTCGGCTCTTGAATGGGCTTTTCTTTCATGCCAAGGTGATCGTTGAGTAGAGCAGCCTTAAAATGAACTTCTTGTCGCTTTGCAATATCGGTCGGTTTCTTGGGTTCATCAGCCTCGCAGGTTTCCTGTTAACCTCTGCAGCGGAGGCTCAAACGAGCGGCTCGCAGAAAAAGGGTGCAAAGCAACCCGCCAAGAAAGGTGCTGGTTCCAGCAATCAAATGCCTCCTGGCTATCCGACGGGAGGGGCAGGGGGGATGCAAGGACCGCCACCAGGGTCCAGCATGCAGCCGCCGCCAGGTTATCCAACGGGAGGCAATGGCATTCCTGGGCAAGGGGACGGCAAAACACCACCTCCCGGATCGAGCTTGGGGACGAATTTTGGTGCGGTTCCTGGATATGGTAGTCAGCCCTCCTATGGTAAGGACAATCCTCCTCCAGGCTCTTCCATGACCGCTGCCGGATTGGGAGGAGACAAACCTCACGGCTATCCTGATAACGAAAAGAAGTTTGACGGTCCTCCGCCTGGATCGAGCAATCTCTTCGCGCCATCCTACGCCGATGACATGCAGCGCAAAATCGAATTGGAGGCTCGAAAGCGAGCCGAAGCGGAGAAAGCGGCGGCAGAACAAAATGCGACGGGAATGAGTGTAACGGACGAAGGTCGCAAACCGACGACTCAGCCATCAAATGAGGCTGACAATTCCAGTCCTTCGGAATCGTCAGCTCTTCCCAAAATGGACAGCGTCATGGTGACCCGCATTGTCCTGGGTAGCGTCCTTTTAGCTGCCTTTATCGGAGCCTGCGTCATCTTAGGGCTCGTTGTGACTTCCATGACGGATCCCAAAAAACGTTAGCGAACCGCCTGCCGGTTACCAATCATGGACGAAACGTGGGGGATTCGTTAAATTGCCGTCATGAATTGGGAGCGGGATCGAATACAAGCTGACTTGCGCGGGTTGATCCAGGGGGACGTCGAATGCGGCGAACTCTACTCTCATTTATACGCCAGCGACGCAAGTGTCTATGAAATCAAACCGATTGGCGTCGTTCGTCCGCGGCATACCGAGGACGTCATCCGAATCGTCCAGTACGCTGCCGAGAATTCCATTCCTTTGTTTCCCAGAGGAGCTGGAACGGGATTGGCGGGACAAGCTCTCGGACAAGGGTTGATTGTTGACTTCTCGCGATTTATGCGACGCATCATCGAGCTTGATGTCGAGAACCAGCGTATCCGCGTTCAGCCCGGCATGGTACTTGCCGATTTGAATCGCATGCTCGCCCAAGACGGGCTCCTCTTCGGGCCTGACCCTGCAACGCGTTCCGTAACGACAATCGGCAGCGCGATTGCCATCGACACTTCGGGCAGCCATTGGCCGCGATACGGCAGCGCGGGGGACACGATCGAATCGGCGACCACGGTGCTAGCAACGGGAGAATGCGTCAAGCTCGAGAAGCACTCGTGGAAGAACTTGCTTCCAACAACGACGGTCGATCGCCTCGCCAGCGAGATTGGCCAACTCCTCTTCGCCAATGTCGATACGATTCGCAAAACGCCGTGGTCGGGCGTAGCTCGTGGCTGCGGCTATCGTTTGGAATCAGCCATGAATGGCGATTTTGTGGACCTGAGTAAGTTATTGGCAGGTTCCGAAGGAACGCTTGGGATGATCACCGAGTTGACGCTGAAACTGGAGCGAATATCGGCAGCGCGAGGCGTGGTTCTTTTATATTTCGATCGCTTGGAAATGGCGGCGAAGGCAGCTCTCGAAGCCCAACGCGAGAGCGTTGCCGCATGCGATCTGATGGATCGACGCCTTCTCGAGATCGCGAGAGAAACCGACGCCCGATTCGACTCAATCTTGCCTCGCGGCGCAGAGGCATTGCTCCTCATTGAACAACAAGGTGAAGAAATCGCCGACGTTCGGAATCGGCTGATTGGGCTGATTCAAAGGATACAAAGGAAGGCTCCCACCACACGAGCTTCACGTATTACTTTTGATGCACACGAAAGAGGGCTGTATTGGACCCTATGCCGGCGCGTGGTGCCCCGTCTGTATCGCATCAAAGGCGACTCCAGACCCTTGCCGTTTGTCGATGACATTGCGGTAGCCGTTGAAAAGCTTCCCGACTTCTTGGTTGAAGTTCAAAACACTCTGAAACAAGAGCGCGTCACGGCAACTCTTTTTGCTCACGCTGCTCATGGCCAAGTCCACATTCGCCCCTTTCTCGATTTATCCGATCCCGATGAACGAGATAAAATGCAGCGCCTTTCGGACAGCCTGTACGAAAAAGTATTCGAGTTCTCGGGGGTCATCGCTGGTGAACATGCCGTTGGACTGAGCCGCGGTGCTTACCTGCGCCGACAGCTTGGCGAGCGTTTCCCCATTTGCCAGCGCATTAAGAACCTCTTCGATCCAGCTGGCATCATGAATCCCGGCAAGTTGATCTCCGACGCACCTCAGCGTGTGAATGATAATCTGCGTCCAGCGGTCCCGTCGTCGAAGTCGCCACTGATTCCCATTCTCCAGTGGAATGATCAATCGATCGATCAAACCGCGAGAAGCTGCAATGGTTGTGGCCGATGCCGAAGTAGCAACCCCGCCGAGCGGATGTGTCCCATGTTTCGGATTGGTCTTGGTGAAGAAGCGTCTCCTCGAGCAAAGTCAAACGCCTTTCGCGGATTATTGACGGGTGAGCTTTCGATCTCCGCGCTCGCCAATGAAGATATGAAAGCTCTGGTCGACCTTTGTTTCCACTGCCACCAGTGTCGACTCGAATGTCCCGCTTCGGTTGATATTCCGAAATTGGTCACAGAGATCAAGGCCCAGCATGTCGCCGATCAGGGGCTATCCTGGAGCGAATTATTACTCTCGAGAATCGATCGTCTGGCGGCGCTTGCCAGCCGTATTCCTCGAATAGCCAACATGGCGCTCGAAAATCGCCAAATGCGGTGGTTGCTGGAACGAATGACGGGAATTGCGCAAGGTCGGCGTCTGCCTCGACTAGCGAAGCAGCCCCTGAGCCGATGGGTCCTTCAAGAGCGATTGCATCGCCCAAACCGAACGGGCGGCCGCAAAGTTCTCTACTTCGCCGATCAATACGCCTACTGGCACAATCCGATGATTGCCAAGGCCTTTGTCAAGGTCTTGAAGCATCAGAAGGTCGATGTGTTCATACCCAACTATCCCACCATCTCCTGGATGAGCAAGATCGCGATGGGGGATATCGCCCGAGCAAGAAAGCTCGTCGCACCCATGATCCGGCGATTAGCCGAAGCCGTTCGCCAAGGCTACGAAATCGTGGCCACGGAACCTTCGGCCGTCTTGTGCTTACAACGTGAGTACTTGCAGTTTCTGGATAACGAAGATGCTCGATTGGTCGCCGACCATTCGTGGGATGCCGGTCGCTACTTGCTGAATTTGCATCGATCCAATGAGCTGGAGCTGAACTTTACTCCGGTCAATCTCTCCGTGCTCTATCACCTACCGTGCCATCTGCGAGCGATCGATGCCGAGCAGCCTGGATTGCAACTCCTTCGCTTAATTCCAGGACTGAGCGTTCACGTTGCCGATGCAGGCTGCAGCGGGATGGCAGGAACGTTCGGACTGCGCCGCGAAAACTATCGAACCAGCCTTCGCATCGGTTGGGGACTGGTGAGCAAACTGCAGCAAACGGCCGCTACCATCGGCAGCACCGAATGTACTGCCTGCAAATTGCAGATGGAGCAGGGGGTCGATAAGCCGACGATCCACCCCATTGTCCTGCTCGCCTACGCCTACGGTCTATTACCAAGTGCCAAATCCTGGATCGAATGCCGCAATCAAGGCTTAACCGTGACTTGAACCACTGGTCCAACGTCATCAATCGTTGATGATAGGAGATCACAACTACGAGTCAGACTCAAACGTCGTTCTGATCGTGACTCGCGGCACTGCTCTCGCGACCGGTGGACCATCAAACTACGACTGAAATCACTTACCATTCTCGTCGCACCCACGTTACGGTTCATGCTGGGCGCTCGTCGTCGCTGATAAGTCGCCGTCGGGCCCGAAGAACTGCATCCGCCGCAACATGGCGAGTTATCGACGTTGCTGGATTTTACCGACCTTGCGAGCTGTTGAAGCAGACTTGACATCTTTGGTCTCCTCCGAGTATCGAGCGGCGTAGTTCATCATGCTGCCCGGCCCGCTAAATCCGACGACTTTTTCGTTCCACTGGAGTTCTTTGGAGATCAGCCGTCCAGCATCGACGTCGAATTTGATTTTCCCATTGCTCAACTGCTGAACGACTTGCGCTTCGATTTTCGGATCGTCGTACGGTGTGATGGGTTCGGAAGCGACGCTGATCGTAGCCACTCCCGCGCTGAACTTTTCTAATGTGTAGAGTTCGCGTATTTTGATGACCTTCGTTCCGCCATCTTCGAGTCGAACTCGAATCTCTCTGGGGACTTCCCATGAACTGCCGATGCTCATCGCCTTTTCGGGAAAGGTTAAGGTGACATCTCCCATCCCCAAAGTTGGAGACATCGATTTATCGTCGCGCGATTGGATCTCCCCTCGTGGGCTGATGGTGATCGTTGCGATCGGCTTCTTGAGGCTCTCTGCAACGTTCTTGAACATGGCAGGCGGTTCCTTGTCCTTGGCGGAGTTGTAATGCACTTCCTCCGCATCGCCGATTTGTTGGGACATATCCACCTCTTCGACGCGCAGGACGAACGTCATCGTTCCGTCGGGCTGAACTTTGGTCACCTCCCAAATTTTCTTGCTGATGGAACGAGATTGGGAGCTCTGGTCCGTCGCCTCAATCTTGGTGTCGGTCTTGGCCAAGTGAACAACTTCGCTTTCGATGATCTGGCCCTGACTCAGCTTATATCGAAGCAGGACCTCATTCGGAGAGGAGGCTGCACCGGTCGCCTTCGTCGCTTGCCCAAAGCCTACCTTCGGGAGCAACAAAGTTGCTAAGCCGATACCGACGAACGTTCCAAACCATGCACTATTTTTCATGGATGCCTCCTTGCCATGCCAAATGCAAACGAACGAAATTTGGAAATCGAACTAGGGAATGATACCTTTCGGGCTTCCACTCCAGCCTAATTTATCCCGCAACGCAGAGTAGTCGCTCATCCCTTCCACATGGACGAGTTGAAATGTTTCGCTGGCTCGCGTCACTTGGACCGTCATTTCAGGACGGAAGGGACACAAGACTCGGCCATCGACCACCACATTGCAAGATGAATGGTATTCGCGTGTCTTGAGTACAAACACTCGATCCGATGTGTCGACCATGGGTCGCATCGTCAATGTGTGCGGATTGATCGGGCTGATCACAAACGCTTCCAGGTTCTTTCGTAAAATTGGACCACCGGCGGACAGGTTATGTGCTGTCGAACCAATGGGTGTGCTGATGATCAGACCGTCACAACTGTAAGTAGTAGCCAATTCCCCATCCACGTAAAGATCAATATGCAACATCGAGTAAGGGGGCCCGCCGAGAATCGCTAGCTCATTCAATCCGATTTGCGAATGTGTTCTTTCATGGCCTTCGAGAACACTGGTCTCGAACATCAAGTGCTTGGTGATAGCAAACTGTCCACGGCAAACTTTGGGCCAGCATTCTTCAAACTGTGAAGGGGATAGAGCTGCTAAGAAGCCGAGCTTTCCCAAATTGACTCCAAGAACGGGATGCTGGTACCTTCCCATTTGTCGCGCTGCCTGAAGGATGGAGCCATCCCCTCCAAGCACGACGACCATGTCGATCGATTCGTCATCGAAGACATAACTAAAGTCTTCGTCCACAGCGATCAGTTGGCATGGCGCTTCGATCAAGGGACGAAGTCGTTCAAATTCTCGCTGAACATGCGGACGAAATTTAGGAGCCAAGACCACCACTCGCAGGAGGTTCGGAGCTTTGTTCACTGGGGTCATCGACCGAACTCTCTCGAGCTACATGCTTCTCTACAACTTGGCAAAATCGGTCGCGTGCCGGCGTTCCGCCAATTCACGACAGGTTCGGGCGATCCCGACAGCATCGAGTCCCAATTCGCTCAGCAATTCTCCTCGCTCTCCATGTTCGATGAAACGGTCGGGCAGACCAAGGATTCGCATCGAGCGGGTATCCCAGCCATGCCGACAAGCTTCTTCGAGGACAGCGCTGCCAAATCCTCCCATGAGAGCTGCTTCCTCGACCGTCACGACAAACCGACGATCGCGGAAGAATCGCGATAGGAGTTCCGTATCCAAGGGCTTAATGAACCGAGCATTGACTACAGTCACGCTTAGGCCTTCATCGGCGAGCAAACGGGCCGACTCCAGGGCTTGCTCGACCATCGAACCGCAGGCAACGATGGCGCCATCTGAACCTTCCATCAGAACTTCAGACCTGCCCAGCTCAATCGGCTGTTTCGGTCGATCAATGGAAAGGGCATTCGCTTTGGGATAACGAATGGCAACCGGACCTGGGTAGGACAAAGCAAATCGCAACATGGGCTCAACGTCAGAGGCATCGCCCGGTGACATCATAACCATGTTCGGGAAGACACGCATGTATCCGATATCGAACACGCCATGGTGTGTTGGACCATCAGGACCGGCCAAACCTCCACGATCCATCATGAACACGACGGGAAGATTCTGGAGAGCCACTTCCTGAAAGATCTGGTCATAACTTCTTTGAAGAAACGTACTATAGATGGCAACGATGGGACGCAAGCCGGCCTTGGCTTGACCCGCAGCGAAAGCCACGGCGTGAGATTCACAAATGCCGACGTCAAAGAAGCGCTCGGGAAACTCATCTCGAACCGGTTCCAGTTTATTGCCTTGACACATCGCAGCGGTCATGACGGTCACTCGCTCGTCGCTGTGCATGCAAGAGAGAATGGCGTCGCGAGCGAAATTGGTGTATGCGGGACGCCCGCTGGAGGGGATTGGCTTCGGAACGCCATTCTCGTCTAAGAAGGCTGGAGGCGTGTGGAAGTAAACTGGGTCTTTCGCCGCAGGCTGATACCCATGACCTTTCTCGGTCACGACATGCAATAAGATCGGACCCTGTTGGTCTTTGACCATTTGAAGATACTTGCGCAACATTCCGATATCATGTCCATCGATCGGTCCGATGTAGCGAATGCCGAACTCCTCAAACATCATGCCGCCGACCATTCCAGCTTTGACGCCTTCCTTGATCTGAACGAGGAGGCGCTCTGCGGGATCGCCAAACAGCGGGAATCGATTGAGCATCTTGACGACCTCGCTCTTCAATCCCGTGTAGAACGGGTTGGTCCGCAAACGATCGAGGTACCGCGCAACAGCACCGACGCGGGGACAAATCGACATCTTGTTGTCGTTCAAGATGATGAGCAGGTCTTTGTTCAGTTCGCCAGCATTATTAAAGGCTTCGAAGACAATTCCGGATGGAAGAGCTCCATCGCCGATCACCGCGACCGACTTCCTGTCTCCTTCTCCAATCAGGTCATCTCCGGACTTGAGTCCCAACGCGGTGGACACGCTGCAACCGGCGTGACCGGTCATGAATAAGTCATAGTCGCTTTCCGCTGGATTCGGGTAACCCATCAAGCCACCTCGCTCGCGGATGGTCCTGAATTCGTGATAACGTCCGGTCACCAACTTGTGCGGATAGATTTGATGGCCAGTATCCCAAATCAATCGATCTGTGCGAAAATCGAAAACACTGTGCAAGGCGATACAAAGTTCGACGACGCCTAAGTTGGAAGCAAAGTGAGCGGTTCGCGTCGCCAGCAAGTTGCACAAGACGTCTCGAATCTCTGCGGCCAGTTTCTCAAGATCGTTGAGGGACATATGCCGCAACGAATCGGCTGAATCAAGGCGAGACAAAACGTTGTGCATGCTCACTAGTGGCTCCTATTCAAGATGTATCGAGCGAGTGCAATCAGCATATCGGAGCGAATCGAGCCATTTTGGAGGTTCGCGACTGCCGTTTCCGTAATGCTCGCCGCCAACGCTTGACTTTGGTTCAAACCGAAAAGCCTAGGATAAGTTAATTTGCCCTGCTCCGAGTCCTTCCTCGTTCGCTTTCCCATGGATTGGCTACAGGCCGTTACATCTAGGATATCATCAACGATCTGGAAGACGACCCCAATGTGCGCACCAAAATTTGCCAGCAATTGAAGTTGTTCGCTGGAAGCACCACCCGCGAGCCCCCCCAAAACAGACGATGCTTTTATCATACATCCAGTCTTCCGTCGATGGATGGATTCTAACAATTGCCGATCCGCATCCGTTATGTTTTCAGCGAGTAGATCGTCCATTTGTCCCCCAACCATTCCCTCAGGACCGGCGGCACGAGCTAGGCAGCGGATCATCTGGCTTGCCACTTCGGGAGGATGAATTTCACAAGCGAGCGTCTCAAAAGCCAATGCTTGCAGTCCGTCTCCCGCCAGTATTGCCGTCGCCTCATCAAATTGCTTGTGGCAGGTCGGGAGTCCGCGTCGCAGATCGTCGTCGTCCATGGCAGGTAAATCATCGTGGATCAAAGAGTAGCTGTGGATCATCTCCAAGGCACAGGCAGCCGGAAGCACGCCATCGAATGATCCCGACACAGACTCGCAAGCCAAAAAGGCCAACACAGGTCGGAGACGTTTACCTGCGGACAGAAGCGAATACGCCATCGCTTCCCGAAGCTGCTTTGGACAATCGTCGGACAACTCGTCGAGATAGCGACAGAGCTGGGATTCGACAATTCCCTGAATTTCTTTCCATTTCGAGAGCAACTGGTCTTCGCCGAATGAGGATCGATTTTCCAAAGAATCAGAGGGAAGACTCGTCATAATTTGAACACAGGTGATTGATGAATTTGAACTTTTGGAACCGAGCTAATCGAAGTCTGCCGATCTGCGCCTATTCGAACTTGTACCATCGGCGGATCGGCGTTTGCTGCGACCAGCTTGCTTGTCCTCTAAATCCCGCTCATCGTCTCCGAATGGTTGAGAAACGATCGTCCCATCCGATCTCACATCCTGCACCAACTCTACCTTTCGTTTGGCGTTGGAAAGGAGAGCCATGCAGTGACGCAGGTGGGCGATCGCGTCCTCATACGTCTGAAGCGATTCTTCGAGTCCGCTCGTTCCCTGTTCCAGCCGTTGCACTCCGGCCTCTAATTCGCTCAGCGATTCTTCAAAGGTTAAGGATTCCGTGGGTCGGGACGACTTACTCATATCATTCAATCGCTTCAAAAACTATAGAGTTTGACAAGCTCTTTTGGGCATGAAGTTTGGCCCCGCTGAGAACCAAAGCAAGATGCTACGGTGGATTGGCTTGCCGCAGATAATCCTTCCTCTTTTTCAAACGAAGTCTGAAAGGAGTGCAATCAACGCAGCCAACTATTGTAGTCATTCGATCAATAGCTCGACCGCATGATCCGAAAAAATGGAACGATCGCCACTATTCGAACCACGAGTACAAACGGAATATTCGTACTCCACGTGTTCGTTATCTTACCCCCGATTTTCGTTGTGGCCATCAGTATTGCAAGCTACGATTGCACAGTCATAAAGACTCAAGATGAGCACCCTTGTAACCCTGAAAAAAGACGCTAGTACATTGTGACCACGGAACCTGAACATTTTGAATCTGAATCTCCACCTGTCTCGCAAGAGTTTGTGGAAGAGTGCACGGATGATCGTCCGCGCCGCTCGAAGCGCCGTCGAAAGAGCTCAGTCATCAGCAATTCTCGCGTCGCCGAAGTCATTGGCCACTTCACCCTCCTTTTCGAGAACGTACTCGCAGGACAGAGCGAAATTAAACAGCTCTTGAGCTTGCGCGAGCCTGGGAAAGTGGAACTCGAGTCCGACCAAGGTAGCCAAACTGAAGAATCGGCAAACGTCTCCTGCGCTCCTGACGGACCGACCGAGGTCGAATTGCTCCTCGCCTCTGAAGTGGAACGACTCCGAGACGAATTGGAGCGATTCAGGAGCAGCACGATCTCGAACGTTGAAGTTGGGCCATCATTTGCCGAAGATGAGACTTCGCGCATCCTTCGGGCGGCCCTCGAAGAATCCGAAGCAACCATTGAGTCTCTTCAGGCAGAAATTCAAGATCTGAAACAATCTCTTCAAGCGGCCTCCACAACCGTACGCCGGGCCTCGACCCCCGCCATAAAGCAACCGATGCAATCCCTTACTTGGGACGAGCAGAAGAAGCGATTGATGGAAGAGGGGGGCGACGAATCGACCGACGAAACTCCGATGGACTCGCATTCCTCACCAGAAGAACAGGTGCCAGACTGGGAAGAGCTTCTCATCGATGCACAAAAACAACTCGCACTCAAAGAGGCAGAGATTGCGTCGTTGCGGGAACAACTTGCGGCCGCCTCGGCTGCGCCCAATCTCGACGAAGTTCGTGAACAGATGCTGAATGCCGATCAGGTCATTCAACAGGAGCGAGAGAAATTGCGTTCACTCCAAGAGGAAATGGAGGAGAAGCTGCGTAAGGCGGAAGTCGATCTGTCGCTTGAAAGGGCGCGTCTTGCGCGAGATCGCCAAGCGATCGAAGAACTGCAACAACAGCTCGCTCGAAATCCTTCGGTTAACGATCCGGCTGGAACACCCAAGAAACGCCGTTGGCTTTCCTCGCTCGGTCTTGATGGCAAATAAATGAGAGAATCAGCAAGGTCTCGCCAGACTGCCGAAACTCACTTCGCTCAGTGAAGTTTGTCCAATGGCAGCTGACATCAATCGGCAAGCACCAGTTCGCAAGCGATGGGGCCTGCCATTTTGAATTGGTTCGAATCCAAACTTCTCGCTGAAGTTTGGCACCTCGCCGCTCGTCTTCCTTGGCTTGGTCGCTTGGAGTCGGATTCGAGTTCTCGATTTCAGCTCTTCAAAAAATGATGACTTGCTGCTACGCTTTCTCTCCCATCATTTCCAGTGAGCAACGGAGGCTCGATTCAAGACTGTTTCCCTCGTTTAATGAAATCAAGCGAGAACGCCATGATCGATTCTTCCGAAAGCCAACGTCGACGCACCTATTCTGAAGTTTCCGACCAGGCATCGGTCATGGAGGAAGCACGCGGGTCGGCGAACGCTCTCGAATCGGATGAGTTGTCGATACCGTTCGTTGGGCGGTGGAACCAATTGATTAGCCAGACGAATTGGGAGAAGGGAAAGATCATTTACGAATGGCGACAGGCTCAGATTGCCAGCCAGTCGCCGCCAAGTGCGTATCGCGATGACCTGTGGGCTGCAGCGGTTGGCGGTATCACGCCACAGCACGTCGGGCGACTTCGAAGGGTCTATGAGCGATTCGGAGATGGCTATGCTACCTACCAGCATCTCTACTGGACCCACTTCTTGGCGGCTCTCGACTGGGATGATGCAGAACTGTGGCTCGAAGGAGCTTCGAAAGGCCGTATGAGCGTTTCTGAGATGCGTCGAACACGATGGCAGGCCCTCGGTTCGCTGCCTGAATCTAAACCAAATCCGGCCGATGTCGTCTCGAACACCCTTGATGAGGACTTCGTGCCTGTACCCGAGAGCAAGTCAAGCAGCGATGAAGCAGACTTCCAATCGCAACCTCTCGATGAAGGTCCTGATTTTGGATCGACGAACAAGACGGACTCAGCGGCTGTCGGCCATTCGTTCAGTGACGACGTCAGCGACGTTCCATTTTCGACCCAATCGGCGTCTCCTTTCGCTTCGCTACCTGAATTACCAAGCGATATTGCGGAGGCGCTCGATCAATTTCAATTAGCCATTATTCGGCATCGCTCCGCTGGTTGGGCAGAATGCAGCAAGGAAGATATGCTAAAAGTCGTTGAATCGCTACGGTTGTTTATCTTGAGCGAATAGCGTCGAGTTGGGCTCCGATTTACAATAAATTTTGAACCTGCAGTTAAGTTCACGCCGAACGACTCCAAGGATTTGCCACCGTTTGTCAAACTTAGCTGCGATCAAACTCTCGATGTGAGCGACGAGCATTGTGGATACTTCGGTGCAATGGTTAGGCTGCGATATTGGTGGAGCGAATCTCAAGCTTGCTGCTGCCAACGGATTCGCTTCGGTCATGCCATTTCGGCTCTGGGAGCATCCGGATCGGCTGGCGCATGCTCTGGACCAGATGTTGCGACACGCACCTGAGTTCTGTGGGTTGGCCCTCACCATGACTGGGGAAATGGCTGACTGCTATGAAACGCGAGAGGAAGGCGTCTGCAGAATTCTCGATCAGGTCACTTGTGTTGTTCCGGCTGGGCTCGTGCGTGTCTACTTGACCTCCGGTGAGTGGACAACCGCGTCACAAGCCGCTCGCAGAAGCTGGATGGCTGCTTCCTCCAACTGGCATGCGTTGGCCCAATACTGCGTGAGATTCACCAAAAACAATCCGGGGATCCTTGTCGATATCGGTTCCACCACGACTGACATCATTCCGATCAAGAGAAAGGTCGCGACCAAGGCCAAAAGTGATCGGCAACGCATGGAGGCGCAGCAGTTGATTTATTCTGGCGTTGAACGAACACCGATCTGCGCATTGCTCAGAGAAGTGACTTTGGGAGATCGAACTTGCCCGATCATGGCTGAATTCTTCGCAACAACGTTGGATGCTTATCTCTGGCTCGAAAAACTTCCTGCGGACCCCGACTGCGGCGATACTTGCGACCAACGCCCCCGCACGAGGAGATGTGCCAAGTTCCGCTTGGCCCGCCTGATCGGCGAAGATGGCTCGACCATTTTAGACTCCGAAGTCGACCAAATCGCTCAGTCGGTTCTCGAACGACAAGCAGAACACATGGCCAAGGCCGTGGAAGTTCAGCGAGCCAACTTGTCGGTTTCGAAAGTGTTGCAAGTCGTCCTCACTGGACATGGTGACTTTCTTTGGGAGGCTGTCTGCGAAAAGTTGACCTTTCCTTTTGAGACCATTCGAATGTCTGAACTTCCCGGCGCGGAATGCTCGCGATGCGCGACGGCCTATGCGTTAGCAGTTCTCGCCGATGAACAACTACCGGTGGATACCCTTTCCCCTATCGCTCGTGCCAACTACGAGATATGACTTCTGTAATCAAGCTGGGTGGCAGCTTGCTTCATCAAGCTCATTGGCCGGACCGTTTTCGCCGTTGGCTTCTCCGTCAGCCCAACGACACTTATCTACTCTTCGTCGGTGGCGGAATGATGATCGATGCCCTGCGGCAACTTGATCGCACTCACGGGTTGTCACAGAGGCAAATGCACTGGCGATGCATTCGTGCTCTGGATGCAACCTTTGAAATCGCATCCGAACTCCTTCCCGAAGCATTACCTATTCGAGACCGTCGCGAATGGCAGCTTGCACTCATGGAACCGAGGATCGAAAAGAAGGGTTTGTACATCGGGAGATTGGGGGGCTTTTACTCCGAATCCGCTCAAGTGGAAGGCGCATTGTCGTCAACTCCTTGCGCCGAGCTGCAACGAATCAACCTTCCCGAAGATTGGTCGACCACAAGCGATGCCCTCGCCGTCGAAATCGCCATCTCGTTAGCGGCGGATCGCGTCGTCCTGCTCAAAGCTTGCTCCGTTCCTCAATCAATAAAGCTCTCTGAAGCAGCGGCGGCTGGCATCGTTGATTGCGTTACTCCAACCCTCAATTTTCCGGTCTCCATCGAGCAGCTGGAATGATATTTTGGGGGCAGGTGGATCGTCAGTGGCGGCTGGCAACGAGACTGCGCGACCCCGTTGTCGCGCGGTATGGCCAATCAATTATCGGTTGTGCCATGAGCTTCATGTCTTTGTCCCATGCGTATCTTGAGTCGCCAGGATGCTGATCCTTCGTATGACAATCGGGGTCGGCTTCAATGGGTTTGGCCTGGACGTTCACCAGCCGACCAAGTCAGAATAGCCGTATTCGATAAGCAACGCGATTTAGTAGTTCTTAGTCGTCAGAGCACGAACATCACCTTCATGAACATCAAGTTATTTGCTGGAGCAGCTGCAAGCGTCGGACGCGATGCCATCGATGTGCAAATCCAGCCCCCCGTGTCCGTCGCGGAACTTCGATTGCGGGTCGCGCAAACTCATCCTCAACTAGAGCCTCTGCTGAAGATCAGTCGCTTTGCCGTCGGTCGCGAGATGGCCGAAGAATCTCAAATAGTCGGCGAGCATGATGAAGTTGCAATCATCCCTCCAGTTTCTGGTGGATAGCCATTCACACTCCCAATGCAAATCATCATCACCTTTTGTTGAGCGAAATCGTATGGCACCGAATCAAACTGTACCGAGTGTCAAGATCCGGCGCGCTCGATAACTTGACCAGTTCGAGGTGGCCAGCTCGGAGCACCGATGAAGTCGAAGCAGAAGAACTGCTTCTCAGTATGGCAACAAATGCTTCAGTTGGGTCAGCAGTTGCTCGGCCCCGACGAAGTGAATCGTTTGCCATCCCGCTTGCTGCGCCCCAACGATGTTGTCCATGCGGTCGTCGATAAAGAGAATGTTCTCGGGTGCCGTCTTCGCCATTTCCGTTGCGTGAAGATAGATTTTCGAGGACGGTTTCATAGCACCAACCTCGAAACTCAGGATATGAAAATCAAACCAGCCCTCAACCATGGAATATCGTTTGCTTCGAATCCATTTCCAATGAGCATCGCAAGTGTTGGAGAGCAACCCCGTCGGAAGGTTTCTGTCTCGAACATAGTTGAGGCAGGGCAGAATGTCGTCGTTTGGCCAAAAAATATCCGCGACCGCCTGCAATGTTTCAGTAGCCGGTAAGGGTTGCCCAACAGCTTCCGACAAACGCTGCACCAACGCTTCGCTTGAGAAGAGCCCAGTTTCGTATTCGTTTTGAAGTCCGGAAGCAAACAGCAGATCGTGGACCTCTTTCTCCGTTATGCTGGCCAACGCACTCAACTTTCGAGATGCGATCGCGTGGTCAAAATGAAGCAAGACATTACCCAAGTCGAAGTAGATAAAATCGCACTTCAAGGTCGGACTCACTTATTCCATGGACTCAGTCGATACGGTTGAGTTGCCTCGCATGGGGCGAAGCATTGTTCAGTGCCCCGCGTAGAGTACCAGAGTTTGCTTCCAGAAGACATCGCCGATCGACAACGATCAGCGCAAATACTTCAAATGTTCTCGAGAATGCGCAACTGAGAATTGCACAAAACAGTATCTAGGATAAAGATCGTAAGCTCATCGATCTATACGAGGTGAACAGTGATGATTGCATTCACACAGACCGAAATCCAACTAGACAAATTGCTGGAATCGGTAGCCGATGAGGCCTGCGGAGCGTCGGTCCTTTTTGTCGGAACAACGCGACGATGGACAGGCGGGAAAGAAACAGTTCAATTAAAATATGAAGCATACGAGGAAATGGCGAGAATTCAGTTAGAACGTTTGGCTGAGGAAGCGAAGCAACGATGGTCCATCCAGAACGTGGCCATCGTCCATCGCTTGGGCGAGGTAGCTGTCGGTGAAGCCAGTGTAGCTGTATGCGTATCCAGTCCACATCGTGCGGCGGCCTTTGAAGCCGCTCAATGGCTGATCGACGAACTTAAGAAATCCGTACCGATTTGGAAGCAAGAACATTGGAACGATCAATCGTCCGCTTGGATTCATCCGACACCGTGAGGCAGCTTTCGGCCTTGTCGCATTGCGGGGCGGGAGCGTCCGAAAGACAGGAATCCGACTCCAATGCGAAGTTAGTGGACCGTTTTGGACGGATTCACCGATCGTTGCGGATTAGCCTGACCGATCGCTGCAACATCCGCTGCCAGTATTGCATGCCTGCAGGTCGGGTCGATTTTTTGCCAACGTCTGACCTATTAACGTTCGAGCAAATCCAGCGGGTTGTCGCCGCCCTTGCACCAGCGGGAATCGAGAAGATTCGCCTGACAGGAGGCGAGCCACTGGTGCGCCCCGAAGTCGAGCGACTCATCGCACTGCTGCGCGAAGTCGAAGGGATTGAGCGGATTGCCTTGACGACCAACGGCATGTTGCTGACAACGGAGCTGGCGATGAAGTTGAAGCGAGCCGGTCTTTCTCGCATCAACATTTCGCTCGACACGCTTCGCGAGGAGGTGTTCCAGGTTCTGACGAGGCGAACCGGACTGCAACGAGCTCTCGCTGGCATCGATGCGGCTATCGCGTGCGACATACCACTTCGCTTGAACGCCGTCATTCTGCGTAGTTTGAACGTCGACGATATCCTCCCGCTGGCGCGGTTCGCCCAAGATCGCCGATTAGAGTTGCGATTCATCGAGTTTATGCCTTTGGATGCTGAACGACACTGGAATCAAGGAAACATGGTATCGGGTGCCGAAATTCGGACCATGATCGAAGCGGAACTCGGAGCCTTGGAGTCCGTCGCCCGTAGTGATCCCAGTCAGCCCGCGCAAGATTATCGCTATGTCGATCACTCTGGCACGATTGGATTCATCGACTCCGTGACACAACCATTTTGCGGAAGCTGTGATCGGCTCCGTTTGACTGCGGAGGGAAAGTTGAGGAACTGCTTATTCGGCCATGAAGAATGGGATGTCAAGAAGCTGCTGGAGCAGGGGAGGGGAGCGTCGGAGATTTTGGAACTCGCGCTTGATTGCGTGGCTAATAAACATGCTTCTCACGGTATCGAACAATCCGAATTTCGACCGCCGGAACGCGCTATGTACCAAATCGGCGGTTGAGTGGTTAGCTTGAACATGAGAGCATCTTCGGCACGACTTCGCGTCTATCTGGATCATGCTGCCACCAGTTGGCCAAAGCCTCCCTGTGTTTTGGATGCAGCCGTCCGCTACCAAGAACAGTACGGAGCATCCGCGGGTCGGGGGGCTTACGAATCCGGTCTCGCTGCGAATCGACTTCTGCAATCGACCCGCCGAGTTGTGGCCGACTGGATCGGTGCGAAGAGCTCAACGGAGATCGCGTTTACAGCCAATGGCACGATGGCCCTGAACGCTGGACTTCTTGGCATGCTCCGGCCGGGTGACCAAGTCGTCACCACTGCCATTGAACATAACAGCGTGCTGCGGCCATTGGCCATGCTCGCCAGGAAGCGTTGCGTGCAATGGCAGGTCGTTTCATGCGATCGTGAAGGGTTCGTCGATAGGGACGAATTTCAGAAGGCTTGTGCGGCGCGGCCTCGCATGGTGGTTGTGTCTCATGCATCCAACGTCACGGGAGCGATTCAGCCGATCGAAATGATGGCCACGATCGCTCGAAAATCGGGGGCCATCTTTTTCGTCGATGCGGCGCAGACGGCAGGGCATGTTCCGATCGACGTGGATAAGCAGGGTATCGACATGATGGCCTTTTCGGGGCACAAAGGATGCTATGGTCTCCTTGGCACGGGAGTCCTTTATGTTCGCGGCGGCCTCTCGGATGAAATGGAACCGCCATGGATTGGCGGCACGGGAACGCAAAGCGATCAGCTCGATGCAGCATTGCCTTGGAATGAAGCGATGGAGTCCGGTAACCTCAACCTGCCAGCTATCGTATCCCTGATGGCTGGAATGGAATGGTTGCAAACCGACGGTGCTCAGCTGAAAGGACAATGCAACGATATGACCCAAGAGCTCCTGCGGTTCTTGCTCAGCCACTCAAGTATCGAAGTTCTTGGTCCAACCAGCAACCGAGTTCCCGTCATCAGCATCCGCTGCGGCCAATACACCGCTCCGGTTCTGGCTGCCATTTTGGATTCTCAGTTTGGTATCGAGGTCCGAGCCGGCCTGCATTGCTCTCCGTTGATTCACGATCGTCTGGGAACTTCCAAGACGGGTGGAACCCTTCGGATTTCTCTAGGAATGACGACGCAACCAAGCGAAATCAAGCACTTGATTGATTCGTTGAATCAGGTGCTCGAATGATTCTCGCATCCTTAGTATCGGCCGCGCGAAATGGAGTTCGTTGCGGTTTGAGGAGCCGTCGGGGATGAAGTCGGTTGAGAGGGCAGATGCGTGTTGGCATTTCCCTTATACTCGATGAACAACAACGCATCAGCGCGGTCTCCAGACGATGGACTAAGCAAGCGGCTGAGAGGTTTTCCCGTTCCGGAGCCGAGCAACGACTGAGCTTCGTTTCCGGGCGCCGCGACCACTCCGCAGGAAAGGACCAGTACCTGATCCGTTGGCCACTGAAAACGTTCGTGCAGTCGCCACGATGATAGTTGTGGAACGGCAATCGGGGCGACTTGGATTTGGCCGGTCGCCAGCGGCAGTTCGACGTTGATGTTATTAAGCTGCTCAATCTGATCGATGCTGCAATTCAGCACCACGTCGACCGTCCGATTCTCCGTATCCAGCAGCGGGCTGATCTGCATTCGATAACCTTCTTGCAACTCCGCATTGACCGGTAGATATGGCGGCCAGCCTTGTTCGTTCTTTTGGTACTCCTTTAGGTACGCTTTCACGCGAGACTGTTCCAGAGTTTGCGACTGACCGTTGAACAAGACAATATCAACCGCTTGAACCTCGCGAAAGTCGTTTCTTCCGCGAAGCATGGCCAGCAGCATGGCATTGTTTTCTTTCGACATCAGCCATCCTTGGACGCCAGGTGACTGAACTAGAACCGATTTCATCCATGCGATGGCTCGGGTTCGCCAGTTGGGATTGGTGATGGTCACGATGCGAAGCCCAAACACCTGCGGCTCGATCGTGCCGTTTACAAATCGTTCGTAAATTTTCTTGACGACTTGGTGCATCGCGGCGGTGTGATACACGCGGAGGACGTTCTTATTCGCTTGCAGGACACCGAACGGCTCGCCAAACCAGGCATCGGTTCCAGTTTCGCGTAGAATCCAATCGATGATGGCTTGCTCAGGACGCGCCTCGTTGCTTAAGTGTTGAGTGTAAGTGCGAATGTCATACTCTTCCCAGTATTGACCTCGATCACTTGGCAGGGAATCTGCAAGATTGCCGCCGCTTCGCAACGCACTATTAGTCGCGCCAGAAACCGGCTGGGATAAAGACGCTGGGTCGGTCGAGGAAAGAGATGACTGCTGAGCGCGACTCCACGGACCAATCACCAAGCAGAGAAATACGAAGGCGAAGCGGAGACTCGTAGAAGTTTTTTTTCGGCAGCTACCGTTGGTCAAAAGCATGGCTCACACCTCAATGATGGCTTGTCAGCCGAAGACCTGCTGAAAGTCCATCCGCCAAAATTGAGAAAATTTCGTTAGGTTTTCGACGGGACTATAGATTTTTTCAGGAATCGAGGCCAAGGTCAGTTCCGACCTTCACATCGAAATCGACGAAAGCTGTTGACGTTTGCGACTTGGTGGGGCGACAATAAGGGACTGTGATCCGCTAGCAATACTTAAGTCGTCCTATGAGCAGTGCCAAGAACGAACCTATTCCCTCGCCAGACCCTGCGCTATTGACTCGCGGCGAGCTTGCCCTGCGCGCCCTACAACTGCGCAAGCGAGCGGCTGAATTCGAAGCAGTGGCGGCTGAGCTTGAAGCAGCGGTCGTTCTGGCGCGAAACGGGGACGCCAGTCAGCTCGATTCATGGATGCAGGAGCATGGAAGATTTCACCGCGAGTTACTTGAAGATCGATTAAGTTCCGCTGCGACTCCGACCATTGCCAAGGGGAAGACTTCGTCGAGCGAAACCCGCCTCGACCCGACACAGGAAGTGACTGCCGCACCGATCCCGCATACTTTGGAGAATCGTCCAACCGAAACGAGCCCTTGGGACACGATGCTCGCCGCCGTTGTCGCTCGGACCGGTAGGACGGTGGAGAACCAAGCTACCAGCGACGTGAAGTTAAGCGGTCGAACCGCGCGAACGAGCGACAGGCCGAAACAAGCTTCAGGCGACAATTCGACACCTCGGAACCGAACTACCTCAGCATCGTCAAATATGTCCGTCTCCCACGGAGCGACGACGGTCAAAGTTCCTCGCAATGTCTTGCAAACGGTAGCGCAACAAAACAAAGAGAAGCCCAAGAACAGAATTCACCTTGCTTGGCTTGGGTCGAGTTGGGGATCGAGCCTGATCGTTCACGTCCTCCTGGCGGTGGTGTTTGCTATCGTGACGGTCAAGCTTGCTGACGAAAAAGTCCTCTCGATCGTCTCGGCACCGGTTGAAGCGTCGGAGGCGTTGATGGAAACTCCGATGGAATTCGATCCGGAGTTGCCTGAAGAACTGAATGAAAGCCTACCCGTGGAGGCGACCTCGAGCCTGAACGAGATGGCGGCCGTAGACATTTCTTCCAGTCTGCCAGAAAGTATGGTTGGGGACTTATTGGCGGGCGATCAAGCACAATCGAGTGCTTCAGCATTGCAAGCAATTTCGTTGGGAGGCGCGGCGGCTCGTGTTGCCAACGTTCAGTTCTTCGGTGTCCAAGCTGAAGGGAACACGTTCTGCTATGTCGTTGACAGTTCGGGAAGTATGAAGCGAGATGGTGCGTTCGAAGCTGCGAAAGCTGAACTCGTGCGTTCACTGGTATCGTTGAAACCCACCCAGCGTTTCTACATCTTCTTCTTCAGTGATCAGGTTGATTCCCTTAGCTTGGATGGCAAAAATCCGGAGAAATTCCCAGTCTATGCGACACCGGAAAACTTGGAGAAAGCTGGGCGATGGATTCAATCCGTGATGATTCGCGGGGGCCGACCTCCCAATGACGCATTGAGCATGGCGATTGAGATGGAGCCCGATGCCGTATTCTTGCTGTTCGACGGCGATACCAAGGTTGATGTACCAGCCTACCTCAGAAAAGCAAATCGAGTCTATGATATAGTTGCTGGGGAAACGGTTCGCGTCCCGATCCACACCATCGGCTTCTACACGCAAGAGTTTGAGCCGCTGATGAAGAAGATCGCCGAAGAAAACAAGGGAACTTATCGCTTTGTGCCGAATCCTCGCAAGCGGACCAATTGAATCTCGTTTCCGTACGATGTAGCGCAAGCTTCATGGATTTGCTCAACGCAACTCGATCGCGTGACACACACGGGCCGAAGGAAGGTGATCGTGCTCTCTCAACAAAGAAGCTGCCTACGTGGTGGCTCCTCGCGAGCTTTCCTTATTTATTTAGCTTCGTAGCGCATTTGTGCGTTATCGTCAGTCTCGCTTTCGTATACTTTGGCGCGGCAGGCGTGAATCTGGTCACGTTGGTCGCCTCGAACTCTGAATGGGAAGATGCCGTTGAAATCGATTCGGTCGCTCCGGACGATTCTCCGCCCGGAGCCGCCGAGGCGGATACGCTATTGCCAATAGTTGAGCAAATCGAAATCGCTGCAAGTGCCATATCCATTGACTTCGATGACGCAGCGGAAGAGACGATAACCGGTGAATCAGCCGTCGGCCAAGTAAGCCGAGCTTCGCTCCAGACGGGTACCCGTGGTGGTTCACCGAACGGACTGAACGGAGGTTTGGGTGGGTATTTCGGCATCGAATCCTACGGAGAAAAGTTTGTGTACATCGTCGACTGTTCGACCAGTATGTCGGGCAGGAGGTGGGACCGTGCGACGAGCGAACTTCTCAAAACGGTAGCCAACATGGGCCCCACGCAACAATTCTTTGTCTTTTGTTTCGGATACACGGCTCATCCCATGTTCGATTTGCCCATGGAACAATTTCGATTCGCAAAACCAGACGATGGAACGCGCCGCAAGCTGAGAACCTGGATACGTGCATTACCATTAGAGCCTAGTACCCAACCAGCCGACGCCGTACGAATGGCTCTGGCCATGAAGCCGGATGCCATTTATTTGCTTTCAGATGGAGAGCTCGCCGATAACACGGTCGAGGTATTGAGAACCTTAAATCGGGACCGTTTGACGGGAGATGTAGTCGTCCCCGTCCACACGATATCGCTCTACAGCCAACAGGGCCAAGCCACCTTGCGAGTCATCGCGCAAGAGAACAACGGTCGATACGTCGAAATCCGATGAGTGGCGCCAACGATTCGATGAACTCAAGCTGCGAAGCAACCTTTGTCTGATCGAAGTTCAGGCCTGAAGTTTTGTTCGATTCCAGTGGATGTGGGCTGTTAGACGGGAGTGCTTGCGAACTGCCGCGAACGTCCGCATGGGTACAGTCTAAACTGCCTGGAATATTGGCATCGGCCGTTTGCCTGAAGCGTTTGGCGATGGGTTTAACTCGCCTTGATCGTTCCGACTAAGAATCGAGTTCCATTCGGGGAACGCAACGTGATTTTGAGCGGAATTTGTCGAAACCGCGTGTTTTGCAAGGTCAGATGAGAATCCCAAGGATCGTTTGGACTTGTGAAAATGGGCAGATGCGACTATGTTTTTGAGGGTTACCGATTCAGTTAAAAAGTCATTGAGCTGGTCCGATGAAAGAAAACATCCATCCCAAGTACGTTGAAACCAAGGTCCACTGCGGTTGTGGCAATAATTTCGTAACCCGCAGCACTCGCAAGGAATTGAAGATCGACATTTGCAGCGAGTGCCATCCCTTCTACACTGGCAAGCTGAAGTACGTCGATACTGCTGGGAGAATCGAGAAATTTCAGACCAAGTTTGCCGCCGGCTCCTATGCCAGCCTTCAACCTCCCAAGAAAAAGGGAACGAAGAAGAAGTAGCTGGTCGGTCGAACAACTGCCATTGACTAGGTGGTCTTAAGGCACGGGGTCAGCCTTCCTCTTCTGCTTCTGTCCGGCGCGAGAGGACAGGGCAAGTCGATCCGAAGAATCTCGGAGCAGGGCAGAGGTGAGGGGCTCGTTTTGGTGTCCTTATGAATTTGCGACAACAGCTTGATCAATCCCTTCAGCGATTTCTCGAACTTGAACGTCAGATGTCCGATCCCGCCGTGTTGTCGGACTCCAACCGCATGGCGGCCGTTGCTCGAGAGCATGGCGGACTCAGCAAATTAGCCGGCAAATATCGATCCTACATCCGAATGACGGATGAGATTCGAGAATTGAGCGCGATGGCGGAAAGTAACGATCCTGAAGAGCGCGCGATGGCTGAGGAGGAGTTAGAGCGAGTCCGCCGCGAGCGCGAAGTCTTGTGGACAGAGCTTCTCGATTACACCATCGGAGGCGAGGACGCCAATCGAACCCGATGCGTCATGGAAATCCGCGCGGGTACGGGTGGAGAAGAGGCTGCTCTGTTTGCCCGCGATCTCTACGAAATGTATCAGCGCTATGCTGACGTTCGGGGTTGGAAGGTCGAAATCATGGACGCCAGCCCAACCGACCGCGGTGGCTTCAAGGAAATCATCATGGCTTTCGAGGGAGATGGCGTCTATCGGGAGCTGCAATTCGAGAGTGGCGGCCATCGCGTTCAGCGAGTTCCGGAAACAGAGGCGCAGGGTCGTGTTCATACATCCGCCGCCACCGTCGCCGTCATGCCCGAACCGGAAGACATCGAAATCGACTTAAAACCAGAAGACTATCGCATCGACAAGTGCTCGGCCGGCGGTCCAGGAGGCCAGCACGTAAACAAGACGGAGTCCGCAGTACGCTTAACTCACTTCGAATCAGGCATCATCGTTCGCTGTCAGGACGAAAAGAGCCAGCACAAAAACCTCGCCAAGGCACTCCGTGTTCTCAAGAGTCGACTGTATGAACGCAAACGGGAAGAGGAACAGAAGAAACGCTCCGATCAGCGCAAGAGCCTCATCGGTTCTGGCGACCGGAACGAACGCATTCGCACTTACAATTTCCCGCAGAATCGGCTCACCGATCACCGAATCAACCTCACACTGTACAAGCTTGATGCCATCATGGCGGGCGATTTGGGGCCGGTAACACAAGCAATGTTGGAGCACGAACGCGACGCCCTGAGAGGGGAATTCGAAACGGTCTCGTCTTGATAACAAGTCAAGGATGGTCTCATGATGCAAACCGAAGTTTGGACGATCGGCCGGCTCCTCGAGTGGACGACCGACTATTTGCGAAAGCATGGTTCCGAGACACCGCGTTTGGATGCCGAGGTACTGCTCAGTCACGCTTGTTCCTGTTCTCGCATTCAGCTCTACACATCGTTCGCCGAAGAAGCCGATGAACCTACCCGCACTGCATTTCGCGAATTGATCAAGCGACGAGCGCAGGGAACTCCGGTCGCGTACCTAGTGGGGCACAAGGAGTTTTATTCGCTGCCATTCTATGTTTCTCCCGATGTTTTGATTCCTAGAAGCGAAACGGAGCACTTGGTCGTCGAAGCGCTGGACTGTATCAAACAGCTTCGCGCTAAGCAGACGAATCCAACGTCCTGTCTCATTGCGGATGTTGGGACCGGGTCGGGCTGTATTGCTGCCGCGATTGCCCGCCACGCGGCAGACTGTCGAATCCTCGCCATGGACCTTAGTCCGAGTGCCCTGAAAGTCGCCCAGCGAAATTTCGAAACTCTGGGACTCGATGCTCGCATCGATTCGATGCAATCAGATCTATTCCAAGCCGTCCCAGACGAACTGCGATTCGATTTGATTGTTTCCAACCCGCCCTACGTCAGTCAGTCGGAATTTGATCAGCTTTCCAAATCCGTCCGCGACTATGAACCACGATTGGCCCTAGTCGCCGGGGACGATGGTTTAGCCATCATCGATCGGTTGCTGAATGAATCGGCTCAGCGAATGAAGGAGGGCGGATACCTCATGTTCGAAATCAGTCCGATGATTGCCCCGAACGTCGCGACTCGCATTGAGAATGATTCCCGTTGGAAGCTTCTGCGAATCGTCAAGGATTTAGCCGGCCTACCAAGAGTAGCCGTAGTGCAGCTGGCTTGTACAACGGCGAGCAGAGGCGCCGAAGTTCCAGAATTGAAAGCTCCCTCTCCCGAAGAAAGTACCTGACATGGTCAGCATGGACAAACTTGTATCCCTTTGCAAGCGACGAGGTTTCCTTTTCCAATCGAGTGAAATCTACGGTGGACTGAACGGCTTCTGGGATTATGGTCCCCTGGGTGTCGAGCTCAAACGCAACATCAAGGAAGCTTGGTGGAACGATATGGTCCGCGGGCACAACGAGTTGATTCAACCGGCTGGTGCTCCATCCACCTTCGAAATGGTTGGCTTGGACTGCACGATTATCATGCACCCTCAGGTGTGGAAGTGTTCCGGACACTACGATCTCTTTCACGATTTCATGGTCGATTGCCGAGAGTCGAAAAAACGATATCGCGTCGATCAAGTTCGCGGACGGTGGGCGGAATATCGCGACCAGCGGATTTTCGTGACATCGATGGCGGATTCCTCCCAAGAAGATGAAGAAACCACTCGGCGAGCACTCAAGTTCTTCGGTCTACGAACGAAGGATGCAGAACAAATCGAATGGTCCGCCTACTCCTCGCTCCATACGCTGACGACCGAGGAACGGGCCCGCACGCTGGCACCGGAGGCCACCGCGCTAGGGACCTTGCTCGAACCCCGCGAATTCAACCTCATGTTCAAAACCTATGTTGGGGCTTTGAGTGGCGAAGAAGGAGCCGCCTTCCTTCGCCCTGAGACTGCGCAGGGAATCTTCGTCAACTTCAAAAATGTTGTCGATAGCACGCGAATTCGAGTTCCCTTCGGCGTCGCTCAAGTGGGGAAGAGCTTTCGCAATGAAATCACGCCTCGCAATTTCACTTTCCGCTCTCGCGAATTCGAACAAATGGAGATCGAATTCTTTTGTCATCCGAACGAATCCCGAAATTGGTACGAGTATTGGCGCCAACGACGATTGAATTGGTACATCCAACTCGGATTGGCCAGCGAGCGGTTGCGGTTACGAGAACATGAGCCGGAGGAGCTTAGCCACTATTCCTGCGGCACTGCCGATATCGAGTATGCGTTTCCGTTTTTGCCGGAAGGAGATTTTGGTGAGTTGGAGGGGATCGCTCACCGGGGTGATTTCGATCTTCGCTCGCACATGGAAGGTAAGCTCGATCCGAAAAAGCGGCCTCTGGAATTAGAACGCGATGAGCACGGACAGCCGGTTTGGCGAGGCAGCGGCAAAGACTTATCCTATCGTGATGATTTGACCAACGAACGATTCATTCCGCACGTCATCGAACCATCGGCCGGAGCCGATCGCGCAACTCTGGCGTTTCTCTGTGAAGCTTACGATGAAGATCAAGCCCCCGATGAATCAGGAAATCCACAATCCCGCGTTGTCCTGAGATTCCACCCGCGCATTGCACCCATCAAAGCGGCGATTCTCCCCTTGGTCAAGAAAGACGGTATGCCGGAAATCGCTGCCGACGTCTACGCTCGCTTGAAGAAGCACTGGAACGTTTTCTACGACGAGAAAGGAGCCATCGGTCGACGCTATCGTCGGCAAGATGAAATCGGAACTCCCTTCTGCATCACCATCGACGGGGACTCGACGCGAGACCAAACCGTCACCATCCGCGACCGCGATTCGCTTCAACAATGGCGAGTCAAGATCGACCAGCTCGAACAGGAACTGGAACATCGTATCTCTCGCTAGTTGCAAGCCTCCCCGCATTGTGGTTGGCCAGAATTCTCGACAAACAAGCACCGGCGAACGAGCTCTCAAGTCTCCAGTCGTCATTACAGCAGGTGCGAGCCACTTTCGTTAGTCGATCATCTGTACCTTGCTTCGGTGAAACCATGCAGCATCCGTCGTCTCTGCGTCGATGCGTGCTATGTCTCTTCTTCAGGAAGCAAGAACGTAACCGTTCACGACTCACGCGCGGGCCGCCGCAATTTTGGCGGTTGGAACG
>JBBIUE010000014.1:1072-74034 GCA_037440405.1 Pirellula sp. | reverse complement strand
ACGGTATCGTGAACAAAACATCGACTGCAAGATCTACACCGATTACCGAGAAATGCTGGAGCAGGAGAAAGACGTGGACGTCGTCACGATCGGTACTCCGGACCACTGGCACGTGAAGATTGCGGTCGACGCCATGAAAGCAGGGAAGCACGTCTACTGCGAAAAGCCACTTACTCTGACCATCGCCGAAGGCCAAGTCATTCAACAGGCCGTCCAGAAGTACGGCAAGGTTTTCCAAGTGGGAACCCAGCAGCGCAGCGAGTTCGACATGCGGTTCTTGAAGGCGGTGGCGATTGCTCAGAGCGGTCGCTTGGGAAACACACTGACGGCTGTCAGCTCCGTTGGTCGAGCTGCCTCTCGAAGCCCTGACCGCGATAAACCCTTTGGACCGTTCGATTCCTCCAAAGCTCCGGACGAACTGCATTGGGACCTCTGGCTCGGTCCGGCACCGGAAGTTGATTTCTGTTCAGAACGCATCGGATGGAACTTCCGATGGTGGTTCGAATATTCAGGTGGACAAGTGACCGACTGGGGTGTCCACCACACCGACATTGCATTCTGGGCACTGGCGGGTGCGGACGGTCAAGCAGTCGAGGCCACCGGAACTGGAGAATTTATGGGCGTCGATCGCGAGAAAGTCCGTGACTTCTTGTTGGGCAAAATCCCACCTCGAGAAATGCCACACGCGTACAACGTCGCTTACTCCTTTGATTGCGACATCAAATTATCGACAGGTAACGTGATCAAGCTGACCAGTGGCGAGAATCAGCTGCTCATCTCCGGCGAAGAGGGCCGTATTCGGGTCAATCGTGGCAACATTACGGGTAAGCCCGTGGAAGACATCGATGCTGATCCGAAAGCGAAGGAAGAAATTGAGGCCTTGATGGCCAAACTCTACGGAGGCGAATTACCCAAGCGGCAGTTGGGCCACATGACGAATTTCTTTGAGTGCGTCAAGAGCGGCGGATCGCCCGTTGCTAACGTTCCTGATCATGTTCGTGCAGTGAACGCTTGCCATCTTGCCAACGTTGCCCTGCTGACTGGTCGGACGGTGAAGTTTGATCCGGCGGCGCAGATGTTTGAGAACGACGACGAAGCAAACGCCCTCGCGCATCGTACTTCGCGTGATGGGTACGAGACGGTCGTATAAGACGGAATGAACTTGGATATTCGCCAACTCGGTTCGGTTGAGTTCAATCGGCAGATTCAGATTCTGACAGAAAAGCCCGATGTTTCGGCGATCGAAGTTGTCGGCTGCGATGGTCAGGATTTGGTCGGCCTTACTTTGAATTCCCCGATCCCACTTCGATTTCAAGGATCGCTTGGCGACTATTGTTTTGCGGCGAGCCAAAGGGCGATGATCGAAGTTCATGGCGATATTGGTTCCGCCGCAGCTTTGGGGATTCGAGGAGGTGCCATAGTCGTCCGCGGGAATGCTGCGGATTCCTTTGGTGCCTTTGGGAAATCCGGTTTGGCTTCCGTCTACGGTCGAGCAGGAGATCGCTGCGCAGTTGGGCTGCGCGGAGCGGAAATCGTTGTCCGAGGCAATGTCGGTGCAGATGCTGGTTTCTTCATGCATGACGGCACACTTGTGATTGGCGGCTCCGCTGGAACCTCGCTCGGAGCTCAAATGGTTGGTGGAACGATTTTTCTTCGCGGAGAAGCGGCCTCCGTCGCCGAGCATCTCCATGTTGTGCGCATGAAGGAGTCCGACCGATTTCAGCTAAGTCTTCTGATGCTCAAAGCTGGAATCAAATCGACGGGTGTTGAATTTCGAATGTATCGAGTCGCACGATCATGAGTGATTCCGATTCGATTCAACGAACAACTTTCATAGATACACTTCTCGATGAGTTGATCCTGCTCCCCCCAGCGGTCGAATCATTGCCTCCGACAAGGGTGCCATCGCCATCGTTCACGTTGGGAAGCAGGCCCCAGCACCGCTTCACTCTTCGCTCGCCATTCGTTAGCCGATACCCAATTACCCGTTCCGCGAAACCAGAGAGAATTGAGCAGGTATGCCAATGGCTGCACGATGTCGGTGGAGCCATCGTTTCACCAGCAGAAGCACTTGCTCACATCCCGGTTGCATCAGCACCGATGAGAATCGCACCGATGTTCGTTGACCATTGGCCGGAATTGGTTGAATTAGAATCGGCGGACGCAATCGAGTTGCAGTGGTTGGCCTCCGCGTCGGATTCAAATCAGATCGATGAAAGCACGCTAGCCTGGCCGCTGGAGATCACGTCTTCAGCGATGCTCGCAAAAAAGATGGAACTGGTCCGCCAAATTACCGACGATCAAGTCCCCGTTGGAGTTGCTGTTCCGATTGGTCGTGTCCAGCGCGACATTCCATTTCTGATCAAAATCGGAGTCGATTTCATCACGCTGATCATGCCACGCGGTCTGGCGATTACGTCTCCTCGGCACGGGCAAGCGCTGGCTATCATGGGGGCGCGAAAGTGTGCCACAGAGGCTCACCAACCTCTGAAGCCCATTCTCTGCAATGCAGCTTTTCGGAACGGTGAAGACTGCGCGAAACTACTTGGCTTGGGAGCAAGTGGACTCCTGGTCGATGATTGGTTTGACCATGCCCATCCGGAACGCAAAGCTGCTCGAGAGGTCTCGAATTATCATCTCCTGGATGAGCTTAGCAGAAGCATCGCCCGCAGTTTGGATGTTCCCGAAGCCAATGACTCAAGAAGCGATCAAGCAACTCAACTCAAAGAAGAACTCGTTGCTGTCCTCAAACGCTGTGGTATTCAACACATGGTTCACTTACACACAGCGTTAGCGGCTGCAACTCAGAATGCCGCCGTGCAGACTGGCCTACCACTGATCGGCCGTTAGCAAAGTTGCCGAATTAGTTCTTGGATTGTTTACGAGCATGACTGCGGCCATTGATCTCACCGCTGCACCAGAACCATTTCGGTGAGCACTCATCTTGCTTAGGGGAGCACTTTGTACGTAAGGGGGAACGATTCCGTTCGTCACATTGACTACGGACTCGGTTTTGGGAGTGAATGCCTGACGGATCAGCTCTTTTTCGACTCGGAAAACCATCGAGGGATAGCTTGCATCAGAATCAGCGCCAAACACAATACCAAGAAGAGAATCGCAAGCACGTTGATGGCAGCAACCGTAGCTCGCATCGGTTCGGAAGCTTTCCACGCTGCCAAGCAGTCTGGGACGAACCGATCGGCAATCATTCGGTAGGCGGCTGTACAGGTAGTCGTCGTCACGAAAGCTAGAGGGACACACGTGACCCACAAATACTTCCGTCGGCCAAAATCCACTATGACGGTAGAGACGACCGTCAGCGCGATGGCTGCCAAGAGCTGATTGGCGATTCCGAACATGGGCCAGATCGTATCAATCTGGTTCGTCCATATCAGCATACCCCAAGCGATGGTCACGAAAGCGGTACTCAGCAGCACCCCTGGCATCCAATCCATGCGTTCAAAAGGTTTGAATGCTTTCCCAAGCAATTCCTGCAAGAGGAATCGCGCAATTCGCGTTCCCGTGTCGATGGTGGTCAATATAAACAAGGCTTCGAACATGATGGCGAAATGATACCAGTACTTGATGATCGAATCCAAGTTGATCGAAGGGACGATGCGGGCGGTGGCTTCGGTCATCACGTTGGCCATGCCGACGGCCAAAGTCACGGCCCCTCCGCGTCGACCGCGCAGCGATTCTCCACCGACCTGATGTTCGAGTTCGACCAAACGATCCGTATCTGCCCCCAATTCTTTGAGCGCTTCCGCGTAAGCAGGCAAACGCGCCACGTCGATGTTGATCGCCCAATAGTCTCCGGCAGGTAACGCGGCCGCCGATAACAGAGCAATCACCCCAACTAAGCCTTCGATCAACATCGCGCCGTAACCGATCATCCGAATATCGCGCTCGTTGGAAATCATTTTGGGAGTCGTACCGGAAGACACCAGCGAATGGAATCCGGAGATCGCTCCGCACATGATGCAGATGAACACGAACGGAAAGATCGCTCCACTAAAATAGGGCCCACCACCCGCTGCAAAGATCGGATTGATGGCGGGTGCGTGAATCTGAGGATTGGCGACGAGCAGCCCCAATACGAGGACGGCGACGGTTCCAATCTTAAGAAAACTAGAAATGTAGTCGCGCGGGCACAACAATAGCCACACCGGCAACACCGATGCAACGAATCCATACAAACAGATGGCGATGATGGTACTTTCTCGCGACAGCGAAAACCACGGTTCCAAAGGAGAGCCAGGAATCCAGCTTCCGATGACGGTTGCCGCCAGTACACCCGCCGCGCCGATCAGGCTTGCTTCTAGCACCTTTCCTTTGCGAAAGACATACATATACCAACTGACAATCAAGGCGATGGGAATGGTGGAAGCAATTGTGAACGTGCCCCAACTGCTACCTGGGATCGTCTCGATCGCGTTATCCGGAAGCTTCCAAGTCAGCGCATTGCCTGGTAACGCACTCGCGCTAGGCACAGCAAGCTGAAAGCTCTCGCTGCGAGTAAACTGACTGCCATTCGGATGCTCAATCGTAGAACCGGGCGGGACGATCACCATTGTTCGTTCGGATTCGACGCGCGTGGTGAACGGAGTTTCGACGGAGATCATGCTGTCGGCAGCCAGCTTAACATTCTCGCCACCGAGTGCCTTGACAACGACGACTCCCAACCCGGAGAGCGCGATCACAACGATGAAGAGGATCGCTAATGCTGCGATCAATCCAGTGCGCTTGCCGAGAACCTGGCGTGCAATCTCGGCTAAAGATTTACCATCAAATCGGACGGAAGCAGCCAAGACGAGCATGTCTTGGACAGCGCCTGCCAAGCAGACTCCGACCAAAATCCAGACCAAGCCAGGCAGGTAACCAAATTGGATAGCCAACACCGGGCCGATGAGCGGTCCCGCTCCTGAAATCGCCGCGAAGTGATGGCCGAACAAAATCCATTTGTGAGTCGGATGATAGTTTTGTCCATCATTCAGCCTGTGCGCCGGCGTCTCTCGCAACTCATCCAAGACAGCCACGCGAGCAGCGAGAAACGCACTATAGAATCGATAGGAAATCGCCATCACCGCCAGCACTCCGATGACGATCGGAAGTGCATGAACATCAAAATTCGGTGATGTTCCTAGGGCGAGAGGCATCCGCTTCAAACTCCGCCAAGCGACTGATGAGGGTCAGTTTCCTTTGACATCGTAGCACAAAATGGAGTCCCCTTCGCGCAGGTACAATCTGCCATCCAGCACCACTGGGTGAGCCCAACTAGGGCGATCGCCACTCCCCGGAACCATGAATTTACCGACTTCCTGGAACTTGGATGGATCGGCTTTGACCAACGTCATCATGCCGTTTGAGTAGCGGATGAACAGCAAACCATCGGCAGCGGTCACCGATGCGGAGCTCTTTCCGGAACCTCTTTCCTTCCACTGTATGGAACCATCCATCAGCTTGGCACAGTACGGCATTCCCTTATCGTCTGAGTCGCCATAGATATAGTCGCCGACTCGAACAACGCCACCATGTTTGTTGGAAAGTTCTGTCTTCAGATCGAAGACGACTTCCACGTCAACGGCTCCGTTGGATCCGGGGACTTGGCGTAGAAGTGCTCCACCACGTCCATATCCGGAAACGAAGAACACATAATCGTCCTTAATAATGGGCGTGGGAATGACGCAGATCGTTTGATCGATCGGGAATGTCCAGAGAAGCTTTCCACTATCGGGATCGACCCCCAGCGCCCCTGCCGCAGTCGACTGCACATAAACCTTGCGACCCTGTACGTTCGAAATCACGACGCAGGAGTGGCCTGCACCACGATTATCCGGCCAGACACAAGTCCAAATGGGCTTCCCGTCCATCTTGTTCAGCGCCACAACCGTTGCCTTCGGACCACCTGGCGTGCAAATCAACTTATCACCGTCAATCAAGACCGACTCACTGTAGCCCCAAATGTCTCCCTTCACACCCCCAAGATCATCTTTCAGATTCAAGTTCCAACGAACGCTGCCATCGTCGACCGAACAGCAATAAAGCCGGCCGAACGGAGTAATCACGTACACTCGATCGCCATCCACCGTCGGAGTGCCGCGAGAGCTGCGCCAGGATTCCTGGCCATCCGTCCAGGCCTTACCAGTTTTGGTTCGCCAAATGAAATTGCCTGTTTTGCGATCAAAGCAAGTCAAATACTCATCTGCATCGTCGGATAAGGTCGATAGTCCGTCGCCGAGAGTAAAAATTCGATCACCAACGATGGCGACACTCGCATACCCTCGCCCTGCACCTTTCGCCTCCCAAATCAATTTGGGGCCACCTTCAGGCCAAGATTGCAGGAGACCTTTATCCGGAGAAAGGCTGCTCCGATCCGGACCTCGGAACGATGGCCAATCGGCTCCTAGAGCAAAATGACAACCGATGAAAGCAAAACTCAAACTTGCCCATCCCGAAAGGGAAAAGTATGCGCGTAAGCGGCTCATGAACTCAACTCCGATTGACTGGAAGCTACTGGACCTTCGCAGGAAAAACTTGCGTTATTCTAGCAACTTGGAGTCAAAGCGAAACATGATTGCCGCCATGCAAGCCTTCGACAGATCGGCTGCAGACCTCGCTCGATCACCATTTTCTCATCTTGCGTCAAGAACCAACTGGTCCGGCCGGCAAGCACGACGATTCCCGCCAAGATGATCGCCGCGAAATAGCCAGAAATCAGAACACATATCGGCAATAAGGATAGAAAGATTGCCGAACCCGAAAATCGGCAACCTGATCGATGGGATAGCCACACAATGATCGCAAAATGAGCAAGAGTAGCGATGGTCGTTGCCAAGACGGCTCCCAAAAGCCCCCATCGAGGAATCATCCATCCGTTCAGGGCAATGTTGCCGGCCAAACTGAAGGCTATGCTGCCGGTGATCCACTTGCTTTTCTCGATGCACCAAAGATAGTTCTGAACCAAGAACGTCAGCGAGGCCCAGCTACTGCAAGCGATCACCAAGGAGAGCATCGATTCACCGACTGAATAACGGCCGGCCCAAATCCAACGGAAAAGGATCGGCGCTGTCACGACGGTCGCCACAGCAAAACAGGAACAAAAAAATGCGCCAAGCTTGAGAGTCAATTCCATCATCGCATTGACTTGAGCCCGATTCGATTTTTCCCATTCCGCAGACAGATACGGAAGGAGCATCCCTCCGACCACCATGGCAAGACTGACCAACAGAGCGGGAAGAAGCTTGGCCGAGTGAAGTTGCCCCAGCACCCCATGAGCGACCGCACTGTCCGTAATGAAGTTGAGAATCATGTACCGATCGACGACGTCAAAGCTATTCGCCAACGCGTTCATCATCCAAACAGAAATGGCGAATGGAAAGATGCGACGCCAAATACCGAGCGGATCAGAAGATCCATTTTCCGTTTCATCATATTCTCGCAGTCTTTGTCGGAGCGTCGTAGCGGGAAGCAGGCCTGCAAGGGCTGAAATGCCGAATGCGAAAACCAGAGATTCCCAGGATGGTCGAATGAAGCAGATCGCGATCGATGCTACCGTGAAAACGAGTGAGTTCACTAAAAGCATTCTTGACACGATGCGCGGTTGCCGTAAGCCGCTTAGCAGCTCGGTCACGAAATTGAACGCGGTCACGAGCAGAAGTACAACAGCGACAATAAACATCGTCGACGCAGAGAGTTCCGTTCCGAAGACAAGGACGCTCGACCGACGATGAAAGATGACAAGCAGCAGTAGCAGGAGCACGCTTCCAAAAAGCGAGCCGATGGAAGCCTGTTTCACAAAGGTTGAAAACTGTCCTCGGACCCGAAAGAACTCAATAAATTTTCCAAAGCAACCGGGGAGTCCCAGGACAGACAATGGCGCGGCCAGCACAAAGAAAGTCGATGCCAGCGCCCAAAATCCCAATTCTCGATCGGTTAGAAAATAGCAGAGAGCAATGTTGCGCAGGAAACCAATTCCACGTTGAACTATGTTCGTGATCAACGAATAGGAAAGGCCGGATGCCAGGGAGTCGAACTCCGGCTCACGGCGTTGCGTGTCAAGCTCTGGTTCAGTCGGGCACATGAATGCGTCGGGATGTTGGATTCTGCTGCATCATCAACGAAGTATGGGCCATCGCTGGTAAGAGTGCGTCCTGAAGTTCCAATTGGAAGAAGTCCCGCTATTTGAAGGAATCGATTGTTCCTGCATTCACCTTTGGAAAGATTAGATCACCCAGTCACGATATACTAGTTGCGTCAACGTTTCGTTCTTCACACCGGTTGAAACGAAGGATTCTGACTCTTGTCTCAGCATTCGTCTCCATTTGCCACTACACAGTGGACGCTGATTTGGCGGGCTGCCGACAAAGATGCCCCGAACGATGGTTTAGCCATCGCCGAGATGGTCCATCGATACTGGACGCCCCTATATGCTTACGCCCGCCGAGAGGGACTCTCGCGCGAAGACGCAGAAGACGCAACGCAGGATTTTCTTTCCGAATGGGTGCATGGTGACATGCTTGCCAACGCCGATCCGGCCAAAGGTCGATTCCGTTCCTACTTGCTCACAATCTGGAAGCGATTCCTCATCGATCGTCGGAGGTCTGCCAATCAGAAGCGGCGCGGGGGCGGTGTCCGTCACTTTTCGATTGACCGCGATTCTGGCGAGCGGCAATGGAAGGAACTATCCGCGAAACAAGCAGATGCAGATCAATTGTTCCTTTTGAGCTGGGCCAAATCCATCCTTGCCGAAACGCATCGCCAAGTTGCGGATGCCTACCAGGCAGAACGACGCAAGGAAGTTTTCGAACGACTTATCCCGTACTTAACCACCACAGTGGACGCAACCGCTTGCCAGCAACTTGCAAACCAGCTTTCGATGACGACGAACGCTGTACGGGTCGCTCTGCACCGACTTCGTCACCGATTTGGCGAAACCCTTCGCAACCTCGTCGCTTCCACAGTCGATGATCCGAATGAGGTTGAGTCCGAAATCTCCGATCTCCTACGGGCGATGCAGAGACAAGTTTGATATGCGTTCACTGTCCGAAGATGGAGCACGGTTTGAGGAAGGATGGCCAATTCTTGTTCTGGCCGCCATTCCAACGCGAGGACCTCAGAGGCTGAAGTCGGACCCGCTGAAATCGCTCTGCCATCAAAGTAGACGGCAGTGATCCTATTTGGAAATCCGACTCCCAGTGAGTCTTTTGCCATCGGGACCTCTGATGCTCTTCGGTATTCTTGAATCCTAAATTCAGGGGCCACCCTTCGGAACCCAGCATTCAATATTGAGAATCGTAAGGGTTCACAGGTTGCTTTCCATTAGGGAACTTCGCCTACATTGATCGGTTCGGCTGTCGGTATGGTTTCTTGCATCCAGGCTGCGTTTTCGCCGGTATAGAAGCGATTCCCGGTGATTGGACCTGGATCGACCCACAATCCTTCGCTGTCGAGTTGAATCGTCCCGAGGTCTTGGTCCAAGTTGCGCCGCAAAGCTTCGTAGAAGACCCACACGCCAAGAAACGTATTCTGAGAGTTCAACAAGTCCTGGAGTGCCGACACCTGGTCGCGAGCGGCGGTTGGACCGGAGGCTTGATTCAGCGACTCGTTGACTTGCCGGATGTCTTCGTTGATGAGAATCTGCTGAGCTGCAATTCGAACCGCGTATCGTTGCAATTCAAAGTTGAGCTGGCTCAATCGTATGTTGCGAAGTTGAGCTCGCAGGGTCAGCCAAACGTTATCTTCAAATTGATAGTAATTTCGTTTTGCTTGTTGGTATTCGATGAGCACTTGGCGATATCGATTTCGTTCTTGCAATCGAGTAATGGGAGAGTCCCATTGCAAACCCGCGCGAAGCCGCCCGGTTGAGCTGCTCAAGCTGAGCGGATTATCATTACGATTAAGCATGTCACCGCTGAAGACCACGTCCAACGAACTTTCCAAATCGTCAGCAACCACTTCAATGGCACGCCAGGAGTCAACCAGCGAAGCCCGATTGTTCATCCAGTCCAACCTGTAGGCTCTCGCGATTTCCACAGCTTCGCGATCGGAAATATCGACTTCCGGCAGGAGAACGCTTTCGGTTCTGGCGCGGGCTTGCAACACTTGCAAAGCCAAGACATCTTCGGCCATGGATGCAAGGAGATCCTGGACCTGTAATATGATCTTGGAACGCACTCTCTCAAACTTTTGACGCGGAGTCAGTGTGCCACTCTCGTTGAGAATGGACTGGACATCTTCTCGAAGCGATGCCAATCGCGCTGAGTAATTCTCGATATTCCGCGCCAAACGATCGAAGTCGGCCTTCAAGTCCGCTGGTAGCGTCTGCAGTTCGCGGTTGTCAAAAAGTTGCGGATCGACGGTACCGATCGGAAGCAAGGTGCAGATGTAATCTTTCTCTTCCTCATAAACTTGCCGGAGCCGTTCTAACTGAGCAAGTCGGCCTGGAATCGATTCATCGAGCTTTCGTAGGTCGGCAGCGACCTGAGGCAAATCTCGTTCGGATAGCTCGGAGATGATTTGCTCGATGCCAAAGGTCTTTCTCGATACCTCTGAGATTTGACGTCGAACATCCTCGGTGATTTCAATCTCGCGGAACGATTCTCCTGTCGTTGCATCTTGAGATTGCACGCTCAGCTCGATCAAGCTCGTGTTGTTGCGGCCGATCGTTTCTCGCATATCCGCCACTTCGTCGCGGCGAGATTTCAGTTCCGAACTAATCAGATTGAATGAATCGAGCATGGGATCGCGAAGTTCCACACAGATATAAGGAGGCAATCCCAGCAGTTGCTTAAACTGGTCAAGCGTTTGCTCGAACTGCTGCTTGAGCTGCAATAGGTTTGCTTGCGAGGCAATATAGTTCTGTCGTGTTTGGGTAACTTGAAGCTGTTGTTGCGGGATGATCACTTGGCTTGGGGGCACCGTTGTTTGCAATTCGCGGAGCGTCTCTTCAAACCGCAGCAGGTTGTCGCGGTTTCTGGCTAAGTTTTCTTCGGCATTGCGAATGGAAATCTGATTTTGGAGAAGCCCCAGAATTCCACCGGCTCCTGGTACAGCTTGGTTGCCGCCAAAGCCACCTCCGCCGGTGGTTCCGCCAACGCGTCCGAACCCGCCACCGAGTCCGGTGAAGCCCTCTAGACCAGCACCACCGAACAAACCTCCACGACGCTGTGGACCTTGTTCCGCCTGCCTGCCAATCGTGACTTGCAGATAGAAACCTGTCCGGTAACGTTCAAAAGCCCGCACGTTGTACAACAGTGTACGTTCTGCTAACGTCAAACGTTCGAGAATCACATCTCGCCCACCGCGTCGAAGCAGAGGCTGAGCGAATGTGAAGTCGAGAATCGTCGAAGCTGATTGCGTGTTGGGGCCGCTTAGTTGCCAAGTTACGGAATTCGCAATTCCCACGATGAGCTCTGATCCTGTTGCAAACCGACGCTGCATCGAAAGGGGGCGGCGACCGGCACTGCTGGGGCCTGTCGAGAAGGCGGTGCGACTATTACCGGAAGGTGTACGATTCGGCCCATCCGCAGTGATGTCCGCTCCCCAACCTCCGAAGAATTGAGTGTCGAACAAGAAGCGTTCGCTGCTCACGTCCAACGCCGACAAGTAGAGAGTCTCTAACTGGTTTTGGTAGTTCGGAGAGTGAAGCAATGCCAATCGCACGGCCGTGTCGGAATCGAGCACCAACACGCCTCGATTGTCGAGAGGCAAGTAGGCCCACCAATCGGGATTCTCCGCCGTATTCGTCCGTCCGTTGACGTCCCAAAGCGGATAATGCTTTTTCTTATCGACGACCTCCATGTACCGATGCGCCGCCGGATCATCCTCGGGCATTGGCGGGCGATCTGGATTGAACGGGTCGAACAGTCTCGATCGAGGATCGACTTCGATACGACGGATCCCTGGAACGTTCGCCGCGTGCGCTACTTTTTCGTCGATAAGGTAGTACGATTCCTCGTTTGCCTGCCTACGGTACTTTGATCGTGAGCAGCCGCCAACCACCAAGAGTGACTGTAAGCACAAAGCGAAAACGAGAACAAATCTCAAAATTGGACCAGTCGCAAAGCGATCATCGCCCTGAAAATGTCGGGAAAGCATGGATGGGAGATTTGAGCCGCTTGGAACTCGACCACTGTTCTTCGGCATGAGCTACTCTTCCTTGAGAAACTCTCGAGCTCGCCGCGATTCAAGGAATCACAACAAATTCGGCGGGATTTTTGCATAACGACAATAGTGCACGAAAATATCGACGCACCAATCATGATCAGTAATCGGGTTTTGCGCTTTTGCTTGATTACGCCAATTGTCCAGCTTATTCCCTTTCTTCCTAATCGTCCTGGCTGCCCAGGCATAGCCAGACTACCCAGAAGTTATGCACTTCCAAGTCCCGATAGTTCCTTGACACTGTAGTTTTCCCAACTTACTATCGAACTAGGTTTTTTGCGCGCGAAATTGAGGATTTCTCGACCAATTCGGTCGTCAGGCACTTTTCTACGTGGGCCAGCAATGGGACTTTCCGGCATCATTTTGATTCTAGTTTTGCTGGCGGTTTTGGCGTTCTACATCGTCGCCACGGTAAAGGCAGCGAAAAACTGGGGTTGGGTTCACGTAACGACGCTCTATTTTATGTTCTTCGCGAGTCTCATTTTCCTCGTCAGCTCGGCCTTTGTGTTTAGGAATCGAGTGGCTTGGTTGAAGCTTCATGATCAAGAGGCAGCGAGAAACCTTCAGCTCGAGAAGGAAGTGCAGCAACTCAAGTTTGGCGATCTGGAGAAAACCGGTAATGATCCGAACAGTTTGACAGCTGTCATGAACGCTTTTGCGAGAATCAATCTGGATCGAGGTCGTATCTGGAAGAATGCGCGGTTGGATTCCATCGACAATAACGGAGCTCAATTTTCATTGACACTTCCGCCTCAGGGAGATCAAAGTGGACCGCTACCCGAGGGAATCGTCGTCTATGCCTTTGCTGAAATTCAGATGGAGGACGGGCGCGTCGTTGCTGGACCATACATTGGTCAGTTCATGGTCGGAAGGGTGCAGGGGCAGGCCGCCGCTTTGCTGCCTCAAGAAACTCCCACGGAAACTCAAGTGAATCTACTTCGATCCGGAGAGGCTGCTGTGTGGAGCCTTTTCGAATTGATGCCGATCGATTCGCATAAGGCATTTGTTGCCGAGGGTTCGCAGCCCTCCGATGAGTGGCTTTTCGGTCGCATGGATTTGGAATCCGTCGCGAAGCTATTGCAGATCGATCCTGCTAGCGTAGAAATGACAGAAGGCATGTTTCCTAACGGCACTGAAACCGATCCGAATTTTCGGAAAGCCAGTCTTTTGCGTTCGTATATGATGGATGGCAGCCGAACGACCGAGCCTTTGCCACCGGAATTCGAATGGATCAAAGTCGAGTTTACTGCAGAACAGAAGATTGACGTTGAGAGCAAGGAGAGTCGAGTGGCGACGGAGGGAGGCTTCTTTGATCTGAGCGGGCGAACCGTCGATGCGCGACTGAAGCAAGGATTTGATCAAGGTGTTGTGACTTACCGACCTGGAGACCGGGCCGCGCTTCCAAAACAAGCCGCCGAAGACTTGATTTCTCAGGGAGTCGCCCGCTTGATCGATCGCTATTTTGTTCGTCCTCTGAACGATTATCAGTTGGGATTTCGCGAACTGAAAGCGCGCATCTTCAAAGCTGGCAAGGACATTGAGCTTTACACCCAGGAAGTAGCCAAGGTGGACGCTACGAATCGAAAGGGGCAGGAACAAATCGCGTTGAGGCAAGCGGAGCGCCAAAAGTTAGACTTGGATCTGGCACAGTTCACGAGAGAGCTGGAGATGATTACGGCGGAAAACGAGCGTCTCTCGTCAGAGATTCAGGCGGTCAACGATCAAATTCGCGAAACTCGCAGCCAGATACTAAAAGAACACGCCAAGTTGATCGCGACAAGCAACGCTATCTCAACCCCAGCTCCAGCCGGCAATTGATATATTTTGCCAAGCTTACCCTAACTCGGCATTCGGTATACGCATTCATTCAGGCATTCGGCTAACAGCCAGATTGCACTTCTACCGATTGAACTCTTTCAGAAGTTAAAGCCGTCGCCGATTGATATTGATCTTTCAAAAAGGCGACTTTCCCATCCAAGAGTCGAGGGAGGGATTCCGTGACTCGCTTGTCCTTGATCGTTCCCTACAGTCTGAACGATGCCCAAATCGAGAGAACCCTACTCTCGTTACTTGAAAATCGGCCTTCCGGAGTTGAGATTCTATTGCCACACGATGGAAGGTACGCCGATCCCTATCGCTTGGGGGGAGATGAGATCGTCTTGATTGAATGCGATCGCGGCACATCCGTTGTTGGATTGATCAACCAGGCCATCCATGCGAGTTGTTCCCCGGTGCTGCAAATCCTGTTACCGGGGACAACCTTAAGACAGGTCGACTTCGATGCGGTCATCGAGCACTTTGACGATCAAACGTTAGCCGCCGCTAGTCCCGTTATGCATGTTGGTCCCAACATCTGCTTCGGCATTGATCCCCACCATCTTCCGAAGAAAACGATTCATCATTTGCCAGACAGCTTGCAGAGCATTCCGATGCTTGATGGAGGTTGCTATCGGAGGCGTACTCTCTTATCGCTCGGTGGCTTTTTTGATCGCGGGTCGGTTGAAGTGGCGGAACTCGATTTCTGCTTGGCCGCCCGAACGCTGGGACTCCGTAGCGATTTGATCCCAGACTGTGAGATCGATGCTCCGGTGGAAGGTCATGGCAAGCGGCCACACCCATATACGGTTGGCCATTTGATGGGTGAACTCACGGTGGCCTATTCAAGACTGGATTCCTCAGATATCGAGACTGAATCGATCATCACCAGTGTCGGAAGGATCGCGGGCGGATTGATGCACCCCTCGGCCATTGCACAGCGTCTGGGCTGGACATTGGGGCTGCGCGACCGAAGCTTGGAAGCACAAATTCGTCACCGGATCGAGAAAGCCATCGGAAACATGCATCCTTTGAATCGATCGCAAACGGATCACAAACTACCCAACTACCGAATGGCTGCGTGACCACCGCCCTGATCTTGAGTCGGCTCAACCGCTGTTCGGATCGGCGCATGGCGTTTGCGCGCATACTCTCCGACATGGTAATTGTGACACGTCGTGCATTGATCGCTTGACGCACCCACCCGATGGCAAGTCACGCAGTCCGCCTTTCGCATCGACTGAAATTCGCTTTGCATCGGAAGATGCCCCTGGCGAAACTCTTCGCCCTGCATCTGTTCGGTTCGATTCACGGAAGCAGGGAGAACGGAAGCGGAATCGTTCTTCAATTGATGGCATGCGATGCACTGAGTCAATGATCCCAAAAGCAAATGGGGACGATGGTCAAATTTGGTAAACGTTCTCGAGCCTGAGCCAGTTGACCTCGCATGCCAGAGATCGAAGTTTGCGTTATTGGCCGGTTCGTAGTTTGAAGATTCGAGGATGTGACATTCTCCGCATCCTCCATGGATGCTCGGATCAAGCAATCGATGCCAAGCCGTGTCTCTCGGCTGGCCCACGCTTGTCCATGGTACTTTCGGAAGTTGGGACGGGGAATCGCTTTGAAGGACTAGTTTTGTCCGTTCGCGAGCGCCAATGGTGTCTTTCGAATGATTAATTGAAGCGATTGTCAACCACTGCGCGAGCAGTCCATCTCCATGGCCGCTTCCAATATAGACGATAGCTGTTCGCGATTCATCGATGAGCCATCCCCCTTGAGCAACCGCAGAGATACTGAGCTGTTTTCGGACTTCGTCTTTTTGCAAGACTTCGCCGACAGCATCCTCTTGGATCGAATCGTCCGTTAGCAAGTCCAGGTCATCCTCAGCATTTACGAGGAGGTCCGATTCGGAAGCGCCGGACGGAATTTGCGGTGGCGCGAAACGGGGTTGAGCAATCGCAGTTCGTCGCGATTCGGAGACGTGCAAGGGCAAGTGGGGCTGAAACCAAAGTTCATACGCCCGTCGAAAGATGTCCGGTGGAATCCCAGCAACCGCTTCATGTTTATGAGTTGGCATGAGCCCCGGCGTTCCTTCCAAACGTCTGAGCAAAGCAGGCTGCCCCTCGCTTCCAACTTGGTCGATGAGAGCGCGGATACCATTGGCGAGCAGAACCAAATCTTCGCACACTTCGCGCCGTTGCCAATCGAGATCACCGATATCGACATCATCGGGAAGACGACCGAGCACATCGCGAACGGAAGGATCACCAGACAGCAACCAGCGCATCATCGGAGGGACTTTCCCCTCGAAGGCAAAGAGATTGCTCGTTGGCCATGCTCCCAGTTTCAAGCCGTGTTTCTCGAGAACCTCTCCATCAAAACTTGGTAGCTGAAGGACGACCATTCCATCAAACAGGGTTGCTTTAAGGGATTGTTGATGACAACGGGCGCAGGCCGTCTCGAAAGGAACACTCCGAATCACATTGCCTGTCGCCGAATGAGAGTCGGCCAAATGACAGGTTCGGCAATCGAAGGATTCGTTTTTCGCTACGAAATGTTTGTCTTGATGCGTTCGATGGCTGAATCGAATTTGAGATTCCGTGCGATAGGGATAGTCTTCAAAATCGGGATGTCCTCGCTGAAAACTGGCAAACTGCTGCCGATGGCAACTCTGGCATCGATCATTCGCCATGAACTGTAGGTCTGCCTTGAAACCGTGATGCTCCCGATGGCAGACCGAACAGGCGAGTTGATCGTTGTCGAGTGAATGTCGATCGTCCAGTGTCGCTCCAGCCCCATGGTCAGCGATCGCTAATTGCCGATCCTGATTCCTTAGTGAGACCAAGACATCTCGATCAACGTTATGCGGTGAGCCATGAGCAAGTTGCGGCATCGAGCGCTGATGGCATTCGAGGCACAATTGGCTTTGCGTTTTTCCATCCTCGATCGAAGGGTGAATGGAAGCAAACCAGGAGAGGGAATTCAGTCGGCCAGCTGGATGACAAGTGGCGCAGCGCTCGCCTGCAGTCGTTCCTTGTAGAATTTGAGCGTGCGCCTGAGTCAAGGGGCCCGGTGCAAATGTTTGCTGCCGAAAATCACTGATGAGACATGCCAACAATACGAATAGGCCAGCCGATCCCGTCGCGTAACGCACGAGCTTACGAATGCTGAATGCGGTTCGAATGGGTCGGCATTCGTTTCGCAGACATTTTCCTCGAGCGTTCGGTCCTGAGCCGCATGCATCGCCGAGCGCGGCCTTTCCACAAGTCCACTCGCCATGTGAACGATCGTATTGATTTGGTTCTCGTCGATGCGAACGCTGAGAGCTCATGGATCGAAATGCTCGTGCTTCAAGTGGTGACCTGTGATGATCAAGTTCCGTGAAATCGATGAGCCAACCAAATATGGGTTACCATCAGTAAAACAAACAGGGCGGTCATCCCACTGTGGGAAATGTTCCACCATTGGAGGCGTTTGTGGAGCGCGTCTCGGAAATCAAGGTCGTCTTTTTCCTGAACAAGTTCACACAGTCGCTCTCTCAGTTCGCGACCTGAGACATCGAGATAGCGGTCCTGCTGTTTGAGTGCATCGAGGAAGTACCTGCGCAACCTCCCATTCGGAAAAAAGGTGTAGACCAGCGACCGACGGAGCTGGAAGAACTTCGCCAAGCGTTGCATGTAGAACTCAGCTAAAACATGACTCTCGACTCGTCCTGCTGCTTGCATGGCGACTTGATGGGCTTGTTCCAAGACCTGTTGCCGAGCTCGCGGGATCTCGTTCGCAAGAATTTCTTGGCCGAAAATGCTCAATTTTCGCGGAGTCGTTGTATTTAGATACCAAAGGGCAAAGCCGGAAAGAGCGTGCAGCAGGAACAACGAGGCCAGGCAAATTTCTAGTGTTCCGTGAATGGGCCAACCGGCATGGAGCACAAATACTAGGCAGGCGAGCGTTCCCACATATTGGTGAAGCTTTTGCCAATGTGCTACGCGCCCTAGTGGTAAAACCAACAGCTTCTTTCGAAGTGGAAGCAAGAACATCGAAGTGGTTAGTCCCGCAAGCACATATCCACTCAAGAAATCGGGTCGACCTAAACGGAGATCCAACCATCGACAAGCTGCCCAAAGGAACACAAACACAGCCAACGTGGTGACCCATGGTGCCCATCGAAGGCGTCTTGCCAGGATCGGCGAACCTCTCGACGGAGCCGAGGAGGAAAGTTGAGCAACATTTGGCATAGGCTTGGACTCTCAGTGCTGTCTTGCTGTCTGAATAAATGCTTTCGATTTCGATAGGTCTAATCTCGCTTCATCAACTCTTGCAGGGTGCGTAATTCACTCATGTCGATTCGATAAAGTGCTTGGTGGGGACAGGCTGCGACGCAGGCAGGGCCAATGGGGGACTCGCGGCAGCCATCACATTTCGTTGCTTGAAGTATAGGAAGTTGCGATTTCGCATCGACAAGCTGTCGTCCTTTCGAGTCGTGCAGTTCGACCATCACGATATTGTCGTACGGACAGCTCTTTGCGCACGTGCCACAGCCAATACACGTTTGAGGCTGAATCGCAATCGCTCCTGTTTCTAGATCGCGAGCAATCGCTCCGGTAGGGCAACCGATGAGACAAACCGGATCCGCACAGTGCATGCAAGAATGAGCGAACATCCAATTCTCATGTTGGACCCCTTGGCGCACGAAGCGAGGGTTCCCTTGGTGCGTTCGCGCGCAGGCTCGAATGCAATCGTCACATCGTGTGCATCGTTCAAGGTCGATGACCATCGTGTCGCGACCATTGATCAAGCGATGATCGACGAGGAACTCGAGCAGATCGGTTTCAATGCTGGTATCTGGATCGTCTCGTTTATTGATCAACGTAACCTTGCCGTCCGAAGTGATCCGAGGTTGGCGAATGAGCGGCGTCAGCTCGGACGTTCGAACATAGGGAAGAACATATTCGTAGACGATCGATTTGGGAATCTTCAGCAAATCGACAAAGCCGATGGCTCGCAACGAATACTGAAAGGGAAGCGGATCCTCCGCCGTATCGAGCCGGTAATTATGCGCCAGCTCGGTTAGTCCAAAAGCTTGCCCTTTGCCTAGGTAGGAAACGGTGCGATGGCCGCTTCCTTGATGATGGCTCAATCGTGCAAATCCAGCGCGAATCAGATAGAGAGCACCGGCCGGCGAGCCCTCTTCAGCGATCATCGGCTCCTTTTCAATCCGGCGCTGAACGTCCATGCTTCGTGCCGAATCAAAACTCGCGTACCACTCCATCTCTCCGGCACTGACGAGTTCCGTTGCCGCGATGATTTCCTGAATGGCATGATCGGGAGCGTGCTGAAAGAGAGGACTCTCTCGAAGATGCGTTCGAAGACTATTGGACCGATACCGTGCATCTAATCGCTCGCGGAACCCTCGATCGCGTCGCAGCATTCGTAGTCCCTGCCAACGAATCTCCAGCACCAACGTCTCTTCGACTGCTACCACCGAGTAATGGCTGGCTGCTCGCGTCATAGCCGCGAGCTCGCCGAAAATCTCTCCAGGCCCCAGTGGCTCGGATTCACAACTTCGAAGGACGACATCAACATCCTGCAGGAAGATGCGAGGCCGTTGATCGACTTGACGGATGGCGGTTCTTCCATCACGCGTCCCGAACTTCTGGAGCGGAACAATTTGTTCAGGGATGTCCCAACGTTTCAAGGAGTCACGTAATTTCGCCAATAGCGAAGACTTGCGCGTCGTCGCTTGATGATCCATACCCTGCGGGGACAAATTCGAGAGGATCACTCGGACGCATCCCGAAAGGACCAAGAAAGCGCTCCCGCCGTAATCTCCCTCTCGAAGAATCAGATCCCCCTGTTGATACCGCAGAATCCGGGAATCGTTTTTCAGAATGTCCTTGATCCGAGAACTAGAAGGAAACGTTTGATCATCGATCTCGCGAAACGGTGTCTGAAGAAGCAGCCATTGTACGTCCCGATTCGTCAGCGTTGGGTCCAGTGGGTGGTCCCATCGTTTCGGTCGTGGCACCGCCACGGTCGGAGCATTCTCGGCAACAATTGGTCTAGCCATATCTGACTTCGCCCAGATACTTGATAACCAACATCAATACCACCAAAACCGATCCTCCATGTTCGGACGTTGCGCTATTCAGGTTCCGAGTCGTGCATGCAAGGAAAGATCGATCTTGCTTCGCCCCTTGCCAACCTGCTGGTTGCGGCGTTCTCGAACCACTTCGGACTTCGCCAACTTAGGAAGTCCTGCGTCGGGATCGTCAGCAATTCGGCACCGAAGGTCAATACCAATCGATTACGACCTGCGTGGCCTGATCAGGCTTGATGGTTCGCACGGACATCCACTTGGGAGTTGGCTGGCCATTTCGTTGCCAGTCGGAAATCGTCGATCGAATCCTCGAATCGAGAAATAATGGCTTGAAGAGCCACGAGACGATTTGGCAAAGAAGAAATTACTGCCTGGGCAGTTCGTTAGTGATTCTCTGCGAAATGGACACTCGATGGCGCTTTGGGCTCGGGGTGCGGCACGCATCAAGCTTTCGCAAACCGATGCGTCAGGCGGTATCAACCTCCTGGATTGATCTCACGCAACGACTTTCCTAAGCGCTTGCGTCCACTTGCTGAAGCAGGCTTTGGATCGGCTGAAATGTTCGTGGGACTCGGCGCGTCGCGTTCGCCTAGCAACCGATGAACGCTTGGATGAAGATCATTCGATTCTGAAGGTGTGCCGAGAGTATGCATGGCATCGCTGACTCCCGCTAGGACCGAGTGTCGTACTCCATCTCGAATCCATTGAAAAAAATTGGTGCTCATATTTAGGGTTCCTTCCCTTGAAGATGTGATGGTGTATCGAATTTCATTCGATTCGACAAACTTTCTCGCAGGTCTCGCTGTCCATCGATTGTTGAACCATTAATCACAGTGCTTGGTTGCGTCGATCGCGTCCCTTTTTTAAGCCGATTTTCAGAGGCGCGATCGAACGATCATGATTTGTAGCAGGACGTCACGATTTGCCGCCTGCTGTTGGATTCCTTCTGTCTTCATTCAGCTACTTAAGCTGCTGCTGCACTTGCTCTGCAAAAACCGATCTTCTCGAGTGCTAGATACACCTCTTCCAGAGTCTTCTCGCCGAAATTGGTAATCGACAGAAGAGTTTCGGGAGTGCTATTGAGCAAGTCCCTTACGGTGAAGATTCCTCGCTCTTCGAGACAGTTGGTGGTGCGAACGGAAAGCCCGATCTCAGCGGTGCTCAGTTCCAAGCGTTCCTTCATTTTGCGGGCAAGTTCATCAGCCTTACTTAGCGGAATACGACTCATTCGTACGTGCCTCCCTCAACGAAAATCTTTTTCGAATACGGGGCGATCCATCGCAATTCATCGAGATCGATGTTGGCAACGTCCGCAGCTCCCAGCCGCGCGACTCTCGTAGGTCAACACCTGCAAGTGAATCGTCCCTTACCTTGTCGGGGCACGAATATACTCATGTCTCGGGTCAGATTTCAAGCCGGGAAGAAAAAAATATATTGATAGCATTTCCAACAGCAATCGGGTAATGCAAGCATTCTCGATTGGCTAGTCTCGTTCTCGACCTCGATTGTGGAGCATCGTGAGCCAACTCGCGAGTTCTTCGCACAACAGACGCAGAAAAGCCCCATGGCATTTGGGTGTGGCGCCACGATGATTTCATGGCGTTGCAGGTTGGGGAGTGGCTAAAGAAACCTTGAAATCGGCTCGCCAGCAGCAGCTAATGCATCCACTTTGGCAGTCGTTTCGGAGTCCTCGATCAGCGGAGGAGCATGGTGAGGTTTGCAACGAGCGTCGATGATCAGCGGACCTTCGCAGCCCCAATGCTTGTCGATGATCGATTCGCCCACTCCATAAATATCGCGTGCCGGATCGCTTCGCGTAAAGGTGTTCCAAAGAAAATTTCTCAGATGCAACGAAGTGAAATCGGCGTCATCGACTAGCACAATAAGCGGGACGCAATCAATCATGGAAGCATCGAGACTTTTCGCAAGTTCTCGAACAGTTTTCGTTCGATCGAGATGGCTCACTCGTCCAGAATGGCGTTGATCGGTTGCAATAGCCACGACGCCCGGTAGGCACAGTTTCGGTTTGCCAAGACCGGGAATGCTAGGCCAGTGCTCTGGTATTTGCGTTACCAAATTTCGCCTCTTCGATCCGCGTGCCGCAATGACGACCTTCGATCCCTCGTTGAGACCTTCGCCCGAATAGTCAAGAGTGTCGATGGTTGTGCGGGTCTGGAAATGAAGGTCGTTGCGCCAATCGACTCGCTCCAATAAATGAACGAAGAATCGCTGAATGTCATGGATGTCGAGAGACGGATCGTCTGTGCCGTCGACGATGAGGACGTACTTCGCCAGTGACAGCTGACCTTGACCGAGCAGTGCGTTCGCCTGGGTGAGCAGTTCTTGGGGACGGTGGCTTGAGCGAAAAGGCATATACCGCTCGCTTCCGATGGCGAGAAGCAAAGGATGAACGCCAGCTTCATCGACGGCGTGTACGGCCCGGATACCGGGAATCAGACTTGGAACGATTGGCCCAGTTAACTCGTGGATGATGGCTCCAAAGACGGTGTCTTCTTGTGGCGGCCGTCCCACCACAGTGAACGGCCATATAGCTCCCGGACGATGATAGACTTTCTTTACTTGGAGCACTGGAAAATCATGCCGCAAACTGTAATAGCCGAGATGATCGCCGAACGGTCCCTCGGGTTTCACCATCGTGGGATCGACCTCACCCACGATACAAAAATCCGCGTCGGCATAGATCGGAGCTCGGTTCGACCCTGCGAGGACTGGAATGCGATGACCTGCCAAAGCTCCTGCGAAGGTCAACTCGCTCATCCCTTCCGGAAGCGGCATGACGGCAGCCAAGGTCATCGCAGGCGTACCGCCTAAGAAAATATTCACTGGGAACGGACGGCCAGCTTCGATAGCGGCTCGATGATGAACGCCGATCCCTCGATGAATCTGATAGTGCAGTCCAACTTCGCGATCCTGCAAATACTGGTTGCCGCTGAGTTGGATACGGTACATGCCCAGGTTAATACTTCCGAGTTGATGACGTGCGTTGCGAAAGGGTCCCGGGGGCAGCGAGAGCACCTGCGGCAACGTTACGAATGGTCCACCATCCTCTGGCCAGGAAACTTGTTTGGGCAGGTTGCCGATCGTTGTCTCGTGAGCCAGAACCGGTCCGGACCGGACGGTCTTTGGCAACATTGTCCAAGCCACTGCGGGGGCAGACGCATAGTGCAGTGGCCGGCGAAAAAACTGATTCGGATCGATCTTCAATTCAATGGCCTTCCGCACCCTTTTCCAAGTATGTCGGAACAGAAAGCGAGCCCGCTCTAAGGTCCCGAAGAGATTACCGAGCATGGGAAACGCGCAATTCTCGACGCGTGTGAATAGCAATGCGGGACCTTGATTGGCGTAAACTCGTCTCTGAATTTCAGGGATTTCGAGATGGCTCGACAGCGGAACGTCCACCTCGATCAATTGACCGGAGCGTTTCAAGTCTTCGACGACATCTTTCATACTTCGGTACATTCGTTCCCTCACCCACTTGGGCAAACCGCAACCTTTCGTTTAGACTAACAGAGCATTGTTTACCAAGTCCCCGTGAGAGCAAACAGAGATGCAGATCGAATCAACGAGCGAACGGATTGATCAACAGAACGTCGATGCTATCGTGATCGGAGTACCCGAGGAATGGCAGAATTCGCAGCCGTGTCGAGAACTGAATGACGCGACGAAGGGTTGGCTGTCCCGATCGATTGCTTCAGGGGAAATCAGCACCAATCCTCTTAAAACGAGCACGATGGCACAGCCATCGGCTTTGAAAAGCCGTCAGTTAATCCTTGTAGGGCTGGGCCCGCTGGACGCTATCGATGACGGAGTTGCCTTCCGAGCGACCGGAACGGGTGCGAAAGCTGCCGCTACGACGAAGCGATCATCATGCTTGTTCGCAGGATTCGTACCGGCTTCCAAAGTGGATGACTTGGCCAGCCTACGAAGAAAACGATCGGCGATCGCGGCATCCATTGTCGGCAGTGAAGGCCAGCGACTCTTTCGCCGCGATCCGGGCTTGTTCTCACCTGAGCGAATCATTTGGCGCGACTTCGAAAGTGAAATCTTGAGTCAAGGACTTCGGATCGGCGAAGCCGTCAATTTCACGCGAAGACTTGTCAATCTCCCAGCAAACTATCTCTATCCCGAAACCTTTGTGGACCTTGCTTCGAAGGAGCTCGCGCCACTCGGAATCGAATGCGAAGTTTGGGATGAGAAGCGATTGGCTACGGAACGATGCGGAGCCTTGCTCGGCGTTGGGCAGGCCTCTACATTTCCCCCGCGATTGATGATTATGCGGTATCGCGGCAGCGAAACTCAGTCGGCGCCAATCGCTCTGGTCGGGAAGGGAGTAACGTTTGATAGTGGCGGCTTATCGATCAAGCCGACGGACAGCATGTTGACGATGAAAGGGGATATGGCCGGAGCGGCAACCGTTGTCGGAATCATGAAATGCCTGGGCGAATTTAAGCCGAACTTGCATGTTCTCGGTGCGGTCGGATTGGTTGAGAACATGATCTCCGGAAATGCGTTTCGGCTCGGTGATGTCTTGACCTCGAGATCGGGAAAAACCATCGAGGTACACAATACCGATGCGGAAGGAAGACTCGTACTTGCAGACGTGTTGGATGTCGTGTGCGAACAACGTCCATCCTCGATCATTGATTTTGCGACACTCACCGGCGCTTGTGTCGTTGCACTGGGCAATGACACGGCAGGCATCATGTCGAATAACGAAGCATTGCAGTTGCGAATTCTTAATGCAGCTTCGGCCTGCGGCGAATACCTTTGGCCCTTGCCCATGTTTGACTTTTTTTCGGAACAGATTCAGGGGAAGGTCGCGGATCTCAAGAACATGGGTGAAGGTCGTTGGGGTGGAGCGATCACAGCGGCCAAGTTCCTCGAAGAATTCGTGCACGATGGAATTCCCTGGTGCCATCTCGATATCGCCGGCCCCGCTTTCTACGACTCAGAAAAGACTTGGCAAGATGCCGGCGGCAGCGGCGTCTTCGTTCGGACTTTTGCGGAAATGCTCTGTTTTAATTCGGCTGTGTGATCTCGATGACCATACATTTGAAAGAAGTTTGACCTTGTGAACAGTTTGGCATAAATTAGAACGATTGAATCATCGTGTTCTTCGACCCGCTTTCCTGTACCTCCACCGAGTGGGACGAACCGTTCAGCAATCACGATTACGTTACGCATGGGTAATCACATGAGAGACCTGGGAATGCTTTCACCCCGCGGTGGTGGAGAGGATATTCCGTTAGCAAAAGAAAGAATTCTCATCGGACGCGCCGAGAATTGCGACATTGTCCTTCGATTTCCTAACGTGTCGAGTCAGCACTGCCGCATGTCGCTCGAACAAGGCTACTGGTTTCTGAAGGACTTGGACAGTCGCAATGGAACAAAGGTCAATGGGTTTCGTATTACGCGAAAGCGACTCGATCCCGGTTCGATTGTTTCGATCGCCAAGCACGAGTTTAAGATTATGTACGATCCAGAAAAACTCGGCGCGATGGGCCCCCCTCCCGCCGACGATGAAATGGTGGAGAATATTCTAAGGTCAACCTTGCTGGAGCGGGCTGGATTGCAGCGGCGAAGCGAGGATGACCGAGGTGCGAATAAGCAAAAGTCAGACGACAGCGAAGAGTAGGAAGGCAGCAATATCGAATGGCTTCATCGGGACCACAGTTGGCTCACATCGTTTATTTCACTCTGGCTGATTGCAGCGATGCGAAGATCCAACAAATGCTGGAAGCTTGCAAGAAGTACTTGGATGGACACCCGGGAACAGTGTACTTTTCGGTAGGTCGGCTCAACCCCGATTTAACTCGTCCGGTGAACGATCGCGACTTTCATGTGGCGTTGCACGTGGTCTTCGCCGATCGAGCAGCACATGATGCTTATCAAGTCCATCCGCGCCACCAGCAATTTATCGACGAAAATAAACCGAATTGGCAATTTGTCAGAGTGTTTGATTCGGATTTGGCTTGATTCTTCAGGATTCGAGCGGGATTGGAGCAGCTGGAACGCGAAACCTGCTTCAGACTGGCTGGACCTCAGCTAGCACCAGAGAATGTTCGCAGGATCTGACACGCCTACTGGGTCAAGATTTGCGAATCCGCGCAGCGAACCTGCTTAGCTCACCGACCGGCAGCAATCCAGACAATCTGTTTTCTTGACAGAAGCGGAATCGCGCGAAAGCGCTAGCGATACCGCACTCAACTTTCTGGTTGTGGTGAGATGAGATGTGCTGGCCAAGAATCCTAGGCATTGACCTCTGGATTAGGTCGGCGGCGTCCTGCGAAGAGACCCAGAATCAAATGAGCCACTCCCAACAATCCCACGGCCCCCGCTGCCATGAAACCGACCTGAGCCGCTCGATCATTTCGCGTGCGATCTAGACTCCAATCTCGAATCATTTTGCGATCTTTCGGCGGGATTCGAATCTGCACGATGGCTTGGTGATACTCGCCCGAAGGCATGATATGGACTTTGTCGTAGACTTTGCCCGGTACCAACCACCGCTCGCGAATCCACTCTTCCGTTAGGTTTTCCGGAAAATGGATCGCGACATCGTCGAGCACGAATTGCTCAACGTAGCGATGCGCTTCGCGGACGATGCTTTCTCCAACGGTCCTGAGACTCTCGTCCAACGATCCGCTCACATCGCAGGGCACAGCGACGTAATGCACATCGCCGTCCACTTGTGGTGGAGCGTCGTACCAGGCGTCTTCGGAGAGGGCTTGCTTTGCCGAGTCCGTTCCCGTCGCTGCTTCTTCGTCGTTCGAAGTCGCCAGGGCCTCGGCTTCGTTGGAGTCTCTAATTTCCGCACGAATTCTCGATTGTTCGAGCTTTTCAGCGATCTTCATTTCGGCCAACTGTTTCAAGCTGGCAGCAAAGGAAATGCCTTTGGCCAGGGCGTTCCGTTCAGCTTCCGCAAGATCAATCTTGTTGGCAATTTCCTCTTTGGAAGCAGCAGTATAGGCGACCACTCCTCGGTCGCTTCGTGACTTTCGCTCCACATCCTCTCTTGGTGACACTCGCCTCGAGGAAGTCGCGCTGAAGACGATGAAGACCACGAAGATGGGCATCATGATGGCGAGTATTTTGGAAGTCGATGAGCAACACATGTTGCATTTCCCTCTAAGCTAAATGAAGTCCGTTTTTGTTCTCTCAACAACTGTTCTAGTTACCGGTCGCAATGGGGCACTGGGATTTTCACATTTTCAGAAACCGCGCAGAGTTCCGACTTGACTACGTGGGAACTGAAAATTCTCGAATCGAATGTCGGAAACGCTCTCATGCAGTGACTTGCGAACTCATTTCTGATTCTCGCTTTGCGGAATTGATCCAGTTGGCGGAGATTTGCGTTGTCACCGCCGTCGCTCCCACCAAGATCAAGCCCCAAGGCTGCGAAATGGGAACGATGGCTTGCACGATTGCTTCTCCGATCAGGGCACCAATGACCGCAGCGAAACTGAAACGGTTCTTTCGAACGATGTCTGCTTGTCGCCACCAGCGAACCAATCCCATGACGGCTGCGAAGTGAGCAACATAAGCAGGGAGCATAGGCTCTCCAGCTTCATCGTAGAACCCATTCCATTTCGGCAAAGTCGATTGGATGATGTGCGGTTGATGGATCGAGCTCCAAGGAACTACCAAGTGTTGACCCAGGGCATAGGCGATAGCACCGATCAAGATTCCAAAAGCCATTTGCTTGAAGCGGAATACGGCTCGGTCCTCTTCTTGGCTCTCCCAGCGCTTGCTAAGGAAAAGGACGGACCAAGCCATGATGAGCGTCATGACGGCAGTCCAGACCGCTCCGCTCATCAACCCTGGCGAGCTCATCGAGTTGTTGGCCATCGTGATCAGACCGCCAAGTACAGAGAGAGTCGCGACGCAACCCGTCGAAGCTAGTAAACCCGATGTCAGCTCGGTCGTCTTCGTCAGGGCTGGTTTCGCCATCAGTCGATGTCGCTGAGCGGATTGCCATTGACGAAAGGTGATAGGACGGGGTTTCGCGGGCTTCGCTGCTGGCTGTACGGCTGCAACCGGTCGAACCGCGATTGGTGGTGCTTCAGGAGAGCTTGCCAACGGCTGGATAACCGGCGTCGTTGAAGAACTCGATGAAGAACCTGAAACGATGTACCAGATGATGTAATAGGGGACATACAGCATCAATCCCATCACGATGGCACTGATGATCAATCCCGCGTTAAAAATCACCAGCAGAACCAAGCCTACCAGGACAACCGCTTTCCAAGGTGTGTTTTCAGGAATCTGCGAATACCAGCGCTGGAAGCCCAACCAACCGGACTGCAATGATCGAGCAATCGGCTCACGATAGCGTACTGTTGCTTCCATGGGTTCCGGTCGAAAGGCATTGGCAGCTCCCTTCTTCGCTTGATGCTTCACTGGTCCGAAGACGATGTCCGCCTGATTGAGCACTTTTGGCTGCTCCGTGCTCTGGAACAGGACAGGTTGAACGCGTGGTGGAACCTTGGAGACAGGAATAGGTGGAACGCTCGAACGGCTGACCATGCCATTCGGTTCGAGGCGCATTCCCAACGGCTCCAGCATCTCGCGGATATCGCGAAATCGGTTCGCGGGATTTTTCGCCAAGGCTTTGCGAACAACGTCAGCATAGGGAATCGGAAGAACGGAAACATCGGGATCAGCCGTGAGATGCTTGAGAATAATCTCTTGGCTGCTCTCGCCATCGAATGGAACGTTGCCCGTCAGTAGTTCGTAAAGGATGATCCCCATTGCATAGACGTCGATCTCCTTGCCGTACTCCCCTTTTCCGATTTCGGGCGCCATATAGTGGAACGTGCCGACGCTTTCTGTCTGTCCTCCGCGACGGGAACTGGAAATAAACTTCGATAATCCATAGTCGCCGATTTTGATCAGGCCGCCGTCGATGAAAACGTTGGCGGGCTTTAAGTCGCGATGAACGATCCCGTGGTCATGAAGATAGGCAACTCCGGCAGCCATCTGGCCGAAAATGTCGAGTGCCTCTTCAGCCGGCATTCCGTCAGGAAAATCATCCATGCGATCGCGAAGACTCTTGCCCGCGATGTATTCCATCACGATCCAACCCTGCTGAGAATCGTCGAACCGAATATCGTAAATGCCGATCAAGTTTGGGTGCCGAAGGTTCAAGCACTGGCGCACTCCCCGAATCTCAACCTCCAAATTGCGTTGAATTCGCTTGATCGCAACTTCCTTGCCAGCTTCGTTCGTCGCGAAGTAGACTTCGCCGAATCCCCCGATGCCGACGCCTCGTTTGATCGTATAACCGCTGAGCGGCTGATCGCCATTTCCGTAAGCAAATCTCATACCGTTCCCCTGAGGGGTTGGAGGATGAATCGAATCAACCGTATCTTCAAAAGGCCTCTTCCGCATCAATCCGCTTAGCATTCCCATGGTCGTTCTCACTCTTCAATCTTATTTCACTGGGTTTCCAAAGGAATCAGCAGGCTGACGTTTCCAAGCAGAAGGAAAAATCTGGGCCCTGCACTCGATGGCCATCGCTCAATGCAATGGGTTCCAAAATCTGTTTACCGTTCCATTCTACGGGAAGGCTGGATCGGCACATCAATTGGTCACGATTTTTGAACAAAATGACTTCGCCGCTCCACTGATGGCAATGAATATGGCTGGTCAGCTTTGGTCCGAGAACGCACGATTCCGCGAGGAACAAGACTCCATCCACGGCTGGCTGCCATCGGTGGTGGCTCAAGAGAGTCATCACGGCAGACGCACTCAATGGATGAGGTTTTGAGAATTTTAGCTCGGTTCGCTCGCCGATCTGGATGCGATCTCCACTGCGAAGCAATACCGTCCGGTCGATCAGCTCGCCGTTGACCGACACCTTCTGAAGCGGCTGCAACAGATAGGAGTCTTCGGAACGCCGAATGACTGCCGCTCGGCGACTGATATCTCCCACGATCGGTAGATCAACTTGATTGCCTGGCATCGCTTGTCCTACGGTCAGCTCCGATTGATCACAGACCAAATAGCCGCCGACTCCATCCACCCATAAGATTCGTTGTTCCGGTCGAATAGCCGGCATGATGTTGTTCCACTCCGAATGGATGCGAGGGAATTCCGTCTTCATAAAGTTCGTTGACCGAGCCACGATCTGCTTCCTCTCAGTTTCAAAAGAACTCGGCAGTTCGTCAACCAAGAAAACCGACCGGCGATGTTGCCAGCCACCGGTCGGTTCATCCCTCACCACCTACTTTCTGCTTTGGTCTGCCATCAACCAGAGCTGATTGGCAGAGAAACCTTCGTTCCGAGGCTAGTTCTTGACTAGGGACTCGACTTCACTTCGACCCGGACCGAAGTAATCGGTGATCATATCGATCAAGTCCGCTGGGGCGTCTTCTTCGAGCGGAATCGATCCGGTCGTCATAACTCCAACCTGATCGACCATCTTCTCGGCAACATCGATTCGGCTGCGAATCTCGTTGAGTAAGTCTCTAGTCCGGCTCAAATGGCTATCGTTGACCGCAACCTGACTGGCCGTCTCGGCAACTTGGACCATGGTCAAGCGAGCTTGCAGGTTCTCGACTTCGACTTCGAGCTGTCGCTTTGCAGCAAGCATTTCGTCAAGCTTGCGGCGAGCGGCATCTAAATTCTTGGAACGAGCTTCGAGAATCTTTTCGAGCTTGGCCAAGGTCGCTTCATGGGTCTGGAACTGCTTGAAGCGAGCAGACAAGTCATCTTTAACTTGCCCCGCTGTGAACGTTCGGCTTGCATAGACAAAGTGGCTGCCTCCCGATTGCAGGTCGTCCTTCAGACGCATGATGTCCTTGCGAGCTTTTGCCAATAGCTGCTTCTTGGATTCAACCTCCTCACCCAAACGCTTGACCTCAACTTCTTCTCGTGCGATGACCCGCAGGTTGTCGGAAATCTCTGGCTTGAGATCGGTGATCATGTCTCGTGCCCGCTTGATCTCGACTTCGATCGGAATCGCGTCTTTGATCGCTTGCCGAGCCGATGACACTCCGGACTTCAGGTAGTTGAATGCCGGAGCACCAACCAATAAGCCAACCGTACCTGCTGCAATCGCCGAACCAATCATTACTTTCTTCAACATTTCCTGTTCCTCCCTTGGTGGAGCCGCGACATGTGCTGCCTGCCTAGTGGAAGGAACGGCAGGCGAAACTCTTTTCCATGGCACACCGTCATTCGGTGGCTTGCGCCTCGAACCGCACACTCGGTCCGAAACACCCTTCGAAAGGTCATTCGCGTCCGAAACGGAAATCTTGAAAAAGAAACTGAATTTCCGCTGGGCTCGACCATTTCATAGACAATCGCTTGGCCTGCCTCCCCGGTCCTGGCCTGAACGGCTTGTGCATGAGCATACTCATGCCGCTCTAATCTCTCTTCTTGAACTGCGGAAGAGCGTTTCATCCACCGCCATTCATCGTGGAACATCCCCGCCGTTTCCCTAAGTCACTTACCCCCTCTTGAAAAGGGGGGCTTAAAGCCAACGACAATTTCCGCTTTCTCCCATGATCGAATTGTCCATTTGCGATGAATCATTTTCCCCCTCAACGGCCCTCAAGAGCTACTAGCCAGATTCAATGCTCGGTAATATCCTGTGATTCGCAGCGAATTCCAACCGAATCGGACCATCCTCGATAGCCAGCTGCCAGTGCTGTTGCAGATACAGAGCAGACAAAGTGTTGGAGAGCGTTTCGGTGCATTAAGAAATCATGGATTCGACTGGTTTCCTGCCTAGGTCGATGACCAGCCTGCCATAGGAGATCGAGCGATTTGGATGGGGGATTTCTGCAATGACTGGACGTGGTCGAGCGCTTGGCGGACAGCATAGCGAGTGGACAGGCAATCAAGTTCGACTCGGAAGGTAATGGATTGGCCGCCGACGAGCTGGACCAATCGACCGCGCGCTTCTTCGAAACTGCGGACGTTCGGGAAGCCGGTCGCCGGCTCGATCCCCAAGACATAGCCTTCCTCAACCGCCATGGCGTTTTTCCAGAAGATCAAATAAGGTAGCGTCCGCGTGTCAAATCGAACGGCAAGTCCTTTTTCGCCTTGAACGTCGTGGACCATGGCCGTCGACCAGCCGTTGGCGTCAGCATAGGGTTGCACAAAATGAACCTGCTCGGCAAAACCGTCCGTGGGTGCATCGAAGGTATCCCAGCGATCGATATTCGCTGCGGCGACGGTATCACGCGGAGCTATTTGCTGCACAGGAACCATTAGCTTCGAACCGGCCTCCAGAATGGGTTGGCCGATGTTGATGTGGTACAGCATCTGCATCGTAGTCGGCCTAGTAAACAAGTTGGTGACTGTATCCGAAATGGTGAGGGACGATCGTCCAACATGCAACCGAATGTGCGTTTCTAGCCGTAGACCGTAGATCAAGAATCGTAGCTCATCGACAACCCCGCGAATATCAACGATGTCGGCAAGGGGATCGATTTCGACTTGCAGAGAATGTGCGGGTAAGTTGCCAATGCGCCCATGCAAGGAGTGCTTTAGGTGGCCTCGTTCGTCGAATTCAGGGGCACCGTTGGAATGTAGACCACAGCGAACCAAGAATTCATCAAAGCCGTCCAGCCAACCTAAACCGCTAGGATCGCTGATGGGAACCAATGATGGATGCACCGGCCCTTCACAAGGGCTCTGCCAGCCGAATTCGATATCTCCCACCCAGCACTTCCACAGACTCATTCCGCGCGTCGGCAAGATTGCGGTTCGAAAGCTGCCCGTATCGATGGTGAGCATATCGACGCCATTGCTTTTGCCACCCTCAAGCCGCTCCCAAAGAAGTTGGACCTCACCCGAATGGGTTTTTACTGCAATCGCGTCGGTGTCGTGCAGGGCTTGGCGTCTACCGTGGGAAATCAAATGCCACTGCTGATTCTGCATGGATTCCACCTTACGTTGTGGGGCTACTTCTTCGTGAATCGTTCGAGTGCGGATCGAACTTCCTGGGAGACTAACAAGTGGAAAAACTGATTGCGTTCCGCGTCCAAGCCGGATTGAAAGGACCTCTCACTCCCCAATCGCACCGCCTCGATCACCGCCTGCTGAGCCATCGATGGATTCGAGTTGGATTGTTTTCGGTATTCCTCGATCCACCGATCAACATCGAAATGAGTATCGGTAGGGTCCCCATTCGACTGAGTAAACCTCGCCCTCGCCTCCGAAGCGATGCCAATCAGTTGGCTCGGCGAGAGTTTCTCAAAAGCTTCATCCAAAGCCGCATCGATCAATCCACAGGCCCGCGATTGTTCGATCGAAAGAGCATTCCCATGAACCAGCATTTCAAGACCGAGTTGGTACCCCACCAATCTCGGAAGTCGTTGTGTTCCGCCCCATCCCGGAATCAGACCAAGCTTCGTCTCCGGCATGCCGATTTGAAATCGTTCGGACTTGACTCCGACTCGGAACCGTGCTGTCAGAGCGAACTCCATGACTCCGCCGAGGCATACCCCTTCCACCAAAACAACTGTTGGAATTTTGAGGTTCGAGCATCGATCGAAAAGGTCCTGCCCTCGCTTCAGGAACGATTGCACTTCATCCTCACGATCGATACTGCCGATCCGCTTGAGGTCCGCTCCCGCACCAAATCCAGATGCCTTTGCTGAACGAATCAGGCAGGAGGTTGAGGAGGGATAATCCTCCAATTCTTCCAACAATCGCTCCAAATCATCGAACACTTCTTCGAAAAAAACGTTGACGGAACGACCCGCAACATCGAACCAAACCACGACACCTTCGTTGGGAATTTCCTCGATTCGGAAATGAGTCAATGCTTTCATTGCTCTCTGATCGGGTGAACGTTGTAAATCAAAACCTCAACGTTTTCCGGTTACTTGAAGCAACCCTCTTATCGTTGTTCAATGGGGACCCAAGCTCGGGGAGCGGGACCCGTATAATCCGCGGAGGGTCGGATGAGACGGTTGTCAGCTCGCTGCTCAAAGACATGTGCTGACCAACCCGTTACTCGCGATAAGACGAAGATCGGCGTGAACATCGGGGTCGGAATCCCCATGCATCGAAATGCAGACGCACTGTAGAAATCGAGGTTCGGATAGATTTTCTTCTCTCGAAGCATGACCGATTCAATGCGCTCTGAAACTTCGTACAAAGTCTTGTTCCCTGTCTCATCGCATAACTGCTTGGCCCACTGCTTGATGACATCGGATCGAGGATCATTTTTCTTGTAGACTCGGTGGCCAAACCCCATGATTTTGGCCTTTCGAGCAAGCATCTCGAGCAAACCGCGTTCTGCATCCTCGGCAGATCGGAACTGATCAATCAGTTCCATGGCGGCTTCGTTCGCGCCTCCGTGAAGCGGTCCGCGAAGTGTCCCAATGCCCGCCGTGATACACGAATACAGGTCAGAAAGCGTTGATGCACAAATCCTCGCGGTAAACGTGGAAGCGTTGAATTCATGCTCCGCATACAAGACCAAAGCGACGTCCATGCAGCGTTGGTGACTTTCCAACGGTGATTTGCCGTGCAGCATATGCAGAAAATGGCTCGCAATCGATTCGTCATCCCCGTCGGTATCGATCCGCTTGCCGGAGTGGGAGAAGTGATACCAGTAAAGCAAGACGGAGGGCAAACAAGCCAGCAACCTCTCGGAGACGCGATGTTGTTCCGAAGGTTGCTGCTCAGGCTCGAGGCATCCCAAAACGGAGCATCCCGTCCTCAACACGTCCATGGGGTGAGCGCTGGCCGGCAATTGTTCCAAGGCAACCATCAGAGGAGAGGGAAGGGCTCGCTTTGATCGAAGCCGTTGCTGAAAGGCGGACAATTCACTCCCCGTTGGCAGTTCACCGTACAGCAGCAAGTAGGCAACCTGCTCGAACGAGCCGAACGTGCACAAGTCTTCGATCGAGTAACCTCGATAAGTCAGCCCGGCTCCTTCCTTGCCGACGGTACTCAGTCCTGTGTGGCCGGCAACAACACCAGCTAATCCTGCGGTCGAACTGGTCATGCGATTTCTCCGAGAAGCGACTTGGAACTCAAGACGATGTTGAACAGAAAGTGAATCAGTGAATCTCGAAGATTCCCTCCACTTCGACTGCCATGCCTGAGGGTAACGCATTGGTTCCCATGGCACTTCGGGTGCCGATCCCGAGGTCGCTGCCGTATAGATCGACGAAGAGCTGGCTGCAGCCATTGACAACGGCGGGTTGTTGATCGAAGGCATCCGTGCAACGAACCAAACCAAGCAATTTGACGACGCGTACCACTCGATCCAAACTGCCGAGTCCCGATCGTAACGTGGCCAACATGGCGAGTCCAACCTGTCTAGCTGCGGCTTGACCTTCTTCAATGGACAAGTCATCGCCGACGCGGCCCAGCATCAAGGTACCGTCTGCCCGTAAAGGCCCATGACCGGAAAGATATGCGAGATTTCCAACAATCAACATGGGTTTATACAATCCGATAGGCTTCGGTGCGGGTGGAAGCACCCATCCGAGCTCGGCAAGCTTCTTTTCAGCGGACATGATCTTCAACTCTTAGGGTAAGGGGAAAAGCAATGGGTGGGGACGACTGCTACGAACGATCACCGATCTTCGACGCAGCTATCGAAATCGAGCCTTCGGACCAAAGTTCTGCGGCAATTCCTCGTGTTCAACGCGAACACGCTCCAACACTCAAGGAGGAGGTCGCAGAAACCAACTTGGTAAGCTCTCCAAGGTTATATCACGACTAAGCTTTCCGGCGAAGTGCCCTTTGAATTTGACGCTGTGCGTCCGCCTTCTTCATCGTCTCTCGTTTGTCATGCAACTTCTTGCCGCGACCAATGGCGATGACACATTTCGCCAAGCCTCGCTCGTTGAAGTACATCTGCAACGGAACGAGCGTCAGTCCCTTTTCTGTTGCTTTTCCGACAAAACGTTTAAGCTCACGGCTTCGCAATAAGAGTTTTCTGGGGCGTTTCGTTGGGTGATTCCAAAACGTTGCCTGCTTGTACTCCGGAATATCGCAACCAACCAACCACAACTCGCCGTCCTTGACCCGGGCGTAGGACTCGTCTAACGAGCATTTTCCGTTCCGAAGGCTCTTGACTTCGCTACCGACCAACACGATTCCGCATTCGAGTGACTCAAGAATTTCATAGGAATGCCGAGCTTTACGATTTTCAGAAATCATCGTTCGACCCGGATCCACCGTCTTGCCCGATCTACTCTTGGTCGTTGACGGAGATGGAGCCGTAGGTTGTGGTTTTTTCTTATTCATGGCTTCATCGCAAAATGACTCTTCAATTGTCGCAATGCGGACGCGACCAACATTTCACCGGACCCTTCGGCGACGCGCGCTGAAATGACTTCGTAATGACCTTGTCCGTACGCTTGTTGTGTGGGGATGTAACCAACGGAACCGTTCGCTAATTCATTGATCATATTGATGCGGAAAGGGGATCCGTCTTTGATGGCAAGACCCAACTGGACAAAGATCTCGCCAGGCAAACTGATCCAGGCGATTTCCCGTCCCAGCGTAATCACCTGGACTTCGACTTGAATGGGTTGCTCATTTCGTTCGTGCGTATCGAGAATCCGAAATGCTTCGACCATCTCGAGAAACGGGGGCTGCTGCGGCGCCGCTGCTTTGACCGCGATTTCCTTTGCCCAAGCAATTCGATCTTGAGGAGTCTCTCGGGCGGGGAGCAGAATCTGTTCCGTCGTCACATGAAGAGATGTACCCTCCGCAGACGTGAAATCGTTCAGCGACCGGAGCATCGATGCTGCCAATCGTGTGCCGATACGAGCCGCCTCGCCATGCCCTTTTTGTGGTCGAGCGTGACTGACGTCGAGATGGTTGATGTCTCCACAACAGCCGGTCGTATATTGAACGTGAAACTGGTCACCAAAGACTCTTTGCAAGCACTGCTCCATGGTGAAGGGAGCGTCGGCACTCCACGCCGTCCCTCCAACCGTATCCAAATGGATCGCGAAGTTGGCATGCACGCCGAGCGGTTGCTCGCTCTCCGAGTCAGAGAACAAAATCAAAGGTAGCGAATCATCTGTCGGCCCGGCGGGACGAACGATGTTCGGGTTAAGCTTACCGGGATTCCAACCGACCGAACCATCTTTCATAAAGAATCGACGATTGAAACCTAAGAAGGGCTCCGATCCAATTGCGACTTGGAGCGTGGAATCGTGAAGATTGCTCAATGCCAGTTCGACCGACGACACGATCATTACTGGAAGTTCTGACATATAACGCTTCGCCTCGTCACGATCGCCTCCCAGCGATCGCTGGCGGCCTTCATCCGGATCGCTCAGGACCGGGCCAGTGTGCGAATGCGATGCCGATATCATGACGTGATCCGCCGGAATCCCCGTCCGCGATTCGATCAACTGTCGGGATTCTCGGACGAGCCATTTGGTTGTCGCAATGAGATCGAGGTGTATCAGCGCTGCTGTTTTGTCGCCATCGGATAGCACCGTAGCGCGGCTCCATAAGGGATCGTGCCAATCCTCAGACAACCGAACGTGGTAATATCCAGCCATCGGAGTCGGCCTCTTAGGGGTGATATCCGTTCGACCAAAACCCACTCTTAGATGCGAAACCTCTTGGGCCAAAAGGTTCGATGCAATCGGGATAAAGATGACGACAATCGCAAGCGTGAACCGACAGAATTTCTGCAGTAGGATCATGGCTTCGCCTCCAATAATGAACCGCGTCATTCTAATCCCTGTCCAGCTACCAGCAAACGTCCTAGGGGAGCTCGTGGAGCAACACACGGTTTCGCCAGTCTAAAATCAATGATTGCCTCCAACGTATCCGACATCGACTTAGGCATTGGATGAAGCTGCACCGCGCGCGGACCAAGGCATTCAATCCCGCTACCCAATCGAGAAGAGAGCGGCCATGCAGTGACCGTGCGGCGTGCTTGATATCTGGATTAGTCGGCGGTGCTTCGGAATCCTCGGTGCCTCGAAGATCACTGGGCACGGACAATCGGAAGCCGTTTTGCGATGAAAAAGGGTGTGTGGAATCATGCCATCGCGAACAGCGACAATGCCCGCCACGAGTTCGATCAGACCTGAACCAGATGCTGCGTCACCAAAACGGCTCTTCAACGAAGTCGCTGGCAGTTTGCCTACCTGATGAATGCCTTGGGATTCCGCTCGGTCGATGAGAATCGATCCGTTGGCAGAAGCCAGGACAAAATCGATATCTTCGAGATCGAAACGACTTCGATGAAGTGCCGCCTCGATGGCCCCTTTCACAGATCGAGAACTTGCCCCGAGAGGCTCAGCAGGTTTTGCAAATCGATTTCCCCACGAATCCAAGGTCGCGAGGATATTCGCACCGCGTTTCCGAGCGAACGACTCGGATTCCAAGACGCAAGCGGCGGCGCCCTCCGCAGGAACGGTGCCATCGCGCCCTTCATCGAAAGGCCGGCACGATAACTCAGGATTGCTTGACGGAGTGAACAAGCATTCATGTCGCTGAAGGAGCCGTGTACCGTTCGTTCGTCCTCCAGCAACTCCGACCACCATGATATCTGCCTTACCTTGTTGAATCGCCATGGCGGCTTCGCTAAGAGCGGCAAGCCCTGACGTTTCTTCGACCGTCAGCGTGTTGCACGGCCCTCGAGCATCCAATGCGATACTCACGTGGCAAGCAGGCATGTTGGGAAGTGAACGGAGAAGCCAAAGGGGATCGATCTGCTCACGCATCTTTTCTCCCCACAACCGATGATCGATCTTGCCTTCCACGGTGCAAGCCTGAACCGCTGAAGACAGCGAAGTAAACTCGCTGAAAATCAACGAACTTCCGAACAGGACGCCAAGCCGGTCGGGCGAGAATTCTCCGACTCGATGTCCCGCATTTTGAAATGCAGCGACGGCAGCGGCGAAACCCATCTGCGTCTCGCGCGACATCAACTTAATGCTCTTGCGCGGCGTCACCCATTCCTTGGGATCAAAGCTGCTCACATTCGCCACGAGCCAGGTCCGCTGCTCTTCGTGATTCGGCAATTCCAATCTCGCAATGCCAGTACGACCTTCGCGCAAGCTCTTCTCTACCGAATCCAATCCGATGCCAAGGGGAGAAACGATGCCTAATCCAGTGACTACAACGGCTGACATAATCTCAACTGATATCGGCGAGCGTTCGATCGTAAAAGCGATAGGTCTTATCGCGTTTCGCCCCACCGCGTTCGAGACTTCCTCGGGAAAGGTGATTGCTTTCGAGCACCCAAGAGAATTCCGCGTCGGTAATGCCGCGTTTCAAACAATCTGGCAACATGCGATCAAGCGTTACCAACCCAAGGCCCCAACGCTGATATTCCGGCAGAACGTTGGTGCTCATCACTCGCATTCGCTTGATGTTCTTTCTCCCGAATAGCAATCTTAGAAATCCGAATGGGAAGAGTCGTCCATTGATCTCCTTGATCCGAGGATTGTAGTCCAAGAGTCCCACCGCCGCCCCAACCGTTCGCCCATCGACGTCGATGAAGCTGGTGATATCGGGTTCAATCAACATTCGCAGTCCAGCCGCAGCATGTTCGACTTCACGCTCCGACATGGGTACGAACCCCCAGGTCCCTTCTAGTGAACGATTGTAGATGTGCAGAAACGCGCGAACGTCTTCCTTGAACCGCTTGCGATTCACCGGGCGAATCGACATTTTGAAGCGCGTTTTCACTTCATCAATCACGAAACGCAATTTGGGATCAAGTGTGTCCAACATGCCCGTGTTGGCGATGAACGAATAGGCATCCTGAGCTTTTTCGAATCCAAACCCTCGATACAGTGCGTCGTAGTAGGGCGGATTATACGTCATCATGAAAGTGGGAGGCGAATCGAATCCATCCACCAAACATCCTATCTCGTAGTTCAGGGAAGGGTTCGTCGGACCACGCATGTGTTCCATCCCCTCCGACTTGAGATATCTCCCCGCAGCGGAGAACAAAGCATTCGCGACGTCTTGGTCATCGATCGACTCGAAGAATCCGACGAAGCCTCGCTTCTCTTCGAACCGCTCGCAGTGCCCATAGTTGACAATCGCTGCAATTCGACCAACGACCTCATCGCTTCGCAACGCCAGAAACGTTCGAATCTTGTTTCGATCGTAAAATGGATGCTTCCGAAATCCTACCAACTCGACTTGATTTTGAACGAGCGGTGGAATCCAATTCGGGTCACCGCAGTAATGACTCCAGAGGAATTGCATGAACTCCTTCTGGCGTTTGCGCGAATCGACGGGGACCACTTGAACGGGATCAGGCATCTGGCTTTCCTTGGCGGGTGAAAAGAACGCTCAAGGCTAGCGGTTTTCCCCCATTTCATCAAGAAGCGATTGCGACATCCCTCAGATTTCCGGATTGGTTTCCAAGAACCTAGCAAGCCGATAGAAATCGCTTTCGACTTCGATGTAACGTACCTTGGTGACGAGCGTTTCCGGATCGATCAATTGCTTGAAGGGAACATAGCTTAACTCGAGCTGACCCCCAACCGAGATCATCACCCCGTTCAGTCCTTCCTCAACCAATGCTCGATACGCCCCAACGCCAATTTGTGACCCAAGCATGACATCGAAAGCATGAGGAGGTGCACACCGAGATTCGTATCCCAGTTGCAAACCCGTGACTTTCCTCGTTCGACCCGTCTTGCGCTTGTATGCGTCTGCAACTTGTTTCGCTAAGATCTTCGACAATTGAACGCTGGCGATCGAGTGATGGCCGTGCTCATCCTTGGCGACACCTTCCAAATAGCGATTGGGCAGGTATTCCACCAGTCCCTCCGCGACGACGATAACGCCGTAGGGGCGCCCCTCGCGATCACGTCTCTCCATCGTCTTGACGATTCGCTCAACCACTTTCTCAACGTTCATGATGGGGCGGGTCTTCCCCTCATTCTCACCGCTCGTAATTTTCTCCTCGTCCCGATAGACACCGATGATATCCTCGACACTGAGCACCATCGACGCTTCTCCTGCGATCGCTGCACCATAAGCCAACCATCCGGCACTTCTCCCCATCGTTTCGACGAGGAAATACGCTTGCCCGGCCGAAGCGTCGTGGTTGAGATTCCGTATCTCGCAGGCCAAGGTCTCCGCAGCCGTAAAGTAGCCAAATGTAAAGTCAATGCCGGTATAGTCGTTATCGATCGTCTTGGGCAAGTGAACCACCGGAATGCGAGGCATCTCTGGAGGCAGAGTGTCTTGGAACATCAACATCTTGTTGGCAGTCTTCAGCGTGTCATCGCCGCCGATGCTGATCAGTGCGTCTACATTTAACGAACACAACGCTTCGTAAACGCGGCGAAGGGGCGCTGAGCGAACAGGGTCTTTGAGATGGTCCGGACTGTTCACGTCCTTGCCCGGGTTGGTTCGTGCCGTTCCAATCATAACTCCCTGGGCCGTCCGCTTATGATGCAGTTCCGCGTGTGTGATATTGATGAAGTCGTGTCCTTCGACCATCGGACGATCTTCGGCGAATTGTACCAGCCGAGAATAGCCGTACTTGATCCCAATCGCTTGGATGTCCGCGTTCAAAAATGCGATCGCCGCCGTTGAAATGACCGCATTCGCGGCAGGAGCGGGACCTCCCGCAAAAAGTAGCGCGACCCGTCGAAGTGAAGACTTTGCCTGCATCGTTGATCACCAACTTGAAAAATCGATCCGACCCAATCCAAAAACAAGAAGGCCCGAATTGTATCGGCATTTTTTATGGTCGTGAACGGTTCCAAGAGTCGTTTTGCAAGACAATCTTCCCTCCACAAAACACGTTCGATGAAAGCCAAATCGTTGAGTCATGTCGCAAAGTCAAAGCGTCTTCCCTTGCGAGCAGGATAATGGCATCCAGTCTACCGCAACAAGAACCACCAGCCATGAGGATGCCTATGACGCCCTTGTTTCGACGTGATGAAAGCGTGAGAAAAATTTGTGCTCAAAGGTCGAGCATTCTCTCCGGGTAACCGATGACTTTAGGATCGTGCCGGGGGAGTGACGTCGGTGTTTTCACCAATCGCGTGATTCGGCACTCCCAAGGAATCTGAAATCGAGCGCCATGGCCAAGCAAGCATATCTGCCGAAGTCATGCGGAAGTAACGCGCCTCGCCAATGATGACTTGCTACACTCATCCTGTTCCACACAAACCTTTCTCGCAGCACTGCCATCTTCGGGATTGCCGTGCCTCATTCGATGGCCCAGCAAGAAGAGCGATTCAGCGACCAGCGCGACATTCAATCAAAGATTCCATGTAGATTCCAAGAGCCGCTCTGCAGGTCGCGAAAGAGCCACATCCAGATTCCTTCGGTCGTCTCGACGCGATAATAGTCGCGTCGGCTGCTTGGCCCCCGCCACCAACCAGTTTCGATTCGCTCTGGGCCCCAATGCCGATGGACGTCATAGCCTTGTTGTCCGCAGAAAAATCGGCATGGTACGCCGTCAGGAAAAATCGCCAAGACTTCGATAACGAGAGGCGATTTGAAAAGCGTTGTCGGTCGTCGCAAGGGATCCTGGTCGGTCGGTTCGAAACTAGCGTTCGACTCCTTAGGCAATTTCTTGCGTGTCTTCTGCGGCTTGCCGTCAGGTCGCAGCCCAGTCATTGGCGACCAATGCACGGATCGTTCGGGTTGCGGGTCCCGATCCAACTTGGCGGTTACGACATTCCCTCGCCCCAGTCGATAGCTGAGCTGATCGATGAGTGGAACGAGATGATTGGAAGACGCCGCATCCTCGCCTCCGAAGAAATCGAGCTGCCGCCAAATCAAGGGGCCGGTCATGGTGGCCTGCAGCAAAACTCGATGAATCGGCGCGTTCGGCTTCCAGGATTGATCAATCGCACCACATAGGAGAGAGGCGAGATATTCGTATTCCGCAGATGACCGAAACAGACCCAACTGCATCAACTGCGAAGGCTGGTCTACCGAATCAAAGCGACAGAGTAGCCGAAGGACTCCTTCTCCGCGATCAAGCAAACGATCGGTTAGCTTCCGAACGAGGCGGCGAACGACTTCTTCGATGGTCGTTTTGCGATCCGTCGGTATCTCGATGTCGAAGTCGAAGCGAAGGTCCGGCAAGGTGTGAACGGAGACGATCGGTTCCGACTGTTCTCCATAAACTTGCGCGATCCTTTCAATCAGCGTCGCGCCAAATCGACTGGCCAGACTCTCTTTTGGCAAAGCCCTTATTTCACCGATTCGGCGAAGTCCCAGCTTACGAAGGAGATGCCCCGTCTGGCGGCTGATTCGTAACGCTTCGATGGGAAGCTCATCGACGAAATCCATTTCGGCTCCACTTGGGACCACGTGAGTCGACGACCCATGGTCTTCTTTGCCATACGTATTCGAAGCCGATTGTGAAGCGAGCCGTTCTTTCAGAGGCTCCGGGTTTTGGGCTACACTCCAAATTTCGTTCCTGGAGAAACGTTCAATCAGCTCCTTGCGCGAAGCAAAATTAGCCACTGCCCAAGCACAGCCAATCGTATCGGCGACGGCAATCGAACCGATCAAACGATGTGATTGAAGCCACCTTGCGATATTGAGACAAAGTTGCTGCTCGCTTCCAAAATGCTGACCCAGTCCCGTAATATCCAAAGCGAGTCCCTGAGGAGCATGCACATTTCTGCCAGCCCAAATCTCGCCATCCATTCCTTCGAGTCCAACGATGGGACTGAATTGTTGGGCTTCGAGGGCGAGTGCCACCAAGGACTCCAAATCTGACTGCGGAGCGTATTCGATCAGTTCTAATCCATGGGAAGCTTTTCGATCCTGGCGAGCAGAGTGGTGCAACTGCAGCGAAAGTGCCTCCGCCATACCCATACCTGGAGTCACGCCCGCAGAGCGTGCCGGACCATTGCAAGTGACAACCACTTGGCCACGGCGATGATCCTTAGCCCATAGAATGAGTTGAAAGGCAGCGATTTCTGGCCTGTCTGCCATGACGCGCTGGCAGGGCCAATTCGGCAGCCAAATGGAGAGAATGCGATTCGGCATGATACGAAAAAACGGGTAGGCATATCAAACCTACCCGCTGAAACCATTTGAATCGAGCGACTGAAGAACTTTCGCTTGCCGCATTGGATGATAGCTGGCCCATTCCGTCCGTCCGTATGACGAGTGAATTCGGCAAGCCTACTTCGGTCACATCGATGAGATCGAGGCGAATTAAGCCATGTCCTTGAGCTTCTTCAGAGCTCGGACGCGAACAACCGTCGAAGCTGGCTTGGGGTCCGCCCACATCATTTCACCTGTTTTTGGGTTCCTCACCTGACGGCGGGGGAGCGCTTTCTTTTGAACGCAAACAATCTTGCAAAGATCAGGAATGGTAAATACTCCCGCTCCCTTCTTTCCAATCGCCTTGCTAACTTCGACTTTCAGTGCGTCGAAAAACGCGGCAACCTGCTTCTTGGACAGGCCCGTTGCCTCCGCCAAGTTATTGTAGATTTGCATCTTGGTCAGGGGCTTAATTCGATCTGCCATACTTCTAATCCTTTCGAGAATGTGTAAATGCTTGAAAACGCTTCGAAAACCAGCCATCTTTGGACTGCGAGAAGCCCGATTAAACGCTGGAATCGCGAAAATTCAACTGGGAATCCCCAGAAAATAAAGGGAAAACCGCCAAAATGAATCAAAAAGCCTGAAAAACCGGAGGGAGATGCCAAGAAAACCCAGCGTTTTGGGGTCCGCCATTCCTTTTCCTAGATGGAATGGGCGCTCGACATTTGCCACCACGGCTCGTCGATTTTCGGGTCGTACTCCGTCCGAACCTGCTCGGCATCGAGGCTCGGTTCCTCAACGTAGCTTGCCAGAGCATCATCCGGGTCTTCTTCGTACCAAAGCCGATGGACTTCCGGCAGTACCTCGGGCATCTCGCGTTCGACCCGAAGGGGCTGCGAGCGAGGTTTCACCACTTCAACAACGGGTTCTGCAACCAAAGGAGGAGCGACGAATTCGGTCGGTTCCTCATCGAGTTCTTCACTTTCTGTAGCAACTTCGGGCTCAAAGTGAATTGGTGGAAGATTTTGCAACTCGTCCGCCTCAGGGTAGTAGATGAGCGCCTCCCCAGGTTGACCTTGCTGTGGCAGAACGCGAACCTGTACCCCGATCTGGTGGAACATCTTCATGATATGTTCATGGCAGGTAAACATCACGACTTGGTGCCCGAGTTCTGCAAAATCACGCAATACCTTCGCAGCGGATCGTGCTCGATGAGCATCGAAGTTGACCAATACGTCATCGAGCACCAGAGGCAACATGACTCCTCGTCGAGCGTAGGCAGCCGCGAGCGATAACCGCAAAGCGATGAAGACAGCTTCGCGCGTTCCGCGGCTCAGTACCTCAAGAGGAAGTGACTGACCTTGATGGTTGTCGATGCGAAGTGCATTCTTGCCGAGAGGTGTCCAAACGCGAATATATTTGTCCTCTGTTAACTGTCGCAAGAAGGAAGATGCTTCCCGAAGGGTTTCAGGTTGTCGTTCTGACTCGTAGACCTCACAGACCCGCTCGAGCATCCTCGTCGTTGCCGCGAGCGTTTGCCAATGAGAAGTACAGGTTTGGATCTGCTTGTCCAAACTCGCCAACTCCAACTTGACCTCATTCAATCGACGATCGGCTGCCAGAGTCTTCATTTCCTGGGCTGTTTCGCCTTGGCGTTGATGCAATTGCGAAATGCGCTGTTCGGATTGTTGGACCTTTTGCTGCAGCCCGTCCCAACGACGTTCGAGATCCGCGACGGCGCCCGATTCAAGCATCCTGGCGACGGCCTCGTAAGAATTCTGAGCCCCGAGGATGGCTCGTATTCTTTGATCCAGTTCGCCAATCTGGGCTTGAAACTTGAAGTGCTGCTTCTTCAGCTCAAGGTGAGCAGCAAGTTGCTCTTCGTTTTCGACAGCAGCATCTGCCAGCATTGCCTGTCGAGCCAACTCGAGTTTGTCGAGCTGTTTTTGGACCGCCTTCTGCTGCTTTGCCAGATTCTCATCTTCGTCTTTGAGTGCTTTGCGCTGCTGGATGAACGTTTGTTGGTCTGCAATGATGCTGTTGAGTTCATGAATCCGCTTGAGGCACCCTTCAAGCTGCTCGACGGCTGGCAACGTGCCTGAGGTATTTGTCGTCGGTACGGCCCGCGTGAGCGCGAGTCGCTCGTCTTGACGACGCGCATCGGGGAGACGATCATCCACCCGCCGTTGGGCGGAGTGGTCGGACCGAACAGCCCGTTCCTCCCTCTTGCCTCCCTGCTTTTCATCACTTTCGCGTCGCAACGCTGCTCGGACTTTACGTTCCAATGCCTCGATCCGCATCGTCGTATCCGCAAATTCCAGTTTGCGTTGAGCCAGTTCGTCTTCAAGGGTTTTGAGTCGTCGCCGCGTCTGCAGCAGCGACTCGTACCCTTCCGCCATGATGCGAATGCTCTTGGGAGAGAGCGATTCCGCTAGCCCCAACTGCTGGAGCGAACGTTGCCATTGAGATCGAGCGGACCGCAATGCCTCGGCGGCGGTCGTACCTCGTTTCCGAGCCGCGTGATAGCGCTGCATCGCGGCTTGATAGTTATGTTGGAGCGGCACCAGCCCTTCAATTTGAGCGTACTCGTGCTCGATCTCTCGGAGCCGCTGCTCGACGGTTCCCGTGTGCTCAGGCAGGGATCGCTTCAGTTCCTCCAGTTCTTGCTCAGTGCGGCGTATCTGGCGAATGGTTGCATCGAGCTGATTCTCGCACTCCGTCAGGTCTCCTTCTGTCCCTTGCTCGGTGTAGTTTCTCCATGTCCACCAAAAGAAGAGGACAATGATACCGATCAGCATCATCATCAAACCTGTCGCTGCGTCCGCAGCTAGCCAACCACCGTATCCGGTCGTCTTGAATAGACCAGCAACCAGCATGCATCCGCCGAAGACGAAAGGTATTCCGAGAACGAAGACGCGCTCCATTGGAAATGCCTGCTCGGTCGCAAGATCGACGGCCTCGCCCTCCAGCTCCTTCTTGTGCTGGTTCAGGCTCGCGAGACGCTCCTCGATCGTTTGCCATTTGCGAAGATTGGCGATCATATCGCTTCGCGTTTGCAGTGCCTTCTGCAGATCGTCGGCGTTTCGCGCGGACAAGAATTCTTTGATTTCCGTCGAAAGCTTTTCGGCTTCGCGCCGGTCATTCTCGGCTTGAGCTTTCGCCTGTTGCAGCAGTACCAACTGCGAGCGGATCGTGCGCGCCGGGCCGCTCAATTGCGCGATGGCCTGCCGAGATAGATCCGGCATATTTGCCATGCGTTTGTCATTGAGCAGGGCCTGCTGATCTTCCTCGCTGAGCCCCAATCGCTTCGCGTCTTCGATCAATTGCTCTCGAGCCAACTGGATATCCGCATCCAACCGAACGATTTGCTTCTGGAGAGCAGCGATCCAAGGAGACTGCTCAACCGCCGCCTCGACTTTCGTTGCTAATCGGACCACTTCTGGACGAAGTGGCAATTGCCGAACTCGATCTCGAAGACTCTGTCGTTGCTCGCGAATCCCCAGAATGCGTTGGGCACGCTCTTCGATGTTCGCATTGATGGATTTCAATTTCTCCAACGAATCGTCGGGTAGATCGATGCGGGCATTGAGCTGCTTGACGGCTTCACGAATTCGTTCTCGCTCGCTCCACGGCTCGCGAACCTGCATCGCCGTTTCCAGCACCCTCGATTCTTGGGTCCACTGAGCAACCCGTTGCTGCAGGTCCTCGATCTCCGTTTGATAGCTTCGCCGCTGACCCGCCAGCTCAGCCCATCGTTTTCCTCGTGCAAGCAACTGCTCCATTTCGTCTTTCAGCTTCTCACGCCGCAACATGAGCACCGAAAGTTGAGCTGCATCGGACTGGGTCGTCACCATGTGGCCGCGCGCATTGCGGAGTTGGCGAATCACGTCGACCAACGATACGCGGTCCAGACCGCTCGACAACTTGTACAGCTCATCGGCGGCTGAAGTATCATCGAGCGTGCTGAGTTCCTGCAATTCGCGAAGGCCGATGGCGAAGACGTTGGTAAAGATCGATTCGTCGATCTGGCCAAGGAGCAGCGACAATCGATGCTGGCCTTGTGAAATACCGTCGCTACTGGTCACAGTGAGTTGCCCATGAACTCCAGAATCGTTCAACTGAGCGCGGCGGGCAATCTCGTAGCCGCCACCTGGACCAGTAACGCGCATCGCCCCACCTGGGCGGCCGCCATGGACTGGCGGAAGGTATCGCGTCCGACGCTCCTGAGTGAAGCCATAGAACATGGCTCGCAGGAATTGCATCAGCGTGGTCTTCCCCGCTTCATTCGGGCCATAGAAGACTGTCATGCCATCCGGCAATTGATCGACCGTCAGTCCGGTCCAAACTCCAAATCCTTCGATCTGCAAATCCTTGATCTTCACGATCGCTTCTCCTCAATCCTTTCACGACGATGGGCTCTTTCCTTGCCATCGCTGCCAACCATGTGCCTTCAGTCTCCAACCGTCGCTTTACGCTGACGGTCCCAATCCTCCGAACCTTCGAGTCGCTGCCAGTAAGTCCACTTGGTGTCCGCGCAATAAATCGACACCCAGTAACGTGGCCCGTTCCAACACCGCCATTTGCTGATGTTGATCACTTGGAGTCAACGCACTTTGCCAAATGCCAGTTGACGGGGTCTCGCCCTCGATGATCGGCTTCAGTTCCAGCTCCTTGCCAAGCGATTTTTTGTGGTTGGCTGCAGTTCGTAGGAAATCGCCGAGAATGGTATCTTCCTCTTGCCACTTCTTCGGCAGCTGTTTCGGAGGTAAGATTTCAATCTCCGTCGACCACAAGCACGGCTGGCCATGCCCGAATTCGCGTCGCATCCATTGGAGCAACTCCTCCCAAACCGATGGTCCCACCATACTGGAATTTTCAAGGTCCAGTTGAATCCGCCATCGGACCAAGAGGTGCCGTCCGCCTGCGTCGCTGAGCAACTTGTTGACTCGGCGAAAAATCACTTGCCGCAAGTCATGTCCAACTGAGAGATCATCGGCTTCGATCGTTTGTTCGGAATAGCGAAAGGTGTCGCAGTCGATGGCGTGAACCTGCACGTTTCGCTCGACGTCCACTTCGATGGAGTAAAATCCGTGGGGACCAGGCTCGGTTAATGATCGAGATTGCGGTGTGCCTACGTACCGAATGATCGGCGTGTTCGCTTGAACAATTCGCCGCTGATGTTCTCCTCCGAGGGCCCAGTAGTCGACTCGTTCACCGATCAACGACTCCGCGTCGGCTGATCCATAAGCCAAAGCGATGACGAACTGATCGTCCAACTCGTGACGGTACTCGGCGGCCCGAATGGACTCCCTACCATCGGACCCTCGTCCCAGGATGGTTGCTACCGGTTGCCCAGCGCGCCGGTACACCAACACCTCGACCTGCCGCTTTGAGAATCGATGAACGTTCTTCGGAAGCGATACGGCTTCGGGCCATCGATCGGGATCATCCACATTGCCGGTCGCCCAGTAGACGGAAATTCCATGGCGTTCCAACTGTTCGAATTGCTCGAGCAGGAATGCTGGACCGGCTGCTCCGGTCGATACCGGGTTCAACAAATCGCCAGTGAGACAGACGAAATCGACGCTGTCGACGATCGCTTGTTCGAATACCGCCTCGGCAGCTTTCCAGGGCGAGTCGATCATCGCACCTCGCAGATGATCCGGCAAATCAGCCACGTCCATCATGGCTCGTTCGAGATGAAAATCGCTCGCGTGAATGAATCGAAAGGACTCTTTCGACATATTAAACTGCCTCCCTGCCTTGTATCCTGCTTCGTATCGCTATCCAAGTGATCTGGCCGCTACAGTTCGAACAAAGACTCACCCTTGCTAGCCCAGCGAATCCGCGCGGACAGCGTAGTCTAAACGACATGCGGGATTTGTGCCAACATCGATTTTGATGCTTTCTCGCATCATCCAGCACATTTTGTTTCGTTTGGGCAACCTGCGTGGTCACCTTTGCGGTCGCCATGGGCAGGCTGCAATGGGCCCGAATACGCGACGGCGCATGCTGAAATTGTTTGGAAAAGAATTGGAAAAATGCGGGCGATTTCACTGCCGTCAGGATTCTCTCTCTCAGCGTTCTTCGATAGCTAGCGTTGGTTTGGTATCAATTTTGCGTTGAGCTCCCTCCTCCGCTTCAGACCTTTGTTGTTCAACTCGGGGAGCTCGTATAAGCATCATGAGCCTGCTGCACCTCATCGATTTGTCCTCTGTCTGGTCGGAATACGGCCATGCCATGGCCATGACGAACGGGAAGATTCCATCGGCGACGATGAACCAGTATTGGGTCACTTCGCGTTTGCGGTCGGACACTTGGCATGAGCTGCTGTTCCTTTACTCCGAAGCCATCAACAAGTCTGCTGTTCGGCAGCGGGCTTCGCTATGGGACGCCCTCAATCCGGTCATTCAGGAGATCCTAATTTCAGAGATGTTGACGCGCATCGTCGGAGGCGTTACCAGCATGTTGGATCGCAACGGCGTGGATAGCGACTCTGCATCGATAGCGTCCAATGTCTTCTCGAATCATCTTGAAGCACGCAACCGATGCTTGAAACTCATGGCACACGGTTTTGGGGCTTCGAAGGAACAGGCGGCCAATCTCAACCGTCTTCGCCTCGGCTTCGAGCTTTGGACGGATTATTTCCTCGCCAAACTTGGAGACAGCGAAGCGATTCTGCGCGTTAGCCACGACGCTCAACGTGTGCATTCGTGGCATCGGGAGCTGATCTCACAGCAAAGCCTTCGACAGTCATCGCGAGTCATCGAGGTCGGATCGCTTCGATGTTGGCTGCAAGGACACTGGTGTCAGAGAGAAGTATCGCCGCGATCCAATCAGCGTCTCGCGGCGATCGTCATGGCAATGCTGCGTGCGGACTCCTTCGATTCGCTTGGCTTGATGCGTTCCTCGCACTTCGTCAAGCTGACGTATCCAAAAGAGGAAACCGCTATGAGAGATACGAAATCACCCTTTCCACTCTTCATGCAACCGCAAGGAGATGCGCTGACGAACTCTCCTCGATTCCAATCGCTTCGCAAAAAGTGATCGACCAATTGGCTAGCATTTTTTGCGGTCGATAATCGGCGCAATACAGCGCAACTTTGAGGGCTCAATCCACTCGATTCTGAACGGATTCGTTTTTGTCAGAAGGATTCCTATTGACAACCCAGGTGGGTTTCGGGCACGTTGTTAGAACCGAATCGATCCATAGGAAATGGATCCGTGACCCATCCAAGTTTGGCAAGGAGGCCTTTATGAGCGGCGCTAAGGAATCTCGTCCATCCGTTTCACTGCGTAGACTTTTTCGCGAAGCGATCTTTGTAGGCGCGACCGACGTCGACGCGACTCGCTGCCGATTGGATGCAGCAAAATGTCAGCCCGGTGACACTTTCTTCGCTGGAGTTCTCAGCAATCCGAATGATGCCGAACAAATCGAGTTGGCTATGTCCAACGGTGCATCCGCTTTCGTCACCGAAAGCCTACTTCCCGTACCCGCACCGCAATGTCTCATTCCCGATGCAAGAAAGGCATTTGCAGCGACGACGTCCGCTCTCGCCGGCTTCCCCTCGCGAGAATTGTTGACGATTGGAGTCCTCGGTTCTCATGGCAAGACTTCGACAAGCCTGTTTGTTGCGTCGATGATGAAGAGCATTGCTGGGCGAGTCGGTTACGCAACTTCGCTCGGAAACTCCGATGGAAGTTCGTTTTCTCCAACTTGGGACGGAAGGCCGGGGCCACAAAAAATCAATCGATGGTTGCGATCCCTTGTCGTTAGCAACGTCGCGCCTGCCGTCCTGGAGATCTCGGACTCCATGTTGCGAGACCAATCGCTCCAAGGACAAGAATTCGATGTTCTCGTTATTCCAAGCCTTCGCCCCTTGCAGCGATTGGGAAAGATCGTCGCTCGAAATTGGCAGGCCTCCATGCTCAAAGCCTTGGAATTGCTCAAGGGGCACGGCATGGTCATTTACAATGCCGATGACGCTATCTTGAATCGCTGGATTGCATCGAGCAAGATTCCCGCGATCGGTTATGGTCTCGATGCGGCCGCGGAGGTTCAAGGTCGCCGCCTCTCCCGTTCGATTGGCGAGCAGACCATCATGGTCACAGCAGGACACGCACTCATGCCGTTGACGATCAAAATGCCTGGCGATCATCATGCGAGGCATGCGCTGGCTGCCGCTGCGGTCGGAGCGGCTTTTGGATTGGAATTGAAAGAAATTCTCCCCGGGATCTCTCGACTACAAAAAATACCCGGACGACTGGAACGCGTTCACTGCGATTCCGATGCGGCGGTATACGTCGACCAAGCGGATCAGCCGGATCGGTTAGCCATGGCATTGCATACGCTTCGCGTCACGCACGGTGGTCCGATCACCTGCGTCGCGGAAGTCCCCATGGTAGATTCTCCGTCGGCTCGTGCCCAATTCGGTCGTGTTCTCGAACGAGGTGCTTCGCAAATCTTCCTAACTCAATGTCGCTATCCGGCAAGTAAGTCCCAAAAATTGATGTGGGAGGTTCTCGATGGATGCGAACGCCCCGCTGCCGTACAACTCATACCCAATCGCTGCACAGCCATCGATCTCGCCCTCCGATCTAGTCCGTCCCGCCAAACCATACTGCTGGCCGGCTGGGGAACCAACGGATGGACATCGGGTAACGACCGTACCGTCTGCTCCGATGCTTCCATTGCGGCAAAACTCAGCCGACTTGGAGCCCAAGACCTCGCGGCCGCACAACTCTGAGATGGGTCGGTTTTCATTATTCTTAGCCACCTCGGAGCTTTTTAGGCTTCCCTTCGATTCTTTCACAGTGCGGTTTTCGAAGGCGAGCGAGGAATAAAGTAGTTCCGTCAGCGTCTAATTGTTCTCGCGAAGTCCACGGCGGATGAGAAGGGCATCGACCGACGGTTTTTGACCGCGGAAATCGATGTATTGGTCCATGACTTCGCGCGAGCCGCCGCGCGAAAGGATTTTGTTCTTGTACGCCTCGCCATTTTCGCTGGTCAAACCTCCCAGCCGCATCATGTGAGCAAAAGCGTCGGCGGCGAGGACCTCGCTCCACAGATAAGCGTAATACCCCGCGGAGTATCCGCCTGACCAAACGTGTGCGAAGTAACAGGTTCGATAACGTGGCGGTACCGGGCCGTAATCAACTCCGAACTTTGCCAACGATGCGGACTCGAAAGCCTTCACATCGTTGGGAATCTCTTCCGGGGTCAGTGAATGCCAAGCCAGATCAAGAAGTGCTGCCGCAAGATACTCCAGCGTTTCAAAGCCCTTGTTGAATTTATTCGCTCGAATCGCCTTCTCCAACAATTCGCTTGGGATAGGCTCGCCTGTTTTGTAATGCATCGCGTAATTTGAGAGAACCGATGGCTCAATGGCCCAATCCTCGTGGAAGGTCGAAGGGAACTCGACGAAATCGCGTGGGACCGATGTTCCCGACAAGGTCGGATACTCGACCGAAGAGAACAGTCCGTGGACGGCATGTCCCATCTCATGAAAGAGCGTTGTGACGTTATCAAAGCTGACTAGGGCAGGCTCTCCTTCTGCTGGCTTCGGAATGTTCAGCACGTTGACGATGACGGGTCGCTGATGCAACAATCTCGACTGGGATACAAAGGCATCCATCCAAGCCCCACCGCGCTTTCCATCCCGATGAAAATAGTCAGCATAAAATAGACCCATCGGATCGCCATTGCTGTCCGTGACGTCAAAAACGCGAACGGTCGGATGATAAACGGGAAGATCGAAACGTTCTGTGAACTGTACACCGTAGAGCCGATTCATGGTGAAGAAGACTCCATTCTTGAGGACGGAATCGAGCTCGAAATAGGGCTTCAACTGGTTCTCGTCGACTTCGTATTCCTGTTTCCGAACACGTTCGGCATAGTACTCCCAGTCCCAGGGTCGGACCTCGTCTTCAATGCCGTCCGCTTTCATCAAGGCTTGAATTTTCGCAGCTTCTTCTTCGGCACGTTTGCGCACCTGAGGCACCAAGTCTTTCAACATCGTCAAAGCTGCCATGGTCTCTTTTGCCATTTGGTTCTCAAGCGTGTAGTCCGCATGATTGGCGTACCCCAGAATCCGAGCTCGCTCCGCTCGCAGCCTAGCAATCTTCAACACGAGAGGTCGATTGTCGACTTCGCCGTTCTCACCCAAGCAACGGTTTGCGGAGGCTTCCCAAACCTTGCGACGAACTTCTCGATTCGTAAGTTGCGTTAGTACGGGTTGCCGAGTCGTGTTGGTCAACGAGATAAGGTACTTCCCGTCGAAACCTCGTTCCTTCGCTGCTTCTTTCGCACCGCCAATTTCCGCGTCGCTCATCCCATCCAAGTCCACAATCTGGTCGATGATTACAGCACGCTCCTTGGAGGCGGAGAGCAAATTGTTCTGAAATTGAGTCGTCAGTGTCGAGAGTTCCTCATTGATTCGTCGAATAGTTTCTTGCTGCTCTGGTTCAAGCCGAGCTCCCGCGCGAACAAAACTCTCGAAGTGCTCCTTCAGCAATCGCGATTGCTCTTCATTCAGCCCCAATTTGTCGCGGCGGTTCCACAGACTCTCGACGCGAACAAAGAGCTTGGGATTAAGGAGAATGTTGTCGGAATGAGCGGCGAGTTTGGGTGCGATGACTTCTTCGACCTTCTGCATCTCCTCTGTTGCATCCGTAGAGGCAAGATTGAAGAAAACTGCCGAAACGCGACGTAGTGTCTGCCCCGTGCGCTCCATGGCCACCAGCGTGTTCTCAAACGTCGGTTCGGAGGACTGATCAGCGATTTGTTGAATCTCCTCGAGTTGCTCGCGCATGCCGGCTTCAAACGCTGGCAGAAAATGTTCGGTGCGAATGTGAGCGAAATCGGGTGCTTCAAAAACGAGGTTGCTGGCTTTCGAAAATGGGTTGTTGTCATCCATGGTTATCATCCAAGTTAATACGTCATCCAAGCTACGCACTGCCAAAGCTGCATTCGATTGGCAATGTGAGAACTCCTGCCCGCAAATCATCGAGCACAACGAAGCGACCGCCAAGAAGGACGATCTGCGGAAATTTGAAACGAGATGCTGATAAAATCCACAAGTTAAGCTGAGCATCCAACTATCTCCCTCAACGAGCGAGTGCATTCCAATGAAGAGACCGCGAAGTGACATCCATTGTGCCAGCATCCATTGTGCCAGCATCTCTCGTTTTCGAGAATGGGAGAGAGAACTTTCATTGAGCAATGATGATGGCGTCGAGTTATGGTAAATTGGGCGGAGTCCGAACTGGTCGATGGCGATTCTTACCATTGTCGATGCTCGCTAGGGAATTCCATAATGAACAACGTTCTGACCCTCATTCTTGCTGGCGGTAAAGGGACGCGACTCGAACCTCTGACACGCGATCGAGCGAAGCCGGCCGTTCCTTTCGGAGGCGCCTACCGCATCATTGACTTCGTGTTTTCCAATTGCCTGAATAGCGGACTGCGAAAGATTCTTGTTCTCACTCAGTACAAGGCGATGAGTTTGGATCGGCATATCAACCTAGCATGGAAACTTTACTTCGTGAGAGAACTCGGTGAATACGCCGAAATCCTGCCACCGCAACAACGCATCGACGAAAGTTGGTACCAGGGAACAGCCGACGCCGTTTATCAAAACATCTACTCGATCGAAAAGGAGAATCCGAAATACGTGCTGATCTTGGCGGGGGACCACATCTACAAGATGAATTATCGCCACATGATCGCATTCCACGAAGATCAACAGGCTGACCTGACGGTCGGCGCGCTGCGAGTGCCGCGAAGTTCCGCTCATCATTTCGGAGTCATGCAGATCGACGCCGAAAGCCGGATCATCGGGTTTCAGGAAAAGCCTGCCAATCCTGAGCCCATTCCAGATGACCCTCAATACTCCTTGGCTTCGATGGGTATCTACGTTTTTAGCGCGCGATTCTTGTTTGAGCAATTGTGTCGCGATGCAACGATCCCCAGCAGTCACCACGACTTCGGAAAGGATATTCTGCCCCATGCTGTCGAGCACCATCGCGTTCTAGCTTTTCCGTTTCGCGATGAGAATCGAAAAGGGGACGCCTACTGGAGAGACGTCGGCACGATTGATTCCTACTACGAAGCCAATATGGACTTGGTGTCCACGGACCCGCAACTGAATTTGTACGACACCGATTGGCCGATTCGCACGCTGCAGCCGAATTTGCCCCCCCCAAAGTTTGTCTTTGGCAGTTACGACGATGGACCGCGTCGAGGTCATGCTTTGGACAGCATTGTCTGTGTCGGCTCGATCATCAGTGGCGGGAAAGTTGAGCGAAGTATCCTTGGCCCATCCGTTCGCATCCACAGCTATTCTCATGTTCAGGAAAGCATCCTATGCGATGGTGTCGAAATCGGGCGAGGCGCCAGGATACGTCGTGCCATCATCGACAAACGAGTCGTCATACCTCCCAACTCCGCGATTGGATTCGACCCAGCGATCGATGCCGCTCGCGGACTGACGATCAGTCCCGGAGGAATCGTCGTGCTCGGTAAGTCGGACTCAAGCAAGCTGTTGGCGAATCCGCAAACTGCAAGTCATCCAACTCGATTGGACGCTGACGCCCCCTCACAGATTGGTCCCAGGATGGAAAAATTTAGACGGCATCGAGTCAAGGAAGCCGTGGATTCACCTTGGGACGATGATCGTCGTTGATATTGGTATGACACGATCGTTCTGGCTTTATTTGATCGTCGAGTCGATGTCCTCGTCGTCTTTGTCGATGCCGCGTTTTGATCTACTGCAAGTGGCGATGGTTTGCACCGCGTCGGGTTTGGTGGCTTTCATCTTGGGCGCCCTGTGGCAGCGGAGAAAAGCTCGTTTAGCAGCATTCCACGATCGCGATCGAACGATCCATAATCTACAAAACATGGCCCGATGGACCCACAAGCTGGCGGATGACGTTCAACGTCATGAGTCCTTGCTGAATCAAATGCAGTCTGCCATCGCTTCGGACAGAATGGAATCGCCTCTCATCCCACATTCCAGTCCACTAGATCAGGAGTTAATAACCATCGTTCAGCGACTGATGGACAACAATCACCAACTTCGTGAACATTTGATGGCCACCGAGCAACAACTGCTCGAACAATCAAAAGAACTGTCCAATTACATTTTTGAAGCTCATTCCGACAGCCTGACAGGTTTGGCGAACCGTCGAGCTTTCGATCGCCAGTTGGAAGACTGCCGAATTTGGTCGAGCAAGTCCGGAGAGACGTATCAACTAATTCTCTTCGACCTCGATCATTTCAAGTCGATCAACGACACCTTCGGGCATCCGATTGGTGATCAGCTTCTTATCCGATTTGCACATCTTCTCGCCGAGTCTTTTCGCGACGCTTTGCAAATCGCTAGATTGGGAGGAGACGAATTCGCAGTCATCCTTCCAAAGCATGCTTCTGATGCGTTTGCAGGCGCGGAGAATTTTCGAGCAAAGTTCGAGCAAGAAACTCTCTATGTCGATGGAAAAGCTATCCGTGCAACTGTGAGCGGCGGTTTAGCAACGATTTCATCGAACTGCACGAGCTCGATCATTTTTCAGCGAGCGGATCAAGCCCTCTACGCTGCTAAGAATTCCGGCAGAAACAGAATCTCGAAGAATCACCGCAGTGACGCCGACTCAATCCGATGAGGGCGGAGGGCAGGTGCACCTTTGCCAACGCGAAACGTCCGCGAGAGAAGAAACGCCGTACTCTGGCTCATGAATGTCGAGGTTGCGATGCTCGACTGTCAACTTGAACAATCGCAACCCGACGCATGAGGGCTAGTTGATTTAGTCGTTCTATCAGCCGCAAAACTCTCGGTTAATTTTGCAGTGATCTGAAAGCAACAACCGGACGCTATCGCGTTCCGGCTGATGAAATCAATAAGCCGAGGAGCAAGGGAGAGATCATGATCAAAAGTCCCTTGCTAACGCGGCTGGTTACTTAAAAATCGCAACTTGAAAATTCGCGCAGCGGCTAAGTATCGAAGATCCGAACATCGATTTGTAGACGTGAACATGCCGCTCGTCTCAGAGAGTCGCCAGCGGTGATCGCAATCATTCAATGGGAATGTTGATTCCCAGTGCCCCGATCACTTCTTTCCCCTCGTAATTGGCGTGGCACATGACGCACTTTTCCATCACCACCGGAATTGGAGTGACGGTTCGAAGCACCTTCTTGCCTTCCTTCTCGGTCACCTGTTCATAGATCGGCTTGCCTTCGAGCATCGCTTTAACAGCGGCCTTTTCAAATTCGTCTTTCGGTAGATTGTCGTCGTCGATCGGTTCCCCAGAGGCATCCAACAACCGAACCTCGTGGAATCCGCCATCCTTCATCGACTGAAAAAGGAGTTGAAAGGCATCCCCTGCAGCTAGGTCCGAGCTTTCGTCAACATAATTCTTCGTAACAATGACGATGGCAGTCTTGTACAATGTGTCCAGCATTTTGGCTTGCTTACGAGATCGCCGAAGGGCTGCGTCGTCTTCCTTCTCGACTGCAACTGCCTCATTCCCCATGGAAACTCCTGATGCTGCAGTGAAGAAGATGAACCGCGATGCGGCCAAACCGAGAGGACAGACAAGCAAAATGATGATCATCCAGCGTTTCATGAATGCGACCTCGATCATTAGTGGACATGAGACTCCATAATTGACTTGAAGATAGTGCGGCTAATTCTGGATGTCAATATCCACAAATAGCCTTTTTCCAAAAAATCGATTGCAAGAGGAAACCGTGTTTTCACAGACCGTCGAGTATGCTTTGAGGGCGATGGTTTTCTTGGCGGGTGAACCCTACCACCATGGCTTGGCTCAAAATAGCGAGAACATTGCCAAAGCGACCAAGGTACCGCATGCCTATTTGTCCAAAGTGCTGAAGCAACTTGCCGAAGCTGAATTGATTTCCTCTCAACGAGGTGTGCATGGAGGATTCTCGCTGTTGGTCCCGCCCGGTGAGCTAAGGATTCTTGATATCATCAACGCCGTCGAGCCGATTCAACGCATCAGTTACTGTCCACTTGGCTTACCTTCGCACGGACGCCATTTGTGTCGGCTTCATCAGCAGATGGATGAAGCTCTCGGTCGGGTCGAGGAAGCCTTGTCCGATTCCACGCTTGCCGATGTCTTGGCCGACCCCAACCCTTGCATACCCTTGGTCGACTCGCCGTCATCAAAGAAACCACGAAAGCGCTAATGGACACAAGAGAAAAAGATGCGGGCAGCTTCATCACCGCCGAATCCAGTCCGTTTCTTCTACACGACACTACGACTCTGAACCTGGAGCAACCGTCTGGTTGGTGCCAGCGTCTGGTTGGTGCCAGCCACCATGGTTTTCTTGTCGCGTTCTAGCTATCCAAACTTCCGTTTCCGCTAGTCAAACTGGCGGGAGACTAACCGCAGCAGCGGACTGGTCGGTGCGGGGTCTGGTTGGTGCCAGTCAGCGGTCTGTTTGGTGCCAGCCACCGTGATCTGTTAGCTTTTGCCAGACAAGCTGGCAAGGGGCGAGGTTTTCTTGTCGCGTTCTAGCTATCCAAACTTTCGTTCCCCGCCAGGCAAGCTGGCGGGGGACAAACCGCAGCAGCGGGTTGGTCGGTGCGGGGTCAGGTTGGTGCCAATCAGCGGTCTGGTTGGTGCCAATCAGCGGTCTGGTTGGTGCCAGCCACACAGCAGCGGTCTAGGTAGCCAGCAGCGGTCTGGTTGGTGCCAGCCACACAGCAGCGGTCTAGGTAGCCAGGGTCCGATTGGTGCCAGCTACCACGGAATGAATAGCCAAACACGCGACGATGGAATCTCTTTCCACAAAGCCCAGTACGACGAACGCCTCGAGCATCGGCGTATAGCCGCTATAGCTTCAGCATGTTTCTCGCAATCGATTTCACGCGTCCGGCAGGACGGCGATAACCAAAAGTTTGTAATCGCGAAGTCCAAATCAACCGGATCGGACCGCGATTGCTCATGTTTGAAAGATTGGCTCATCGAATATGTCCAATGTATCGAAGTGTGTTCCTCATTACACCGTTCGCAATTTACCAACTTTGGAAAGGCGATTGAGAGTTGTGGGAGGGCTTTGCTGTCGCGATGACACCAAGTCCCTATGGCCGACATCAAAGATTGGCGTTCAAACTGGATGCGTTGTTTGAAAGTGCGATCTCCGAAAGAAACAACGTGTGAGACACCAACTGATCTAACTCAACGTGGGCGACTCCAACGAATCACACTAACTGATCACACCAACTGATTTAAATCGATTACGATCTATTGGCACTACGAGGCAGGCAAGACCAGTTGATCGCATCGATTCAACAGACCATTCTTACCGTATTCGAAGACGATGACGACGCATTGAAGGTGTCAAGTATCGGCTCAGTACTGATGGTTCTGGCATCCGAGAAGACGCACCTAAAAGTTGAAGTGCTCCTCGCCGAAGTGTTCGAATCTGCCGGCGTCGCTGTTACTTCCGAAGACGCTGATGTACCGGGCACTGGAGCGACTTGCGGCGATGGAAACTGATATTCTGTTTCCATGTCGCTGTTAAGTTGATCAACTGAATCCGAGAGCAACCGCACTCCGGTAATGAAAGCTCCAGCACAACCGGAGTGCTGGAGCATTTCCTTTCGAAACCCAACAGGAGATCCGCCCGCCGTCCGACAGAGACTCGACACCCTCTTCGGAGGCAACGATCCGTATCGTACTTCACTTTTCAGATCGTGACGATTTCTTGCGAGCAGTTGTTTTCTTCTTCTTCGAGGTCGATTTCTTTTCAGCAGTCGATTTCTTCTTGGCGGTAGAGCTTGAGGCGCGCGTGCTTCTCCGTGCCTTCTTTTTTGATCCTCCAGCGGCGGCACGGTCTGCTAATAATTGAAGGGCAAACTCAAATGTCAGTTCTTCAACGTTCATGTTCTTGGGAAGCGAAGCGTTGGTCGTTCCGTCGGTGACATAGGGACCGTAGCGTCCGTCGAACAGCTGCACTGGTTTTTCCGTAACTGGTGAGTTGTCAAATGTCTTGAGTGCCGAGCGAGGTGCGGAAGCTCCGCGACCTCGAGCTTGACGAGGCTCTTTCAGCAGCTCTAAGGCCTCAGCCAGACTGATTTCCAGAAGATTCATACCAGCTTTCAAGGAGCGCGACTCTGATCCGCATTTGACATAGGGACCAAATCGCCCGTTCGATGCGATAACTTCGCCTCCGGTTTCTGGATGCGTGCCGAGGGTTCTCGGCAGCGACAACAGTTTGAGTGCCGTCTCTAAGGTAATGCTTTCTGGCGACATATCCTTTAACAAGGATGCGAAACGCTTATTCTCGTCATCATTCTCGCCAAGCTGAACATAGGGTCCGAACCGCCCCTGTTTAACATAGATGGGGCGGTCCGATTCTGGATCGCGACCAAGAGGCTGGTCCGCTTGAGCTTGGTTGTCCAGCAGTTCCACGGCTTTTTCGATGGATAGCTCATCTGGGGCCATCTGATCTGGAATCGATGCCCGCCGTTCACCTTGTTCGAGGAACGGCCCGAATTTTCCAACACGTACGACGATCTCTCCAAATTCAGCCGCAGGTCCTTCAGGTTTGCCAAGAGAATAACTGCACGCAGAGCGCGCATCGACTTCCTGTAGTTTCGACTCGAGCAAAGGCTTCAATCCCGAAAGATGATCGTTGGCATCGTTGTCGGCAGTCGCTTGCGAATCATGCTTAGCTTCCGATGAGGCCTGAGAGCCAAAATAGAAGTCTCGAAGATACTCGATATCCTTTGTCCCGACAGTTTGGCTGATTTCATCGAGAAAATCCTCCATCCGGGCAGTGAATCGGTAGTTAACTAGCGATCCCAGGTGATCTTCCAGCAATCGAATAACGGCGAATGCCGTCCAGCTCGGTACCAGAGCCGAACCTTTCTTGTAGACATACTCGCGCTCCTGAATCGTATCGATAATGGAAGCATAGGTGCTAGGACGTCCAATCCCCAGTTCTTCCAGCGTCCGAGTGAGTGATGCTTCGGTGAATCGTGCGGGTGGCTGTGTGGAGTGCGATAGACTCTTCAGTTGGTTTAAGGTCAGCGACTCTTTCTCTGACATCGCCGGAAGGATGGTTTCTTGTTCTGCTAATGCGGCATCCGGATCGTCACTTCCTTCGACATACGCCCTCAGAAAACCTTCAAATTCGATAGTCGTTCCGCTCGCCTGAAACGTCGCGCCTTCGCCTTCCACAGTGACCACCACCCGCTTCTTTCGAGCATCGGCCATCTGGCAGGCGATGGTTCGTTTCCAAATCATGTCAAAAAGCAAGAACTGATCGTGATTCAACTCGCGTCGCAGCGCTTCCGGCAATTGGAAGGGATGACCAGCAGGGCGGATCGCTTCGTGAGCCTCTTGGGCGTTCTTAACCTTCGTCGAGTAGACGCGCGGCGATGGATGTAGAAACTCCGCTCCATATTGAGATCGAACGAGATCGCGAGCCGCATCGACCGCCACCTGAGCGAGGTTCGTCGAATCGGTTCGCATGTAGGTGATGTACCCATTTTCGTAAAGGCTTTGGGCAATGGTCATCGTCCGGCGAGCAGTAAAGCCCAGCTTGCGGTTAGCTTCCTGTTGGAGCGTGCTGGTTGTGAAAGGCGGTTTTGGCTTTTCCGTGAACGGACGTATCTCAATCTTGCTGATGGAAAACCGACCGGATTTCAATTGCTCGACCAGCGATTCGGCGGCTGATTGATCCAGCAAAAGCAGTTCGGGTTTTTTCAATTTGCCCGTGGCCGGATCAAAGTCCTTTCCGGAGGGCAAGTCCTTTCCGTTGTATCGAACGAGAGGGGCTTTGAATTTCCCGCCACCCTGTGTTTGGAATGTCGCCTCTAAATCAAAATAGGTGGCGGAATGAAAAGCCATTCGTTCGCGTTCACGATCCACAATCAAACGAACCGCGACACTCTGTACTCGCCCAGCGGAAAGTCCTGTCCGAACCTTCTTCCACAGGAATTGCGAGACGTCGTAGCCAAACAAGCGATCCAAGATGCGACGAGTTTCTTGCGCCTTGACGAGGCCCTGATCGATCCCTCGTGGAGCTGACAAAGCGTTGTCGATGGCTTCCTTCGTAATTTCGTGAAAGACGAGTCGATGGACCGGCACCTTGGGTTTAAGAACCTCCTTCAAGTGCCAACTGATGGCTTCCCCTTCGCGGTCTTCGTCCGTTGCAAGATAGAGACTATCTGCCTCTTTAAGGGCATCCTTCAGTTTGGAGACTTGTTTTTTCTTGTCGGCTGGAATGATGTAAATGGGTGTGAACTCTTCTTCAACGTTGACTCCCAAGTACGCCCAAGGCCGCGATTTGAACTCCTCCGGCACTTCTTTTCGCCCCATTGGCAAATCCCGAATGTGGCCGATGCTCGCCTCGACTCGAAAATTTCCTCCGAGAAACTTTGAGATCGTTTTGGCCTTTGCAGGAGATTCGACGATGACCAGAGATTTCGTTTTTTCTTTTGCCATACCGCAGATGCAGTTCCAGGAATGTTGTAGTAAAGCCGCACAAAAACAAAGATTCGGCAACGAAGGTTCCAACGTCCAACATGTCGAGCGGGATTGCTAGAAAATCGGCAAAACGGTCTATCGACGCATGAACAAGCTAATATCCCGCTGCCAGCCCCACAAGGTGCTTTTCGGCGACTATGCGAAACCACTCGCGGCAAATCTTGACCAATTTGATGCCTGATGCTCAAGATTGAAATCGGTTGGAATTGCGTTTTTAACGTGCAATCCTACAATCGAAGGGTTTCAGAATCGCTCACAAAACGCACTCGACGCATCGAAAGAAAAAGGATTTCGCCGATGGCTAGCCCATTTTCGGTATTTCGCAAGAACCAGACCTACTGGATGGCGGCTTTGGTTGTTATCGCAATCATTTCCTTCATTGTAGCTCCGGCACTGGAACAAGTTATCTCTGGATCGAGTGCGGCTCTTCGGGCCAATCGATCCAGGCTAGTCAGTTGGAACGGAGGTACGATCGACGAGCAACATGCACGGCGTCTCCAACAAATCCACGGCCTATCCCAAACTTTTCTCCGCCGCTTAGTGAGCGAAGTGCTCATGAGAGGTGGTATCCCCAGAGTGCCTGGATTCGAAATGCAGAACCAGCAAAGCTTCACGCTTGGGCTCAACGAATACAATGATCAACTGAGCGTCATTCAAACGAAGCTGTTCGCAGAAAGAGCGAAATTGGCTGGAATCACGGTCAGTCGCGAAACAGTCGACTTCTACATACGACAATTGACCGATCGCAAAATTGACGATGAAACGTATAAGAAACTGTTCCGTGAGACCACGCAGGGGAATCTATCGCATTTCGAACTGGTTGTTTACCTTCAGGATGAACTAGCGGCCCGCTTGTATCGAGACATGCTGGAAGGTGGTCTCAGTTTGCAGCAACGCCTGCTGACGACTCCCGGTCAAAGTTGGCAATATTTTCAGAAATTCAATCGACGAGCCAAAATCGAAGCTTATCCCGTCCTCGTTTCCGAGTTCGTGGAAGAAGCGAAAACCAAATACAAGCCGACAGAGCAAGAACTTCGAACCCTCTATGAATCGGGCAAAGACCGGGTCCCGTTATCGACCAGCCCTCTCCCAGGTTTCAGCCGACGCCATTCCGCGAATATTGAGTTCGTCAGCACGAATCTGGATGATCATTTGAAGGCAGCGGTTGCCGCCTTAAGCGAAGAGGAGATTCTTCGCGAATATGAGAAACGAGTGGCGGCGGGACGCTACCGAGTGCCAGTCACTTCAGAGGCGCCGACAGGATCGCCTGTCGAAAGCCCTCAAACGGGTGAAGCTCCTTCGCCATTGTCTTCAGACTCATTATCTGCGGGCTCGGATGATTCGACGGGAGAGTCTTTCCCCGCCGATCAAAATACAACAGGGGACGATTCTGAAAAAGCTCCTTCAGAAGGCTCGACATCCGAGGCCGGAGACTCGTCCGGAGACGGAAGCAAGGCTGAGAGTACGGAGGATGGCGATGGCCAAGCATTCCGAATGAACTCGCTGAAGCTGCGATTTGTTTCGACTCAAGATCTAGCAGCGGATTCTCAAGACTTGGGAGCGGCTCCCACAGCCCCCCAAGCACCCGCAGCGCCCCAGGATAACTCAGCGGATTCTCAACCACCGGTCGCTGAACAGTCTTCGGCAAGCGAGAATGTGGATACAGTACTGGAACTCGGTCAACCGCCAGAGCAAGACTCCTTAACGGAAATTCTTTCGGTTGATTCTCCGATTCCAGCAGGTACGACTCCTCCTGCCGGTACGTCGCTGGATATTGGTTCGGCTCCGCCATCAGGGCCTGCCACCGAAATGCGCGTGCAAACGTTGGAGGAAGTTCGCGAAGAACTGACCCGAGATATGGTGTTCGATTCCACACGCCAGAAATTACAAGCCTCCCTCGCTGCCATCGTTGAAAAGATGCAGAACTATTCTGACGAAAATCAAATCTATCGACGGAGCATTGAGGCGAAAGACCTGTCAGCAACGAAACCAGAGCTGATCGATCTTCAGGCCCTTGCGGACGAACACGGATTGCAGTTCGCACGAACCGGAATGGTCGATTCTGAGTCCGTCATGGCCCTGCCTATCGGCCGCAGTCGCATCCAGAATGTCGCAACCTTTCCTCAGGTTGTTTTCTCATCTTCCTTACCGCTTTACTCACCTGGGAACAGTCAATTGTTTGACATTTCAGGCTCTTGGACGTTTGTATTCTGGAAAATCGAAGAGCGGCCTCAATATTCTCCTTCTTTCGAGGAAGTGCGTTCTGAAGTCGAAGCTGTTTGGTATCAGCAGAAGGCGCGCGAGTTTGCTCGCGAGAAGGCAGAATCGATCCAAAAGCTCGTCCAGTCCGTTGAGGACTCGCCGTGGACGGCCGCACTGTCGGATGCTGAACGAGCGTTGGTGGCAACTCCTAACCCATTTTCCTGGATGACATCGTCCCAGTTCTCTCGCGGTGTTCCCTCCATTACTTTCGTCGATCGTCTTGACACGGTCGGCGACGACTTCATGCGTCGCGTGTTCGAGTCGAGTGATGGAAGTGTGTTGGTTGCTCCGAACGAACCGCAGACGATTTTCTATGTTGTTCGCGTGGTCGAAACGCTGCCTAAAACGGAGGACTTACTTCGCTTGTTCGCCCTCCTGCCCAACCAGATGGACTGGCAAATGTTAGCCTTCATGGAAAGCCAACGGATACGCATGAACTGGTGGGAGAAAACGGAAAAAGACCTCGACCTTGCTTGGGACCGTCAGCCAAGCGAAATTCAGCAGGACTAGAATCAGTCATCGAAATGCGGAGCTTACATGAACTCATTGGAAAGATTGGACCCTGAGGTCTGGGCTGCAGTTTCCGCTGAGGAAAATCGCCAGCAAGCAGGATTGGAATTGATCGCCAGCGAAAACTACACTTCGCTGGCAGTAATGCAAGCGACAGGCAGTGTCCTCACCAATAAGTACGCTGAAGGCTATCCTGGCAAGAGGTACTATGGTGGCTGCGAGCACGTCGATACCGTCGAGCAATTGGCCATTGACCGAGCCAAGCTCCTCTTTGGTGCGGAAGCTGCTAACGTTCAACCACACAGCGGATCTCAAGCGAATACGGCGGTTTACCTTGCCGTACTTCAACCCGGCGATGTCGTGCTTGGTCTCGATCTGGCTCAAGGTGGACATCTTACGCATGGCATGTCCCTGAACATCTCAGGCAAACTGTACCGATTCTATTCCTATGGCGTCGATCAAACGACGAACCGCATCGATTTCGATCAAGTTGCGAAGTTGGCTCGCGAGCACAAACCCAAGTTGATTGTCGCTGGAGCCAGTGCCTATCCTCGAGAAATTCCCCATGCCGAGTTTGCGTCCATCGCTCGCGAAGTAGGAGCGAAACTTCTCGTGGATATGGCCCATTACGCTGGCCTAGTTGCCGCCAAGCTGCACGACGATCCAGTACCGGTGGCGGATTACGTGACTTCAACAACGCACAAAACGCTGAGAGGTCCTCGCGGCGGATTGATTCTATGCAAAAAGGATCTTCTCAAATCGATCAACAGCGCCATCTTTCCTGGAATTCAAGGTGGCCCCCTGATGCATGTCATCGCTGCTAAGGCGGTTTGCTTCGGGGAAGCACTTCGCGACGATTTCCGCCATTATGCGAAAGCGGTGATCGACAATGCAAAAGCGTTGGCGGAGGTTCTTCTTGCAGAGGGCCTGAATCTTGTTTCGGGTGGAACCGACAACCATCTCATGCTGGTCGATGTCACCCCATTCGGCATCGGTGGAAAGATCGCCGAATCCACCTTGGACAAGTGCGGAATCACGGTCAACATGAACATGATTCCCTTTGATCAGCGAAAGCCTCTCGATCCCAGCGGTATACGTATCGGAACGCCAGCCCTAACGACGCGGGGCATGGGAACCGACGAATTCCGGCAGATCGGCCGGTGGATCGCTCACGCGCTGCGTAACTTCGGCAATGAATCCGAGCTGTTGCGAATTCGCTCGGCAGTGAACGAACTCGCGGCACAGTTTCCCGTGCCGGCAGCGGCTCTCGAAACCTGCCCCTCGAACTCGTGTGAGGTTGGATGATGGCCGGAACTCCTCGAATCTTGATTGCCGACGACAACACGGCGAACCGCGAGTTACTCGAAGCCTATCTCGATAACATCGATTGCGAGATCGCGATTGCCGTCGATGGCCAAGATACGCTCGACAAAGTCACGAGTTTCCAGCCGGACTTGATCCTGCTCGATGTCATGATGCCCAAATTGAATGGCTTCGAGGTCTGTCGTAAGCTGAAACAAGATCCTGAAACGTCACGCATCATGATCTTGATGGTGACGGCCTTGAATGAACTGGGCGATATCGAGCGGGCCGTGGCTGCCGGGACCGACGATTTCTTGTCGAAACCAGTCAATCGCTTCGAGCTCAGCAAGCGAGTCTCGAATATGTTGCGGCTCAAAGACACTACGGATGAACTCGAACGGTTGCGAAAGTACATTCAATCGATGGAAGAGTATCCTCAGCCCAGGTCGTCGTTGTGACTGGCTCTTTGTCTCCCCATGCTCGATTTCAGCAAGCCCCTTCTTCATCGGACCTTGCTCATCAACGACTGATTCAGCGAATTCGCCGTGCATTCGCTATCGAATGGAAAACCACGACCATCGTCGGCAAAAGATTGCCTTGGATTCATGTGGTCGATCCAGATCGACTATTAGAAGAGGCACTTGAACGAACGGACCGGACTCCCGAAGAACTCGACCCGTTTTGGGCCGCGACGTGGCCTGCAGCGGTCGGTCTTGAACAGTATCTCCATTCGCTACCTCTCAAGGAACAGCGTGTTCTCGAGCTGGGCTGCGGCAGCGGGCGCGTCGGAATTGCGGCTGCTCTGATGGGGGCCAAGGTGACGATGACCGATGGGGCTGCTCACGCCTTACTCGTTGCTCGCTGTAACGCTTGGCCGTTCCGCGACCGTGTGACGATTCGGCGTCTCAATTGGCGCACCGATCAACTATCTGCGACACCGTTTCGATGGATCGTTGGGTCGGATTTGGTTTATGACCCTTCTCTGTGGGGACTGGTGGAAGCTTGTGCAAGAAGACATTTGGCTGCTGACGGAAGGCTGATCCTATCCGAACCGCAACGTCACACCGGAGACGGATTCCTCGAATTCATTGTTGGTAAAGGTTGGCAAGTCTCGATCCAATTCATTCCAGTCGGAAGTCATTGCAGCGACATCCGCATTTTTGATTTGCGATTACCGTAAGACGACAAGTGACGGTGAAATGAACCAAATTGCCTATTGCACGAATGTCCACGCGGGAACCCAATGGACTGCCATCCGCGAGAACCTTCAGCGTTACGCCTGTGCGATTCGAGATCAACTCGGAACAAATCGCCCTCTCGGCGTTGGATTGTGGTTTTCTGAAAATGCCATCCAAGAGGTCGCTGAGCGAAATCAGGCCACTGAAATTCGCGACTGGCTCAACGAACGCTCCCTCGTTCCGTTCACCTTCAATGGCTTCCCGCAATCCGACTTTCACCAGCCCGTCGTCAAACATCGTGTCTACAATCCGAATTGGTTGTCGGCGGAACGATTGCGTTACACCCAAAAGCTCGCGGATCTACTTGTGGAACTTCTGCCCGATGGAAGCACCGGATCCATATCGACGCTGCCGATCGCTTGGGGGAATCCAAGATGGAACGAGGATCAATTGCGAGGGGCAGCAAGCAACTTCATTGCCATGGCTGACTACCTACGGCAGCTTTACGAGCGATGCGGAAAAAAAATTGTCCTCGCGATCGAACCGGAGCCAGGTTGCGTCATCGGTGATAGTCCTTCGGCACGACAGTTCTTTCAGCGACACCTATTCCGGTCAGAAAGGTCTTGGGTTCGAGAATATCTCACGATATGTCACGACATTTGCCACGCTGCCGTCATGCGAGAGGATCAAGGGCGTGAACTCCAGGCCTATCTCGATCTCGGAATCCGTATTGGAAAGGTTCAAGTTTCGTCAGCCATCGAAGTCGATTGGGATGGTCTCGATTCAGAACAGAAGTTGGCAGCTTTCGAGGATTTGAAATCGTTTGCGGAGGATCGTTATCTGCACCAAACGACGGTTCGAAGCGGACCAGCGGGGTCGGTGCGACTCTTCGAAGACCTACCAGACCTACTGAAGCCGATTTCTGATCCTCGTGAACTCACGGGGAGCTACCGTGTCCACTTCCACGTACCGATCTATCTCAAAGAGTTTCGAGACCTCACGGCTACGCAAAGCGAAATCGGCAAATGCCTCAAGGAGCTGAACTCTGCGGCGTGGCAAGCAGAGTTCTTGGGTCACTGGGAGGTCGAGACCTACGCATGGGGCGTTCTTCCAGAGAAACTTGCTGTCCCGGACTTGGCCACTGGTATCGCCCGCGAGTTGGCATGGTTCGAAGATCAGCTTGCCAATGCCCTGTCCAAGCATTAACGTATTTCGTTTTCCGTATCGCAGCCAGTTGCACAGAACGACGATGATCCATCTCGGTGTCAATATCGATCACATCGCCACCATCCGGCAGGCGCGCAGAACCTACGAGCCGGATCCGGTGGCTGCTGCTCATGCATGCCAGCTTGGAGGCGCTCAAGTGATTACAGTCCATCTTCGTGAAGATCGGCGACACATCCAAGACCGCGACGTCCGAATCCTGCGAGAAACCGTCAGCGTTCCGCTCAATTTGGAATTGTCGGTTTCTGACGAAATCGTCGCGCTCGCTTGCCAATGGAAGCCGGACCAAGCGACATTGGTGCCGGAGCGGCGCGAGGAGGTTACCACGGAAGGCGGATTGGACCTCTTCAGCAACGCGAACAAAATTGCTTCGGCAATCCAGCGGCTAAAGGAGGTCGGAATTCGCGTCAGCCTATTTCTCGATCCCGACCCTCACCAGATCGAGCGAGCGGGCCGCTTGGGGATCGACGCGATCGAACTGCATACAGGATCATACGCGAACGCCCGAGGCACCCAGCAACAAGCGGAACTCGGGCGGCTGACTCGCGCGGGTAAATGGGTGACCGAAGCTGGATTGCTGCTGCATGCAGGTCATGGCCTGAACTACGATAATGTCGTCGCCATCGCCCAAATACCGCTCATGCGAGAACTGAATATCGGGCACTCGATCGTGTCTCGATCCGTCTTCGTGGGGCTGCAAGAGGCCGTCGCTCAAATGCGTCGATTGATCGATCTTAGCGCTCATCGGCCTTCTCGTTCACCTCTAACCGACAACCAATTTAACCAGGAGTAGACCGTGGTTCAAAGAAAAGGAAGTGCATTTGCGGGTATGGGAGTGGCCATCGTCACCCCATTTCGAAACGGATTGATCGATTCCATGCGGCTTCGTGAACAAGTTGAATATCAAATCGCAGCAGGTACGGATTTCATCGTCCCTGTAGGGACAACCGGCGAATCGCCTACGCTCAGTCACGATGAACACGAACGCGTCATCAGTGAAGTCGTTCAGATCGCTGCAGGACGCTGCAAAGTTATGGCCGGAACTGGTAGCAACAGCACGGCAGAGGCGCTGCGACTCACCCGCTGGGCAGCGAAAGAGGGTGCCGACGCATCGCTTCAAGTCGCTCCCTATTACAACAAGCCTACTCAGGAAGGTTTCTACCAGCACTTCAAGGCGATCGCAGAAGAAGTTGGCATTCCCCACTGCATTTACAACATTCCTGGCCGCACTGGCAAAAACGTGGAATGCGAAACGATCTCCCGCCTAGCTGAACTGGAAAACATCACGATGGTCAAAGAAGCCACGGGATCGCTCGATCAATGCTCGCAGATTCTTCTGGAGACCAATCTAACGGTCCTCAGCGGCGATGACTCCCTGACCGTGCCAATGATGTCGGTCGGTGCCGAGGGCGTTATTTCCGTTGTCGGAAATATCGTTCCCTACCATGTCTTGGCGATGGTAAGTGCGGCCGCCAGGAATGACTACGCAAAAGCCCGTATCTTACATCGCGAACTTTTCAGGTTGTGCCGCGACATGCTCGGACTGGCGACGAACCCAATTCCCGTCAAATGTGCCATGCAGTTGCTGGGACGCGACACCGGCGAATTGCGACTCCCCATGACACCGCTCGAGCCTGCCCTGGCGACTAAGCTACACGAGACGTTGGTGAACTACGCGCTGGAGCCGACGACATAAGACTTACCTTGGAGCCAGTCTGGTGTTCGGATACTTCGCCAGCGCATCTTTTGAACACCCTGCCAGGTAACAAACCGAATCGACAGGCGGTGTAGGTTAGCGCACCTCCAATCAACATTCCCGCCATCACATCGGTTGGATAATGCGCGCCACAGACCACGCGTTGAAATCCTGTCATGCCGTAAAGAATGAGGAAGATCCACCAACCAGCCGGGTAGAGTCGTGCCAGTCCTAGGCAAACACAACATCCCACGGCAGCGTGTGCTGATGGAAAACTGAGATCTCTGCTGTTCAACATATCCGCTTCAGCGTTCACCCATGAATCGCTTGCTGTGGTAACGAGAGAATCGAAATCCGAATTCGGTCGGATGCGTGGAAATCCCAACTTGACGACATCGACCACCAAACCTGAGAGCAAAGCCAAAACCAAAAGCAACCAGAGCTGCTTTCGGTGAACGCGATCGATCCAGCCAAGCGATCCCAATACGATCACCACACCACAACCATGCGAAAGCACTTCCGAGTGCAAGATCATTTTCCCTAAATCGGAAGGCAACTTGGTGGTTCGCAGAAACTGGCTAATTTCGAAATCGTAGCGAAAGACAATTGCGCAGGCTGTCGCAAGGACGACAAATCCAAAACACCGAATTCCAAAAAAGCCGGGATTTCCGAAACTCTGAGTTTCGCCGCTGGTCGAACAATTGTCGTTTGAGGAACTGTCCACGGGATCGATTCCCAAGGATCGTTCTGGCCCGCCTGAACGGGATTGCCGAGAACTCATGTTGTGTCACACACGCGATATTCCACGAAAACATTACTGAATCTTTTGCGGAGGCTACTGAAAATTGGTCTTGAACGGAAGCGAACTTATTGGCAAACTCGGCAAAAGTTGTTTCCTGAGCCCATGAAGCTTTGAAATTGAAGGAACACTGTCATTTTCGGGTTGCCGACCGGTCAGATTTTCGGCACAATACGAAGGTTCGTCGAAGGCAGGTTTGTCGTTGATGAATTCCTGATGAACTCAGCGATACCTGAAGCCTTTCCCAAGCACATAAATTCCAAGTCCAAATTGGAAGGATGCAAGGGAGCTTGGACAGGCTCGATGGGTCAGTGATCCTGCGGGTTAGTGAACTTGTGGGAAGTGAACTTGTTGGTCATTTGCCCTGATGTTCGGTGACACCATGGGTCCGAGATAAAGTGACACAGTTGGTCCGGGATAACACATTTGATCCGAGAC
>JBBIUE010000014.1:0-966 GCA_037440405.1 Pirellula sp. | reverse complement strand
GTGACACCATTGGTCCGAGACACAGTGACACCATTGGTCCGAGACACAGTGACACCATTGGTCCGGAATAAAACGGATCGGCGGTGCCGTTTGACAGTGATCCTGAGTAACGGTTTCGCTCAGAGGTCATGTGGTCCAGTTATGATTCGGGAAAGTGATAATTAAGTTCATCCGTCACTTGGCACATTGACGAATACTACAAATGAAAATTCTGAGCAGGCACATTGGACTACCTAGCGATGATCCGAACGTTAGTCGTACAGCTGTGTCTTTCAGAAAGCAACCTTTTCCTCTGTAGCTCAGTTGGTAGAGCAGGCGGCTGTTAACCGCCGGGTCGTAGGTTCGAGTCCTACCGGAGGAGCCTTAGTTTTTTCTACGGAAGAAACGCCAAAAAGTTAACGCCGGACGACGAGAGATCGACGCCCGGCGTTTTTCGTTTCTGCTTGGATTTTTGGGGCTTTTTAGCGTCTGCCGTACTCTGGGAAAACATCTCGGTTAGGAAACCAAGATCTCGGGATACGACAGAAACCGCACCGGTTGCTCCCGGCCGCCCGATTCTCCGCTGAGAACTCTCAAGATCTCCGTTTCCGCTCCTGGTTTTGATTAACACAGTGTCTGCAAGTGAGTTGGAGACGGTTTCGAGCGGTTCCAGGCCGGTTGTTTCGACGCTTAACACGGTGAAATGCTGGTCCGTTGAGTTTGGCACCGGGCACAAACGCTCGAAAATCCTAGGGCAAACGCTGAACAACAAGACTGTTAACTTGGCTCTCGGCTATTTCGTCGCTTATCTCCGATTCGAGGACGGATCAATCGGTCGCCGTACCAAAGTCGTTCGACAGGACAGAGGGTCGCCAAACCACGAACTGAGTGCAGTTCAAGAGTCAGATTCTCAGGAAATTTGATCGCAAGAACCTCTTGGTTAGTAAGTCGATAGAATAGGGCCGCGCACCAGAAACCTAGACAGAA
>JBBIUE010000013.1:0-76754 GCA_037440405.1 Pirellula sp. | reverse complement strand
ACTCTGCCTCGTCGTCATCGACCTCATCTTCATCCTCGACTTGGGCGAAGACGAAAGCGGATCGGACAGGGGCTGGCATGGGGGAATCCGGGCCGCGAACGCTCCGCCACACGATGTCGCCGAGGAGGAGGTCATCTGCAGCATCTTCTTTCGAGAAGTCCATGGCCATCGATGCTTCGGATCCCCAAGCTCCTGCCACATTGACCGCGTTACGATCAACCGCTGGTTCCATACTTTGGTAGGGAGTCAAATCCGGCTCGGCTTGGAAGCTGTTGTACATCGGAGTGGCCGCCGCATCAAACTGCGTCATCGGATCGAGGCCAAGAATCAATTCCATCGTCCGAAGCATGCTGGAAGTCGAATACATCGTCGAATCGACGGAGCCACGACGTATGTAGGGACTGATGGCGAGTGCAACGGTTCGATGTGCATCCACGTGATCCGCTCCGTTCTGCGCATCATCCTCGACGACAAAGATGGCGGTTTCCGCCCATGACTTAGATTTCGAAATAGCTTCCACGACCATTCCGAGGGCTAGGTCATTGTCGGCCACCATGGCAGTGGGAGTTGGTTTGCCGATCCGAGTCCCATACGTATGGTCATTCGGTAGACGCAGAATGATGAGTCCTGGCAACTGATTGCGTTCTTCGAGTTCATTCCATTTCTCGATGAATCGTTCCGCTCGCTTCACATCGGGATAGTCGAGATCGTAACCGCGGAACCAAGGATCGAAATGTCCCTGGAGCGCCTCCATTTTTGTCGTAGCGGGATCGGCCAGCGTTGGGCCGTTATTGATGAACTCTCCAAAGCTGATGTAGTCGACTCCTTTTTCACGGCACTTGTCCCATAGGTAGCCACTGCTGGGTTCAGCAATTTTTAGTTTCCCTTCCGAGGGATAGGTCAACTTTCCTCGGCCGCCGCGATATGAAAGTGGCCAGGTCTTTTCGACGAAATCCGTTGCATAGGCGGCCATCGTCCATTCATGACCGTCGGCGCTAACCTCGCTTTCGACGTAGAAGTTGTCGAGCAACACGAATTGCTTCGCGAGCGCGTGATGATTCGGCGTCACCGACTCTGGAAAGATGCACAGATTCGGATCACCGTTGCCCTCAAGAACATCGTCCAAGATTTGATCGTAGGTGCGATTCTCCTTGATTATGTAAATGCAGTGTCTGATCGGGCTCGGATCACCAACCTTGGCTGGGATGGGGTTGCCTTCACTTCGCTGATGAACCGCTGCACCATCTTCAAGCGGACTGACAGAATATGCCGTTCGCGTAAACGTCGCCAGCTCGTTGGGTGAGGGAGTAGCAATCACACTCAGCGTTCCGTCGAACAATTGACCAATGTACTCGCGAACAGGTGTCCGACCGAGCAGAGGATTTGGGCCATTGCGATTCGCAGACGAAGACATCCCTTTGCCATTGGTAACGAATATTTTCTCGCCGGATGGGTGAATGCGGACTGAAGTTGGATACCAGCCAACAGGGATGAATCCCAAGGATCGCGATTTTCCTCGTTCACGAATATCGAAGATAGCGACATTGTTGTTATCTGCGTTTGCCGCAAGCAGAACGTTACCATCGGGAGAGACGGCAATGCTCGCAGGTGTACTGCCGTTCTTGGCAGTCGGAAAGAGCGAGGTCCGAATCTTTTCTTGGACCGCTCCCGACGTACAATCGATCAGAACGATCGAGCTGTCGTCCGAGCAAGCGACCAGCAGATTTCGGCCTTCGTCGATAAGAATCAACTCCGTCGGATGGCTGGGGGTACTCCACTGATCGATCAATTCCCACGATTCGAGATCGATAGCTACCACGCTGGCCAGCCCCCAAAGACTGACGTAAGCCCGTTTCTCATCGCTAGAAACGGCGATCCCATACGGATACGCATCGGTCGGGAGGGATAGTCGCTTCGAGATGCGAGAAGTTTCGGGATCGATCAGCAAAAGTTGATTACCGAGCAGTGCCAGGGCCAAGAGTTTGTTGCTCGACGGAAGTTCCGCAATTCCAGAGATGACTAAGCGATCCTGGCGGCCGCCGAGCACAATCAATTGAGGTGCCGCAAGATAGCCGCTATCGAACGGGAAGAGATAGATTCGTTCGTCCTCTCCACCACTGGCCCAAACATGCTTGCCGTCTTTAGAAAATCCGATGCCATAGAAGGTCTGAGCGAGGGAGGCCGAAGATACAACTTTGCTGTTTGACGTTGAGACGATCCGAATTTCGTGATCTCCGTATCCCGCGTGGAGCACAGCGATGAACGCTCCATCGGGTGACAACGCAGCATTTACAGGAAAGTCCCCCATCGGAATTTGCGTCCCCGCTGGCGCGAGAGACCAGCCATTGGGCAGCAGGACTTGAGCGTTGTCCTGGAGTCCGGGAAGAAGGATCTTGCTAGGAACGTCGCCCCTTTCCGAACGATCCTGCCCCCACATCTTCCCAGAAAGCACGATCCAGCAAGCGAGGGCCAATGTTAGTGGCCAACTGTAACGAACCAGCATCGGCGAGCCCTTTCGAAAAGGTTTTACGCTGGACAACGCCAAGTTTGAAAACCAAGTTGCGTTGTGACTGTGCATCAATCGTGGTTCGCAAGCACCTTGTTTTCGCAACTGATCCCGACAATCAGCCGGACTCTCGACGTAACGGCTGACGGAGACTGACATTGTCCAGTTCGAGTTTCCTCAAATTATCGAGTAAGGATAGTCCTGTTGCTCGCTTCAGGCTACCAGTGTTGAGCCTGTTTACTCATTACGCACGAATTCTTTACAATGACGTGAAGGTTCGCTTCATGCACTAGACCATCGTTGCACATGCAGTCCATTTCGTTCGGTTCCGCAAAAATTGAAGATCTTCGCATTGAGCAGGCTGGAGAGGAATTTTGCTGCTCCATGAAGATCACGGGCCGAGAAGGGGCACGTTCGTCCGCATTTGGAAAAGGTCCGACGGTCGAAGCAGGAATTGTCGAAGCGATGAGTATGATCTGCAAGCAACCGATTCGGCTTCGGGCGAGCGCTTCGAGACAACTCGAGACATCCGAGTTGATTCAAGTTTCGGTGGAGCTGCAGGGCCGCAAGAATGAGTTGAAATTAGGTGTCGGCAGCGGAGTTGCGCAGGATTCTCCGACGGCGTCGGTGATTGCGGTATTGCGAGCAGCGAATCAAGGCGGGTTACTGAAAAAGGAGTTTTGCGCACCGCATCAGAAGGTTCTTCGCGGCATGGCCAGAGAGTTCGCAGAGGAATCAATTTCGATCACGGGTTTTGGGGACAATTCCTCCCAATCATTGCAAGAAATCGAAAGTTTGGCGTTGAGCTATTTCAATCGAGTTGCCTCGGCAGCCGTGCTAACTGCCGAGAATGCGCCAGAAGGACAGTCTCCGCTGCAGTTCTTCGATCACAGCAGTTGGTTGTACGATTCCTCAGGTCATCGGAGAAAGCACAATACCGAAACCGATTTATGGCTTGCGTGGTACCCTGGATTGGACGACGACGATCGGATCATCGGCGAAGTCTTGGAAACGATGCCGGCCTCACCTGCTTCGGCCATTCCATGGATTGTTCGATTGTTTGAAAATCCTGAGAGCTTTTTTCGGTTTCGTGGTGCTCAAGACCTCGAAGACCACGATGTACTCCACGTCCTATTGGGACGTGGATTGCAAGATCAAGATGAAGCATTTGTGCTCGGATTCGCGATGGGAACGGCGAAACAAGTGAGCTGGCTGCAGTTTCGCATTTTCAAGTACGCGCTGGCTCATTGGTACCCAGAACCTTACCGAGTACCACCGTTCCTACAGCCGGCGTTTGACCTGGGAGTGGCATGTGGCAAAGCAACAGGCAGGAAAAATCTCTACAAGCAGCCGCTAAAACAAATGAAGCATTTCAGCATTCGGGACGCGAGGGAAGCGTTGGAAATCGATGTTCAAGTCGTTAAGAAGTATTTTCGAATCGAGCAAGAACGAATACCCTTTACCATGGCAAGCATGCGATTGCCTTAGCAGGCGTACTATAAGCTCGACGGCGGTCATTAGTCTTTGATTTTCGTGATCAGATTCGAGATCGAATGGTTTCCATGGATGTTCGAAAAGCGAACTGCCGTAAAAGTGCTCTCTTCTTCGATTTCGAAGGTGACACGCATTTTCGTCACGTCTTCGCTTTGATGAATAACGGTGCAAAGGAGTGGAGATCACGCCCGCATCCACGAAGGATTGCCCATCCTTTTGGGATGCCGACCAGAATGCTGCATTCAGACTTTCGTGACATCCGTCGTCCTAGCTGCCTTTTCCTGGTATCCGTGAAACATCAATCGAATTAGAGAGGTCTTGCCATGGCGTCCTTCGAAATCGCAACCACGGGGCACCACAATTCCACGCTGCAGCGAAAGCTCGTTTTCTCGATTCGCGAACTGGAAGCTGCTTCTCGGAATATAGTAGCTGGTTGGCTCGAGTCCCTGAACGGTGGAACTACACGTGTCTGAGCGGGCATCGAAATCGTCCGTCCCCTCAGAGTTGGAGGCTGCGGCGTCGGTCGAACGCGAGCCGTTGCTGATCCGTTATGATCCTGATCTTCCCATCACCCAACATCGCACGGAACTCATTCGACTCATTGAGGATCGGCAGGCGATTATCGTGTGCGGTGCAACTGGATCTGGAAAGAGTACGCAGTTGCCGAAGCTCTGCCTCGAAGCGGGCCGAGGGACTCGCGGCTGGATCGGACATACTCAACCGCGGCGACTTGCTGCAAGCTCGATCGCGCGGCGTTTAGCAGAAGAGATGGAATCGCCCCTTGGCGAAGTCGTCGGCTACAAGGTTCGATTCAACGACCGCACTCGCCCTACGACCCGCATTAAGGTCATGACGGATGGCATCTTGTTGGCCGAAATCTCAAGTGATCGAAAACTCCGAGCTTACGACACGCTCATCATCGATGAAGCGCACGAGCGTTCCTTGAACATCGATTTGCTCATGGGATATCTGCGATTGCTGTGCGATCGCCGTCCGGAGCTTCGACTGATCATCACGAGTGCTACTATCGATGCCAAGAAATTTTCAGATCATTTTTCAGACGCTCTCGGACCTGCACCGATCGTTGAGATCGCAGGTCGGACCTACCCCGTCGAGATAAAGTTTCTCGAGAGCTCTGCAAGTAGTGATTTGGCTGGAGAGGAGAGTGCGCACCATGAGCGTCTGCAAAATGCATTAGGAGAACTGCTGCTCGCAGGCTCCGGCGACATTCTGGTTTTCTTGCCGACGGAACGGGAGATTCGAGATGCCACGAAGCAGCTGCGAGGATGGCTGGCTCAGGTAGGACTCCAAAGCAATTTGGAATTGCTCCCTTTGTATGCGAGACTAACGGAATCAGAGCAGCAGCGTATTTTCCGACCGCACGACAAACGCCGCATCGTACTGGCGACGAACGTGGCAGAATCCTCATTGACGGTTCCGGGCATTCGTTACGTGATCGACTCCGGCACGGCACGGATATCCCGATACGCGCCACGAACACGGGTTCAACGTCTGCCGATCGAACCGATTTCTCAAGCATCCGCGAATCAGCGTGCCGGTCGATGCGGGCGACTCGGACCTGGAATTTGCATCCGGCTTTACACAGAACAGGATTTTCTCAGTCGAGCGGAATACAACACGCCAGAAATCAAGAGAACCAATCTCGCGGGAGCCATCCTGCTGACGAAATCCTTGGGGCTCGGTCAACTTCATGATTTACCCTTGCTCGATTCTCCTCGACCTGAAGCGATTCGCGACGGCATGGCGGTCCTGCGCGAACTAGGTGCTATCGATGAATTGGAGGAGCTGACGCCTGTGGGGCGGCAACTCGCACGATGGCCGGTTGATCCTCAGATCGGCAAGATCATTCTGGAGGCGAACAACAATGGAGTTCTTAGCGAAATTCTCATCATTGCCAGCGCGTTGGAGGTCCAAGACCCTCGACTACGACCTCCTGAGCGAAAGCAAGATGCAGACGATGCGCACCGCAAACTACGCCATGAGCAAAGCGATTTCCTAAGCTTTCTTTTGATCTGGGATTACTACCACGATCTCAAGGAAGAATTGGGACGTAGTCGCCTTGAGAAAGCCTGCAAACAGAATTATTTATCGTTGGTCCGACTTCGCGAATGGGCAGACGTGCATCGCCAATTGTTGGAGATCGTGACGCGGCAAGGATTGCACCCTGGAAAACGAAAATGGCCTCCCAAGAACATCGGAGCACCGTTCGGAGATGGCGACTCCCGAGAGCACGTTTCGAACACTTATACACTCATCCATCAGAGCTTGCTTAGCGGTTTGCTTTCGGGCGTCGCGATCAACGAAGATGGCAAGAAGTACAAAGGACCGAACGGACTCGAACTGGAATTATGGCCAGGAAGCGGATTGCGAAATCGGCCCCCAAAATGGATCGTCGCTTCGGAGTTGGTGGAAACGGAGCAGCGCTTTGCCCGAACCGCCGCACGAATCGAGCCGGAATGGCTCACGCTTCAAGCGGCTCACCTGCTGAAGCATAGTTATGACCAGCCTCACTTTAGTTCAAAGCACGGATCGGCAATGGTCGCTCGAAAATCCAGTTTGTTTGGTTTGCCATTGGGGACGCGGACGCTTGTCCCTTTAGCGCCGCTGGACCCCGTTCTTGCCCGCCGATTGCTCATCGATGAAGGGCTGGTGGAAGGAAAGCTGAAAACTCAGGCATGGTTCGCTCGCGAGAACGCGAGGACGATCGAAGAATGTAAGCAACTGGCTCACCGAACTCGGCAGCGTGCGTTTGTAGTCGATCCGTTTCGCTTGCAGCGATTTTACGATGCGAACATTCCAGCGGAGGTCGTCGATCGCCGAAGTTTGGAACTTTGGGATCGGGAACTTGCCAAAGTGCGCAACAGCAGCGGGCCAAATAGTAGAAATGGAAACAACGCAGATGGCAATCGCTACTGGCCATATCTCACGATCCAAGACTTGACGAGCGACAACGTCCGTGAAGATGTTGAAGTGCTATTTCCATCCGCGATTCGTTTTGCGGAGGTTCGATGCCCCATCGTCTATCAATTCGAGCCAGGCAAGGATGAAGACGGAATCACGTTGATCGTCCTAGAGGACCAGATGGCAAAGATCGATATCAATCGATTGGACTGGCTCGTTCCGGGTAGACTGGAGGAGAAGATTGAGTGGCTGCTGCGGTCAATGAAAAAGGACCTAAGGCGAGAGTTCATGCCAATCGCAGAGACAGCACGCAAACTGGCAGAGGGTTGGATTCAGGCACCTGCTTTTGATCAGATGTTCCTTCCAGCATTTTGCAAAAAATTGAGTGAGATCGCGGGCAGAAACATTGCATCGGCTGACATGGATTTTGAGAACTTGCCTAACCATCTGAGGATGCGAGTCGAGGTAAGGGACTCGAACAGAAAAAAGCTTCGAGCCGGGCGGGACCTGAAATGGGTTCTTTACGGAAAGAATCAAGCAACGATCGAGACGACAGCGAGCGATCCGGACTTCATGCAAGTTCTTCATTCCGAGCCGTGGTATCGTGACAAGATGACCAAGTTCGATATCGACGAGCTTCCGACCAAGATTGTCGGCCACCCAAGGATTCCAGGAACGTGGTATGTGACTTTCAAGGATCATGGCAACTCCGTTTCGACAGAGCTAGTGGAGTCCGAGGTAGAAGCATCCAGAGGTCGAGCTCGTGGCCTGCTTCGCTGCTTTCTTCTTTCGGAGCGTCGAGAACTTCGGAGCCAGGTCAAGCATTTGCCAAACCTCCAGCAAAGCTTGATTTGGATGAGTTCCCGAATTGATGGCGATCGATTCCAAGACGATTTAGTTAGTTTGATGGCGCGGCTGGCTTTCATGGAGTCCAGTGGCGAAATTGTAACCATCCGCGACTATCAGGCCTGCTTGGCTGATCGAATCGCAAAGATCAGCATTGCTGCGCAAGAAATCGTTAAATGGCTTCCGAGGATGGCTCAATCGCATCAGGAGGTAAGCTTGGCATTGCAACAGCTTCCCAAGGCTTGGGGGCCGACTTCACAAGCGATCCATGCTCAACTGAGTGAACTCTTTCCGGCGGAGTGGTTTTTGGAAATTCCTTGGGAGAACTTACGCGAGTATCCTCGATACTTTCAAGCAATCCTCGGACGTATTGCTCGACTCAGAACGGGGGGAATAGACAAGGATTTGGCATGCGAGCAACAAGTACAACGGTTCTTGGACGCATATCGCAAGTTAGAGAAGTCGGCACGCGAAATCAAACAGTATCGACCGTTGCAAGAGTTTCGTTGGATGATCGAGGAATTTCGTGTATCGTTGTTCGCTCAACAGCTTGGGACGCGCGTCCCCGTGTCGGAAAAACGCCTGAGCAAGGTATTGACCGAACTCGAAGGCGCGTTCAAGTGATTTCTAAGCCGCCCGACATCAAAAATGGCGCATTAACGAGCATAGCAAAATCAAAAGCCGCTTGGTGATTTCCTTACATAGTCCAGCCATCGGGGAGATGGGAATCTTTGGGGATGACAGGAATTCCCTCGCGGATTTCGCAAGGTGGGAATTGATCCGAGTCCTGGAGACCAGAACGATTGATGACCTGCACATTGCGCCCGATTCGGCAGTTCTTGTCGAGGATGGCACCCTCGATTAAGCTACCCGAACCGATACCCAAGGGAGCCACATTGGCTTGTTTGGGAACCGCATTGTTTGGACTATCTTCGAAGTAATCCGCACCCATGATGACCGAATTTCGGATCGTGACTCCCTCGCCGATCATGCATCGGAGTCCGATCACGCTGTTCTCGATGATGGCACCGGAACCAATACGACATCCGTCAGCGATCAAAGAATTCTTAATCGTTGCACCTTCAAAAAGCGACGGCGGAAGGAACCGAGCTCTCGAGTAGACGGGAGCATCCGCACTGACCAAATCAAATGGGGCATCAGCCCGAGCCAGAGACAGGTTCGCTTCATAGAAAGCTCGGATGGTTCCAATATCTTCCCAATAGCCATCGAAAAGATGCACTTGTACGCGGCGACTGCGAATCGCGGCCGGAAAGACCTCCTTCCCAAAATCCTCGTAGTTTGTTTTATCCAGCACGTCGAACAGCAAATCGCGATTGAAGATGTAAAGTCCCATGCTAGCCAAGCAATCACGTCCTTTCGCTTCGATACCGCGAGCGTCGATCCATTTGGGGTCGGTCAAGACCATTTCGATTTCAGCGTCCGTCTGTGGTTTCTCGAGGAATCCACGAACTCTGCCCGTATCATCACAGCGCATCACACCCAAGCTGCGGGCAGCCTTCCGATTAACGGGAATTGCCGCGATCGTCACTTCGGCTCCAGACTCGCGATGGGTCCGCAACATATCGGAGTAGTCCATGCGATAGAGCTGGTCGCCGGAAAGGATCAATACGTACTTTAACTCTCGGTGATCGAGATAACGCAGGTTCTTTCGCACTGCATCAGCCGTTCCTTGATACCAATCGGTACCGCCGTCCATTGTCTGCTGGGCCGCAAGCAACTCGACAAAGCCACCGTTGTAATGATCGAAACGATACGTCTGCCTGATGTGCCTATGGAGGCTCACGCTCAGGAACTGCGTCAGAACATAGATGCGATTGATGCCAGAGTTGATGCAGTTAGATATCGGAATATCGATCAATCGGTACTTGCCGGCCAGAGGTACCGCTGGCTTGGCTCGGATTTTGGTAAGCGGTGACAATCGCGTTCCGCGACCTCCACCCAAGATCAACGCGGTTACATTTCGCATGTCGTGACTGAGCATGATACTTTCAGTTGGACTGGCAAGAAGTGTGAGAAAGGTCAAAATGAAGGGCTGTTCAAAGGCTCTCTATCGTAGCACGAATCGCGCATTTGGGGTTAGCGGTACGCGCACTCAAACAAGACATTGTAATTCAGGTTTGGCGTTCATGGATGTCGTAGATTGTACCGCTCGCTTAGTGGAATTTGATTCCGTCAGTCACCGTTCGAACGAAGCAATATCGAACCACGTTGCGGAACGCTTGTCGCGACTGGGATTTGAATTAGAGATTCTCACTTACGTAGACGCGAATCAACAAACCAAGGTGAATCTGGTCGCCAAGCGAGGAACGGGTGCCGGTGGCATTGCCTATTTGTGCCACACCGACGTTGTGCCCGTAGATGACTGGGACCGAACCATTTGCGGCCCATTCCAACCGACAATTCGAAGTGGCCGACTTTACGGCCGAGGAAGCAGCGACATGAAAGGATCGCTGGCTTGCGCGTTGTCAGCGGTTTCACAGATTCCGGCACAAGCGCAGCGAAGCCCGATCTACTTTGTTTGTACCGCTGACGAGGAGATCGGAACGGTTGGAGCTCGGATGGTGGATGCGCAGTCGCGATGGTTCGCGGAAATGGTGGAATCGAAAACGGTTGGCATCATCGGCGAGCCGACGTTGAATCGCGTCGTCGTCGCGCATAAAGGCTCGTATTGCTGCACGATCACAAGCCGTGGCGTTGCTGCCCATAGTAGTTCCTCTGACGGTCTGAATGCAAACCACCGCTTGTTCGAAATCTTTCCACTCCTGAACGAACTTCGATTAAGGACCGAATCGGAATCGCGATTTCTGGATGCGAGCTTTTTTCCCCCAACGCTTTCTTGGAATGTGACGATCCAGAATGAGCCTCAGGCGGTGAATATTACACCAAGCATGGCGCGGGCAACGATCTTTTTCCGACCAATGCCGGGAGTTGATCACAGCGAGTTGTTGGCGACGCTGTCGCAAGCCTGTGCGCGTCTCGAATTGGAATGGCAATGTAGTGATCGGACTCCTGCCTGGAACGTTCTGCCTGATGCACCGCACATTCAGAAGTTCCTTGAACTGACTGAAACGAGGCGCACGGAAAAGGTATGCTTCGCGACCGACGGTGGCGTCCTGCAGCGACTCGAACAGCTAGTCGTTTGCGGTCCAGGAAGTATCGATCAAGCGCATCGTCGGGACGAATTCATCGAGCTTGAGCAGCTAAGGCGCGGTACTGAAATCTATCGATTGGCCTTCCAAGAATTCGCTTGCGGTGGAGTCGATGCGAAGCTGCCGATCCAGTTTTCAACGGTCGAGCGCAATGTTCCGGAGCGATCTGCAGTTCAAGAAAGTTCGGAAGCTGAGGACCGACCACTTTCTTTTGAATTCTTCGTTCGTGAGGCGTCGTCGTCGGATGTCGCTGATATTCAGAAACTAATGCGACCCTTCGTGGTACAACGAAAGATTCTCAGACGGAGTCGATCGGAACTGTTGTCGCTCATTCCGAATGGGTTCGTTGCTATATCGAATGACGAGATCGTCGGATTTGCGTCGGTAGAAATATATTCGAAGAAACTGGGTGAGATCCAAGGATTAGTCGTTGATGAACGGTTTCAGGGACGCGGTGTCGGAAGCGAATTGGTTAAGTTCTGCGTTAACCGTGGTGCCGAAAAAGGAATCATGGAAATCATGGCCATCAGTGCTTCGGAAAGCTTTCTCCGTAAACTTGGCTTTGACTATTCACTGCCGGATCAAAAGCGGGCCCTGTTCTACCAATTGCGAAGTCGCGAGGAGGTGTATGATGCTCCAGTGAGTGGGGAATGACTCGCCCGCGTCTCTGACTAGAATTTCTGTTGCCAAGTCGGCAGCGGCGGGGCTTCGATCGGAAGCGAAATCGGAGCGTTGATGAACTGAGACGTTGGAGGTGCTTGACTGGAACTTCCATAGATATCTTCCATTCCGGATACGATCCTCAGAAAGGCCCGTATGATGTTCGGGTCCCACTGTGTCCCGGATCCGAGCAGCAGAATTCGCTCCGCTTCGGCTCGCGGCATCCCGCTTCGATACGGGCGATCGCTGGTCATGGCGTCAAAGCTATCGGCAACGGCGATGATGCGACCGAAAAGCGGAATATTTTCCTCGCTGAGACCGTGAGGATAGCCGCTACCATCGAAGGCTTCATGGTGATGCAGCACGCCCGGCAGCACATAGCTGATGGGCTTTAGGTCTTTGAGAATTTCGAATCCAATGGTTGGATGAAGCTTGACCAGTGCGAATTCCGATTCGGTCAAGCGGTCAGGCTTGCTCAGGACGTAATCGGGAACTCCGATTTTGCCGATATCATGCAATAGCCCAGACATGTGGATTTGCTCGCAGTCTTTTGCGGATAGCCCCAGTTCCGAAGCGATCCGCGTGGACATTTGAGCCACGCGATCGCTATGGCCGCATGTGTATCGATCCTTCGCATCAATCGAGTTAATCAGGGCGCGGATCACCCCACTGAGCAAAGCATCGCGTTCCCTGAACAAATCAACATTGCGACCGTGTGACCCGAGCATCACGGAAATGGCGCTGATTAAACCGGCTTCAAACGTCCCGAACTCCAATTCGCTGCGATTCTTGTTGAGGAGCAGGAGACGATCCTGATCTGGTGCTAACACTTTGTTGACCACAAGTAGCCAACCGATCTGATTGCGTTGACTTGTTACGCGAGCCAAAATCATGCTGTGGATTCTACCTTTGCCTTCAAGTGGCTCTCCAGGCCTAGTTGAATTGCGTATAACTGCACGATGGCTTGAAAGTCCCTTCAATCCGTGAATGGCCTGTCTTGCTTCATGCTCGGAAACGCTGGTCTCGCCTTCAAGATGAATCAAGTCGCCAATAATGGCTTCTTGATCCGACTCTCCTCGATTCGGACAGTCAAAAAGAAAGATCGCCTCACTTCCCACCAACATGCGAAGAGACGGCAGGGTTGAATTCGCCACGCGAGCGACATTGCTTCCGACTTCACAGATTTCGAAGTGTTCGGCGAGATTTCTGAGCCAATTCAGCTCCTCAAAGTTCCGCGTAATCTGCTGAATACATTCTTCCACTCGGACCTTCGATTCTACAAGTTCGTGCTCTTGGAAGTGAACGCGCACGATTTGTTCTGCAAGGCTCCTACAAAGTCGCTGCGTTGTTTTTGGGACTGCACCTACCAAATAGCCGAGTAGAACACGGCCATTCCGTAGAGGCACTACGAGAAGGGAATCAGTGTTGCTCCATTCGAGACAGAAAGGATTCTGATGAGTCTCCAAAGCGGTCCCGCATTCACCAAGCCGAAGCTTCATTGCATCGCCGTTTGCTGATGAAGTATCTGAAGATGCACTGGTCGCCTGATTACTACCGCTCGAGTGCTGCCAGAATGTAAAAGAGATCTCCGTGGACTCTTCAAGCACCTTTTGAATTCTCTCGACCTGCTTCTGAAACCCGCAATCAATAGCAGGTTTTGGCGTGACATTCATTACGTTCAGCCTCAAACAACTTGCTTACCCACCAAAACAACTAGAAAAGGATAGCTCCTGATTCCAGCCTGAGAAAAAAATTTTTACATCCTCCGATTGTTGACCTAAGATTTCTGACCATTCGGGCTTGTTCCCCGGATGGAGGTTAAGAAACTCATTTGTATCGGAGGATGAATTGAAATGGTTGGACAAGCAAAGCGAAAAGGTTTCAGTCTTGTTGAGTTGGTTGTCGTTGTTCTGATCATTGGGATTTTGGCTGCCGTTGCAGCTCCCAAGATGTTCGACTCCGCTTCGGATGCACGCGAGAGTGGCACTCGTCAGTCGCTGGCAGTCGTTCGTGACGCGATTGAGCTTTACAAGGCTCAAAACGGTTCATACCCATCCGCTGCGTCACTTGCTGAGGAGCTTCGCCCACTCCTGAAGGGACCATTTCCACGCGTCCAAGTTGGCGGCAACCAAAATCAAGATGTCGCAGCTACCGCTGACAGTCCAATTGTCACGGCGAATGGCAATGAAGGATGGATTTACAACGAATCCACTGGTGAAATCGCCGTCAATGATCCCATGTTCCTCGCATGGTAGGTTCATTCTACTTTTCAAACGAATCCGAGTCGCCTCGTTCAGTGAGACCCAAAATGGCGAACCAAGAAATCATGCTTGGACGTCGCATCTTGATTGCGGAGGATAACCGCCTTTTGGCGGTTATCCTCCGATTCAATCTGGAACGTGCTGGATTCGAAGTTACCGTCGTGGACGACGGGTTGGCTGCTATCGATTTCCTTCGAGATCATGCCGTCGACTTGTTGATCACCGATTATCAAATGCCGGGAGCCAATGGAGAGGAACTTTGTAAAGTGGTACGCGAGAATCCTCTAACTGCAGAGATTCCAATCATCATTTGTTCCGCGAAAGGACTCGAATTGGATACTGAGTCCATGACTAAGCAATATGACATAGCCGCAGTGATCTTCAAGCCATTTAGTGCACAAGAGGTGATCGCGACGGTTGTCGGGCTCTTGTCCGATAAGCGTTGCCAAACTTTCTCGTAGGACGATGGATATGATCGCATTTCCGAACGCTAAGTCCCTTGCGCGACAACTGGTTGGACGGTATCTAGCCTTCGGTCTGGGAAGCGTATTTCTTTGCTTGGTCCTTTCGTACGTTTTTCGCTCTGGAGGTGGGTGGAACGAACTCGGGCTATTGACGGCGCTGATTCCAATCGGACTGCTGCTCTATGGTTGCAACCCGGTTTGGCGTCTGGTCGTGCTGCATGATCGGATCGCTCAGCAATTGGAGCGGTACTCACAAAGTCACAACGGGGGAGCGGGAACCCTGTTTCCGATCCCGGCCGCCTCGATGCTTGCCGAAGGTTGGAATTCGATCGTCGGACAGTTGGATCGCAACGAGAACTACGACGCCATTCTTAATGCGCTCTCCAGTCACCAAGCTACCAATCAAGCAGGAAACGAGATCCTGATCCTGAATACGATCCCCGATGGGATCGTTGGATGCGATGCTTCGGGCAGAATTCTGGAGACCAATCAGGCCTTCCGTGCGATGGTCGGAAAGTCGGATCCGAATTCGTACCTTGGAAAGCGCTTTAGCGATTTCCTTCTAGCCGCCTTCCCGCACCTCGAAGAGCGTTTGCAAGGTGGAAAGCTATCAACCACTGCATCCATCGAGCTTTTCGATGAGAAAGACGTGGCGGCTGGCGCTGTTCGCCTGACTGGGTGCGCTCTGCTGTCGGCTGGCGATTGCGGCTTAGCTGAGGTTTGGGTCGTTCGGGACATTACCCAGCAGAAGCTTGCCGAGCTCAGCCGCAATCAGTTCGTCCAGTCCGCAGCTCACGAGCTTCGCACCCCCTTGGCGAACATCCGCGCCTATGCGGACACTCTGTCCGAATCCGGGCCCATGCCAGCGGAACAGAGGAAGGAGTTCTTTAACGTCATCAGCTCCGAAGCGACTCGATTGGCTCGATTCGTTGACGATCTGCTCAGCGTCGATCAGATGCAAGTGGGTGCCGTCACGATTCACCGACATGAAGTGGATCTGGAACGACTGCTTCATGAAATTACAGAAAAAGTCCAAGGTCAGATTCGACAAAAAGAAATCGATTTCGAGATAAAGCTCCCGCCGAAGATTCCGAAGGCTCGCCTCGACAAAGATAAGTTTGCGGCCTGCTTGGTGAATTTGCTGAGCAACGCGGTCAAGTACACTCCCGAAAAGGGAACCATTCGCTTTCTTCTTGAAACAGACGGATCGTTGCTCCAATTCCATGTCGAGGATACTGGGATCGGCATTGCTGCAGACGAATTGCCTCGCATCTCTGAACGATTCTTCCGCAGCCAGGATACCCGCGTGCAGAAAGTTTCCGGAAGCGGGCTAGGACTAGCATTTGCGCAGGAAGTCGCGCGTCTCCATGGAGGAAAGATCACTGTCAAGAGCGAGTACAACAAGGGATCGCGATTCACTTTGTCCATTCCTCCGAATGTTTGATCGAGGTGAACCACGATGTTTCATCACGAACGAATTGGAGCCGTTTACGTTTTGCGCGGTAGCGTGGCATTGGACCGCCAGAATGTCACGCTCGCTCAGGCTGCCTGCGAGCCGATGTTCGATCGCGGGCAAACCAAAATCGTTTTCGACCTCGAACAGATTCCGTTGATCGATAGTGCTGGACTCGAATGGATGTTGGACTTGCGAGATCGATGCATGCAACGAGGAGGAAGCATCGTTGTAGCGTCGCCGAACGCACTGTGCAGCGATATTCTACGAGCCTCGGGTGTATCCGATCGCGTCGGAGTCTATGAAAATGTCTCGACGGCTATTGGGAGCTTTACACGATGACAGCTCCGATACTGGCCGAGCGGAATTTGCGATCTGAACAAGCGGATCGTCCATCCATCGATTCGATTCCCCTGGGTGAACGTCTGTATCAAGCTGGATTGATCACGGCCGAGGAACTCGCCACGGCACTCGGTCGCCAGCACGTTCATCGATCGAAGCTCGGTGAGACCTTGCTGGAGCTTGGTTTCATCGACGAGGAAACGCTCCTCCGTTTTCTAGGTTCGCAGCTGGATTTGCCAGCCGTACGGCTTCGCGATGGTCTCATCGATCCGAACGTGGTGCAGCTCTTGCCTCGCTCCAAGGCCGAGCAAATGTCCGTGATCGCCATGTTTCAGGTCCGCGATACGCTGGCCGTTGCGATGGCCGAGCCGAACAATCTCCGGCACCTCGACGAAATCGAACGGATCACTTCTTTGCGCGTTCGACCGGTCCTTGCTCTCCGTTCCAATATCCAAAGCGTTATTCCTCGTTGCTACGAAGACAATTATGTCGTCGATGCAGTCACAGCCGATCTCGCTCCAGGCTCGGTGCAGCTTCACGAAGATACGATCGACATTGAACTGGCCAGCGAAGAATCGTTGGCAGATGGAAGCCCGATTGTCAATCTCGTCAACTACATGATCGTCTGTGCTCTGCGTCAGAAAGCCAGTGACATCCACCTTGAACCTGGCGTGCGGCATTCGACGCTGCGATTGCGAGTGGATGGTCTACTTCGGGAAGCGATCCGCCCCAGAGCAGAATATCATGCAGCCTTGGTCTCGCGAATCAAAGTCATGGCGAAGCTGGATATCGCGGAATCGCGCCAACCCCAAGATGGACGATTCCACGCCGTCGTCGATGGACGAGAAATCGATCTTCGAGTATCGACGCTTCCTACCATTCTTGGCGAGAAAGTCGTGATTCGTGTGTTGGATCGTCGTCGAGTCACGTTCGATCTGGATTCGTTGGGAGTGCCGCCTCCCTTGCTGACGAAAATGAAGACGATGCTGGCTCGCCCGCATGGCTTGATTCTCGTTACAGGTCCAACCGGTAGCGGTAAAACAACAACCCTCTATTCCGCGATCGAGCTGATCAAGTCAGTACACCATAATATCGTCACCGTCGAAGATCCGGTCGAATATCAACTCGATCAGATCAATCAAGTTCCGGTAGGAACATCCAAATCGATGACCTTCGCAAACGCCTTGCGCGCGATTCTGCGTCAGGACCCGGACGTGATCATGGTGGGCGAAATTCGTGATGCCGAGACAGCATCCGTAGCCGTTCAGGCAGCTTTGACGGGCCACCTCGTCTTGAGCACGCTCCACACCAACGACAGCTTCAGCGCTGTCGTCCGCCTAGCGGATATGGGAATTGAGAAGTTCAAGATTGCTGCGAGTCTGGTAGGAGTCATCTCGCAACGCCTGGTCCGATGCATATGTCCCCACTGCCGAACCATGTATTACCCTCCCAATGAACTGCTCGACGCAGTGCGATATCGTGGGGATCGGAGAAGGCAATTCGTTCGAGGCGAAGGCTGTAGGGCCTGTCACGATACGGGACATTCGGGACGAGTCGGAGCATACGAAGTGCTGGCGATTGATCGCGAATTGAGAACCATCATCGCTAACGGAGGAGGATTTCACGAGATTCAGGATTGCCATATTGCCCAAGGAGGCTCGCTGATCCTCGAAGAAGGTCTTCGTTTAGCCGAAGATTCAAAAACGTCTTTGGAAGAAGTTCTGCGATTAGCAAGCAGCGATTAGGAACGGACCCATGCAGGCCACAAAATCAGAGAAGACTTCTGCAAGCGCGACCTTCCATGCCGCCAGTGCATCGAAGGTCCATGGAACCGTTCGTGACAGAGTTGCGACGAGTCAGACTCTTGGTTGGGGGAATGCTTCCAGCTTCCTTCAGCAATATCAAAAGCGATGGCCCTCGCGCGTTTCTCGCAGTGAATTGCTGATCAGCCTTTCCCAGTTGACCATCATGTGTCAGGCGGGCGTTGACCTTGCGGAGGGAATCCATCAACTCGCAGACCAGTGCAGGCATCCAGCGCTTAAACGCATTCTCATCGCAGTTGATCGCGATGTTTCCAGTGGTCAGTCGTTTTCCGATGCATTGCGAAAACATCCGCAAGCATTTGACGAAATGATCGTATCTAGTATTGCCGCTGGCGAGAAGTCGGGAAACATACCTGAAGTCTTAGAGCGTTTGACGCAGTTGATTCGCAACGACATTCGCCTCCGAGGGACGATCATTGGCATGATGATCTATCCCATCGTCTTATGTGCAGTAACGCTCATCGTCTTCGGCTGCATGTTGTTCTTTGTGTTACCACAGTTCTCGGAAGTATTTGAATCGATGGAAAAGACTCCGCCGGCCATGACGCAAACGTTGCTCGATCTGAGCGAATTCCTGCGATCGAATGCACTGGTGCTAGTCGTACTGCTTGCGGCGAGTTTGATTGCCCTGTGGGGAGCACGAAAGTCCACCACGGTTCTCCATGCTCGAGATCGATTCGTCATGCATTGTATCGGACTGAGGCATGCAACGAGAAAACTTGCCTTGGGGCGGATGCTGCGGCTGTTGGGTGCCATGTTGGAAAGTGGCGTACCGCTCCTGCAAGCCATTCGACTGAGCCGGAGCTCAAGCTCCAATCTCCTAATGAAACAGCTTTTCGATCGCATCGAACAGGATGTGTTGAATGGACGCGGATTGAGCGGTCCACTGCGAACATCGGAAATCCTTCCGGTCGGCGCGGCACAGATGATCGGGACCGCAGAACGAAGCGGCAACATGGGTGTGATCCTGAAGACCATTGGAGCTTTCTACGAATCCGAAGGTGAGGAGCATATTCGTCATTTGGTAAAAATTGCAGAACCGCTCGTCATTGTTGTCCTTGGAGCATTTGTTGGCGGCATCGTGTTGTCCATCATGTTGCCGATGCTTGACGCAACTTCCATCCATCATTAGCCCATGGAGCTTGGAGTTAACATGCTTGATCTATCCAAGTTCGCGTCACGTTTGCAGAAGGCCTCGAAACCGCTAAAAGGTTGGATTGGTTGCGATATCGGCTCGTCTTCCGCCCGTTTCGCCCAATTGCGATCTGGCAAGAATGGCCTTCGCATCGGAACTCGCTGGATCGCCCAATTGGCCAGCGCGGAAGTGGAGACTGGTGAGATGGACGGACGAGCCGATCTCCGAATGCTCAAGACATTGGGGAATCTTTCCGAACTCTTCGACGAACTCAATGTCGCAGCGACGTTACCAATGCATCTGGCACATTGTCGATCGATCGAGATTGCCATGGAGCAACTAGAACACATTGAAAACAAGATTGCCGAGGAATTGGCGTCTGAGTTGTCCGTAGAATCTTCAAAACTAGCCTTTGGGTTCTGGCGCATGGCGAATAGAGGCAACACCGTGGAAGGTGGCATTGCCGAAGAGGGTTCCACTCAAACTTATGATTGTTTATCGATTGCTTCTGATGTCGCACATGAACTGGGTATGCGGCTCTTGCAGATCGGGCTGGATTGCCGAGCGATTGTTCCATTTCCTTGCCTCATTGCGAACGCGATTCGACTCGCGAAGGGTTGGGCTCCACCTCCATTTGCAGTCCAACCAAATCTCGTTGCAAACTTTGGCGCAATCGCTGAATCACCGATTACAGCAGGACTGCACTTGGGCGAAGAATCGGCCACCTTCGTCATTGAGGTCGATGGCTGTCCAGCATTCACCAGGCATTTACGGTCGATCCGGTACCGTGATCTCGTTCAACAAATGATGGAGCTGTGCGGATTGTCGGAGGGACCTAGCAAACAGTTGATTGCCAATTGCGGATTGCCTTTGGATGATCCTTCCGTTTCGGTCGCATCTGGCGTCAGTCGACAGGTCTTGCTCTTCGCCGAATCGATCGCAGCCGAGCTTCACCGGACGCTCAAATACATCCAACAATCAGATCGAAAGCTCTATCCACGCTCGATCATTCTCCTCGGCGAGGGAGCCTTGATTCAAAATCTTCCCAAATGGCTCAGCACCCACATGAACCTCGGAGTTCGCTCATGGTCTCTGCCAAGTGAATCGTCAGCAGATGATGCTCTCTTCGCAATAGCCGCAGCCTTATCTGCCGCTAAGTGGGAGGTCGCGTCATGATCGTCAACTTACTGCCGGTTCGCACCGAGACCCTCATCAATTTCCGATCGACGCTGCGCTTTTGGCTGCGGCTTTCCTTATCCTTGTGGATGATTATCAGCATCTATCTTTACTTTCCATATCGTGCAGTTTTGACGCAGCGCAATCAATTGCAGAAATTAGAACACCGATGCGAGCCAGTTTATCAGTTGCAAGCTGATATCGCGAAAACGAGGCAGCAAATACGCACGCTCCGGTTGGAACATTCCCGTCTGCAGAAGCTGGAGCAGGAAGATCCGCTGCCAGCACTGTTCCAGTCGGTCTTAATTGCGAGCGAACCTTTCGCTGGCCAACTTCAATTGCAACGAGCGCAGTTGGTATTCGATCCTCGACCTGCAAGTGGCAATACGAGAAGTCCCAAAAGCGGCTCTGGAGGCGCTGCGAGCAAACCGGCTGTCACAATTGCGACGATCAGCTTATACGGCCTCACCCAGGATGAAAACATCCTAGCAGGTTTTGTCGAAACAATGCGTGAAATGAATCTGATTGACCGCGTCGAGTTGAAGTCCAGCAACAACCTGCAATTTGGCAGCAACATCGCCCTTCAATTCCAGCTCGAATGCCGAACGGAGCTTTGATCATGCAAGTACTGTCCCGCAGACTTCCTTGGTACCAGTCTCAGACGTTCTTCCATTGCGTCGCAGCATGTCTTGCGATCGGGTTGGCATCCATGGGAGTGCTCCTGGCGCTCGCTCTGCACTCGCTGGAGTTCGACTTAAAGCGTCGGATGTTAGCTGCTCAAGACCTGCTCTTGGATTCGAAGAAGCTACATCAGACCTCCGTGCTATTGCAGGCAGAAATGCATGAACTCAAGGAAGCTGTGTCTACTATTCGTGAAGAGGTGCCCGATTCGCCTGAGGAGTCCAGTTTCCTAGCCCAACTTTCCAAACTGGCCACCCAGGAGAAGATCTCCGTCTCCGAATTTCGACCAGGAAGCACACTACGGTTCTCCGATCACCGCGAATTGGAACTCAGTTTCAATTGTTCGGGAAGCTACGAGGGAATCTGCAAATTGCTCGCAAGGCTGCCGGAGATTCCGCGCAAAATGCGACTTTCGCAGCTGAATCTATCACCACCTTCCGCACAGCAAGGAAATTATCGCGCAGAACTCAGGCTTCGTTTGATCTGCACACTGGAATCGGAAGGAGATCGACCCAAGCCATCACGCGAAGGAGTTGGTTCATGAAAGAAAGAAACAAACGCTGGAAGGCCGCTCTCATTCCTGTTCTTGTTTTGATTCTCGCCTATCTTCTGTGGGATCGTTTTGCAGCGCCCAGTGGCGCGATTCCTGCGGACGCTAGGACGGAACTGGCGTCCAAAACGTCTCGACAGAATGCGAAACTACAAAGAAAGAAGGAGCTCGCTCGCCCGTCCCAATTTTCGACTCATAATCCATTCGTTCCATTTGGCACGAAAACGGAAGTTCCCCGACAGATCGAGCTACCACCGGGGGAAGAGCTTCCGGACGACAAGCCACTTCCTCTCAATGAAAGCGCTGATGGAGATTTGCCTCCATTTCCTCCCGAATTGGGAGAAGTGCAGGCCATCTTTCGAGATGGATCGGGGGTATCTGCACTCGTCGGGAATGTGGTTCTTCGCGTCGGGGATATCGTCGCGAACGATTTCCGAGTGGAAGCCATCACGGACGAAGGGGTTCAGCTGCAACGAGTGCGAGAGTAACCGGTGCCGACCATGATGACGAAATCTCAAAAATCTAGAGCGATCATTCAACGAGACAGGACCAACCGCCTGCATCGCAGGTGTTGGTTGAAAGGTTACACCCTGCTCGAACTGATTGCTGTTCTCGCAGTCATGGCAATTCTAGCGGGAGTGGGAACGATCAAGTTTGCAGACAGTTTACAACAACACCGTTGCTTTGCGGCTGGCGAGCGGCTAGTCCAAGAGTTGGAAAACCTGAAAACGACAGCGGTACTAACGTCTCAAGCGTCGACTGCATTTTTCGATACCCAAGCCAATTCCGTGCAACTGATGAATGTTCGCATGCCCGATGGCGGGGCGATTGGGGACAAGACCATTCTCCTTTCCCAGGAAAGCGGCTCGCCGTTCTTCGAGCGACTGAACTTCGAAGACAACTCCGGCTCCATCTCTTTCAACGGTTATGGCATGCCCAGCTGCGGCGGGTCACTCGTGATTCGCGTGGGGCAGCACTGTTGCACCGTGCTCATTGATTCGCGAAATGGTGCCATTCGATTGGTGCATCGCGCCAAGTTAGATGCGCAAGAAGAACCGGAGGACGATGATGAAGAGCGTTGAAACAGCCTCCACTACTGCTTCGACAGCACATGCCAATCCCATCGTATTCATGGAAACGTTGCCGTGGCACAGAATGCACGTACGATCGGGTCAGATCACTCATCGCAAATCGCGCTTTCAACCTGGTGTGACGCTACTCGAATTGGTTTCGAGTCTTGCTATATCGTCCATTCTTGTAGCAGGATTGGCATCCGCCTTGAACGTCGCATACCTCTCGACTCCTCGACGCGAAACCAAATCGACGGTGGCTCTGCGTATGTCGCGGGCCATCGAAACGATCTGCAATGACCTGCGTTATGCCACGTCATTAACTCAACTTTCAGATAACAGTATCACTCTCACGGTTCCGGATCGCGATGGAACAGATCCGGCAATCGAAGTCATCGAGTACACCTGGAACGCAGGTCCTGCCAGTCCACTGATTCGAACATTCAATGGGCAGTCAACGGTCATACTGCCGTCCGTTGAGGCTTTCAACCTTGTACCGCGTCTTCGGTCTGTGCCGCTTCCGACCACATATTCGGAAAGCGAAGAAGTCTTGCTTGCGAGTTACACATCGCTACTAGAGCTGAAGGGCGTGACGATCGGATCGACGAATTGGCATGGTCAGACGATTCGCCCCCAACCAGCCGGCGCGGCGGAGTGGAAGCTAACGCAGTTCCGCTTTCAGGGAAGTCGACAAAACCTCAATTCCAACATGACTCGTGTTGACCTGTGTCGCGAAACGGCATTGCTGCCCAGAGAACTGCTCGAAACCGTTGTCATTCCCAGCAATGCACTCCCCTTAATCTTCACTCCTTATGCTGTTTCGTTTTCGAATTGTCCCTATCTGCCCGTAGGTCAAGGAGTCAGCGTCATCTTTCGCGCGCATTCCTCAGGTCCGACAATCAATATCCAATGCCAAAAGAGCAATGCGAATCCAGCCCCCCATGCAAAGGTGAGAACGATCACTGGAGAAAATGGTTGGGAAGTCGATTCCGGAAGCAGCATGTTGTTTGAGGCCTGGGGCAAGTACAAGACCGCAAATCCTCAAATCCAGCAGCACTTTGTAAATGCACTTGGCGTATCTGTCGTGCTGGGCAGTTCGAACCCAATGCAGTTCCATGCCGTTGTCCAAATCCTCAATGAGCCGGAGTTGCCTTCTCCATGATCCCTCCGATTCGTTACCGTATGCAAGAAAGTGTGGACGCTCGACAAGAGCCCTTTCGACGAAACGGCTTTTCGTCTCTCGAAGCCGTACTGTCAACCGCATTGGTCGGCGTTTTGATGATCGCGGCCCTCCAAACCGCAGGGCAATCGTTGCTTAGACAGGCAGCCACCGTGGATCACTCGAAGAGTTTATGGTTGGCATCCTCCCTCTTGTCGGAAATTCAAAGTTTAAGCTATTCCGATCCCGACGATGATTCCCATGTGCTTGGTCCAGATGCACTTGAATCAGCATCGGACAAAACAACATTCGATGACGTGGACGATTTTCACCTGTGGGTCGAATCGCCTCCGCAAACTCTCCTCGGTGAAACGATGGAGATGGGAGATGCATGGGCGCGCCAAGTCACTGTTCAATGGGTCGCACTCAATAATCAAGGCGATTGGACAACGAGTCCAATCGAGACCGGAGTAAAGATGATCACAGTACACGTGCTCCATAACGGTCATGTGATCGAAACGCAAACAGCCCTGAAGGTCGAATTGTAATTCTATGAACATTCAAGGCCGACTAGTTCGTGGCTCGCCAACCTCCTGCCGTCCAAATAAACGGCACCGGAAGGGGGCGGTCATGGTGTTGGTTTTGGGAACCGCGCTGATTCTCTCCATCTTGGCTGTTGTTTCCCTTAGAGCAGCTCGGTTCCAAAGCGACACGCTGGGCATTCAAAAGACTGGCATCCATGCGAGTCAACTTGCTGTTTCCGGCATCCAACATGCATCGCATCTGATCAAGCGAAGTCCGACTTGGCGTTCGCAGTTCGCGAGTCCCGATTGGTCGGACGAAGTCCCCTTCGATCAAGGATTCATAGCATGGAGAGTTGTTGATGCCCAAAGTTTGGCAAGTGTCTTTGATCCGAATCTCGAGGCGGGCGAGGACCTGCGTCCGATTCGCCTTTTCGGTCGAGGCAGAGTGGGCATCGCGAGACATCAAACCTCTGTGGAGCTTAGCGTGTCCAAAGTTCCTCACGATGCGCTTCGCTGCGCGGTGGCTACGCAAGGAGCCATTGATTGGACGAATGGAAGTATCGATTCGCAGATCCATTGTGCCGGAACGGTCCTCGCTGAGGTGGGACTAAAAAATAGCGTTTCGCTCATAGGCAATGTGCGAGCCCCTCAACTCCTGAACAACGGGACGATCCAAGGCGACGTCCAAGTGGAGCAACCGAACGCATCCTTTCCAACGCGCGAAGCTTTCAATTATTATCGATCTCTTGCCACCATCCTACCTTGGAATCCGAATTTCTTTGTGTTCGTTCCTGATGCGGAATGCTATCGACTCCGGACGAACACGCTGGGGAATGGAGTTCATCAGTTTCCAATGGCCGTCAGCAACCCTCATGAGGTCTATTACGTGCTCGTTCCGGGAGGACTCGGCAAGTTGGAATTCAATTGCCTTCGAATGGCCGCGACTTGGATCATCGACGTGCAAGGACCTGGCACCGTCATTCAAATCGGCGGGCAAATCCTTTGGAGTCCGCCTAGAGCAGATTTTCCCTCTGCAATCATTCGCAATGCAGAGACCGTGATCCTGGATGCGTCATCTATGGAAGAACTTTCCGAGGAAGAGGATGAAAATCTCGCAGGACCGGCCAACTACAATCCTGTAGGCTTTCCATTCTTCGGCTCGGAGGATGATGATACCGAAGATGAATACCCCAACGGTCTCTTTGGCCTGTTTCACATCGTCGGAGGACAACAGGGTATTCCCACGGAAGTCAGGCTAGGGCGTCATCTGAAGCTCAAAGGCTCGATCATTGCGCCAGGCACGATCCGGCTGGACGGTTCCGCATCCGAACTCGCCTATCTCCAAATCGAATGGGATGCGCAATTGGAAACCTCACCGCCTGTAGGATATTTCCAGAACCGATTCGTTCCCGCAGCCGGCAGTTGGCGTCAGGAAATCGTTGAAGAACCGTGAAGTTTAGCGAGAAAAGCTTCGCTTGTTTTCAAATGGTCCTTGAGCTTCGATCCAAGCCGGTCGAGCTGTGAAACCATCACTTTCATGCGAGGATTGGAAGCGAAGAAATCGCGATGCCGAGCGATGAATCGCCAATAGAGTGCGTCCCAAATCGCGCACCAGCTCCCCCTCGAAAAATTGCTCATGCGGAGGATATAGCTAGACCCGCTGATGTAAGGTTTGGTCGTTATCCTGCCTCCGTCTGCGAACTGGCTCATGCCGTAAACATTCGGGACCATGACCCAATCGTAGGCGTCGATGAACAGCTCCATAAACCACTGGTAAACATGGTCAGGATGAATCTCGCAAAGAAGCATGAAGTTACCCAGCACCATCAAACGCTCAATGTGATGGCAATACGCATGCTTCAGGACGCGTCGAATCACTACGTCAACAGGCTCGATCCCCGTAGTACCATCGTAGAATGAAGAGGGCATCGGTCGGGAATGCCCCCAAAAGTTGGAAGTTCTCTGCTTGCGACCGATGGTTCGGTAAACACCCAGTATGTACTCTCTCCAACCTATGATCTGTCGCACGAATCCTTCGAGCGAGTTCATTGGGACGTTCGGAGCATACTTGAGCGCTTCGGACACGATCTCCGATGGAGAAATCAATCCGACATTCAAAGCAGGCGTCAGCATCGAGTGAAATAGAAATGGCTCTTGCCGATCGATGGCATCCTCGTATTCGCCAAACGAAGCGAATCGGAGTTGAAGAAAATCGCGAAGGACCAGCCGCGCCTCCTCGGCGTTGGTCGGAAAGGGCAGCGAGTCTGAATCGCCCAACGAATTCGGATACTCTGCTCGAACTCGTTGAAGAGCCGTCCGCACGTAATCATTCTCAGGCGGCGTCCAGGTGTTTGGAATGGCGATCCCCTTCGGCAGTTTCTTACGGTTTTCGGTATCGAAGCTCCATTTACCACCAACAGCCCCACCGTCCGCATCGATCAGGATTCCTAAACGCTTACGCTGCTGAATATAGAAATCAGTGAAGTACAACTTCTTACGCTGATCGACGTAGGCCTGAAATGCTTCGTCCGAAGTCAGAAAGTTCGGTTCAGGCAATATGATCGCTGCCAACCCGGCGTCCCGAAGTGATTGCTGCAAGCGTCGCCCCAACCAATCGTCGCATGGATCGACATAAATGACGGAGGACGCTCCTCGATTCTTCAGGATATTGCCAATGGCTTCGGTGCGAGTCAATTCATTCGAAGAAACAAAGTCGACTCGCTTTCCGGCAAGTCTTTGTTGATCGGCGAATCTCTGCATCGAGGCGAAATGCAGAGCCAATTTCTTTGCATGAAATCGATATTGAGAAATCAGCAGAGGCTCCTCGATCAACAGGACCGAATCAGCCTGGGAAGTCACTGGGTGGCTCACGTAGAGCTGATGCGGATAAACGAGGCCAATTCGCATCACCAATTCTCACATTCGCAAGCGATGTTCATGACGTGATTCGCCGAGTAAGCGCCCCATCAGGAGGCAACGACTTTTCTTGTCGGTTGTACTCGCGATAGACCACCGTCAACCGAGAACACTTGGCCGGTAATCCAGTAGTTCGCGGGGTCGAGCAAAAAGGCGATCGTAGATGCTATATGCTCAGGCTCTCCGAGGCAGCCCAGCGGATGCATTTCTGCTGAAGCCGAAGCCGCCGATGCATTCTCCCACAATCGCTTGGTCATCTTCGTTTTGGTCAAACCTGGTGCGACGCAATTGACGCGAATCTTCGCACTCGCGAGTGACGCAGCAGACGACCGCATCAATCCCTCCACTCCACTCTTTGCAGCAGCAATCGCTTCATGGTTACGCAGCCCATAGGATGCTGCCACCGAAGAAATAAGAACGATTGATCCGCCGCGCTCTCGCATATACTTCGCTCCCACCTTGACCACCGAAAATGATGTTTGCAGGTTAGTTGCCAAGACTGCCGAGAAGTCTTCATCCGAGGTGAGGGCAAGCGGCTTCAGCCAGAGAGAACCGATGCAGTTGACCATACCATCAATGTTGCCCAAGACAGACAAATTCGCTTCCACGGCTCTATCGAAGGTTTCACTTGTCAAAAGTTCGACCGCCTGACAGGGTTGGCCGAGCGAATCCGCCAAACTGCTCAAAGGCTCAGCAGAGCGTCCGACCAGTAATATCCGGTCGCCCCGATCCACCAGAATTTTGGCTAGGCAAGAACCGGTGGAACTTGTGGCTCCGATGATGACGATCCCTGCCACGTTTCTATCTCTCCTCAACGACCAATGATTACCAGAAAACAATCGTCCGAAATGTTCGATTTCCACTCGATGTATTGAATCTGCCTAAGCGATCCATCAGCCGAAGTTGAATGCAATTGCAAATGCTTAACAGACTATGAAGCGGAAGCCTTCGGCTGACTATTCAACAGCGATTCCCTACTTACAAATTGGAAAAAGTTGATACGAACGCTTTAGATTAGCGCAGCGTCAAGTCTCAAAAAATTCTTTTTTGAAGTTGAATCCGGAACGGAACAGCGAACGAACAATGCGTCGTATCAGTGGAATCGAATGTCGATTCTTGCGAGTTTCTTTCGAGTGATGAGGAGAAGGTTAGATGAAGCGTTTACTTTGCGGGTTCCTTTCGATGCTGTTGCTAGCAGGTGTCTCGTTGCGGACTGCGGGAGCTGCAGACGACATTGTCGACACTGCGGTCAAGGCCGGAAGTTTCAAGACTTTGGCAGCAGCCCTGCAAGCAGCAGGCTTGGTCGATGCGTTAAAGGAAAAAGGTCCCTTTACTGTTTTCGCCCCGACTGACGATGCCTTTGCCAAGTTGCCAGAAGGTACGATTGCGAACCTACTGAAGCCTGAGAACAAGGAGCAACTGATCGGCATCCTGACCTACCATGTGGTTCCGGGTTCGGTCATGGCGGGCGATGTGGTCAAGCTCACTGGAGCAAAATCGCTAAATGGTCAACGAATCGATATTGCTGTTGCCGATGGAAAGGTTTCTGTCGACTCTGCACAGGTCGTCAAGACGGACATCGCCTGCAGCAATGGCGTCATCCACGTCATCGATTCGGTGATTCTGCCAGCGTCGGATGCCATTCCGGCGGTAGCCAAGAATGCCAAGATGTTCGAAACACTTTTAGCAGCCGTCTCTGCTGGTGGTTTGGCCGAGGTTTTGGGCGGTGAAGGTCCTTTCACCGTATTTGCTCCTACGGACAAAGCCTTCGCGGCTCTTCCTGCAGGCACGGTAGAGTCATTGCTCAAGCCAGAAAACAAGGACAAGCTGGTCACCATTCTCAAGTATCACGTAGTTGCTGGTCGAGTGTTCTCGGAAGATGTGGTTGCTCTGAAGTCTGCGAAAACGTTGGCAGACAAAGAGGTGTCGGTGAGCGTGACCTCCGAGGGAGTGATGATCAACAAGTCGAACGTCATTAAGACCGACATTGACGCCTCGAACGGGGTCATCCATGTCATCGACGCCGTTCTGCTTCCGTAGAGCTTCGTTGACCGCTATCTAAAGTCTTTGAAGATTAGCGGATTTCATTCAACAAGTTGCGGGCAGCGAATTTCTTTCGTTCGCTGCCCGCATGTTTGAGTTGCAGGCGGGGTCCACGACAATGAGCTACACCACAACCGTTTCTCGGCGTTCTAGTTTCGATGAACGATTGAACGATTGCAATAATCAAGGTATAGTCACGATACGTTGGAAATGGAAAAAATTCGAAGACTTGCCTGAGGACAGCTCGCACTTGACTACTGATTTGTTGAGCGAAAGTATTATTCAGCGCCTCGCCGCTGGTGATGAGACGGCTGTATCCGAGTGTCTCGATAAGTATGGAGCTTTGGTTTGGTCTTTGGCTAAGCGAATGTTTGCGAATTTGGCTGACGCAGAGGACATTGTTCAAGAGATTTTTGTTGAGATTTGGCGAAATGCTCATCGTTACAATCCGGAGCTTTCGTCCGAAGCAACCTTCATCACGCTAATTGCACGACGGAGAATGATCGACCGAACGAGGAAAGTGGCACGACGTGTCGAATTTGTTGGTCTAGAAGAACCCGAGATAACAGAGGATAGCGGCGGTAGCTGTCAACTGGAAGTCGTTGAAGAAGCCGCAAAGGCCGAAGAGTGTCTGAAGTCGCTCCGAGAGGAACAGCAACAAGTTCTTAGGCTATCGATCCTGGATGGCCTCTCTCACGAAGGTATCGCCCGAAAGTTGGAAAAGCCCCTGGGCTCTATCAAGTCACTTGCGAGAAGAGGTTTACTGCAAGTTCGCGAGTGCATGAAGGTTTCCAAGAGGAAGCTCATCGGAGACGTCCACCAATGAGTCAATTGCCTCCAATTTCCGATGACATGTTGGATTTGTTTGCCGGCAGTGCTTTGGGTGATCTCACTGAGGAAGAAGAGTCTCGGCTTTTGCAGACGACTTCCGCAGAGTTCCATCGCGAGGCAGATGAAGTTGCTCGGACAGCAGCTGCGATCCATTTGGCGCTGCACGGTTCCACGCTGACGCCCATGCCTCGCGGTTTGCGACGGCGTGTTCATGATGAGCTGTCTCGCCGAATGAACGACGCCACCAGTGATATCCGATTGAGCTCTGCTCCCTCCTCGCAACCAGTCGCTCTCGGTGATGCCTTGGGGTCCAGGCGCGAGATGGTTGCTTGGATCGTTACTGCTGCTTCGCTTATGATTGCCTTTGGATTTTGGTTCTCCTCGAATTGGACGCCCCAATCGAACTTGGCCGCAAAGCGAGCGCGGCTTGTGTCCACCCGTGGAACAATCACCTCCGAATGGTCTGCGGGAAAGACACCATTCGAATCCCGTGTGTCGGGTGACGTTGTTTGGAACACAACCAGCCAGGAAGGCTATATGCGATTTGTGAATATGCCAGTGAACGATCCATCGAAAGAACAGTATCAGCTCTGGATTATTGACCCCGAGCGAGATGATGAACCAGTTGATGGCGGCGTCTTCGATGTGACATCCACTGGAGAAATGATTATTCCGATTCAGGCGAAGCTCCGAGTTATCAAGCCTGTTGCGTTTGCAATCACGATTGAAAAACCAGGAGGAGTTGTCGTGTCGACTCAGGAGCGTCTCCCGCTCTTGGCCTCTGTTAACTAGCCCTCTGTTGGAGTTGTCTACTTGCCCAGGGGACGAGCTGCTCTCTGAAAATCTTCGAGTTGTGACGGATGTCTGTCGGCAGCCTGCCCGAATAGATCAGGAATTGTTCGATTTCTGCCGTCGTTGACTGGGATTGTGCCAGTGCGCGAAGTTCTTCGATAAGTTTCGAGCGGTTTTCATGGTTGGATACAAAATCCTTCCAACATTCGATGACCATGCACGGGGTTGGAAACGAAGCTTCTTCTGCCGAGATTTTCTCCCGCCATGGACTGGAATCGCTCGGAACGCCGACCAACGCGCTGCGATAAACTTGGGGATGCGAATTGAGGATCGCTTCGCACGGTTCCGTGAAAAGGTTTCCATTCTTGGTTGGAACTCGATGCGACTTGCGGCCACAGTACCAGAACCGGTCCGAGTGATCCAAGTAGCCGACGTCACCCATGCGATGCCAGATGCGATCACCGTCGGTAACTTTATGAAAGGCGTTTTGATCAGTCCGTGTCACATATTCTCGCGAAACGACAGGACCTGAGACCATCAATTCGCCGATCTCACCAGTCGGCATTTCGCGAACATCCCGCCTTTCGCTCAAAGGACCATCGTCGATTCGGATCACCTTCCAATCGATTCCCGAAAATCGGCGACCAACGCAAACACCCGCTCCTTGACGATGTCTTTCTGCGGTTTCACCGAGAACCTCGCGACTTTCAATCGAGGCAACAGGCAATGCTTCTGTGGCACCGTAGGGAGTGTGCATCTCTCCATCGGGATGGATCGCATCTCGCATCCATTGCAGAACGCGCGGGGCAACCGGTGCTCCCGCAGAAAGGACGCGACGCAGCGACGGTAGTTTTCTTTTTGATTTTTCGCAGTACGTACCGATCCTGGTCCAAAGTGCCGGCGAACCGAAGGATTGATTGATCGACCATTGATCGATCGCGTGCAGATACTTCAAAGGATCGACATCGGCGGGACGAGTCGGATTCATGTCTGGGATCACCGTTGTCACCCCCATCACTGCATTGAACAAGCCGAATAACGGAAATCCGCTCAAGTCGCGACCGCCCGGTTGGATACCGTAATGTTCGACGATTTGATCGATTTGATTGCAGAACGTGCTGTGAGTATAAAGAACCCCCTTGGGTGGCCCGGTACTACCTGTCGTGAAAATGATTGCGGCGGGTGACGACCATTGTGTCTGTGGATTCCGAAAGGAACGCGCAGATTCTTTTTCAAGCTGCTTGAGCGAAACGCCCGCTAGAAACGGCGAGCCTCGACCGACCACGACGTTCTTGACCGCTCTTGGAAATCGACTCGAAAAGAACTTGCGGACTGCGTGAACAAGAGGAACCCCCACGAAACCGTCGAGATTCGATGCTTCTAAGCATTGAAGCAAGTTGCGACGGCCCATTCCAGGATCGACCAGAACCAAGGTTGCCCCAGTCTTCAACAGCGAGAAAACCAACGTGATGAAATCTTCACCAAAAGGAACGAGCAAGGCAATCCGCTTCCCAGGCCCAACGCCAATCGACTGAAAGCCCGCTGCCAATCGAGTTACACGGTCATCCAATTCCGAGAAGCTAATGGTTGAGTAGGCCCGATCCTTCTCGCGTTGAAAGCGGCTTGTGGGAGCAGCGATGGCGATCTGATCGGCTGCCGTTCGTGCTTGAACAGCTAGTCGCGATGCAACGTTTCCATCGGGAACTACAAGCTCGCTCTGTTTCATCTATCGCCGTCCTTGAAAATTGCAATCGTGAACTTTCGATTGGTGCAAAATGCGTTTGATACCGCCCGAGAATTGGAGATCATCTTAACGGGAATGTTCAGATGTTGGTAAGGCAACTTCGGTGCGAGACCATTCTTTTGGATAGCCTGTCGCTTTTGAGCGGTCAGCCCCGGCTCCACGTTTTTGATCTAGGTTGCACCTCTTCGTCTGACTGTTCGGCAATCAAACGAGAATCGGTGCAACGACTTTCCGTTCGATGAAAAATGGGCAATTCAATTCGAGACACTGTTTAGGTATCAGATTAGAGAAGGGACTTCTTGCCGATTGCGAAGCTCCATTGCAATGATCAGAAGCCCTTGGGCCTTTTGGTTGCGGGAGGGACTGAGTAAAATCTCTCATGTAAACGTTGTAGTTGCATTCAAACAGGTCAGTTCCATGGACGCAATCGAAATTCTTGTCTCGTTGTTGGGATCGAAATCCCGAGGCGCTGGATCAGGCTCGAAAGGCCGAAGTCTCGATGACATTTTTGGTGGATCAAAGCCTCCCGCGCAGCCGCCGCAGCCGACTGGTTCTCGCGGTTCACAGACGGGCGCACCTACCTCTTCCAATAGGAGCGATATGGATGTCGATCGTCACGCTCGCGAACTCGAAGATCTGCTCAATGTGGCGAAGAAGCACGACCGCACCACTCGACAAGAATCACCGTTTTCTCCAAGCCCCTCGCAACCGCCATTCTCGACGCGAGCATCGGATACACCGTTTTCCAACGTGCCTGCCGAGCCACCACGGTCCACTGTGTCCAATACTTCGTCTCCACCCTTGGCAACTCCTCGGTCGGGACCGTTGGACTCATTCCGTCCGAAGCCCGCTGAGACGATCAACGACAAGGCAACCATCCTAGTACGAGCCATGCTTGGCGCAGCAAAGTGCGATGGCAACATTAGCCAGTCGGAACAGGACCGAATCCTTCAGAATTTCGATCGCACCACGCCAGGCGTCATTCGCTATCTTCAAGACGAACTGGCACGTCCTCACGATCTGCGAGAGTTCATTTGGTCCGTGCCGATCGGCATGGAGCAACAGGTGTACATGATCTCTGCCGCAACGATCGATATCGATCATCCCAGCGAAGTCGAATACTTGCGAAACTTGGCGCATGGATTTCGATTCTCCCCGGAATTCGTGAATCAAATGCACCAGCGCCTCGGCATTCGCTTACTCTACTGAACGGCACCAGTCGTCGGGCAATCTTCAACGAGGTCGCTTGATGATCGGCCTTCGGAAGTAAACTGTACAGCTCTCACTCCTCAGAAGCGGCTCGGGATCATCTGCACGTAGTTTGCTGTTCTATGCGTTAAGTTTCGGAAATCAAGCAGCTTCAAAAAGCACAAGACTCCTTGCCTGGATGCTCATTGGTTTGCGTTCTCGATGAAGCTAATTTCCAAGCGATCCAAAAATCAACACCGGAAATCGCTAATCGTCGGATGATCCACGTCGTCAGCTAGGTCGTCACCATGAGTGTGCATTGGCGGTGAAAAGAAGGGCATCGCGGCGAGTCGGCTATCAACATGCCAAGTCCTGTGCTACTCAATCGAACACAGCTTCCTCAATTTTCCGGGCCGGATTCAAATGAATTGTGAATCTCAGAGACAAGATGGAGCTACAGGTGGCTCAATGGCAACTGCCTATGGTACCGATGGTTGCTAGCCTCAAGATACAGCAGACCAGAAATCTGACTATCGATCAATGCCACGATATCGTCAAGTTGTCGATTGACCTTGCGATAACGAATTGGCAGCCCAAAAGTCTCGGCGTAAGCGCGGGCCTACGTTGGAATAGGCCCGCAATACTTTTTAGTTCATCGTTGCGTCGGCGCAAGGGCATGCAGTGCGGGCCTGACGAACGACTGCGATGCGTCTACCCTTCATTTCGGCGGTTGGAGACTGCGATCAGTCCTAGGCCGACGATTCCGGCGATCGCTCCGTAAATCAGCCATGTGTTAGGAAGTTGCTCTCCCTCCTGGATACCCCAACCCCAACTCAAAATCGCTTCCTGCTGATGCGCAAGCGTGAACAAGAATCCGTTGTGAAGCGCATGAAGTACGATACTTGGAAATAGGGAACCTGTTCGTGTCGTGGCGAAACCGAGTGCCAGCCCCAAAAACGTGGAAGGCAGCAACCGCTCGATGGTCATGACACTGCCACTCATTGTGTGAAACAATCCAAAGAGTATGGATGAAAACAGAACGGCGCGAAAAGCTGATAAGGAGTGCATCGACGAAAGCACGAACCCGCGAAAAAATATTTCTTCTGCGATGGCTGGTCCAATCGCGGATGTGAATAGGATCAACCAAAGAGGAAGCTGTTTCAATTCCTGCCTCGTTGCTTCGGCTGCCGCAAATTGACTTTCATCGATGGTGGCCCATCCCATCGTCTTGCTGAACAAGAACAGTTCATGGGCCCCCATCCAAAGGCTTGAAGCGAGTAAGCTCACGCCAATCCAGGTCCACATCTGACCCGACCACGACCATGCAAGGCGAAAGGTGGAGACACCGCGAAGCCGCCGAAACCAAGCGAACAGAATCGGCATCACGAGGAACAATAGGCAGGTGATCGCGCAATTGAGTAGCAAGCGATCTGACAAACTCAGTTTCTCGATTCTCCCAGCTCCGTTGGATAATACAAAGTAAAGTGGATAGTTCATGGCCAGTAACGCTGCCAGATGTCCAAGGCTGGGCAACGGACGTGTTTGAGCTGGACGTCGAAACAAGTCCCCCCAGGTCCCTTCTGAGCCATGTGAAGTCGCATCGGTTCCAAACAACCGCGAAGCCAAGCCGACCGCGGCAGATGCGTACGCGATCGTCGAAAAAACGGCGGCGGCGGATGGCAAGAATTGTGCTTGATGGCTCAACAAATCTCGGGCCAACAAAATGACATTCACGAGAGGGATGATGGCCAAGGTGGGAGTCAATTGAATTCCGGGCAATAAGCTCAACACGCCTGGAGCCAGAGCAATCAACATCACTGGTATCAAGTAAGCCTGAGCCTCCTTGAAACTCTTGGCAAAACTGCACAACGCCAGGAGGATCGCGGAAAAGAAACTGGCGAATAGTAATAGCAGCGGCAAAACTTGTAGGACGGCTAAAAAGCTTAAACCTTCACGTCCCAAAATCAACTTCCCAAGACCGGTTGCCCAAAGGGTGATCCACATTGCCGTGACATTGGCTAATGCCGTCAGAAATGCAACGAAGACGACGGCGACATACTTGCTAAGGAGAAGCTCGTATCGTGGAACCGGAGAAGCGATGAGAGCTTCCATCGTTCCCCGTTCTCGTTCCCCAGCGGTTAAGTCGATGGCAGGATAGACCGCTCCCGTAATAGTCATCAGCAACAACACAAGCGGAATGATCGCAACGAGACTCAATCCTGAATTGCCGGACGCAACGACAGGCTTTGCTTGCATCGTGACCGAAGGTTGGGGAGTGACATTGAGCGATTCCAGCAGCTTGCGGACTTCTGCGTCATTGATGGCTTTCAAAATCGACTCAATCTCGCGAAGAGCATTCTCGCTCTTCGGGTCTTCTTGGCGAAATGCAATGCTTACATGAAACTTCGACGATTTCCTCGCATCCTCATCCTGCTCTGCCGCGCCAACATTTTCTTTTCTCTCCGGTTCGAAACGCAAACCGATATCTACTTCCTCCGAAGCAACCAGAGTCTCAAGCTGGGTTGCAGAAAGGATAATACGAAATGAAGCAATCGATGACCTTTTCGCGAGATCGCCAACTTCGGGCGATCCGTCAAGAGATTGATTTTGGCGTGAATCCAATCGCTCGATCCGAAACTCGGTTGATGGCGCGCCATCTTGGACAGCTCGACCGGCTTGAATTAGACGCTCGAGCTGTTCCAGCTCCTCAAAGGTCGACACACCGATCCAATACGTGCGCGATTCAAACGATTTCTTGGCGCCGAGGAAGAGCCGATTGAGCGCGACGCTCAAAAGCGGATAAACCAAGAGAGGCATCAATAATAGCGTTGCGACGGTTCGACGGTCTCGGAGCGTTTCTTTCATCTCCTTTAAGCACATTCGCCACGTCCGCCCCACCTCGAAGAAACGTGTCATGGCGACCTCGCGACCGAATTTGATTCGTCCAACAAGTTCACAAAGATATCCACCAAGTGCTCCTTGCCAAACTCAGCCTTCAGCTCATCAAGCGTTCCCTCATACCGCAAGCGACCGCGATGCAGCAAGCCGAACCGATCACAGATTCGTTCCGCTTCGTCAAGTCGATGCGTCGAAATGAGTACCGATTTTCCAAGGGACCGCAGGTGGTCGATAAACTGAAAGATGGTTCTGCTGCCGACGATGTCGAGACCGCGCGTTGGTTCATCCAGCAACATAACTGGCGGATCATGCATGAGACCTCTTGCAAGAATCACACGTTGCCGCTGACCGGTACTCAATGTGTTGCATCGCTGTCGGAGGATTCCAGAGATTCCGAGCAGCGAACTCAACTCTTGCAACCGAAGTTTGGCTTGGGGGACAGCGACACCATATAGGTCCGCAAAGTAAAGGAGCATCTCTTCGACACTCAGCCAAGGATAGACTCCGTCGTTGGTAGAGATCAGCCCCAGCTTGGCGCGGGCTTGGTGCATTTGAAGGCTCGTCCGAACGCCGCCAACCTCCACGTAACCATCGTCCGGCTCAAGTAGCCCCATGACCATCCGAAGCGTTGTCGTCTTTCCAGCACCATTGGGACCGAGCAGTCCATAGACTTCGCCAGGCTGAACCGAAAAACTCACATCATCTACAGCAACGATCCATGCATCTCTTGTGCGAAACCTCTTTGAGATTCGGTGAGCGAAGATCATCTAGCGATTCACAGAGTATTGAATCAGGAACGGATAAGCTATTGTCTCGGAAAGGCAATAGTATCCCCTTGAAGCAGAAGGTAAGACAAGTCAGGGCCTGCATTTGGGGAGCTTTTCGATCAATTTGATCGATACTTCGAGGCAGAGAAGCAGACCTACCCTCGTTTAGAACATAAGAGGCGCCGCCCGGATTCGAACCGGGGATGGCGGATTTGCAATCCACTGCCTTAGCCACTTGGCGACGGCGCCCTGTCACGTTACTGGTTGCTTATCGGCTGACCAAAAAATGCAGTTGAAAGAACTTTTTAGGATTGTAGGAGATATTCGGCCAGTTCGGAAGGACGGTTAACGGAATCTAATCCAATTGCGAAGGACCGCCTTTTGGCTAGAATTCTCCGATTAGACACATCTGGCGGTTAAGAGGACATCCCTCGAATTCCCCAGGTTCGCGACATTGCTGTTTCATTTTTACGTATTCCAATCGATTGCAACACGAGGATTCGATGGCTGAACTTTGTGATTTCGGACTCATTGGCCTGGCCGTCATGGGCGAAAATTTGGCCTTGAATGTTGAAAGCCGAGGCTATCGGGTCGCGGTTTACAATCGGACCGTCGAAAAGGTTGACGAATTGCTCTCGGGTCGAGCCAAGGGACGAAATTTTATCGGTTGCCACTCCATATCTGAGTTTGTGCAATCGCTTAAGACCCCTCGCGTCGTCATGATGCTGGTCAAAGCAGGCCCTGCTGTCGATGACTTGATCGAACAGTTGCTGCCTCACCTTTCCCCAGGCGATGTTCTCGTTGATGGCGGGAACACCCATTTTGCAGACACCGAGCGTCGCACCGCATACGTTGAATCCAAAGGATTCTTGTTCGTTGGATCCGGCGTCTCAGGTGGAGAAGAAGGTGCCCTCAAGGGACCGAGTTTGATGCCGGGCGGCAGTGCGGCCGCTTGGCCGATCATCCGCCCCATTTTTCAATCGATCGCTGCCAAAGTGGGCCCCAAAGAGGACATTCCATGCTGCGAATGGGTCGGACCTCGCGGTGCCGGGCACTACGTCAAAATGGTTCACAACGGGATCGAGTACGGCGATATGCAGTTGATCTGTGAAGCTTACCATCTGCTAAAGGAAGTTGGTGGACTCAGCAACAGCGAATTGTATGATGTTTTCGCCGATTGGAATCGGGGCGAGTTACAAAGCTATTTGATCGAGATCACCCGCGATATTTTCAGCGTAGTCGACGATCATGGAGATGGCTTCCTGGTCGACAAAATCTTGGATGTTGCTGGAGCCAAGGGAACCGGAAAGTGGATGAGCCAGTTGGCGCTCGACCTGGGCGTTCCAAGCACTTTGGTCACATCCGCCGTGTACGCGCGGTCACTTTCCGCGATTAAAGATGCCCGCGTCCGAGCCAGCAAGATTTTGCCTGCTCCGGCACCGAATGCGAATCCAGGTTTTGATACGGCCGTGAAAACAATGGTGGCAGATCGCAAGGGACTGGTCGAATCGGTACGGCAAGCGCTTTATGCTTCCAAGATTTGTTCGTACGCCCAAGGATTTGTTCAGCTCCAAGAAGCAAGCAAGGAACACCAATGGGGACTGAATTACGGCGATTGCGCCTTGCTTTGGCGAGGCGGATGCATCATCCGTGCACAGTTCTTGGACCGCATCAAGGAGGCATTTGATGCCGAACCAAATCTGGAAAACCTCCTTCTCTATCCTTACTTCCGAGAGTCAATCGAGCGCGCTCAGAACAGTTGGCGAGCTGTGGTTATGGCGGCCACACACTTAGGCGTCCCCGCGCCTGCCTTCACGACGGCGTTGGCTTACTACGACAGCTATCGCCTCGCTCGACTGCCTGCCAACTTGCTCCAAGCTCAACGTGATTATTTTGGAGCGCACACCTACCAGAGAGTCGACATGCCGGGCACATTTCATACCGAGTGGTTAGAGAAACGAAAGAAGCCCGACTAGAGCGATGCCGCTCGATCCAGTCGGAAACTGACTGTAGCGCATGTTTATCACCCAAAATGGTCGATGATCTTTCCTGCGCTATCGTGCGATTGAGATCGATTCGATTGCGGCACCGGAAGCCAACGCTATTCTGCTCGGGCCAACAACTCGACCGAAGGACGCGGCACGAAGTGCTCTCTCGAACACCAACGATGGAATCCATCAGTTCTCTCGGAAAGCTGCGGCATGCGGTTGCACGTTCGATTGATCAACTCTAATGAATACACAATACCCGCAGGTCGCAGACATTGGTTTGAGTCGCTCCGGTGAATAGTAGCCGATCATGCTGTTCGAAAAAATGGTAGGAATCACATCGCTCGATCCATCGAATGAGTTCGTTGGGCTGATGAGAGTACATAGCGAGTAGTTCGGAATCGATCCAAGCTCCAGCAGCGGAAGTCGGACCATCTTCGCCGTCTGTGCCAGCAGACAGAAAAACAAACGGTCGAAGCATTTGGGGCTGGTCAAGGGTTGCAAGCTCTTTCAAAAGGCATAGGGCCAAGTGCATATTGCGTCCGCCGATGCCTCGCTTCTCCTCGAACGGTAATGTGACATAGGTCTCGCCTCCGCTGATCCAGCACTTACTGCCGTGAAGCAGGAACAGCGGCAACAACTGAGGCATAAGGCTTCGAGCATACGCTTCCGCTTCTCCCTCCGACTCGGAATGTGACTCAGAACGGACTTCCATTCCCATGGTTCGTGCAGCTTGTGATGCCGCCATGACGGAGGTCCTGTTGTTGCCAAGAATCACATTTTTGACAGAACAAGAAACTTGAAGGTGCGTTCTTTGATCAAGAGGATCGATCGCGTTCGGACTGGATTCCTGAATCTTTTGAGCGAGGTAATTCCAAATGCTCTTGGGAACGATTCGACGATGCGGATCGATTCTCGATAGCACACTCCAAGCGAGATCGGGATTGGCCGGATGCTCGACATCGGTAGGACCGGATGCGATCGTCTCCAGAGAATCGTCCAGCACATCGGAGAGGATCAAAGAAACCATCCGAGAGGCCGAGCAGGCTCGGGCTAAGCCACCCGCCTTGGATCGGCTAAGGCAGCGACGAACAGCGTTGATCTCATGGATCGTACACCCACTTGCTGCAAGGAGTCGAGTGGTCCGGAGCTTATCGTCTAAGGTTACTCCTTCAGGGGGCAATGGAAGCAGGGCCGATCCGCCTCCAGAGATCAATCCAATAACGAGATCGTTGTGGTTGCTTGATTGCAACATCTCGACGATTCTCTCTGTGCCTTCCATAGCTTGCACAGTGGGTTCATTGCTACCTACCGGACGAGCTCGATGCACGACGAAATTCCAATCCATCGGGAACTTCTCATCACTCCATGATTCTTTCAAATCTGGAACGTTGATCCAGCCACGGACTCGACATTTAGGGTTTTGAGCGAGTACTTGCCCTAAACCTCGCCACATGGCCATGGTTGCTTTGCCAGCACCGAAAACCACTACCTGCTCGACGTTCCTGAAGGCATGTTCACCGATGATCAGGCTGTCGCCGTCCCAGTGAAGGTGGCGGCGGACAATTTCATCGCCTCGCACAGCAGCGATGCCGGCCCGCCAGATGGAAAGCGTTTGTTCACGTAGTTGGCTAGAAGGTGTCAACGAGCGCGTTGCTTCTTCAACTGTTCACGTTGCAGATCGGCCAGGTAAGCTTCCAAGGATCGATTGTATACGTCCGATCCCAAAATACCGGAGGAGGGCGGATTCTGCAGGCCACTGGGGGGGGGATTGCTGCCGTCGCTACCTTCGCCCTCACCGCCTCCGCGACCTTCACCGGTCCCGCCATTCCCACCGGAGCCCATACCGTTGCGATTCAAATAGTTGATGACGATAATCGCATCGAGAGGAGTTATCACCCCATCTCCGTTGACATCGAACCAATCCCCACCAGGCGCACCGTCATCGTAGTCAGGAGCACCTGTTAGGGCCCGGATACCTCGGGCATTGAGTTCATTGATGATTCGAAGGGCATCGCGAGGTGTAACGCGTCCATCACCATCAACGTCAACCGGTAAACCGTTATTCTGGAACGGATTCGTATTCTCGAGAACCTGCAAGACTACGGAGCGAGTAATCTGAGCACCACTGCTGTTAGATGTTGCCGTGATCGTCAATGGAATTTCCGACTCATCCTTGTGCGAAACAAAAATTCCTGATTTCAAGCGAAGCACCTGGTCGGCAACTGTGAATCAATTGTCACTTAAGGCAAATGAAAAGGTTTCGCCAACGTCCTCATCTTGGACGGAGATCGTTCCAACGCGATAACCGCGCACGCGTTCAACCACCATCGTCTTTTCAAGGTGAATGGCGACGGGAAGATCATCGCGATCTTCCACATGAATGGTGACCGACTTGGAGAACCGTTCATTGCCCTTGTCCACAACCGTCAACAGAAACTCGATCTTTGATTGAGCTTCGAAATTCAGAGATTGCCCTGCAGCAAGTTTGAGCACGTTGTTTTCGACCGTGAACCGCCCGTCAGAGACAATCCAACTGAAAAAGTCGTCTGCGTCCGGATCGTCGACGTCAAGCACTCCAATGACCGCACCAACCTCATTTTCCGCCACTGTATCGTTGCGCAACGTGAAACCGGTGGGAGGGTCGTTTTCGTCTTCGACTGTAATCGTGATCGTACGAGTAATCTTATCCTCTGGGACCTCGACGTTCTGTGCAGAAACTTCGAGAACGATGGTCGGTTCCGTTTCATAGTCGAATTGGGCGTCCGAAGCGATCTTCAGGATCGTTCCTACGACAAATATTCGAGGGTCATCGACGGTAATTTCGTAGACCGAGCCGGGGTCTGGATCAACAACGGTGATGACTCCGATTTCCTGACCCGGCAAGATATGCTCGCCAACCGATATGGGTGGAATGAGGATGTCCTTCGGTTGATCATTCACCGGTTCGATGTCAATGTTGATCGTCTTCGGCACCGCCCAATCGCGTCCATCGTATGCCTGGACGACAATCGAATCTTGCCCGAAATAGTCCAAATTCGGCATGTAGACTCCCCCCTTCGAAGGCGACCATGAGATGGTTCCGTTCGAAGGCGGTGAAGTTACAAAGTAATGCAACACTTCATCGTCGGGATCATTGCTGTGCTCTTTGAGTTTCAATGGAGTAATGGGAAGCGGTACATCTTCCAATCCATTCAACAGGAATGACTCCATGACGGGCGTCACATTGCCTGACAGAAGAAGCTGCCCGATTTCCACTCGTTTGCGTTCTTGATTGTTGGTCAGCTCGACACGCGCAGCTTTTGGAATAACGATGTTGTGCGCATAGGTTCCGCCCGATCCGGAAGCGTAAAGCGTCGTGCTGAATGGGTTGGTGATGATTTGCCGACCGACCATCGAAACTGGGATCAGTCCATCGACCATCGTTTCGAGCGAATAGGCCAGAGAAGCATTCTTGACGCGATAGGCTCTGAGGGAGTTCTCAACTCCCTGAACTCCCACGATCCACTGGCTACGGGCGGTGTCGAAACCAATAGGGCCTGCTGCGTCATTGATCGATGCAGTTTGCTGAGTTGTCGTTGCTGCAATTCGGAGAAAACGTACTCCACCATTTCTTACCGCAACTGCGAAGTTGATTCCATCCGCTGAAAGTTTCCAATCCTCGATTTCGCCAGCGATGAATCGCTGACGCATATTTACCATCCTGGTTCGATCGATGGTCCACACTTGGAATTGGCTGCCGGTCGCCTTTACTTGTTCCACTAAAAGGGTATTGCCGTTCGTGGCTCCAGCGAATTTGGCAGCGGTGAAAGTCGGAGCATTTTGAACGAGCGTCAGAAATGGCGTACCGATCGAAGCCTCGACTCGGCGCAAGCTAAACTGATCTCCCTTCTGAAATGCCACTAAAAACTGTTGATTGACTCGAATCACTTGGGCGGGACTTCCCGCGTCTTTGTCGGAGAGAGTGTGCGTCTCTCCACTATCGAGATCAAGCATGACCAGAGAGCGGAGCCCCTCTTCATTGCTAACGATCAATGCGGCTCTACCAAGCGGTTCGATGACGGCTGCATCGACAACCGTCCCTTCCAGCGAGTAGGTGCGAAAACTTTGTTGAGTGGTCCAATCGAAGATTTCGAATTTGCCATCGCGAATCGACCACGATCGAGAGTCACTGTTCCAATCAACGATGCGAGACTCATGATCTGGATCGAGCATTTGCCCGATCGGTGCCGCATCGACTTGCGTGGTTTGGAGCAACGAATGATTCGCTAGAACAGCGGGATAATAGACTCCTGGAGATAGATTTTTGAAGGCCGCTAAGCCTTTGTCGTCCGTCCGTTCCCAGCGCTCGCCCGCGTCAATCAATCCGTTTTGGTTGCTATCCAGAAATACAATCCGATCGGCAATTCCCTGCTCACGACTGGTTTCCCAAACTTGGGAAGCGTCAGCATCGTTGAATACAAAGACATTCAGTCCGGCAAGCAATCGCCGCTCTTCAAGAGAATCAAATCGCAATTTGCGCAAAATTATTAGCTTGTCGGCCGCCAAATTGCGTGTACTCCATTTTGATTTCATAGTCTCAATCAACTCCTACCAGCCGATCATCATCGAGAGCTGAGTCATGTATTTGCTCCGGCACACGTGGATCGCTGAATACAACTACTCCACTATCATGGCTGACGATGACGACTTGGAAAAGCGGCGAAATTCTTCCAAGCTCATCGATTTACGATATCTAAATGAGTTCAAAACTTCAACCATTCTTCGCAGGGCAGTGTGGAAGATCAAGTTCTGCCTCTCCACCCAACGTAGGTACGCAATCACTGATTTGATGGCATAAGCCCTTTGGGAGTTCCGGGGATAACGGATTTTTGACCGGATTCTAACGAGTTTTCCAAGCAGAGGAGAGCAAATAGGTCAGCCATTTCCTGTCTGCTCATCTGTTCCTCTATTCCTTCCGGCATGAGAGATTTGGGGTTTTCCTTGATTTCTTCGATTTCGGACACAGGAATAGCTTCCATTTTGCCGCCCTGGACCTTGAGCGTGACGTTCTGTGAAGTCTTCTCGACCAGTAATCCCTGGATAACCTGACCAGAGTCCGTTAGCACAACCACACTCTTGTAAGCCTCTCCAATAACCAAACTTGGATCAAAGACTGAGACAACGAGTTGCTCGAAGCTTCCACGTCCGTTGCTTGTGATACTCGGACCTACTTCAAATCCGCGATTGTGCAGGACATGACATTGCCCGCACACTCGATCGTAGACAGCAAGACCTCGTTCGGCGTTTCCTTTTGCTTCCCACATCAGAAAATCCGTGAACTGACGAACAATTTGCCGCCGAGCGTCTGCGTCATCGACCCGGATTTTTCCCCAGATTTTCGTCACCAGGGAGCGAATCGAGTCCGATTTGCTCTGCGCCAGCAGCAAGACTTGATTCGGGCTGACGATTTCTTTCTTCAGTCGACCGGCTTCGATTTCTTTCAACATGGCACGGGCCGTATCTTCGCGCTGTGCGAGTTTGATCGCAACGGTAGCTTGAGCTGCCAGATCGAACATCGGGAGACTTGCCACCAGTGCGTCTCGAGTCTCTTTGTCGCCTCGATCGACGGACAATCCTAAGACGAAGTCCCGCCACCTGGAATCGACCGACTTTTCAGTTCGAGCATCCTCTAGAACCCGATCCAAAGCCCGCCTCACGGCAGACGGCCTCCTTGTCGCGAGCGTGGACAGCATGCTCATCCTTCTCGCGATATCCAACTCATTGGATTCGATCGACTTTTCCATCGTTTCTGCAGACATCTGGTCGCCGGTCAGTGCTCTCGCTTCCAGCAGTGCCAATTGCAATGCGTCGGCACGGTCCGCCCCCTCCGAACCCATTTCGACCAACCACTTCGCGAGTCGTTCCGCCATTTGATCATTATCCAGTTCGCCGTTTCTCGTCTTCGTTATCAAGGCCATCATCAGATGAGCGGCCTGGTCAGCAGAATGGCCTTGCAATCGTCCAACCAGTTGCAAGATAGAATCGATTGTTGACCGATCCGCATCTGTCGATAGTCGTCGATCGACGCCACCCAGCCAGTATTCACCCAACCGAACACAGACGGGCTGAGTCACCGGTGAGTCAAGTGCAATGTTGCCAATGTGCTGCCGAACAGCAGGGCCGTCAGCAGATTGCAAGTGACTCTTGAGGTTCTGCCAGATGATTTGCGGGAGAATTCCATCTTCTCTACTATGCTCAGCAACTCGAAATAGCCACGCGCTTGCCCTCTCGCCCGCCAACTTATTTGCTGCAATGGCTACCTGTAGACGCACGCGATCATCTTCGTGAGCGGCCATTTCGAAGACCCTGCTGATGATCGCATTGCTACTGACCCGCTGATTCCCAGCAAAACGAACTCCCCATGCCTGCACTGCCGGATCAGCATCCGCTAGCAGCCGTTGAAGTGTTAAATCATCAATGTCCGTCATGCTTCCCAATGCCCAAAGATTCGTCAGTCGAGTCTTCAATGGCAAGCTGGCCGAAGTCGCACTTTGTGTCAAGGGAGCGATCATCGATGGATCGCGTCGTTCGGCGATCTCCAATTGAGCTCGCTGGCGGACGTAAATGTTCGCACTTGCAAGATGCTGTACTAACTGGTCCTTGGTGGCCTTCGATATATCGATGGGGGCGTGTTTCGGCGTCGATTCATGGACAACTCGATAGAGACGCCCATGTCCGCGATCGACTCCTTTCGGGTCCGCCGACGCATCCTGATAACAGTGGTAGCGATCGTACCAGTCCAGTATGTACAAGCAACCGTCGGGACCGACCTTCTGCACGACTGGCATAAACCAAACATCGTTTGCGGTCAAAAAGTCCGGCTCGCCGAAGCCTCGATATGTTGCCCCATGGCGCTCAATGCGATCGACGTTGACGCAGCCTCCATGGATGTTGCCCATGAAAAGTTTGCTTCGGTAGCTCTCTGGGTAAGCAGCTGAGTCGAAGAATTCGATGCCACAGTAGGCAGCCATTTGGTGTTTGTGATTGACAATCGATTCCATCTTCCATGTGTTGGGAGGATAGGGCCCGCCTTGACGATGGTAATATCCCGTTTCCGAAAGGTGCCACAAATGGTCGATGACACAGGCACTGATAAAAGCGCTCCCTTCCACATCAAATGCGATTCCCCAAGGATTGCTTGTCCCCTCGCAAAAAATCTCGAAGCGCCACGTCTTCGGATGAATGCGGAACATAGCGCATGTGAAGTCGTAGACTCGACCATCCTGCTCCACATGGCACGGGTTGAACACGCCGTTCAAACCATAAAGCCACCCATCGGGCCCCCAAGTCAACGAGTTCGGCAGTTCGTGCGTGTCGTATCGACCAAAACCAGTCACGACCACCGTCTGCTTATCGGCGCGGTCGTCCCCGTCGGTATCTTCGAGGAACAGAATATCAGGTGCGTTCGCAACCCACACGCCACCATGGCCGACAGCAATACCCGAAGGTATGTTCAGTCCCTCGGCGAAAATCGTCACTTTGTCTACTTTGCCGTCATGATCGGTATCTTCAAGAATCTTGATTCGGTCGCGGCCAGGACCTGCTTCATGACGCGGATACTCAAAACTTTCCGTTACCCAAATTCGACCTCGGTCGTCGAACGTCATCGCCACGGGATTGATGATGTCCGGTTCGCTCGCCACCAATTCCACTCGGAATCCTTCTGGCACTTCCATCTTGCTCAAAGCTTCTGCAGGAGATAACGGAGGTCCAGGGGGTTTTGTTTGTGTCCGAGGAATAAAGGGATCGTCGGCCTGAAGAAATTCCAAGTGTCCAGCAAGCAAAAGAATGAACAACAGAAATTTCACGAATACAGCAGGGCAACTGGCACGCCGCAGCTTCGCCGAATGGAGGTTGGCTGCGTTTGGGGCTACGGCGCGAGATCGCATTCGATCGGTGTTCATGCACTTCTTCATCTAATTCGAAAGGTGGGCTGTCGGACGAGTTCGAAAGTCAGGATATGTACAGTCACTGGATGTAAGCCTATTTTGATTACTTTTGCAGTTTTGCCTATTACCCTCGGCAGCAACGCATGAGCAGCACCGAAGAGCATCATTACCGCGTCGAAATCGATCTTCCACCGGAAGAATTCATCGATGTGCTCCGGCGATCGACGCTGGCCGAACGTCGACCTGTTGACGATTTCAAAGCAATTGAAGGGATGCTTCGTAACGCGGACATTATTGTCACAGCTCGAACCTCCCACGGCCTGCTGGTCGGTGTCGCCCGAGCACTGACCGACTACTCCTATTGCACCTACCTGTCCGATTTGGCGGTGGACTCCGCGTTTCAAGGTCTTGGGATCGGACAACAACTCCTGCGCCTCGCTCATCGGCACGCGGGCGAACACACAACGCTCATTTTGCTCGCGGCTCCGAAAGCCCAGTCGTACTATCCGCACATCGGACTCCAACAACACCATTCGTGCTGGATTGTTCCTGCTACGCAAAGGGATAAGCAATAACCAATGACCACGCCCAAACGAACGACACTGAGCAATCGAAACACTGCTGACCTTGCTTTTCAGAGGGCGTCGCTGATCCTCCCGAATAGAATTGTAGAGGACGGGTGGCTGACGGTATCCAAGGGGAATATTACGAAGATCGGTCGAGGTCGCTTGCCAAAAGTGAACTGTGAAACGATCGATGTGAATGGAGACTATTTAAGTCCGGGTTTCATCGATATTCATGTTCATGGCGGTGGCGGTTCCGACTTCATGGATGGCTCTCGCGAGGCAGTCATGCAAGCCATGCGGACTCATGCAGCTCATGGCGTCACCACACTTTATCCAACTACGACTACTGCATCACCACAAGAAATCATGGCCATGGTCGCAGCTTGTCGAGAATACCAAGAGTGTTGGACCCCGATCCTTGGTCCCCGACTGCCAGGAATTCACCTGTATGGCCCCTATTTCGCACCTGAAAAGAGTGGCTGCCATTCAAGCGAACAATGTTATCTCCCAAAGAAGTCGCAGGTTTCCCAATTCTTTGCAACCGGCATGATCCGCATCGCGACGTGTGCCGCAGAGCTCAAAGGTGCTGCGATGTTCTATCAATTGGCCCGAAAGGCAAAATGTCTAGTTACCTGCGGCCATTCAAACGCATCTTGGACGGAAATGGCTGAGGCATTCAACAATGGAGCCAGACACGTGGACCACTTCTGGTGCGCCATGAGTAACGTCTCTTCTGTTCGAACTCGGTTTGGGACACCCATGCAGGGTAGTATGTTGGAGTACGTTCTCGCCCATCCACTCATGAGCACGGAGGTGATCGCCGACGGATTCCACTTGGCACCAGAGCTTCTCGCATTCGCATTGCAGATGAAAGGTGTCAAACGGCTCTGTTTAGTATCCGATGCGAATCGTGCTGTCGATTGCCCGCGAGGTCGCTATCGCTTCGGAAATGATCGCTCTGGGACTTGGTTCACCAACGACGGTAACGTGGGTAGAGACAGCAAAGGCTCTTTGGCCAGCTCCGTAAAATCGCTCGATCACATGGTCCGCATCATGTTCCGTGATAGTGGTGGTTCATTGAGTGACGTCATTCAACTCGCGTCGCGGACACCGGCCCGATTGACGGGCATGGGGCGGAAATGCGGCTCGATCGCCGTTGGCAAACAGGCGGATTTAGTGATACTCAATCAAACCTTGAATGTACGAAGAGTCTTTATCGCTGGTGAGGCATTTCAAGGTTGATTGGTAGCAAGCAATTTTCTTGTTTCACTTCGCTCCGAGGATCGAACCAATCAGTGTCATGGCGCCAAGATCCGCTCACTTCTTCGATGTACTCTCGATTCCGTAACCAAATTTCTAACCCTTTGCGGAGCAATAAGCGATCAAAGGATCAAGACCCGTCCGGCTGTTAAAGGTCCATGGAATGCGAACGTCAAATTGAGCTCGATCGAATGAAACTTGATTCCCACTCCGAATTCGGTAATTACAGCGAAGTTCGCCGGCTAGCGCATTGGCGTGAATTTCTCCAGAGCCTTTCGTCGATCTCCATGACACACTTGGCCTCAGTAATCGTGTTTCCCTTGGATGCCACAGATGGAGTCGACGGCGAGACCGCACTGTCGAGCGACGACCAAGAACGGCTCCGAACCATGACTCATTCCATCCGGCGCAGACAGTTCGAGGTCACGAGAATTAGGCTCAGGCAACTTCTAGGAGTCCTGCTCGACTGCACACCACAACAAGTCCCGATAACGAATGGCAGATTCGGTAAACCCGAATTGTCCTCGACGGTCCAAGGAAATCTTCGCTTTAACGTCAGCCACTCTGGTCGCTGGGCTGCGATTGCATGGTCCATTTACGTGGAAGTCGGCGTCGATGTCGAAACGGACGACCAAAAGATCAAACTCGATACACTCGCTCAGCAATTGTTCGAACCAGCGGCCTATCGCGATTGGCAGTTGCGCAATGAGCCCGATCAGCAGCGAATGATCCTGGATTCATGGGTCTTGAGAGAATCTCTATTAAAGGCTTTGGGAATCGGAATCAGTCTCGATGGATACAGATTCGAGACTCTCGGTGAGCTGATGAAGTCCGAGCTTTTGCTTGCAGTTCCTTTGCACCCCCTCGCCTCGATCCGCTGCGTCGATCCTATGTCGACTTCCTGGTCGTCAACGATCCTTCCCCTGCAAAGCGTTCACCACTGGTTCAAACTCGCTCGTTTCCATGGGCAGGCCGATCGTTGGCATGCGAGCTTAGCATGCCTGCTGTCCCGCCCAGATGTGCAAGTCTCCGAAAAGCTCGGTGTTTACGAGATCAGTCATTGACCGGGTTTGCCAGATCAATAATTAACCGGCGAGATCGCTTTGCGCAAAGTTTGCTGCATGACTTCGAGCGGCGGTTCCTGATTCGTAAACAATTTGTATTGATAGGCCGCCTGATGAATGAACATCTTAATTCCTGAAATGGTTCGACAACCAGCCGAACGGGCACGTTTGATGAGCAACGTCGGGTCGGGGTTGTACACGGTATCGAAGACCAGCATTCGGGAATCCAATTTCGATGAATCAAACGGAGTCGAATCGACATCCGGAAACATGCCGATGGGTGTGCCGTTTACCAACACGGCACATTTGATCTCGTGTCGTGCTTTCCAAGGAATCGCTCGTGCACCGATCGACTGGGCCAATTTCTCTGAACGCTCGATGGTCCGCGAGGCAATGAGGACATTCGCTCCACGCAGTCGCATTCCGTAACCAACGGCTCGAGCAACTCCGCCAGCTCCCAAAATGAGCACGTTCCTTCCTCGAAACGGATCCGCTGCGTCGGTCATCGACATCATCTCTTCCATGAGACAATCCATGGCCGCGCGATAATCCGTGTTGTAGCCGATGACTTCATCGCTGGCGATGGCGATGGTGTTGACGGCTCCAATGTCCTGAGCCGAGGATTCTGCCCGCGTTAGATATTCCATGACGGCTTCTTTGTGCGGGATGGTAACGCTAAGTCCACCCATGCCAAAGGACTTCGCCCATAGCAAGAACAACCCTAAATCGTCGGCAGGCACGCGGATGGGAATATAGCGAGCATCGATGTCCTGACTGGCAAAGGCAGTATTGTACAGCAGCGGACTGTAGCTGTGTGCGACAGGATCTGCGATGACCGCGAAAAACCGCGTGTTCTCGCTAATTTCATCGACGCGGTACAGCGACTGCATCTGCTTGAATGTTAATTGACCAGGAGCTGCTCGGCGTTCCGAAGTGAACGAACAGTAAGTGAATGGAGCGCCAAACCTCGGACCTAAAACGCGCGTGATCGTTCCAATATCGCCCATCGAGATGCAAATGGTCGGAGTCTTTGCGGACTCCATCAACCGAATCATCCGAATCACATCCGCGAATGAATGCGCGATCGCGGCGATCTTGATGATGTCCGCATCGATTTTGGATAGCCGAGCATGGATCTCTTCCAAGTCCTCAGGAGTCTGCTCGAAATTGTGATAGCTGACAATGCGTTTCGTTTTTCCATAGCGAGGAATCGCCTGTGCCACGCTTTCCTCTAGGTCGACGTATTCGACACCGGAAGCGATCGCCGACCGAAGCAGCATCCGGCGTTCTTCCTCAGTCCGCTCCCACCGCCCACCCTCCTCCTTCGGGCGACAAGTGATAATCACTTGCGATGGTCGATCCTTGATGAGCCGTGCCAAGTCAACGGCCCGTCCAATGTAGTCCAGTCGCAATTCGACCAGTTTTGCGCCTTGCTCGACGGCTTGAGCGTGCTCGGCAATTGTTTGCTTATGTCGCGTCCGAGCGACGGTTACACATATCATGCTGCAACAACCTAATGCGTGAAAACCTGATTCTGGATCGCTATGGGTGTCCCTTGGATCCAATCTGCTTCTTACTAGCCTAATCGGGAGGACCCCGCCAACCTAGAAAACGACGCAATAATTCCGGACCTGGCTCCGTCAAAAAGCTCTCTGGATGGAATTGCCAGCCCTCAAGAGCAGTTCGTCTGTGTCGAACACCCATAACCACCCGTCGTCCATCCGGCTGATCCACCCAAGCCGAAACCTCTAAATCTTTCGGAATCGAGCTGGGATCGATCACCAAGCTATGATAACGAGTGGCAACAAACGGGTTGGGGAGGTTCGCGAACATTCCGCGATCGTCATGATGGATTCTGTCAGTTTTTCCATGCATGAGAACAGGGGCCCGCACAATTTCTCCCCCCATGGCTTGTCCGATGGATTGATGACCCAAACACACTCCTAGAATCGGAATCTCACCGGCGAACCGCTGTATCAAGGAAACCGAAATCCCTGCTTCTGTTGGAGTGCATGGGCCAGGCGAAATAATAATGCGGTCTGGAGCGAGTTGCGAAATCTCCTTCAAGCTGATCTGATCATTCCGATAGACTCGAACATCCAGCGTCGGATCGATCTCACCCAGGCGTTGAACCAAATTGTAAGTAAATGAATCGTAGTTATCGATGACCAAGATCATGAGGCGCGGACCCAGTTCAGTTCTTTCTTTGGACCTCCCGGCAGATGACTAAGAATATAGCGTACACAAGCTAGGGAGAGGGAGTTCCCAAGCAATCGCCACAAGCTGCGATTATCTAGCTTTTCGTCCATCCGAAACTCCTTGGGAAACCCTAAAATCCGCGCAACCTCCCAAGGCGAAAAGAAACGAACGCCATCCTCGTCCACGACAACCGATCCACTTCCTACACGCTTTTTGCCATAACTGGACGCAAAACATGCAGCGCGGCTAGCTGAGTTCTTGAGATCGACGCGATCAAGCTTCATCAGCTCGATGTCGCGAGTCTCACTCGGCAACCGTCGAACAATATCGAGCTCCCTTCTCTCATCGACGGTAACAGACTCCATGGTCACATCTCTTATCGCCAAGTCGTAACGTGGCAAGGGCTGCCAACGAATGCGAGCCGATCTTCCCGCAATAACAAATACTCGCTTCCGCAGATTCGGCCAGCCCATTTCCGATGGACACAGAAAGCGCCAGCACGTGTGATAGCCAGCCACCTCCCATTCCCGCTGTATCATTTTCAAAGTTTGACTCGTCTCAAACCCCGGAACGTTCTCAACGATGATCCACTCTGGCTGCACTTGACATGACAGTTTCGCTAGATGTAGCAACGACTTTGTCCGCATGTCGAGAAGGTCACCTCGACGGCCACGCACGGTAAAGGGGCGACAGGGAGGACTCATCCACCACACATCCGCTTCAAACTTTTCCAAGCAACTCCGTGTTACACTCTCCAGCTCAAGTGTGTGATAGTCAGCCTTGAAATTCAGCTCGTAGATTCGCCGTGCCTTCTGATCGATGTCTACCGCCCCGACAATTCCGGCATCGCCCAACGCCTGAGCAACTCCTCCGATTCCAGCATACAATTCGAGCAATCGCATTCGAAGCTTGGCTTGATCTCAAATGATCTTCATCTAACGTTCTGCTTCGTTCGTACTTGAAGCATGTTGAACACGTGCCGATCTCCTCTGGCAGTTCAATGTATCAAATATTCATGCGTACTTGGCAATACTCCTCATGAACGTATAAGATGATTGACTTACGATTCAGGTTCGTCTCCATTCAGTATCGCCTCCTTGGTTCCGGCATGTGTTCAGTTGCTCCAAATGCGTGCCTGCGAGGGGCTTTCGAGGGTTGATTCCGATAGACTCGAAGAGGTTCTTGGCTGAATGGAGCCCCGTGGCTGAATGGAGCCCCGCGTCCCCGTAGTTCAATTGGATAGAACGTCGGCCTCCGGAGCCGAAGGTTAGAGGTTCGAGCCCTCTCGGGGATATTGCTCAAGAACCTCGGCGATTGGCATGGGTTCGGTCCACACCTCTCCGTCGGCTCTCGGGGATATTGTTCAAGAACCTCCGCGATTCGTTGGCTATAGAAGCGTCTAGCTGAAGAATGTTCTTTTTTTAATCATTGCGGACTGCGAGTGGTGTTTGCCGGTGACGGGCCCGGACACTGAGCAGAGATGGAAGTTCCGTTTTCGCTCAAGAAGCCGGATGCTCGCCTCGACTCGCCTCGACTCGCTGCCTCCGTGCTACTTCCAGATCGCACTTTCACCGCTGATTTTTTTCCTGGAACCGAACCCCAAAACCGTCATGCCAATGCCCGATATCCAAGCGAGAAGATGTCTTTGGGACCGGCACTTTGTCGGCACTAGGTCGGCACTAGGTCGGCGCTAGGTCGATAGTTGGTCGGCAGTTGATTCGCTTTTGATCGGCTCATGACCAGCCATTAGCGATCATCTCACATCCTTTACTCCGGTCAATTGGTGTTTATGCTACCAGACCTTTGGTAACGAGCATGAAGACGTCTTCAAGGGTCGGGTCCTTGTCATTAAACGATTTGATTCGGACACCGGATTTGATCAGTTGTTCCAGTATCGCCGCCAATCCAGCATCGTCGGTTTCGAACTCGCAGATGACCTTATCGTTTTCGATATCGAGGCCTCGAAGATGCGGTGAGCTGCGAATAATCGAAACGCCAGCATCTTGGTTCTCGACAAAGCGAATCTCCACAATGCGATTGCGTCGAATCTGGCGGTAGACGCTCTCGATCGAACCATGCATGAGAAGCTGGCCTCGCTCGATAATTCCAATCGAGGAGCAGCAGTCAGCCAATTCGGACAAGATGTGGCTGCTGATGAGAATCGTCTTTCCCATGCGTCGAAGCTCCTTGAGTAATGCTTTGACTTCAATCCGAGCACGTGGATCCAAACCGCTGGTCGGCTCGTCCAGGATGAGCGCGGGAGGATCATGAACCAAGGTCTTGGCGAGACACAATCGCTGCTTCATGCCTCGCGAAAGTCCATTGACGTAATCGTCACGTTTATGGGTCAAATCGAGCAGCTCCAGTACGTCGCCGATGACTTGGCGTCGCTGCGTTCTACCGATCTGATAGGCAACCGCGAAAAAATCCAGGAATTCCCAAACTTTCATGCCATCGTAAACACCAAAATCGTCCGGCATGTAGCCGATGTTTCGGCGAACCTCCATGGGCTTCTGCAACACGCTGATGCCATTCACGAATCCATCCCCGCGAGTCGGTTTGAGCAGCGTCGCGAGAAATCGGATGGAGGTGCTTTTTCCAGCTCCATTCGGCCCGATGAAGCCGAACATCTCTCCCTTTTCGATTCTCAATGTAAGTGATTGGACGGCGGTGAATTCCCCAAAGTCTTTTCCGAATTCCACTAATTCAATCATGGTGTGCTAATCAATCCTTCGAACGTCTGGATCTCTTCATCATCTGATCTACCGGGTGATTTGATTGTCGAGTCATTGGTGCAGCCGAGACTCAAACTCGTCTTCGGTCAGTACCGGCACTCCCAATTCTCGCGCCCGTTCAAGTTTGCTTCCCGCGTCCGCACCTGCGACGACCAGGGATGTGCTCTTGGAAACGCTGCTAGCCACCTTCCCGCCATGCGTTTCGATGAGTTCTTCGATCTCGTGTCGCTTGTAGCGTTCGAGTTTACCAGTGACCACCAACGTCATACCGGTGAAAACGCCCCGCTTCGAACCCGCTACTGGCACATCTTCCGTGAGCCGAACGCCCGCATCTCGAAGCTGCTGAATAACGCTCGCCCCGTAGTCACTATGAAGGAAATCGTAGACGCTCTTCGCAATTACTTCTCCTATTTCGTTGATCGTCGATAATTCCTCGACAGTTGCGGCGGATAGGTTTTCTATGCTGCCATAGCGCTGCGCCAATGTCTTCGCGACGCGCTCACCCACGTGCCGAATCGAGATCGCATTCAAGACGCGTGCCAAACCACGATCGCGACTTTGACGAATCGCCTCGATCAATTTTTCCGCCGACCTCTTACCTTGGCGCTCGAGTTGTGCGACTTGATCCGCAGTTAACGCGAACAGGTCCGCATAGTTGTTCACCAACTTTCCGTCTACTAGTTGATCGACCAACTTGTCTCCCAAACCTTGAATGTCCATGCAATCGCGAGTTGCAAAGAATCGCAAACGTTCTTTCCACTGAGCTGGGCAATTCGAAGACACGCATCTCAGGTAGACGCCTCCCTCGTCCTTGACCAAAGCAGAACCGCATTCCGGGCATTCGGTCGGAGGTTCATACTCAGGAAGTGGAACCGCTCGACGTTCCGCTTCAACGCGAACAATGTGAGGAATGATCTTGCCAGCTTTCTCTACGACTACCCAGTCACCAATGCGGATGTCCTTCCGACGGATTTCTTCGAAATTATGGAGACTACAGCGTTTGACCGTGGTTCCCGCGAGTTCGACGGGTTTCAATTCAGCGACGGGAGTAACTGTGCCCGTCTTGCCGACTTGCAGGGTGATGCCCAGCACGGATGTCTCTGCTTCATACTTTTCCAACTTCAGCGCAATCGCCCATCTGGGACTTTTCGAAGTCATTCCCAGTCGCTCTCGCTGCTCCAGCGAATCAACCTTGATGACGAAGCCGTCGATTTCAAAATCCAGTTCGTGTAACCGTTCGGTCCAATCGCGACAGTAGGCGATCACTTCTTCAGGATGATCGAAAGCTCGAACACCAGGTGTCGCTGGTAATCCAAAGGACTCGGCGAGTCTCAGGAATTCCATGTGCGAAGTTGCATTCAACCCCTCCACGTATCCCACGCTATGAACGAAAAATCGTAGTCTCCGTTGAGCGCAGATTTGGGAGTCGAGAAGCCGAATGGTTCCGGCAGTGACATTCCGAGTATTTTTGAAAGGAGGTTCGCCGGCTTCGTGACGCAGTGCATTCAGCCTCACCAAGTCCTGATTCAACATATAAACTTCGCCGCGCACTTCGAGCTCATGTGGCGGATGATCGGTTCGCAGCTTGAGTGGCACGCTTGCGATTGTGCGCATGTTATGAGTGATGTCGTCTCCAACCTCGCCATTGCCTCGCGTGACGGCTCGAGTCAGGAGGCCATCTTCATAGATAACTGAGGCAGCAACGCCGTCGACTTTAAGCTCGACCACCCACCGAATCGATTCGCCCGGCAAGAGCCTCGCTGTCCGATCGAAGTACGCTTGCAACTCCTGCTCGCTGTAGGTGTTCTCAATCGATAGCATCGGAATGCGATGAGCCACTTGCCGAAGCTCGTTAACTGGTGCATCACCCAAACGCACGGTAGGACTATCGGCCGTTCGCAAGCTCGGATGATGGGATTCCAAATCCTTGAGCTCTTGGAACAAGCGATCGTACTCAAGATCGCTAATGACCGGATCTGCGAGAACATAGTATCGATAATCGTGAAAGCGGATCTGCTCCCGGAGTTGCTCAGCTCTCGCGGCTAGCTCAGAAATTATGGAATTCGACGTCACCGACATAGAGAATGAAGCCCTCGATCGAAGTCGTCATTGAGCGACATTGCTGCATTCGGGACGCTGCGCGATCGGCCGGTTGTCAGCCGAGTTGGGGATCAGGCAAAGAAATTTCATCGTCGTCGAACCTGTGTTTCGAAACTGATGGATGTCATCCGATTCGACGAGGACCACGTCGCCGGACTTGATTCTTCGCGGATTCTCTCCTTCCATGACTTCTCCTTCACCTTCGAGCACAAAGATTTCGTGCTCATAGGGATGGTTGTGCAGCGGCGTGTGCCCTCCCGGCTGAATCTCGAACAGCCGCATCGCGAAATTGGGTGCACCGTCCGTCCGGCTCAACAGCCAACGAACTTGACAGTTCTTGGTCCCCTCCATGTGAACATCTTGTAGTGGAACAGCAGAAGTGGAAACAACCTTCACGGTACACCTCGGAGAAATCAATCAGACGAAAAAATGTGCATGAGGAGAATAGTATAAGCAAGTTATCGTGAGATCATCAGTACGGAAGCGACGTCGTTTCAGCATGACACTTGCTATTCGGGCCCTCGATAGCGCAAGGGGGCAATCGGCGTACCTCTTGTCTTTCCAGTTTTCTGACCTGTGAACCTTCATCCCGCGAAATGCTTGATTCGTCAGGATCGATTCTTCGAGCGCTTCGATCGTTCGTGACCAATCCAAAGACGAAGTCAGGTGCCGTACCGGCCGCTCCCCATTCGCCATCGCGATTTACGGCGATGAAATTGACGTGCAGCTCGCTCGCGGGGCGCTGTTCCCCGTCGATGATTCGCTCCACGACTCGGCGGCAAGCGTCTCCTGGAGACAAGCCGTTCCGCATCATTTCAACGACCAAGAACGAACCGCAATAACGAAGGATATTCTCACCGATACCGGTTGCTCCAGCAGCTCCTACGCGACCGTCAACGTACAGTCCAGAGCCGATGATCGGGCTGTCGCCGACGCGCCCAGGGAGTTTGAAAGAGAGACCGCTGGTTGAACAACCGCCAGCCAATTTGCCATCCGAACGTCGTACCAGCAGCGCAATCGTGTCGTGCCGGTCTGCCCCTAACGATTTTGCGTTTCCTTCACGATCCGCCTTCCATTTCAGCCAATCGGCGCGAGCCTCGGGAACCGGCATGGCCGCTTTTTCAAAACTATGCGACTCCGCAAAGCGGGCTGCATCTTCACCGACCAGCATCACATGAGGAGTGGTCTCCATCACTCTCCGCGCGACCGAGATCGGATGGGCAAAGCCTTTTAGTGCCGCAACCGATCCACTTTTCTGCCGATCGCCATCCATGATACAAGCGTCAAGCTGGACTTCGCCTTCGGCATTGGGCAAGCCACCGACTCCTACAGTCCGATTATTCACGTCCGCCTCGGTCACTCGAATGCCCGCCTCAACAGCATCCAGCGGAGCTCGTTCCGGCAAGTTCAGAATGTGAAAGGCCTCTTTGCTCGCTGGCAAACCAAAATCCCAAGTTGCAATAACTACCGAGCCAGCCGACTCAAAAGAGCTGTTGGCTAGGCCATGCACATGCCGAGCCGACGCCAAAAGTACTGCTCCCCCACCCATGGCAAACAAGTCGCGACGCTTCATGGCCAACCTCGGCAGACTTTCGTTCTTGTTGATAACAACGAATAAAGCCTCGACGAGTACGTCTCGTCAAGGCTTTATCATTATCCAATCGAGCTTGATGAAATGCAATTATGAGGACTACTCGCCGCCGTAGCCCTGTTGTTCCTTCGCTTGTTGCGAACCGGCTTGCATCTTTTGCATGTAATCATCGTTCTTCATCTTGACTTCTTCTTGAGAAACCTGTTCATCGGTACCGACGATTCCGCCAGCGTCACCACTGCAGCCAACCAACCCGAATCCCAAGCAGCAAATGAGCGACAGAGCAAACAAACGCTTCATAGTTATCCCCTTTTCCATTTTCAAAATCATTCATGGGGAAGGCGGTCACGTAATCGCACCGACAAAACTTCCTAGACCATGACAAAATGAGCAATCGTAAAGTCGCATTCGAAGTAATTCTCACCGGAGCAGAAGCTCAGATGCAAATACCACGATGTCCTCAGACTCTGAGGTTCAAGTCGGAAACCATTATTAAAGCCAGCATTTCCGGTGTCTGTCAAGTCACCTTGCAAGCCGCTTCCATCCTTGAAGCTCTCCGCTCCATCCTCGCAATGGAGGATCGAACCTTTGAGCGTCCTCAGCAATGGACCATAGTTTCCTCTCTTTTATTCCATTAGCGAAGCTCTATTTGCTTCTTTTTTATGCAAACTGAGGCTCAATACGACCAAATGCTGAGCCTTTGCCCGATCAGTTCTCCCATCCGATTTTGAGGACGTTACCGTTTAGCGAAGCACAGCCTGTCGCGATAGGAAACGAACTTGTATCGAGAATTCAGGCTCACTCGAAGTGGCTACGGGAGTACGGCGCCAAATTCGCTGATCGGTGATGCGGTCTAACCGTGACTGCCGAGTTACTTTCCGCTGTACTGACTTTCCTCCATCGCCTGTTTCGTGCCAGCCGCGATCTGTTCGGCATAGACCTTGTTGGATTGCTGGATTTCTTCGAGCGGTACCTGCTCCTCACTACCGACAATGCCACCAGCGTTCCAATCGCAAGCAGCAAGAATCAACGTCAAGCTGCAGAAGATCATCAAAATCACCAAGCGATTCATCGGTTCCACCTTCATCCAGTTTCATGGTCCATCATGGCTGAGGAGGACACACAGCGCATCGTCGAAACCTCTCAGCCGTCAAGATCATAGAGCGTTCGCATGGAAGCTGATCGCTGCAAATTGGTAACCAATTGCAAATGAGTGGCATAGCAGCATCTACGGAACTGATCATTATTCTGCGCTCCCAAAACACTCGACCTCAAATTCCGCTAAATTATTCCGCTTGCAGTAACAGTTTCCGAACAAGGCAGGGTTGGTACCGTGGCAGCAAACGGATATTGGGTAGGTTTCGATCTGGGTGGCACAAAGATGCTTTGTGCGATCTTTGACAACGATCTGAATTTGATCGTAAAGAAGAGGAAGAAGTCCGGCTCAGGGGATGGGACCGCATCCAGCTTAGACCGAATTGCTCAACTGATCGAGAAAACACTGTCGGAGATCGGGGCAACTCCCCAAGAACTTTTGGGGATTGGCATCGGATGTCCTGGTCCTGTGGAATGGGACACTGGCGTGGTCAGAATCGCTGTCAATTTGAATTGGAAGGACGTCGCCGTCGGTCCCTATTTGACCAGGCGCCTCGGTTGTCCCACGACCGTCCTCAACGATGTCGACGCGGGAGTCTTTGGGGAGTACTCCCTCGGAGCGGCTCAAGGCTCGCGTTGCACCGTTGGACTGTTTCCTGGCACAGGCATCGGTGGCGGATGCGTCTATGAGGGAAGCATCTTGCGCGGCCGACACCTAACCTGCATGGAAATTGGCCATACTCGCATCAGTAGTAGCCAGCGAACAAGTGGAGCAAAGCTTTCTGGGACGGTTGAAGTGGAGGCAAGTCGGCTTTCCATTGCAGCCGAGTGCGCCAAATTGGCAATCCGTGGCGACGCTCCGAATCTTCTCGCGGCGGTTGGTACCGACATCGCGAAAATTCGAAGCCGCGCCATCGCGGAGGCGATCGAAGACGGCGACAAAGAAGTCGAGCGAGTCGTACGGCTGGCCGCTCAACAAATTGGAATCTGCATCGTAAATCTGATCCACATCCTTTTGCCCGACACCATCGTTCTAGGCGGTGGACTGGTCGAAGCCATGCCAAAACTCTATTTCAGCGAAATCGAAAAAGCGACCGAAAAGTTCGTGTTCGACTGCTTTCGAAACGAAGTTAAGATCGTACTGGCCAAACTCGGCGATGACGCAGGGGCCATCGGAGCCGCAGCCTGGGCAAAGAAGCAGTTTGAAGGTACTGCTCCTCCCAGGCAACTAGATTCCAGTGAGCCATCCATCCCGCAAGGCGCTGATGGGCCTACAGATAAAGATTGACGATGTTTTCGAGGAGCTCTTGACGGCCACTCTCGTTCGAGGTGATCTCACCCTTTTCGAGCATGTACTTTTCTAGGCTTTCAAAATTCTCTTGGCCACTTTCGATGCTCGCGCCAATCCCTGTATTCCATGAGCGGTAACGGTTCGCGACGAAATCGCTAAGAACTCCGTCCCGTCGAATCTCGGCAGCGATCTTCAAACCGCGAGCAAATGCATCCATGCCTCCAATGTGAGCATAAAACAAATCAATCGGCTCAAAACTTTCTCGACGAACCTTGGCATCGAAATTGACGCCTCCGGGAGCCAGCCCGCCATGCTTCAGAATGGCCAACATGCACTGAGTAGTAAGGTAAATGTCGGTGGGAAATTGATCCGTGTCCCATCCAAGAAGCAAATCTCCTGTGTTCGCGTCAATGGACCCCAAGGCCCCCTGGAAACCGGCATAGTCCAATTCGTGCATCATCGAATGGCCAGCCAAGGTGGCGTGATTGGTCTCGATATTCAGCTTGAAATACGGGAGCAGGTCATAAGATCGGAGGAAGTTTAAGCAGGCTGCAGCATCTGAATCATACTGGTGCTTTGTTGGCTCCTTGGGCTTTGGTTCGATGAGAAACTGACCAGTGAACCCAATCTTCTTGGCGTAGTCGACCGCCATATGGAAGAATCGAGCTAGATGATCCAATTCGCGTTTCATGTCCGTGTTGTAGAGGGACTGATAGCCTTCACGTCCTCCCCAAAAAACGTAATTTTCACCACCAAGCTCCTTGGTGACCTCGAGGCACTTTTTTACTTGAGACGCAGCATAAGCGAACACATCTGCATTGCAGCTCGTCGCAGCACCATGCATGAATCGGGGATGGCTGAACATGTTCGCAGTACCCCACAACAATTTGACGCCGGTTTTCTGTTGATACTCCTTCAGCAATTTGGCGACTTGGTCAAAGTTTGCATGCGACTCGCGCAGGGTGCTACCTTCGGGAGCTACGTCGCGATCGTGAAAGGCATAAAAGGGAGCTTGTAACTTTTCAAAAATCTCGAAAGCGACCTCGACGCGTTTCAACGCATTCGCAACCGAATTGCTGCCATCATCCCATGGTCGCACTGCCGTTCCTGGTCCAAAGGGATCCGATCCCGTTCCTCGCATCGTATGCCAATAAACGATGCTGAATCGCAAATGCTCCTTCATCGACTTTCCTTCAACGATTTCGTCCGGGTTGTACCAGCGAAAGGCCAGAGGATTGCGACTGTTTGGACCTTCGTACTCAACCTTGGAAATATTCGGGAAATAGCTCATGACTCAACTTTCTCGTAATGTGAAAAATAGTTAACCATCTGATGTTGGCTGATCCGATCGGCCATACGAGTCAACGCTGATCGATCGCAAGGGTCTGGAACTACGACCTCGCTGGAGAACACCACAATCGTTTAACGGTCTGAATTTATGGCGAGTCCGCTTGCGAGAGTTAGCACCTTGCTTTCGCGACTTTCCAGCCACACCAACGGACGCTTACGCGTAACGGTTGCCGGAACCTGTCGCGAATCGGCTTGATTCTAAACAGTTGTGAATCGTTAGCCTACTGGAAATTGATTCCCTAGGATCAAGTTCGCATCGAACTTTTCAAAACCCAGTCACCGAGTCGCGGAGAAATGCGGCTAATCACAACGGCCACTTTCGCTTTCCAGGGCATGATGATTTCTCGTTCGCCTCGCTCGACGCCGCGCAAAATCCGCCCACACACCCACGAGGGGTCCAATGCACTGAGTTTCGCCCCTCCGCCGGGCTTTGCGACCGACTCTGGAAGGTCGCGCGATTGAACCAATTGGCGATAGCGTTCCTGGTCGTCGCGGTGAATTGGACCGGGGCACACCAGCATGTAATGCACCTTGCTCGACGCATGCTCGAGCGTCAACTGCTGCCTCAGTGCTACTAGTGGAAATTTGCTCAACGCGTAGCAACCCATGCCAGCGGGTGCGAGATGGCTGGCCAGCGAACCGACGAAGACGATCGTGCCTCCCGAGTTGTTCATCAAAGGCAAGCTGACTCGTGCGACATTCCAGGCGCTGACGACATTCACGCGATACGACTCGAGCAAATTCGTCTCGTTCAAGTGCATCAGATAGCCCCGATCGGACTGACCTACAAAATTGATAGCCACGTCGATCGCTGGTCCATCTACCAAATTCTCCCTGAGACGGACTTCAAGCTCCTGACCGTTACAAGCATCGGCAGGTACGATGCGAACAGCCCTGGCTCCTTCCTGAATCGCCAGCCCCTTTGCATCGCGAAGTCGATCTTCGCTTCGGGCCACCAACGTCAATAGGGCTCCTCGACGTGCAAGACATTTGACCATGGCCAAGCCCAATCCCTGAGTCGCTCCTACAAGGAGAGCGTGCTTGTCTTCCCAACTGGTCATTTGTCAGTCATCGCAGAGTAAAATCGAAAGCGTCATTTCAGAACCAGCCAACCGTAACGCATTTCAATTGAATTCGCAATAAGACGAGCACTAGCCAGGACGCAATCAATCCTATCCTGATACCTAAGCATGGGATCAACGTCTCGTCCCTTACCAACGTATCAGGCCGATCGAAGCCTACTTTTCGTTCTTCTTGCGATCAGCTCAGCCCGTGCTTGGATTCGACAAATGTTTGGTCAAGTCAGCGAACGGCAAATGGGATCAGAGCATTTGTAAACGACTCTTTGCAACGCGATCAACAAGCCGTTCCCCAAGGAATTCCGGTCTCCGACGACGGCAACGTGCGTGCGAGCTCGTCGCTGAGGATCGGAAAGTAGTCGAATTCGAATCCGATTAGACCGCAATACCAGGCAAAGGTCCGGTCGAATCTTGAAACCGCGCCATTGGTATGGCCAAGGAATGCAATAGAGTAAGGTACAGATTCGAAAGTGGCGGGTGGTTTGACGGATCGAACGCGAGATGTTGGCCGTGGCTCAGTCCAAGCTTTTCTCCTCCTGCAAGGAGCAAAGGAAGATTCTTCGGCGAATGATCCCCCCCTTCTCCTGAGTTCATTCCCGATCCGTACATCACCAAGGTCCGATCGAGCATATTGCCTTCCCCTTCCTTGGTACTCGATAGGAGTGCGAGGAAGCGATTGAGACGTTGAAGGTGAAATCGGTCGATGCCCCCGAGTTTCTCGAGCATTCCGGGATCTCCGCCGTGATGAGAAAGCTCGTGATGATTCTCTCCGCCGCCGCCATAACCTCCTGCTTCACGGGACCACTCGAAAGCGATCACGCGAGTCGTGTCGGTGATGAACGCAAGATAACACAATTCCAGCATGACATCCAACCACATGGGTCGGTCGTGTGCATCGCCGGGCTGGCTGGCCAATTGCAGGTCTTTCGAGCTGACTTCAGGTTGCGGGACATCGATCCACGCGACCAGTCGCTCCAGTCGCTGCTCGGTCTCACGCACCGAGTTCAGGTACTCCTCGAACTTCTGTCGATCGTTGGCACCGAGCGCACGATGCAGTCGTTTGGCTTCGCGCTGAACCTCGTCGAGCAACGACTTTTTTTCCGCGTAGCGCTGCAAAAGTGCTTGACGATCCTTCGCGGTATCCGGAACAAACAACCGTTCGAAGATCTGCTGCGGCGACGATTCCGCAGGGAGCGGAATACCGGAGCGATCAAAGGAAAGCGTATGCGAATGGCCTGCACTTCCTGTCCCCGATTGATCCGAAAGTTGGAGGGATGGGACACGAGTCTCTTTGCCGATCGATTCCGCAATAACTTGATCGACCGAGATAGTATTGCTGTAGTCGGAACCAGGGACGGCTTGCAAATCAGCTCCGGTCAGCCATGTGTCCGCACCGCTGTGCCCTCCCTTCGCATGGGGATGTCCTATTCCCGTAATTACCGAAAACCGATCACGATGATCGCTGAGTTCTCGCAACGTTGGCGACAACTCATAATTCCTACCGGCCGTTTGCGGCATCCACTGAAAAATGTTCACGCCGTTGGGAACGTAGCAAAAGATCGTACGGGGATGCTCGAATCTTGACTCGTTCCAAGGCTTAAACTGGGAAGGTGCAGCTTCGACCCGAGGCATCATTGCATCAAGTAACGGAAGCCCCACCGAGGCTCCTAGCCCGCGAAGCACTGTGCGTCGAGAAATGGGGAATCGATTCTTGGTCATGAGTCCACTTTCTAACTGAATGATTGCCGCTAGTTCCCCAATCCGCTGCGTGGGTCATCGGAACAGGTTCTGCGAATGTTCTCACAGTATAGCTTGACCATGAGTATTTGCGTGGAGCGCATTCCACACGGAATTGATGATCCGGATTTCGAGTCCCCATCATCTCACCGCGATAGCAGGAAACTCATGAAGGAAACAATCCATGGGGCCTTTTGAGGAAAACAAGCGGCCGAGAGTTAGCTTGTGTCGAGCGGGTTATGGGGATGCTCACAGGCCGGTCATTTCAACGATCACTCGCGAGGCAATACGTAGGTCATCCAGAAAGGCGTCTGAACTTCCGCAAGAATTTCACACAGCTCTCGCCGCTCGGTGTCGGTCAGTCGGAATTCCTTCGCACCAGCGGCATCGTCGAGGAGGATTTCTCGCAATCGTGCTCCAATCACCTTCAAGGCAGGTTCCGGAAGTTTCTGAAAGCAGTCTGAGTCAATCAAATAGCTGCACCGATACTTGAATAATCGTGTCTTCAAATCCAATTCGTGAAGGGACCGCCCTTTCGGGTCTCGGCGCCCTCGTTTTGAGAATTCTTCCGCAAATGCAGAAGTACCTTCCACGGGCGATGACAATTCGATGGCATCAACCATCAGCATGTAGCGCACCAGCTTATCAACGACCGTAGCAATGCGTCTTCGAGTCGATTCCGTTTGAAACGACTTTTCGCGGCCGAGAGCTTCATTGATCGTCTCGTCTTGATGTGTGGCGATTCGCGTTTCGAAGCCGACGCGCGTCAACCAATTGTGCATCTGAATTTGGTGCTCCAATACCATGAGAGCGACGATGTCGCTGCTCGGTTGAAGATACTTCTGTACGGGAACGATGCGAGGTAGTGAGGTCAGATTTTGACCAGCATCCGCTTTCGAGCCACTCTGCGAACCATCTTCTTGGTAGGTGATATTCCCCAAGTGCCTCATCGATCCGTGATGCCCGGTGACATACCAGCCTCCCCACCGCTGTTCAAAGGGACTGGCGTCATCCGTTGAGTACGACGACGTGCCTGAAACGGCGTGCCCCGACCCGTTCGGATAGATGGAGCGAACAAGAAAGCCAGGAACTCCTTGAGTGCGAGTCGAACTATGACAGATCAAACATTGGCCACGATCGAGAATGATCCGCGCTTGCCCGTCCTTCCTCCGTTCAAGCGTGTAGAAGAGAGCACCTTGTCCCGGATCACTGCTTGCCAACTCAATAATCTCGCTATCCCGCACCCATCCAACGTAGGTGTCTTCATTGAAATAGACCGCGCGAGGGCGGCTTGGGGAGATCTTCTGCAGTTGGAAACTCGTTTTGGAAAACACCAGCGTTTGCGATTCCTGGGGGATATCCAGCAACTGAAGTAAACCGCGAAGAAATCCCGTGTGATCGTCCCAAGGAATCTGAAAGCTCTCATCTTCCAATTGCTCCATCAACCGGACGATGCGATTATTTCCAGGAGCCGCTCCATAGCAAATCGGCGCATTCTCATAGTCGAATTGCCCAAGCACCGTCGCAGGGCCGAAGAGGGCTAAGCATAAAACAAGCCAATACTTCATCGAGCTAACCCAGAGGCTTGAATGGACATCAGAACATGACTGCGCTTACCTCCATCAATTCTATACCTGCATGTCCATAATTGAACAAGAGCGCTAAGGTACGAACGAAAACGGGCCGCGACACGCTGTCGCAGCCCGAAAAGTGACTCTTCATTGCCTTGCAGTCAAACGACTAGCAGTCGATAGAGTTATCGAAACAACGTCGTTTCGGCGATCTATTTGTCATTGGCTTTTGTCGCATCGCGTGCATCCACCGCCCGAATAACTTGTTCAAGCAATGTCCCTGTGTCGATCCTCATTTTCTGTGGCAGTTGAAAACTGGTTGGAAACAGGACCGTGATGCCAGAAGAAGATAACTGCACCTCAGGTACCGTTGGACATTCCGTGGTCGTAGTACATGATGCTTCGGTAACTTGAACAGCATCCAAGCACTTGCCGACTTGCGGAATGGAGTGGTTGGCGGCCTTTGCCGGAACACGAACAACTTTGGGTTCGGATGATGCCACGGTTGTTTGTTCTTCGGTAGAACGTTGCTTTTCAAGCAGGGCAAGCCGCTCCGAAAGCTTTGCATTCTCGATGGCTAGCTCCATCATTTCCTGAAAATGAGCACTTTGCATTTCCGACATTTGCTGGAGCATCTCCACGCGAGCCTCCAAAGCGGCGACCCGAGCCATGTACTCGACAAGTCTCCCCTCCGTTTCGCTTGACGACTGGTCGAAGCAACGAAGTGCCGAATCAAAGTGAATCGCCGAAGCAGATGTCGGAGCAACAGGGTAGGGTACGGGAGGCGTCGCAGTCTGAACGACCGATGCCATGGTAACTGAATCATCCAACATGGTTGAAACTCCTGCACAGTCTTCGTGTTCCATGCAGGTACCTGGATCACCAGGACAGTTGGAGTCCCGTTCGGTTACGCGAGCATTCAAAAAGTATTGATCCGCTTTTGCGACACAGGGGACCGAAGTTTCGGCAACAGCTGGTTCACTCAACCTTAGACTCACTCCAATCGAAACCTCTCCCTTGGCCTTCCCGTTTAGCAGCTTCGCCAGCAAAGAAAGAAAGCTCTCTGGAGCTTGCGTTTCAACTTCGACGCACGTTTTACCCTCATCGCTACAAGCGGCCTGGCACTTCGAAAAGCCATCTTGACCAGTACACGTTTCTGTAGTCGTGCATTCCGAGCTAGTCGATGGGCAACAGGACTTCTGTGAATCCTGAGAACATACAGATGCAGGGCAACATTTTGAAGATTGCGAACATCGGTTCGTGCAATCGTCGTCCGCTTGAACCCTTAAGACAAACGTCAAGCTCAACATCGCCGCGATTCCGAGAATCATCCGAAGCTTCCAACTCATCTTGCACCTCCATAATGTGCCGAAACGAACCACATCAGTATCGACGAAAATGAAAAGTCTCTGATATCCAGCGGATTGCCTTGGCAAAACGCGGACATTCTCAATCCATCTGACAATCCGCGAGGTGAGGGAATAGCAGAAATCCGCTTCCGAGGAAAGAGTAGTCGCCGTCACCGAACCTTACTTTCAGACAAGGATAAGCGGACTAATGCGCGTCACATCGGCGAATGCGCACTGCACGTGTAGGGAAATAGCCGCTAGCGTCTGTGTTCCAGACGTCAATCAGTCGGTAGCACCGTGCCTTGATAGCATTGCCGTTTACAACTACACTAATCCCAATTCAGGGATTTGCGGCCGATTGCAGCCTTCATCTGCTAAAGAGCCAACCATGGGCAAGCGACAGACAGCGAGTCGCTCCTTCGGAAGCAAAGCAACCTGAACCGCAGCGTTCCTTCGACCTGCGGTTATTTTCTTGCATTTTCGCGTCCAGTCCTTAAGCCCAATCAGAAAATGAACATCGAGCGAACTACCCCTTCCGGCTCTCTTTCCAAGGGATCGGGAACTCTCTGCGTCCATGCTGGCGAAGCACGTCAGAAACCTTCGCAAGCGATCACCGACTCGATTTGTTGCGCCAGCACCTACACGTTCGAATCGACGCAGGCCGTCATCGACTTTATCGAGCAGAAGCAACAGCGTGAGGAATATGGCCGCTATGGAAATCCCAATGAAAAAGTGGTCGAGCAGAAGCTTGCGGCACTGGAAGGCGGCGAGCATGCCATCGTTTTCGCATCGGGAATGGCAGCGTTCGTTGGATTGCTCATGGCCAAGCTCAATGCTGGGGATGAGGTCATTTTTTTTGACGAATGTTATCATCGCAGCCGCGAGTTTTGCTTCAAACACCTCAGCCGATTCGGAGTGAATACGCACCAGGTCAAGACTGGTGATTTCCAGGCTATGGAGGATCGCATCACCCCTCGCACGAAACTCTTGATTAGCGAGTCTCCGACCAATCCTCATCTTACGGTCATTGACCTCGAACGATTCGCGGAGCTCGGTCGAAAGTATCGCATCGAATCGCTGATCGATGCAACTCTTGCGACACCGTACAATCTGCGGCCCTTGGACTATGGAGTGGACTATGTTCTGCATTCTGCGACGAAGTATCTAGGAGGCCACAATGATTTGCTGGCAGGTGTCGTCGTTGGGTCGGCAGAACAACTTGAATCCGTCCGCTATCTTCGAGGTATTATGGGCGGCATCAACTCGCCGCAGAACCTTTACTTGCTTGAGAGGGGACTCAAGACGTTCGCGCTCCGCATGCAACAGCACAATAAAAACGGTCAAGCCATTGCCGAGTTTCTGCTCCGGCATCCTCGAATCGCTCGCGTCTACTACCCCGGCCTACCGAACCACCCGACGCATGAACTTGCCAAACGAACCATGCACGGATTCGGCGGATTGATCACCTTCGAAATCAAGGATGCCGACTGGAAGCGAACCGCGCGAGTGATCGATCGAGTTCAAATTCCTCGCATCGGACCAAGTCTAGGTGGCGTTGAGTCCCTCATCGAGCAACCTATGGTCATGAGCTATTTCAATTACTCCCCCGAAGATCGGCTCAAGTTTGGCATTGCCGATAACATGATCCGCCTCTCATGTGGTATCGAGGACACGGATGATCTCATCGAGGATTTACAACAGGCATTGGAAGAATGAAATTTCGAACGCGAGCCATCCATGTCGGCAATGAACCCGATCCTGCGACGGGAGCGGTCGTCCCTCCGATTCACCTTGCGTCCACGTTTATCCAACCTGGCGCTGGGACCTGGGGCACCTTCGATTACTCTCGCAGCGGTTCACCGACGCGAGCCAATGTCGAGCGGACACTAGCGAATTTGGAGTCCGGATGTGGCGCTTTGGCCTTCGCCTCAGGTATGGCAGCAACCCATTGTGCCACAATGTTACTCAAAGCAGGTGATCACGTTGTTGCTGGGAGCGACATCTACGGTGGAACCTTTCGCATCCTTCACAAGATTTGCAATCGCAGTGGAATCGAGGTCACTCTCGCGGCGGCCCATGATCTGGACGCGGTAAAGAATGCGGTTCGCCCCAACACACGGATGATTTGGGTCGAAACGATTGGAAATCCCCTGATGACGATATGCAATCTGCCGCTCCTGGCGGAATTGGCGCATGAAAACAACGCACTCCTCGGCGTCGATAACACGTTCGCGACTCCAGTGTTAACTCGCCCGCTTGAGCTCGGTGCCGACATCTGTATGCACTCGGCAACGAAATACCTTGCGGGACATAGCGACTGCCTCGCTGGTGTGCTGGTCGCGCGTGTCGAAACACTTTTCAAGGAGCTGGCCTTTGTTCAGAACGCAACAGGAGCTGTCCTTGGACCATTCGAGTCCTTTTTGCTGGCGCGAGGATTAAAAACGCTCGAAATGCGAGTTCGAGAGCAGTCCCGTTCAGCGTTGAATCTAGCTCGCTGGCTAGCAGACCATCCTCGAGTCAAGAAGGTCTACTATCCGGGGCTCGAAGAACACCCACAACATCAGCTCGCATCTCAATTGCTCGATAATGGATTTGGTGCCATGATTTCCTTCGAAATCGATGGCGATCTCGATAGCACCAAGCGAGTCTGCGAGTCGACCAAACTGTTCGGGCTGGCTGTCAGCCTCGGCGCGGTCGAATCGCTCATCGAACAGCCGGCATCCATGTCCCACGCTAGCTATGACGCCGCAGCTCGCCAGCGATTCGGGATTCGGGATTCGCTGATCCGCATATCCGTGGGGCTGGAAGACGTCACCGATTTGCAGAATGACCTGGAGCAAGCGCTTTCACGATAGCGAAATTTTGTAATCGAAGTCCCAACCTGACTGTTGCTCTTAGCCAATTATGTTTCCATCGAGCAACTACAATATCATGGCTTCTGGAATCGGCAGGATGAACTGACCTCCCCATTCGCGGATATAAGCACATTGGTTCATGATTTCGTCCTTCAGATTCCAAGGCAAAATCACTACATAATCCGGTTTGGTCTCGCGAATTCGCTCGGTGGTAAAAACAGGAATGCGAACGCCGGGCATAAAGCGTCCATGCTTGTAGGGATTGCGATCAACGGTGTACGCGATCAAATCCTCGCGGATTCCACAGTAGTTCAGCAACGTCGAGGCCTTTCCCGGTGCTCCGTAACCGGCAATCTGTTTCCCTTCTCGTCTCAAGCGGATAAGCAAGTCGAGCAACTTGTGCTTGGTTTGAATCACTCGCTCGCCAAAGGAGCGGTAAACCTCCAAATCTGCGTAGCCCAGGTCGTACTCATGCTGTCGCAGTTCGTTCACGCGATGGGAAATCGGTTTCGATTCATCATCCTGATGGCGAGCATAAATGCGTAGCGATCCACCGTGTGTTGATAATTGGTCGACATCGAATAAGGTTAATCCGTGTGATGCAAAGACACGTTCGATCGTATGAAACGAAAAGTAGCAGTAGTGCTCTTGGTAGATCGAATCGAATTGATTCCCCTCCATGGTTGTGACCAAGTGCGGGAATTCCATCGTGTTCACGCCATGATCCGCCAGCAACAACTTGATACCTGCCACAAAATCATTGAGATCAGGAACATGAGCTAGGACGTTGTTGCCGATAAGGAGATCCGCTCGCATGCCTTGATCACGAAGCTCGGTGGCCGTTCGCACACCAAAGAATTTGCACAAGGTAGGAATGCTTTTTTGTATCGCAACGGCCGCACAGTTCTCCGCTGGCTCGATACCCAGAGACGGAATTCCACGTTCTACAAAGTTCTGCAAAAGATAGCCGTCGTTGCTTGCCAGTTCGATGACTTGGCTGTGTTTACCAAGCTTCCATCGATCGATCGCTTCGAGCGCATAACGCTTCGCGTGCGCCAACCACGAATCCGAGAAGGACGAAAAGTAAGCATATTCACCGCCGAAAATTTCTTCGCCGCTGACGTATTCGTTGACCTGAACCAAGAAGCAGCGATGACATACATAGGCATGTAGCGGATAAAACGGTTCCATGCGATTCAGGTCGGATGCCGCCAACCAGCTTTCGCATAACGGAGACATTCCAAGATCGACGCACGTCTCGCGCAGCGGCTCGCCACAAAAGCGGCAGCCCTGAATTGGTTTTTGTGAGTTGGTCGATGTCACTTCAGGCGACGAAAGGGCAGTTGCGTTCATAGTGTTCCTGGTAGGAGAATTCCTAGCGATCTGCGACTCATACCGCAGCTAACGAAATCGTAACCATTCACGAATCTCCGGCCGAAACTTGCTGACCTAGGTTTTTCCGCACGAACCCAGGAACCGGACGATAGTACGTTGCAGCCGATTCAGAATTCTTGCTCACAATTCGCTCCGGTTGTGAGCGGTTACGCGAAATTTACGCTGCGGGAACAGCAACACAGACTTCCGATCATTCCAATTCTCGCAACAATCCGCAATTCACCAGCGATTTTGCCGCAACATTCAGTTTATCGGGCTCAATGTGACTGCGATCTGCAATATCCCGCAAAGAGTGCTTGCCGTCGGAAAGATTCAGCATCCAAAGAACGGCACGCCGATCGTCCAAATCCTGCGATCCCACCGAGCTTGAATAGAGGCCATAGCGGTCAAGCCTCGGCTCTGCAAATGGCCGCAAATTCAAAAACATGCGTTCGCAGTCTGTCGATTCGGCGAGCTGGCTATCTCTAATCGAAATCGATGCATCCCGTCGCCGGATCGCTTGCTCCTGCATCAGATCTTCGAGCATTCTCCCAATTGTCATCCTCTCGGTCCAGTGATCTGACGATGAAGAACCGCGCATCCTCTCTGCAAAACTTAAAATGATGGCGACGATCGCTTGCACGGCATGTGCCAACGAGTCCGCTCGGATCAGTGACAAGTCATCCGCCGACGTGTGGTACTCAGGGTACTCGCCCTCGGGAGTCCGGGTCAGCCTACCCATCGGCAAATCGAATCCTGGCGAGCAATACTGTCGCTCGTCATACCCCCAAGGAGTAAAGGGCCTCACTTGATGCCCCGGAGTCATCACTGCGAGCGTATGCTCGGCGACCCGATCGATCAAGGCATTCTCTCGTCGACTTCTCTTGTAAGTCAACTGTCCCCGGTCACCAAGATTGGAGAGAACCAAGCCGCCTCGTATACGATGGCATGCGTCTCGATTTTGCGCCAACCACGCGATCGCTCCAATAGTCGCTGGAGCAAATAGGACGCGAATGGATATCGGAAGAGGATCGAGATTCGACAGATAGCGTGCAACCTCGGTGGCAACGACCATTCCTGAAACGTTGTCGTTTGCCAAAGACGGATGGCAAATGTGGGTTGTCAAGAGAAATTCGCAGTCGCTACTGCCAGGCAAGTAGCATTCGGCATAATCCAGGTGACCAGGATGCTGCTCGGCATCGATATGGACATGCACCGAATCGCGCTCGCAATGTTTTTGAAGCTCGTCCCTCTGCTGCTGATTGATGCAAAACCCCCACGTATTGAGATAGTGAGCCGTGCGGAACGGAATCCAATCAGGACGATCGGGCAGCGTATGGAGATGTGGCTGCAAATTATCCCAGGACAGTCGCTGGTCAGCTCCGAGGCTATAGCTAATTACGTGGAGATTCGAGCGCTCGACATCGATCAATCGGTGTCCATTTCCGAGTTTCACAAATGCATCTCGCATGCTCCATTCCTTAGGAACTTCCCAATCGAGAATGGAGGTGCCGGAGGGAACTTGATAGCGCTTGATGCGAATGCGTTTTGCGATCAGATCGAGAGTGGCACGGACTCCGGCACCGGTGATCGCTCGATGGAGAGGAAACAACTCCGTTGCGAACGCAAACAGTTCCGCCCCAAGTTGGTTGAGGTTGCACGGCGTTGGCGTTGAATCCAAAGACTGCCCCTTCGACATCAGCGTGAAATCGTCTGCGGATGGTTGTATCTGCGATAAACAACTTGGGATGGAGGCCCGATCAAGAAGTTTTCGACCCCATCGTCGAGTGCTTGGCGATAGACCGTTAGAGCGCCATCGAATGCTTCCAACGTGCGATCGATGTCCTCATCCGAATGAGTGTAGCTGACGACCAGCGTCGTCATAAGAATCCCTCGGCGAATCGTCTCTTGAAGAAGCAAAGACCGCATCCACTGCGAAGGTTGGAACTGCCGATCGAGGGTCGTAAACACTAGGCAGCAAGGCCGTCCGATGATCTGAATGTATTCAGAAAGGCCGTGCCTTCCGATAATCTGAGTTCCTTCCTGTTGAAGGCGACGACCGCGCGCATAGAGAGTTTCAATGACCGGCTCTTGTTGGTAGGTTTGGATGGTGGCGATTGCGGCTGCTAAAGCATGCGTTTCCGCTCCGTGAGTCGTCGAAAGCAGAAACACTCGCTCCCGATCGTGCTCGAGTCCTCCCAATTCCATGAATTCTCGTTTTCCGGCAAGTGCCGAGACGGAGAATCCATTTCCCATGGCTTTCCCCCAGCATGACAAGTCTGGTTCGATGCCGTATTCGGCTTGCCCGCCGCCATTATGCCATCGAAATCCAGTGATCATCTCGTCCAGAATGAACAAGCTACCGTGCCGTTTGCAAAGATCACGGACACGATGGAGATAATCCTGTTCGGGGTCCTCATATTTCGCAGGTTCCAAAATCAACCCTGCGATCTGCCCAGGATGTTCGTCGAACATCCGCTCCACACTTTCGATATCGTTGTATCCAAAGGTGAGCGTCAAGTCCCTGACGCTTTGGGGAATCCCAGCGTTCAGAGGGGTGGTGCCAATGAACCAATCATTCGTGGCGAAGAACGGTTGGTCGTGACAACAGGCAATCAGATCGCGCCCCGTCCAGGCGCGTGCGAGTTTCATCGCTGCGGTCGTCGCGTCCGATCCGTCCTTGCAGAATTTAACCATATCGGCAGAGGGAACCAATCTCAGCAAAGCTTCCGCCGCTTCGACTTCGATCACGGAAGGTCTCGTAAAATTGGCACCTTTCTCCAACTCGCGATGGACAGCATCCAGCACTTTGGGAAACGCATGACCGAGTGCGACACAACGATTCCCTTGACCGTACTCGATAAACTCGTTTCCGTCGGCGTCCCAAACGTGGGAACCAAGTCCTCGGACAACAAATCCGGGAGAGAGGTGAGGATATTGATCATCGCCCTTCGCGTACGTATGGCATCCGCCTGGGATTATTTGACGTGCCCGTTGCCTGAGTTGGTTGGATCGATCGAATTTCATCGTGGATCAACTTTCTATGTGACCAGAAACGAAGGCTTTCATCAGCGAGTCTCTTTCCGTCTTCGAATTCTCAACGGAGGTGTCGCCCACCTCGGTGACGGACTCGGGCTGAAACTGAAACACCTGCTCGTAAGCGGCGATCTGAGCCAAGCTGTAGGATTGCGTTGAGAGGTGGGGGGCCATCGATTGTGTCTTGTACCAGGCAGCCGTTTGCTGAATCGACTCGCGGACGTCCCAACCAGGTTTCCAACCGAGATTCCAAAGAGCTTTGTCGATCGAGAGCCGCAAAATAGTCGCTTCTCGCGGCGCGTTCGGATCGCTGCAATCTTCCCATGAGCCGGTCCCCCAAGCTCGAAGGAACAACTCAACAACTTCGCGCACGGGAATTTCGTTTCCAGGAAGAGGACCGATATTCCAGCCGCTACAATACTTTGAGTCATCGCTGCTTAGAATGCGAGCGCCCAACGTCAGATAGCCACTCAGGGCCTGCAAAACATGTTGCCATGGACGATAGGCATCGGGACTTCGAATCTGCACCGGTCTGCCCAACGATAGTGCTTTGACCACATCGACAATGAGGGCATCCGGGGTCCAGTCCCCCCCTCCGATAACATTGCCGGCGCGAGCGCTAGCGATTTTAACTCCGTGCTCAGCGATTCTCTCTACGGAAAAGAACGAATCGCGGTACGAGCGGATGACCAATTCCGCAGCACCTTTGCTTCCTCCGTAGGGGTCGTGATCTCCCATCGCGTCGATTTCTCGATACCCCCAGATTTGCTCTCGGTTTTCATAGCACTTGTCACTGGTCACGAGAACGGCCGAGCAAGACTCGCCCCAAAGTCGAATTGCTTCGAGCACGCTTGCGGTTCCCATGACATTGATGGAAAACGTCTCCCATGGTTCTCGGTAGCCTCTGCGCACCATCGATTGCGCCGCCAAGTGAAGAATGAGATCGGGCCGAGAACTTCGTAGGGTCCTAAGCAAGGATTGCGTATCCCGAACGTCGGAGATCTGGTGATCCTGAAGCACGTCCAAGACTTGGCTCTGCGTGAAGTGATTTGGGTCGGTGGGAGGTTCTAAAGCGTACCCGGTAACTTTCGCGCCGAGCCGTGCGAGCCAGAGGTAACCGTTCACGGGTCGGGGGAGGAATCAGGCTGTTGATGAGGTGGTTTCGGGT